>NZ_JBQHCW010000011.1:0-251256 GCF_052068115.1 Nonomuraea sp. ZG12
CGAGCCGCGAACACCGGAGACGCCACCAGCATCTCCCGCCCCATCCCCACCCACTGCGCACCCTGACCAGGGAAGACAAAAGCGATCTTCCCGACGCCGCCGCTGGACGCGAGCCCCACGGCACCGGCCCCGGCGGCCCCGAGCCCGACCGCACCAGACCCGGCGGACAGTCCAGCGGCCTCGCCTTCGCCGGCAAGGGCCGACAGCGTCGCCATGAGCTCGTCCCGATCCGCTCCGACCACGGCGGCCCGGTGTTCGAGCATCGAACGCGACACAGCCAGAGACCACCCCACGTCGGCCGGATCCAGCTCCGGATCCGCCGTCACGAACGACGCCAGCCGCTGCGCCTGGGCGGCCAGCCCGGCTTCCGACCGGGCCGACAACAACCAGACCGGTGACGCGGCCGACAGCACGGCCGGAACCGGCTCACCCCCGGATGCGCCGACCGGCCCGGCGCTGATGCCGGGTTCGCCGGACGGTTCGGGGGCGTTGGCGCTGGGCTCACCTGCCAGGGCCTCGGCCGGGGCCTCCTGGAGGATGACGTGCGCGTTCGTACCGCTGATCCCGAACGCGGAGACGCCGGCCCGGCGCGGCCGCTCGCCCGGCGACCACGGGCGCGCCTCGGTGAGCAGCCTTACGTCGCCCGCGGACCAGTCCACGTGCGGGGACCGTTCCTGCGCGTGCAGCGTGCGCGGCAGCAGCCCGTGCCGCAGGGCCAGCACCATCTTGATCAGTCCGGCCGCGCCGGCCGCCTGCTGGGCGTGCCCGATGTTCGACTTCACCGACCCCAGCCGCAACGGCCGTCCTTCCGGCCGGTCCTGTCCGTACGTCGCCAGCAGCGCCTGTGCCTCGATCGGGTCGCCCAGCGGCGTTCCGGTGCCGTGCGCCTCGACCGCGTCGACGTCGGCGGCGCTCAGCCCCGCACTGGCCAGGGCGTCCCGGATCACCCGCTGCTGGGACGGGCCGTTCGGCGCGGTGAGGCCGTTGGAGGCGCCGTCCTGGTTCACCGCGCTGCCGGTCACCAGCGCCAGCACCCGGTGCCCGTTCCGGCGGGCGTCGGACAGGCGTTCCATGACGAGCATGCCCGCGCCCTCGGCGACGCCCATGCCGTCGGCATCGGCGGCGAACGCCTTGCACCGGCCGTCCGGAGCCAGTCCCAGCTGCCTGCTGAAGTCGGTGAACATGACCGGGCTGGCCGTCACGAACGCGGCTCCGGCCAAGGCGAGCGTGCATTCGCCGGAACGCAGCGCCTGAGCGGCCAGGTGCAGCGCGACCAGGCCGGATGAGCAGGCCGTGTCGACCGTGAGAGCGGGCCCCTCCAGGCCGAGGGTGTAGGACACGCGGCCGGACAGCACGCTGGTCGCGGTGCCCGTCACCAGGCCGCCGTCGAGCGCGCCTTCGGGCTGGTCGGCGCCGTAGCGGGAGAAGGTGCCGCCGGCGAACACCCCGGTGCGGCTGCCGCGCAGCGAGAAGGGATCGATGGAGGCTCGCTCCAGCGCCTCCCACGAGGTCTCCAGCAGCAGTCTCTGCTGGGGGTCCATGGTCAGCGCCTCGCGGGGGCTGATCCCGAAGAAGCCGGGGTCGAAGTCACCGGCCGCGTGCAGGAATCCGCCGGACTGGATGTGGGTGGTGCCCTCCTGGTCCGGGTCGGGATCGAACAGGTCCTCGGTGTTCCAGCCGCGGTCGCGCGGGAAGTCGCCGATCACGTCCGCGCCGGCGGCCAGCAGCTCCCAGAGCCCTTCGGGGGTGTCGACGCCGCCGGGGAAGCGGCAGCCGATGCCGACGATGGCGATCGGCTCGTCGGGGGCCGCCGACCGGAGGAAGCCGGCGGCGGCGCGGCCGGCGTTCTCCGCGTCCCCTGTCAGCTGGGATCGGAGAAACTTCGCGGCAGCCACCGGGGTGGGGTGGTCGAACACCAGCGTGGCGGGCAGTCGCAGGCCGGTCGCGGCGTTGAGCCGGTCACGGAGTTCGACGGCGGTCAGGGAGTCGAAGCCGAGGTCGCTGAAGGCCCAGTCCGCCTGGACGTTCTCGATCGACGCATGGCCGAGGACGGTGGCGATCCGGGCCCGGATCAGGTCGAGCAGGATGCGGGTCTGCTCATCCTCGGGCAGGCCGGTCAGTTGCCGGCCCAGCGCCGTCCCGGAGTTCGGGGCGGCGGAACCGGGGTCGGCGTCGGCCGCCGAGCGCGAGACCTCGGGCATGCTCGCGATCAACGGGCTCGGCCGCCGCAGCGTGAAGGTCGCCGCGAAGCGGGCCCAGTCCACGTCGGCGACCGTCACCGACGGGTCCGTGTGGTCGAGGGCCTGCCCCAGCGCGCGGATCCCCTGGGCCGGGTCCACCAGCCTCAGCCCACGTCGCCGCATCTGCTCGCCGTCGTCACCGTTCGCCAGGCCCTGGCCCGCCCACGGGCCCCAGGCGACCGACGTCGCCGCCAGCCCTTGACCGCGGCGGCTTTCCGCGAGCGCGTCCAGGAAGGCGTTCGCCGCCGCGGAGCCCGGCTGCCGGCCGCTGCCCCAGGTGGCGGAGATCGAGGAGAACAGGACGAACGCGTCCAGGTTCAGGGGCCGGGTGAGCTCGTCCAGCCACCTCGCTCCGGCGGCCTTCTCGCCGAGGACGTCGGCCAGGTCGGCGATGGTCGTGTCGGCCACGGCGGTGGCCTGTTCCACGCCCGTGGTGTGGAACACCGCGGTCAGCGGCGTCCCGCTCCGGCCGATCCTGTCGAGCAGCCCGGCCGTCTCGTCCCGCCGGGCGACGTCGGCGACGAGAACGCTGACCGTGGCGCCGGCCTCGGCCAGCACCGCCGCCAGGCTCGCCGCGCCCGGCGCGGCCGGACCGGACCGGCCGGCCAGGACCAGGCTCCGCGAGCCGCACTCCGCCAGCCAGCGGGCCGTCGTATCGCCGATCGTGCCGGCATCACCGGTGATCAGCGTCGTGCCCCGAGTCGTCCAACGTCCGACGCCGTCATGGGCGGGCGCGGCCCGATTCGTCGGGCGTTCGACGTCGTGGTGGGCGGGCGCGGCCCGGATCAGGCGGCGGCCGAGGATGCCGGCGCCGCGGATCGCGACCTGGTCCTCGCCGCAGCCGGCCAGCACGGCGGCCAGCCGAGCGGCGGCCGGCTCGTCCAGGGTGGCGGGCAGGTCGATCAGGCCGCCCCAGCGGTCGGGGTGCTCAAGGGCGACGACCCGGCCCAGTCCCCAGACGTGCGCCTGCACCGGTCTGGCCGGTACCTCGTCGGGGCGGGTGGTCATCGCCTCGCGGGTGAGGACCCAGAGCGGAGCCTGGATGCCGACGTCGCCGAGCGCCTGGACCAGCCCCAGTGTCCCGGCCAGCCCGGCGGGAACCACCGGGAACTCCGGCCGTGGCGTCTCGTCCAACGCGAGCAGCGACAGTACCCCGGCCACCGGCGCGGCCCCGGCGGCCCGGCACTCGGTGAGCGAGTCGGCCAGCCGGCCGGCCAGGGCCTCCCGGTCGAGCTGGTCGGGGGCGATCCCGACGAGGATGGGCTCGGCGCCCCGGTCGCGCAGGATCGACAGGTAGTCGGCGCTCAGGCCGCCGTCCGCCGCATCGCCCACCACGAGCCAGGTTCCGGACAGACGGGCCGGCCCCGGGTCGGTGACCGGCTCCCAGGAGACCCGGTACCGCCAGTTCGCGGTCAGCGCCTCATGACGCTCGCGCTGCCGCCAGGACCACAGCGCGGGCAGCACCTCGCCGAACGGACGGCTCCCGTCCACCGCGAGTGTGCCGGCCAGCGTGGCCAGGTCGCCCGCCTCGACCGCCGCCCAGAAGCGTCGCTCCGCCTCCGTGGTCGCGCCGTCACCGGTCGCGCCGCCGGACGGCCCGGACCGGGCCCAGAACTGCTGGTGCGCGAAGGCGTACGTCGGCAACGCCACCCGCCGTCCGGCGGGGAGCACGGCGGCCCAGTCCACCTCGACACCATGGACGTGCGCACGCGCGAACGCGGTCAGAACAGATTCGGGGACGGGCGTCGTGGGCCGCAGCAGCGGGATGAGGACGGCTCCGGGCCGCGATTCCGCACCGTCGGCGGTGAAGCCCGCCAGCGCGGCCAGGCCGAGCGCGGACAGGGTCGTGTCCGGGCCGATCTCGATGAACACCGAGACGCCCTGGTCGGCCAGGGTGGTGACGGCGTCGGCGAACCGTACGGGCCGGCGGGCCTGCTCCGTCCAGTAGCCCGGATCCGCGGTGGTGATCGGCTCACCGGTCAGGGCGCCCGCCCACGTCACCATCGGGGCGTGGTGCTCCAGCCCGGCGGCCACCGCGGCCAGCTCGGGCAGCACCGGGTCCATCCGGGCCGAGTGGAACGCGTGGCTGACCCGCAACCGGCGCACTCGCCGGCCTCGTGCCCGCCAGACCTCGATCAGCTCGTCGACCGCCTCGGCGGCACCGGAGACGACCACCGACGAGAGACCGTTCACGGCGGCCAGCTCGACGCCGTCGACGCCGTCGACGTCGTCCCCCATGGCCGCGACCAGCTCGGCCTCGGTCGCCTCGATGGCGGCCATCGCCCCACCCTCGGGCAGCGCCTGCATCAGCCGGCCCCGCGCCGCCACCAGCCGGCAGGCGTCGGCCAGGCTCAGCACCCCTGCGGCATGAGCCGCCGCGATCTCACCCACCGAATGACCGGCCACCGCGTCCGGCACGATCCCGGCCGCCGCCAGCATGGCCACCAGCCCCGCCTCCACCGCGAACAGCCCGGCCTGGGCGAAGACGGTCTGATCCGCGCGCGGATCGTCCTCGGGTGTGGGGCCGGTGTCGCCGTCATGAGGGTCCCGGCCGAGTACGACGTCCCGGATCGGCAGGCCGAGCTCGGCCTCCAGCAGGGCGCACGCCTGGTCGAACACCGAGGCGAAGACCGGGGACGCGGCGTACAGCTCCCGGCCCATCCCGGCCCGCTGCGCCCCCTGCCCGGCGAACAGGAAACCCACCCGGCTGCTGCCACCGGGCGGAACCACCCCCGACAGCACCCCCGGAGCCGAGTCCCCTGCGGCCACGGCCGACAGCCCGGACGTCAGCTGGCCGAGGTCCGCACCGAGGATCACGGCGCGATGCTCGAACGTCGACCGGGTCGTCGCCAGCGACCAGCCGATGTCAGTGATCCTGCGGGCATCGGCGAGGTCAGCGTCGTCAGCCGGGTCCGAGCCCGGTCGGCTCGCGAGGAACGCGGCCAGCCTTCCGGCCTGCACCGGCAGCCCGGCGGCGGACCGGCTCGACACCAGCCAGGCGGACGGAGCCCCCGTCAGCACCCGCATGGCCACGGCCGGGACGTCCTCGGCCACCGCAGCCGCCCCGCCGGCGTCCTCCGCCGGGCCTGCGTCCCCGGGCGGCCAGCCGGACTCGGACGGGTCCTCCTCCAGGATGACGTGCGCGTTGGTGCCGCTCATCCCGAACGACGACACCCCGGCCCGGCGCGGCCGGTCACCGGCGGGCCAGTCGACCGCCTCGGTCAGCAGCCGTACCCCGCCGGACCAGTCCACGTGCGGGGTCGGTTCATCGACGTGCAGGGTGCGCGGCAGGACACCGTGCCGCAGGGCCAGCACCATCTTGATCAGTCCGGCCACCCCGGCCGCGGCCTGGGTGTGGCCGATGTTGGACTTCACCGATCCCGTCCACAGCGGCCGCTCGGGGTCCCTGTTCTGCCCGTACGCGGCCAGCAGCGCCTGCGCCTCGATCGGGTCGCCCAGCTCCGTGCCGGTGCCGTGTGCCTCGACCGCGTCGATGTCGTCCGGGGACAGCCCGGCGCCGGCCAGCGCCGCCTGGATCACCCGCTGCTGGGAGGGCCCGTTGGGGGCCGTCAGTCCGTTGGAGGCGCCGTCCTGGTTCACCGCGCTGCCCCGGATCACGGCGAGAACCTCGTGCCCGTGCCGGCGGGCGTCCGAGAGCCGTTCGAGCACCAGCATGCCGGCGCCCTCGGCCAGCCCCATGCCGTCGGCGGTGGCCGAGAACGGCTTGCACCGCCCGTCGGGGGCGAGCCCCAGCTGCCGGCTGCCCCAGACGAACCAGGTAGGACTGGCCAACACGGTCACAGCCCCGGCCAGCGCCAGGCCGCATTCGCCGGAGCGCAGGGCCTTGACCGCGAGGTGCAGGGCGACGAGCGAGGACGAGCAGGCCGTGTCCACCGAGACGGCCGGGCCCTCGAGACCGAAGCTGAAGGCCACCCGGCCGGAGATGACGCTGTTGGCGGTGCCGGTGAGGAGGTGGCTCTCCAGGCTGCCGTCGCCGTCCTGGAGCGCGCTGCCGTAACCGGAGAAACTGGCGCCGGCGAACACCCCGGTCGACGAGCCCCGCAGCGATCCAGGGTCGATGCCGGCCCGCTCCAGAGCCTCCCAGGAGGTCTCCAGCAGGAGTCGCTGCTGCGGGTCCATGGCCAGCGCCTCGCGCGGGCTGATCCCGAAGAACCCGGGATCGAACTCCCCCGCTTCGTGAACGAATCCGCCCGAGCGAACGTTCGACGTCCCGGGATGGGCCGGGTCCGGGTCGTACAGGGCGTCCAGGTCCCAGCCGCGCGTGCTCGGCAGCCCGGAGACCGCGTCCGTGCCGGCCGTCAGCAACTCCCACAGGTGTTCCGGGTCCTGTACGCCGCCGGGGAACCGGCAGCCCATGCCGATGATCGCGATCGGTTCCTGACTCTGCTCCTCCACCTCGCGCAGGCGGCGGCGCGTCTGCTGGAGATTGGCGGTCACCAGCTTGAGGTAATCGCGGAGTTTTTCCTCGTTAGACATTCAGTCGCCATTCCCTGATCGCTCGACATGAGCTTTCCCATGACCCCGCGGGAGCGGTCGGCGTGGCTCGACGCCATTGAACAGATATCCGAAAAAGCTTTCCGAGAGGAAATCCGCGAATTACGTTCGGCAGGATGCTAACTGGGCGGGCGGAAGGCACGCAACCGGCCCTGCACCCTTGTTCAACTGCGGAAACGCTCAGTCAGACAGGCGTGCGGAAGATTGTGTTCAACTGTGGGCTCTAAGCAGTTGAACACCGCTCGGCGAGGGTGCGGACGGTGGCGGTGGCACGCCGTCCATGGCCGGGAGCATGCGAAAACGACCAGGTCAGACACAGCACAGGCACGGCTTTGGGCCGCGCCCGCGACCTTGGAGGCAGACGCGCCTCACCACGGCGGCCCTTCGACCCTGAATATCAATGAGTACGAAAAAGCGGGCTTGCGGTCGCCTCATTCACGAGTTTGTCCCACGGCCCGCCGTCAATGCAAATGCACGGCTGCGGAGACAAGGGTGCGGAATCAGTCGAACACCCGGCGGAGTACCCCCGGTGGCGTGCTCCGCCGACGCCACTCGCGCGGATAGCCGACCGACACCTCCTCGAAACGGACGCCGTCGTGCCAGGTGGTCCTGGGTATGTGCAGGTGCCCGTAGACGGCGACCTCGGCCCGGTAACGCAGGTGCCAGTCGGCGGTCCGGTCGGTGCCGCACCACTGGGCGAACTCCGGGTAGCGCAGGATCCGGGTGGGCTCGCGTACCAAGGGAAAGTGATTGACCAGCACGGTCCTCAGGCTGTCGTCGATGCCGGCCAGCCGCTGCTCGGTCTCCGCCAGGCGGGCCCAGCACCAGGCCTCCCGGCTGGGGTACGGGTCGGGATGGAGCAGGATCTCGTCGGTGCACACGACGCCCGTCTCGTAGGCGTACGCCAGCGACGCCTCCTTGGTGGTCAGGCCCGGCATCCGGAAGGAGTAGTCGTACAGCAGGAACAGCGGCACGACCGCGACCGGGCCGCCCGGTCCGTCCCACACCGGATACGCGTCCTCCGGGGTGACGACGCCGAGCTCCCGGCAGACCTCCACCAGGCGGCGGTAGCGGGCCTCGCCGCGCAGCTGGACCGGGTCCTCCCGCGGCGTCCACAGCTCGTGGTTGCCCGGTGCCCAGATCACCTTGGCGAACCGGTCGGCGAGCAGGCCCAGCGCCCATTCCACGTCGGCGAAGAGCTCCCCGACGTCACCGGCGACGATCAGCCAGTCGCCGTCGTGCGCGGGCTTGATCCTCTCGACGATCTCACGGTTCTCCTTGTAGGCGACGTGCAGGTCACTGATCGCGAACAGTGTCGGGGCTTCCACGGCCGAAGGCTAGGCGCGGCTCCCGCCGAGATCAACCCCCACCGGCCGGCCGCCCGAGCCGGATGCGCGTCGCCGAAGAATTCATCAGCCGTTCGGTCCTTGATCCCATGCAGGCATCGTCACCTGACAGAGGAATTGCTATGCGCGCGCGTACGATCCCCTCGCTCTCTGTCCGCACCGGTGAACGCGTCGGCGCTCGCACCGCATCCGGTCGTGGTGCCGGCGACGCTGATCCCGCCGACCGCCGCACGGCTCGTGCCGGCGTCGCGACTGCAACGGCGGCCGGCGCCTACCGCTCCCCCGCCTCCGGCCCTCATCCCGGCCAGGGCCGCACGCCCGATCCAGCGGGTCGACCCGTCAGGTCGCTGCGCGAGCAAGGCATCTACCGGCTGCACGACGCAGGCCGAGGACGTCGACCCCGCGACCCTGGCGAGCCATGGCCGGGCTGACCGTCCGATCGGCTTTGAAGATCAGACGCCACGCGACTCGTGGCCGTTGCTACCGGGCACCGTCCCGGGTAGATGAGGTCCCAACGAGTGGCGGGTCGTTGTCGAGGTACCGCTCTGGCCATACCTGATCCCAGCGTGCCGAACGGCGACGCCCCCGAAACCTGTCTTCACAAGCTCCGAATGATCACGCGGTGGCCGTCGCCATGTGACCCCTACGCCTAAAGATCGCAAAGTGGCACTGGAGTACTAGCGGGCCGCGGCGGCCTCGTCCGTGATCACCTTTTGCGGGACCTGGGCTGTCGCGAGCGCGACCCAGGCGGTGTCGTCGACGAACACGAGGCCGTCCCGGAGGGCGTCGCGCAGCCACGCCTCGACGGCGGCGGCGCCGACGTCACGGCCCAGCTCCCCCAGGTGGGAGCACAGCCCGTTGACCGTGCGGCGTCGGCGCAGCCCCCGGTAGGCGTCGGCCCGCCAGCCGGTCAACCGGTGCCGGGCCCTCGGCCATCCCGCGCGGCGGTCGGTGATCAGGATATCGGTGCCGTCGTCCTCGGCGACCAGCGAGGAGTGCAGGTAGCCGCGCCGCCACCGGAAGAACGCGGCCTTGAGGTCCGCCACGACGTCCTCGCCGATGCCGGCGTTGTCGCAGTCGAAGAAGTAGACGAGGTCGGCGAGTTCGCTCTCGGGGAGGTCGTAGATGTCGCGGTAGAAGGCGGCGGGCTCGCGGCGGGCGAAGCCCAGCTCGGGACGTTCGAAGTAGGGGCTGTAGCGTTCGAGGATGATGCGCTGGGAGTACGAGGGCGGCTGCAGGTGGACCAGTGCCGGGATCTGGTGGATCACGTCGAGGTAGTCCTCGTTCCGCTCCCCGGGGAAGCCATACAGGTAGTTCCACTCACAGGTGACGTGGTTGTCCTCGCAGTCGCGGAGGAGCCGGACGTTGGTCACGCCGTCCACCCCCTTGTCCATGAGGCCGAGCACCCTGCCGCTCAGGCTCTCGATCCCGGGCTGGAGCAGGACGATCCCCGCGTCGGCGAGCGCCGCGATCTGGTCGCCGCGCAGGTTGGACTTGATCTCGTAGAAGACTCGCAGGTCCCAGTCGGCCTCGGCCATGCGGGGGAGCAGGGTCTTCAGGTAGCCCATGTCCAGGATGTTGTCGACGGTGATCACGTCGAGGATCTGGTGGCGTTCCACCAGGGTGCTCAGCTCCGTCCAGAACTGGTCGGCGGACTTGCTGCGGAACCGCATGAGCGATCCGTTGAGGCCGCAGAACGTGCAGTGGTGCTTCTCGCCCCACCAGCAGCCGCGCGAGCTCTCGACGACCAGTTCCGGCGTGAGGTACTCGCGCAGCGGCGAGCGTTCGAACGCGTCCTGCCAGGCGGTGTAGTCCGGGATGGGGATCAGGCCGGGAGACACGCTGTGCGCCGGCTGGTCGTTGGCCACGGAGCGGTCGCCGTCCCACCAGCAGACGCCGGGGATGTCGGCGAAGTCTCCGCGCAGGGCGTCCTCGCTCAGCCGGGAGAGCAGCGCCGGGAACACCTGTTCCGCCTCACCGCGGACGACCAGGTCGACGAACCGGTGGTTGCGGTGCAGGGCGGCGCCCATCGGCCCCTCGCAGTTGGCGCCACCGAACACGACGGTCACCTCGGGCCGCAGACCCTTGATCCGGCGGGCGAGCGCGAGGCTGGCCGCGTTCTGCATGAAGGTAGTGGAGAACCCGACCACGTCAGGGCCGGACGCCAGGATCTCGGCCGCCGCCTTGTCGACGAACCCGGCGGAGAGCTCGCGCATCCGCCGGATGCCCGCGGCGTCGAAGCCGTATGTCGCAGAAACGCGCTCCAGCGCGTCCGCGCCCCGGCCCAGGTCGTCGTACAGGCATCCGGCGAAGATCAGGTCTCCCAGTCCGTGGAAGACCCCGGTGTCGGCGATCTCGGTGTAGTCCGACGGCGGCGTCGCGTCGGCCGCGAACAGGTGCTCCGCCCAGCGCACGCCACCGTGGTATTCGGTGACCTCGACGTCCGGGCAGTCCCGTGCGACCAGGCCGTGGAGCAGCCCAAGGGGCAGCGAGGGCCGGTTGATCGCCTGCCAGGGCATCGCCGCGAGTGTCAGCCGCATGATCTTTCCGCTCCGTTCGACGCGAAGGTGGTCCGGTGGCGCGCCGGACAACCGGGGAGACCGGTCGGGGGGCGAGAAGGCCGGTCCGCGCCTCGGCGGCCTTCTCGCCGTCACCTTGTCGTTCAGCCGATACCGCGCGCCCGCCGTTCCGGAACGGTCTCACCCGCGGGGGCCGACTCCTTCCGGGCCTGACCCATGGTGATACGCACTGAACGGCAGTACGTGGACGGCCGGATGCGGGTCTTCTTCAGAGTGGTGGCGGTCATGTTCTCACCTCCTTCGCCTCGATCACCGTGAAATGGCCCTCGTCCGGCAGCTCCCGCACCGAAGCGGGTTCGAGACCCGCCGACCGCAGGAGCGCCTCGAACTCCGCTTCGGTACGCTCCCTTCCGCCCGTGGTCACCAGCAGGTCGAGGTCTCCCACGGCCGTCCAGGAGTCCGGGCGATCGGGCAGCATGAGCTCGACGACGATGAGGACCGCGTGCTCGGGCATGGCGCGGCGGCAGTTGGCGAGGATCGTCCGGGCACTGTCGTCGTCCCAGTCGAGCAGGACATACTTGAGCACATAGGCGTCGCCGCCCTCGGGGACCTTCTCCATGAAGTCTCCCGCGACGATCTCGCATCGCTCCGCGACGCCCGCCTCGGCCAGGACGCGCGGCGCGGACGCGAGACCGGCGGGGGTGTCGAACAGCACGCCGCGCACGCCGGTCTCGCGGCGCAGGATCTCGGCGAGCAGCGCGCCCGCACCGCCGCCCACGTCCACGACCTTCTTGAACCGCGAGAAGTCCACGTGGGCGGCCAGCGCCGGAGCGAGGCCGGCGGTGTCCCGCCGCACGGCCTCGTAGTAGGCCACCGCCACCTCCGGACGGTCGGCCATGTACGCGAAGTTGTTCATTCCGGCGAGGTGGTCGAAGGCGGGCTCACCTGTACGGACGCTGTGCGTGAGCTCCCCCCAGGCTCGCCACGCCATGTCGTCCCCGGCCATCAGCGTCAGGGCCGTCACCGAGTTCTCCGCCTCGAAGCGCAGGGGCCGTCCGAGCGCGCCGAGCCGGTACGAACCGGCAGTCGTCTCGATGACGATGTCCAAGGCCGCGAGTGCGCGCAGCAGCCGGTGCAGGGTCGGCGGGTGCGTCCCGGTCGCCTGGGCGAGCCGCGCGACCGTCTTCTCGCCATCCGCGAGGTGGTCGGCGATCCTGAGCCGGACCGCGGTGTGGACCACTTGGGAGAAGCGGAACCCGAAGATCATCTTGACTAGTTCGGCCCGGGCTCGCGCCTCGGCCACGTTCTGGGTCTCGTCGTTGGTGCTCATCGGCTCGCCCCTCACAGCCCCATCGCGGGCACCGGCCAGCGCCGCATGCGGTAGGGGAGGACGACCACCTGGTCGGCGGCGCGCAGCAGGAGCCGTTCGTCGAGCAACGCCTCAGCCGCGTCGCGTTCGAGGGCGTCCAGGTCGGTGAGCGCGGTCGGCCGGAGGCACCGGAGGAACGCCCTCAGGACGTGCGGCTCGTCGATGGTGAACCTCCCCGCCTCCTCCGGGTCCCGCACGTCCTTGACCTGGACGAACCCGGGCCCGCGCCGGTAGTAGCACAGCCCCGGCCGGAAGACCGAGCGCCATTCCGCGAAGTCCGGTGCCGCGTTCTCGGGAGGCGGGAGGTGCCACAGGAGCGGGACGACGGTCCGCGGCATCGCCTCGGCGCGCCAGTTCAGCACGCGGCCCGTGTCGAACGCGTCCCGCAGCGCGGCGACAGCGCCGAGCATGGCAGGCGGGTCATCCCACCGGATGGCCAGGTCCAGGGGAAGATCGTCCTCCAGGGTAAGCGGCTGGACCGTTGTCACGCGACCTCCACGCAGGTGATGCACGAATCATTGGAAGTCTGACCCGATCATCATTCGAGATCTATCCGTAAAGTGCGGAGCTTGCCACGCAAATCGGATATCCCTACCTTGGTCAACGTGCGCCCTTGAGCGTGGCCGGGGAGACCGGCCGTACGCCGCGCGGTACAGGTTCAAGAACCGGCCCATGTGCGTGAACCCCAGCGCAGCGCGACGTCGATGAAGGTGCCGGGGCGACCCGAGGCGGCCAGATCCAGCAGGTCCTCATGCGCCCGTTCGAGCCGTCGCCGGCGCAGATGGGCCGGCGGCGTGGTCTGCAAGTGTTCACCGAACCCCCGCTGGAGGGCGCGGACGCTGACCTGATCACCGGCACCCGACAGGGCCGTCGCGGTCGACGAGCGGCTCGAACCTCGGCGGCCGGGGGCGCGTCGCCGAGGCACTCGGCCAGGACCCGTTCGACGGCGTCCTGGGGGATCTGGACGATCAGGACGTAAGGGTCGACGCTCTAGTCCATCTGGATGCGCCGAACCGGTCCGACGATGTTGTACGACGACGTCACCTCGCGTCCGTCCACGGTCGCGCGCCGGTGCCCCGGCGAGCCGGGATTCTGCTTGGCCACATCGGACCGCCCAAGTCGCCCCCTTGACAGTTTTCGCCATGGGATGCCTGTCAATGTGATCAAGGCAGTTGAGCTGGGTTGATTCTGTGTCGGCTTCTCTGCGGTGTGCTCGTTGTGTGTTTCGGTTTTGGGTTTGTTGATCCAGGCGGGACCGGGCCGGGCGAGTGGGGTGGGGGTGCCTCCGCTGGCGAAGCGTTCGGGGTGCCGGGGCGGCGGCCAGAACGAGGGCGCGCCGGTTGCCGATGGCGGCGACGCGCCCGTAGTGCAGGTCGACCAGGTAGTGGTAGCCGATCCCGGAGTGGTAGCGCTGGTGGTAGGTACCAGGTGGGGAAGCTCTGGCATAAGGCCCGGCCGTCCTCGATCGAGCCGAATCGGCCGGGGAAGTGGGGTTCTCGCCCTACTCATGTCAGTTAAGGCACTTTAGTCCCATGTGTCCCACTTGAGCTGGGCGCAGAGGGGGTGAGATCTCCCTTAGCACGCCATCCCGAGAGCGCACTTCGCGCTGCGCTATATGGATAGCCCACGTCGTGGAATCCTCATAATCTCCATTCTCAGCATAAACAAGCAAACATCCCCGAATGCTCCCGGCTTCCAAAGAATCAGCCACTCTTCGCTTTCGGGTCATCAGGTGTCGCCCGCATGGGAAGGGTTCTGCGATGAGACTCATCGTGGAAGTGCGCGCAGTAGGACGGCATGCGTTGTATTTTCGCCGACTTTATCGCCAGGCCGGCGATCGAAATTTCTGCCTATTGAACCGTACGATGCGCGGAACGACCGACGCCTCGCAGCCCAGAAGGTCAGTCCGCCCTCTGGGGCGGGCGGTGAACCACAAACAAACGGACCGCCATCTTCTTCGCACAAGTATTCCGTTTCTGGAAGGGATAGCCCGATGATCAACCCGTTCCACATAGAAATCCCGCAGGACGAGCTGGATGACCTACGCGAGCGGCTCGCCCGTACCCGCTGGAGCAGCGAGATCGGCGGTCCAGGATGGAGCCGCGGCGTCCCGACCGGCTACCTGCGCCAGCTCGCCTCCTACTGGGCCGACGGCTACGACTGGCGCAAGCACGAGGCCAGGCTGAACGAGCTGCCCCAGTTCACCACCGACATCGACGGGCAGAGCATCCACTTCGCGCACATTCGCTCACCCGAGGCCGAGGCGACCCCGCTGATGCTCATCCACGGCTGGCCCGGCTCGTTCGCCGAGTTCTTGGACGTCATCGGCCCGCTGACCGACCCGCGCTCCTACGGCGGCAACCCTGCCGACGCCTTCCACCTGGTGATCCCCTCTCTGCCCGGGTTCGGCTTCTCCGCTCCCCTGCGCGATACGGGTTGGACGCAGGGCCGCATCGCCGACGCTTTCGCCGAGCTGATGCACCGGCTCGGCTACTCCCGCTACGGCGTGCAGGGCGGCGACGTCGGCGCCTTCGTGGCCCCGGCCATGGCCCGCCAGGATGCCGAGCACGTGTTCGGCGTGCACGTCAATGCCCTGGTCACCTTCCCGATCGGGGCCGAGGGTGAGATGGACGGCCTGACCGAGTCCGAACTGGAGCGACTGGCACGCCTGGAGCACTGGCAGCAGGAACAGAGCGGCTACGACAAGCTCCAAGGCACCCGCCCGCAGACCCTGGGACACGGCCTGAACGACTCCCCTGCCGGCCAGCTCGCCTGGATCGTCGAGAAGTTCAAGGAATGGACCGACAGCGCCGCCGACCTGCCCGAAGACGCCGTCGACCGCGACGCCATCCTCACCGACGTCAGCATCTACTGGTTCACGCAGACCGGCGCCTCCTCGGCCCACAACTACTACGAGTCCCACCACGACCCATCGGCCTGGGCACCGCGCGATCCCGGCACCGTGCCCACCGGCGTGGCAGTCTCTCTCACCCAGGACGTCGCCATCCGTCGCTTCGCCGAACGCGATCACAACATCGTGCACTGGACCGAATTCGAGCGCGGCGGACACTTCCTGGCCCTGGAACAACCCATCCCGTTCGTCGCCGACGTGCGCGCGTTCTTCCGCTCCCTGCGCTGAGCCGTCCGCACCGGTGGCGGCGGTCCGCGACAATTCCGGCTGACCGGAAGATATCCGGCTCCGCAAGTCACGCGGTAGCGGGCCCCAGCCAGTGAGCAGTGAAGCTT
Source organism: Nonomuraea sp. ZG12 (assembly GCF_052068115.1). Classification (NCBI taxonomy): domain Bacteria; kingdom Bacillati; phylum Actinomycetota; class Actinomycetes; order Streptosporangiales; family Streptosporangiaceae; genus Nonomuraea; species Nonomuraea sp. ZG12. The sequence goes on from NZ_JBQHCW010000011.1 coordinate 15,236, forward strand.
TCCATCCTCGTGCTGGTCTACCTGCGCAAGGGCGAGACGCTCGAAGCCGGTTTCGGGGTGTCGACGGCGACCGCTTGGCGGACGGTCGCGTTGCTGTCGGCCCGCTCGCCCAAGCTCACGGCGGCGTTGCGCAAGGCGAAGCGACCACTTGGTCCTGGACGGCACGCTGATCCATACCGGCCGTACTTCTCCGTCAAGCACCGCGTGCACGGGATGAACGTCCAGGTCATCGCCTCACCCGACGGGACCGTCCTGTGGGCCTCCGGAGCGCTGCCCGGCAAAGCCCACGACCTGAGCCCCGCCCGCATCTGGGGCATCTCGCGCGCGTCGGAGCAGGCCACGATCATCACCCTCGCCGACAAGGCCCATCAGGGAACCGAGGGCCCGGTCCGCACCCGTACAAGGCAAGAACAAACCGGAGTTCCAGAAGCAGGCCAACCGCGCCCGCGCCAAGCTCCGCGGACCCGGCGAACGCGCGAACGCCCAGCTGAAAGGCCGGAAGATCCTCCGCAGTGCTCAGGCCGCCTGAGGCTGAAAAAGGTCAGTGAGCCTTTGTCGGTAATCATGGGTTGCGGAGTGTGATCGGCGGAGTTGGTGGCGGCTGCTATCACGACGGTGAAGCGGGACTCGCCGACAGGCCGGTGCCGGGCTGATCGGTCTACATCTCCAAAGACGATCGCCCCGTTCCGTACTTCTGGCCGAGCCGGTTGCGACGCTTTCCACACCAGACATCTCGTCTGATGATCCTCTACCTCGATGGAAGAGACTGTCTCGCCGTCACACAGCGGAACCACGAATCTGAATCGCCCGTCGTCCGTACGACCCATCACGACAGGCCGGGGATGGGGATCGCCGAGGATGGTCATGCACCCAGTCAACGCCGCCAGGCCGTTTGAAAGACCGAGTCCTTACGCGGCTAGCGTCCATGACCGCTACGAGCGCTTGTGCGGCCGGTCGAGCTCGGCCGCGAAGAAAACCGACGCCGCTTTCAAGATCTCGTTGGCCCGCCGCAGTTCGGCGTTCTCCGCCTTCAGCCGCTTGATCTCCTCGTCAAGGATGCCGGATGGGACCATGACGATTTCGGAGTCCATGTGTGGAGATTCGTTCGGATCGGCGGTGACACCGAGACCGCACGGTCACGCCGAACCTTGAAGCTGCCGCAGCGTTGCGTCACCGCATTACGGGCTCTCTGGGACCATCAAAGCCGTGTTCGCCAGAAGGCCGGCGACCGGTGGCACGACAACGATCTCGTGTTCGCGACTCAGGCAGGAACCAAACTCAGCGCCAACAACGTCCGGCGAGAGGTGCGGCGCGTGATCGACAGAGCGGGCCTGGTCGCCCAGGAGTGGACCCCGCGCGAACTACGGCACAGCTTCGTCTCTCTGCTCTCCGCTGACGGCGTCCCCATCGAGCACATCGCTCGCCTGATCGGTCATGCGGGAGGGTCAGCGGTGACAGAGAAGGTCTATCGCCAGCAGATCCGCCCGGTGATGCAGGAAGGGGCTGCGATCATGGATCGGATCTTCCCTGCTCCAGGCCATGCCGCCAAGAACCCGTAAGTCACTCAGTTTGTCACTCAGAAGATCAAGAGCCGCCTCCCGGATTCGGGAGGCGGCTCTTGAGCTGGTGGGCGATACTGGGATCGAACCAGTGACCTCTTCGGTGTGAACGAAGCGCTCTCCCCCTGAGCTAATCGCCCTCCTCGCCGACGCCTCGCGGTGCCGACGGGGAAAACCATACCGCATCCCGGGGCCCGCTGGCGAAACGGCGAGCGGGAGGGCGAGGAGGCCGCGGCAGGTGGATGATTCGGGTGAAAGGCGGCGGTTGCCCATCGGTGTGGCGGCCGGGTGGCATACCATCGTCCTGTCCCGGGTAGACGCCGATCGTGATCCACGCCGTAAACGTTCTTGGAGCCGCTCGGGACAAGGCTTCACCCCACGCAAAACCCTTGCAAATACGACCCGATAGATGCCGTTTAGCCAGGTAGATGGCTAAATGTCCAGCTGTGAGTTGCGTTACAGAAGGGCCTTGGAGCGGAATCTTTCCTACAGGTTTCTTCGTTCCGCGTCATAGCTCTAGGACGAAGTCCGCAAGAGCAGTGAAAGCCCCGCAGAGGGGACCTACGACGAAAAGGTTTGGCTGACGATGAACAGCACCACCGTCTCCGCCGAGCTTGGCCTTCGGCTTGTGGTCCCCGACCGTACAACCGTCCCCCTGCTCGCCGGACTGAGCTACACAGCCGACGACCCGTACGCCATCCGCATGGCCTTCCACGTAGGGAACGACGAGCCGGTCGAGTGGATCTTCGCACGCGAGTTGCTGACCGTCGGCATCGTGAGACGTGTCGGCGACGGCGACGTGCAGGTGTGGCCGGCGCGCGCCGACGGCGAGCGCACGTTGCACATCAGTTTGACCTCCCCCTTCGGGCAGGCGCTGTTCGAGGTGCCCTTGGCCCCGCTGACAGAGTTCCTGCACCGGACATATGAGAAGGTTCCCGCCGGCCGCGAGGCCGACTACATGGACCTGGACGCGGAGCTGACCAACATGCTCTGGCCCTCCTGAGCCTCATCCGGGCAGCGTGTCCACGGTCTTGCGCATCCTGGTGATCTCGATGCTCTGGCCCGCGTACACATCCCTGGCCATCAGCCGCATCCGCTGATCGCGGCCGCCCGCGAGCTGCTCCCCCGCCATGCGCACCGCGCCCTCGTGGTGCCTGATCATCAGCTCCAGGAACATCCGGTCGAACGCCGCGCCCCTGGCCGCGCGCAACGCCCGCAGCTGCGCCTCCGTGGCCATGCCGTAGCCGTCGCCGCCGTCCCGGTCGCCGCCGTGCGTGTGCCCGCCGGGGACGGGGCGGCCGAGGGCGGTCAGCCAGTTCGACATGATCGTGATCTCGGGCTGCTGGGTGAGCGCGATCTGGTCGGCGATGGCGCGGATGGCGGGCCTGGTGCTGCGGTTCGGCACCAGGGCGGTCATCTCCAGGGCCTGCCGGTGGTGGGGGATCATGCCTTCGGCGAAGCGTACGTCCGCGGCCGTCGGGGGTGCGGGCGCGCGCCCCACGCGCTCGCCGGGGGTCGCCGTCCGGGCCGTTCCGCCCGGCTCCTGAGGGACGATCACCGGAGCGTCCGTGCCCACGGGCGCCGGTCGTTCCGGCTCCTGGCCGCAGCCCACCGACACAGATATCAGCAGAACTGTGACGAATAGTGCGCACACTCGGGACTTCTCTGGCATAGCTTCCATACTGAGCTATGTGACGAGGGGGACAGGCGTGATCTTCGCCAAGGTGCGGGGGGCGGCGCTGTGCGCGGCCGTACTGCTGGTATCCGCGTGTGCGGCGAGCCCGGAGCAGCCGGCGGCCGCGCCGCCGACGCAAGCGTCCGACACGCGGTCGAGCAGCCTTCCGCCGGGCCAGGTCATGACCAGTGACAACGTCAAACTGGTCGCCAACGTGCCCCGATCGGCCCCGCTCAACGGCCTGGACGACTGGAACACCGACCTGGCCTTCCAGGGCGACTACGCGTTCGTGGGCAACTTCGGCGGGTTCTCGATCTACGACATCAGCGACCCGACCGCCCCCAAGACGGTGAGCCAGGTGGCCTGCCCGGCGCAGCAGAACGACGTCTCGGTCCACGGCGACCTGCTGATCCTGTCCGTGGACGAGCCCCGCAGCGGCGAGGGCTGTGACTCCACCGATCAGGAGCGCGCCTGGGAGGGCCTGCGCATCTTCGACATCAGCGACAAGAAGAGCCCCAAGTACGTCTCCTCCGTCGCCACCGACTGCGGCTCCCACACCCACACGATGGTGCCGAAGGACGACAAGCTGTACGTGTACGTCTCCTCCCCCGGCCCCGAGCCGGACTCCAAGACCTGCCCCGCGCCGCACAAGCTGCTGCAGATCGTGGAGGTCCCGGTGAGCGACCCGAAGTCCGCGCGGGTCATCGCCAGCCCCGACATCCCGATCCAGGGCGCCCAGCCGGGCGCCGCCGGCTGCCACGACATCACCGCCTTCCCGGAGAAGAACCTCGCCGCGGGCGCCTGCTTCGGTGACGGCGTGCTGCTGGACATCGCCGACCCGGAGCGGCCCAAGCTGCTGCAGCAGATCAGCGACCGGGAGAACTTCCAGATCTGGCACTCCGCGACGTTCAACAACGACGCGACCAAGGTCCTGTTCACCGACGAGCTGGGCGGCGGTTCCGCGCCGACGTGCGACAGCAACACCCCGGCCACCAAGGGCGCGGACGCCGTCTACGACCTCGTCGACGGCCAGTTGCAGAAGCGCGGCTACTTCAAGATCCCGCGCGAGCAGCAGGAAGAGGAGAACTGCGTCGCCCACAACGGCTCCCTGCTGCCGGTGCCGGGCAAGGACATCATGGTCCAGGCGTGGTACCAGGGCGGCGTGTCGTTCGTGGACTTCACCGACTCCGACAACCCGAAGGAGATCGGCTACTTCGAGCGCGGCCCGTTCGAGGGTGACGGCGGCATCGCCGGCTCCTGGTCGGCCTACTACTACAACGGGTACGTCTACTCCTCCGACATTCAGCTGGGCCTGGACGTCCTGGAGATCACCGACCCGCTGACCGATCCGGCCAAGCAGGTCAAGATGGACGACTTCAACGTCCAGACCCAGAAGAGCTACTGAGGCGCGCTGATCGTGCCGATGCGCCAGCCGCTGTAGCCGGTGGTCCAGGAGGACGCGAGCACGGCCTCCTGGATCGGGGCGCGCCAGACGAGCTCGAAGGCGCGCGGGCAATTCTGCTCGTCCAGCGTGAGCTCCCAGTTGAGGGTGCTCTTCTCCAGGTCCTGCCTGCTCCAGCCGCCGGCGATCTCGGCGAGGATGTCCTGTACGGTGTGCGGCGCCGTGGTGGTGACGAGCGAGCCCACGTACGTGCGGCCCGTCGCGCTCATCCTGGGGGTGAGCGCGACGAGCTCGGTGATGATCCCGACGGAGGCCACGAGCGCGATGAGGCGGGTGTACAGCACGACTCCGGTCTCGTCCTTCCCCTTGGCCTCGCGCCCGTCGAGGTAGACGCCCTCGCGCTCGCCGGCGCCGATGACCACGACCTTGTCGGCGTTCCTCTCGGGGGTGCTCAGGTTCATGGTGAAGTCCACGCTGCCGGAGCCGTCCATGGCGAGCGGGTCGTAGACGAGGCTGCCCTTGGCCGTAGCGGAGAAGCTGCTCTGTGACAGCCCGCCTGTGTGGGTGAAGTCGGCCATGGGTGTGACGGCGAGGGCGGCCTGCAGCGCGGCGGCGAGGGGTTGCGGCTCGTTGGGCGGCGCCGCCACGGCCGTGCGCAGCGACGTGGGCCCGGACGTGAACTCGGCCTCTGGCGGGGGACCGGATCTGGCCTGCCACACGACGACGGCCGCGGCGGTCAGCGCCGCGGTCAGCGCTCCCGCCCCGAGCAGCAGCCCGCGCCGCGATACGGGGGTGGGTGTGGCGGCGAGGGCGCCCTGCCGCAACGCCTCCGCCTCCCCGGCGGGCCGGGTCTCGCCGAGCAGGTCGAAGAGCACCTGCCTGGCCTCGGGCCGGCGGGCCGGATCCTTGTCCAGGCAGCGCTCGACGATGGAGCGCAGCGGCTCGGGCAGGCCGGTCAGCTCGGGCTGCCCCGATAAGATCCGGTGGATGGCGGCCGGGATCGTGTCGCCGCCGAACGGCGTGCGGCCCGTCGCCGCGTACGCCATCGTGCAGCCCCAGGCGAACACGTCGGCGGCGGAGCCGACCGGGCCGTCACCGAACTGCTCGGGCGCCATGTAGCGCGGCGTGCCGACGAGCCCGCTGCCCACGGTGGTGGCGTCGGCCAGCCTGGCGATGCCGAAGTCGATCACGCGCGGGCCGTCGGCGGCCATCAGCACGTTCGCGGGCTTGAAGTCGCGATGCACCACCCCGGCCCGGTGAATGGCGGTCAGCGCGGTCGCCGTGGCGATGGCCACCCGCGTCAGCGCCGCCCCGCGCACGGGGGTGACCTGCTCCAGGGTCGGGCCGTCGATGAACTCGCTGACCACGTAAGGCGGGTCGTGATCGAGATCGGCGGCGATGACCCGGGCCGTGCAGAACTCGGCGACCTGGCGGGCCGCGGCGAGCTCGCGCTTGAACGACCGGTCGAGGCCGCCCGTGAGCACCTTGATCGCCACGCGCTCCCCGTCTTCGGCCTCGCCCAGGTAGACGACGCCCTGGCCGCCCTGGCCGAGCCTGCCCACGACGCGGTGGTCGCCGAGCCGCTCGGGATCTCCCGGGCGCGGCTTGCCCACGGCCAACGCGATCAGGGATTGAGGTCGGCGGCGGAGCGCTCGGCGAAGACGCGCATCGCCTTGGCGGTGATCGGGCCCGGCGCGACCGGCAGCTCGGTCTCGTCGACCAGCGCGATCGGCTGGATGTCGCGGGTGGTGGAGGTGAGGAACGCCTCCTCAGCGCCGTAGAGCGCCTGCAGTGGTACGTCCACCTCCTCGGCGCCGAACCACTCCACGACCAGGGCGCGGGTGACGCCCGCCAGGCAGCCGGAGGCGAGGGTCGGGGTGAGCAGGTGACCGTCGCGCACGATGAAGATGTTGGACCCGGTGCCCTCGCACAGGTCGCCGGCGAGGTTGCCGAAGATGGCCTCGCCGCCGCCGCGCGCCTTGGCGTAGGCCAGGGCCTTGGCGTTGTCGCCGTAGGAGGTGCTCTTGACGCCGGACAGCGCGCCGCGCTCGTTACGCGGCCACGGGACGACGGTGACCTTCGCGGCGGCGGGGAACGGCTTCTGCTCGTCGACGATCACGACCGAGGTGCCGCCCTGGTCGCCGCGGTCGGAGCCGAGCGGGCCGGGGCCGCTGGTGTAGGTGATCCGGATGCGGCCGAGCGACCAGGCGGGGGCGGCGGCCAGGCACTGGTCGATGCCGTCGGCGATCGCCTCGACGTCGGGCTCGGGCAGGTCCATGCGCGCGGCGGAGAGCTTGAGCCGGTCGAGGTGCCGGGTGAGGGCGAACGCCCTGCCGTGCACGATCTTCACGGTCTCGAAGACGCCGTCGCCGACCATCAGCCCGTGGTCGAACACCGAGACGCCGGCCTGCGCGGGGTCGAGAAGCTCCCCGTTGACCCAGACAGGGATGTTCATCAATTGCCTCCTGAGGATGCCAGGGCTATGAGCCTGGACGCTTTGAGCTCGGTTTCGACCCACTCTCGCCTGGGGTCGCTGCCCCAGGTGATGCCCGCTCCGGTGCCGAAGCGGATCTCGCCGCCGGTGATCCAGAACGTACGGATGCTCACGGCCAGCGCCGCCGTGCCCCGATCGGCGTCGACCCAGCCCACCGCCCCACAGTAGGGCCCGCGCGGCTCCGGTTCGAGCTCATTGATGATGCGCAGCGCGGACGATTTCGGCGCGCCGGTCACCGAGCCGGGCGGGAACGTGGCGGCGAACAGCTCCGGCCACCCCATGCCCGGCGCGAGCCGGGCCCGCACGGTGGAGACGAGGTGGGCCAGGCCGGGATGCTCCTCGACGGCGCAGAGCTCCGGGACCTCGACCGATCCGACGGCCGCGACCCTGCCGAGGTCGTTGCGGACCAGGTCGACGATCATGACGTTCTCGGCGTAGTCCTTCGCGAGCATGTCGTCGGCCGTGACGCCGGTGCCCTTGATGGGCCTGGACTCGACGACGTCGCCGGCCCGCGACAGGTAGAGCTCGGGCGAGGCCGACACGACGGCGAGGCCCGGTATCTGGATGATCCCGGAGTAGGGCGCCGGGTTGCCGGCCGCGAGCCGGGCGGCCAGCGCCAGCGGGTCGGCGTCGGGGCCGACGGGCGCGGTCAGCACACGGCACAGGTTGGCCTGGTAGACCTCGCCGCGCTCGATCTCGTCGCGGATGGCCTCGACGCCGCGCTCGTAGGCGGCCTGGTCGAGCGAGCTACGCCACTCGCCGAGACGCGGGCCGTGCCAGGCGCCGCGCGGCCGGGGCAGCGCAGCGGGACGAACCTGGTCGAACCGGGCGCACGTCACCTTGCCCTCGTAGTCGGCCACGACAGCCCACCAGCCCTCGCCGTCCAGCGCGGCGAGGTCCGTCGTCACATCGCGCAACCCCGTGGCCAGCCGGTGGCCCACATACGCGAAAGCGTCGTCCACACATCCCATTCTCCCAGCATTCCAGCGAGCTCCCGCGCGCCGGGCGGCGCCCTGTCCGGAAAGCGGCCCGCCGGCCCGTCAGCGCCTCGCTCGATCAGAGGTGGCGCCGCCACTCCCCGAGCAGCTCGGCGAGCTCCCGCGCGGCGGGCAGCGGCCGGTCCGGCAGGGCGGCGTACACCGTCCGCACGGGCATCTGCCCGCGCAGCGGCATCAGCACCAGATCGTCCGGCACGGCGCGTGCCGCCAGCTCGGGGACGAGCGTGACACCGAGCCCGGCGGCCACGAAACCGAACTTGCCCGACCACTCGGCCACCCGCAGCCCGCCGCGAGGCGTGAACCCGGCGGCGGCGCAGGCGGTCACCAGCAGTGTCGGCTGCCCACGCGGCGCCGCCTCGATCCACCGCTCCCCCGCCAGTTCCCGCAGCTCCACACCGTCCTCGTGCGAACCGGCCACAGGCCCGCCCTGGCGACGCCCCCGTCCACCCCTCTCATGCGGGCCCGTGGCTCCGCTCCGGGCCACGGGATGGTCGCGGGGAAGGGCGACCAGCAGCCGGTCCTCGTACAGGGGCACCAACTCGCCCGCGAAGGCGGGGAGCCCTGCCGGGTAGTCGCTGATCACCGCGAGGTCCAGCGCGCCGGCGGCCAGCCGGTCGGTCAGGCGCGGGCTGAGTCCTTCGACGAGCCGCAGCTCGACCCCCGGATGCCGGTCGGCGAACCGTTTCAGCGTCGTGGGCACCAGGTCCACGTTGGCGGTGGCGAACGCGCCGACGCGCAGCGTCCCGCCGCTGCCGGCGTGGATCGCGGCCAGCTCCTCACCCGCGCGGCCGAGCCGGTCGAGCACCTCGACGGCGTGCCGGTGCAGCGCGACTCCGGCGGGCGTGAGGCGTACACCTCTCGGCAAACGCTCGAAGAGCGGCCCGCCGGCGGCGCGTTCGAGGGCGGCGACGCGGCGGGAGACCGCCGACTGCGTGTAGCCGAGCAGCTCGGCGGCAGCGGTGAAGGACCCGCTCCTCGCGACCTCGTCGAGCAGGCGCAGGGCGGTGATGTCGAAGGCATTCACGTCAGGCATGGCTGGTATGCAATCTAGTCGCTGGTGGAATACCGTGCGTTCCGTTTCACTGAGGGATGTGATCGCATTTCTCGGACAAGGACGCATGGGCGTCCCCATGGCCCGGCGGCTCAGCGAGGCCGGGCACGAAGTGACAACGTGGCGGCGCGGGAGCGGTGTCACCGCGGCGGCGGCGGTGGACGGGGCGGACCTGGTCATCACGATGCTGCGGGATCCGGACGCGGTGCGCGAGGTGCTGACGGCGGCGGCGCCGGGGCTGCGGCCCGGCGCGACGGTGGTGGAGATGTCCACGATCGGGCCCGAGGCGGTGCGCGAGCTTCGCGCGGCGCTGCCCTCGGCGGTGAGCCTGGTGGACGCGCCGGTGCTGGGCAGCGTCGGCCCGGCCGCGGACGGCACGCTGACGGTGCTCGCGGGCGGAGACCTGTCGGGCTGCCGCGAGGTGCTCGGCGTCTTCGGCACGGTGCGCGAGCTCGGTCCGCTGGGCGCGGGGGCGGCGATGAAACTCGCCGTCATGAGCGCTCTCGTGCCCGCCCAGGTGCTGCTCGCGGAGACCTTCGCGTACGCCGACGCGCACGGGATCGATCGTGACGCGCTGGCCGGCGTGTTGTCGGGCACCCCGCTCGGCATCCTGGCCGGTCGGCTGCACGCCCCCGCCCAGGACACCCGCTACGCGCTCGGGCTCGCCGCCAAGGATCTCGGCCTGGCGGCCTGGCCGGGCGCCTCCCTGGCGAACGCCGCCCACACCCGCCTGCGAGAGGCCGAGGCCGCCGGCCTGACCGACCGCGACATCACGGCCATCGCCCACCACGTACGCACCACACCACCGCAGAGCCGGGCGAGGCCGGTCAACCCGGCGACGGTTCCCGCCACCAACGGGTTCTACTCGCACGCGGTGCGGGTCGGGGACATGCTCTACGTCTCCGGGCAGGCGGCCTTCGACGAGCGGGGGGAGCTGGTCGGCGAGGGGTCCATGACGGCCCAGGCCGAGCACGTCTTCGGGTGCCTGTCCCGCATCCTGGCCGACCAGGGCGCCACGTTCGGCGACCTGGCCTTCCTCAGGACGTACCTCACCGACATGGACCTGCGCGTGGAGTACGGACAGGTGCGCAGGAAGTACATCACCGGCACACCGCCGGCGAGCACGACGGTGGAGGTGTCGCGGCTGTTCATGCCGGGCGCGCTCCTGGAGGTCGACGCCATCGTCGCCCTGCCGGCCCGCGTCAGCGGCTAGGCGAGCGGGCCGGTCACCGACTCGACCGCGTCCAGGACCGCGCCGTCGGTCACCAGCCGGACGGCGGACTCGATCTCCGGCGCGAGGAAGCGGTCCGGCCCCGGCCCGGGGACGGTCTCGCGCAGCGTCCGCACCACGGCGGCCGTCGCGGGGGCCGGCGTCAGCGGGTGCCGCAGGTCGAGGGCGCGGGCGGCGGTGAGCACCTCGATGGCCAGCACCCGGGTGAGCCCGTCGATCGACCGGCGCAGCTTGCGGGCCGCCGACCAGCCCATCGAGACGTGGTCCTCCTGCATGGCCGAGCTCGGGATGGAGTCGACGCTGGCGGGCACGGCCAGCCGCTTGAGCTCCGACACGATGGCCGCCTGGGTGTACTGGGCGATCATGTGGCCGGAATCGACGCCGGGGTCGTCGGCCAGGAAGGCGGGCAGGCCGTGGTTGCGGGCCACGTCGAGGAAGCGGTCGGTGCGGCGCTCGGACATGGAGGCCAGGTCGGCGGCGACGATGGCCAGGAAGTCCAGCACGTAGGCCACGGGGGCGCCGTGGAAGTTGCCGTTGGACTCCACCCGGCCGTCGGCGAGCACGGCCGGGTTGTCGACGGCGCTGGCGAGCTCCCAGGTGGCGACCGTCGCGGCGTGCGCGATGGTGTCGCGGGCCGCTCCGGCGACCTGGGGGGCGCAGCGCAGCGAGTAGGCGTCCTGAACGCGGGTGCAGCTCTCCGGGTCGCGGTGGCTGGCCATGATGCCGGAGCCGGCGAGGATCGCCGTCATGTTGGCGGCCGCGGCGGCCTGGCCGGGGTGCGGGCGCAGCGCCTGGAGCTCGGGGGCGAAGACGCGGTCGGTGCCGAGCAGCGCCTCCACGCTCATCGCGGCGCTGACGTCGGCGGTCCTGGCGAGCCGGGTCAGGTCGTCGATGGCCAGGATGAGCATGCCGAGCATGCCGTCGGTGCCGTTGATGAGCGCCAGGCCCTCCTTGGCGGCCAGCTCGACGGGGTCGATCCCGGCCTGCTTCAGCGCCTCGGCGGCTTCCGTAATATTTCCGGACTTATCGCGTACGACGCCCTCGCCCATGAGCGTGAGGGCGACGTGCGCCAGCGGCGCCAGGTCGCCCGAGCAGCCGAGGCTGCCGTACTCGTGCACGATCGGCGTGATGCCCGCGCTGACGATCGCGGCGAGGGTCCTGGCGGTGGTCGGCCGGATGCCGGTGTGGCCGGTGGCGAGGGTGTGCAGGCGCAGCAGCATGAGCGCGCGCACCACCTCGGTCTCCACCTCGGGCCCGTTGCCCGCCGCGTGGGAGCGCACCAGCGAGCGCTGCAGCTGCGCGCGCAGCTCCGGGTCGATGTGGCGGGTGGCCAGCGCGCCGAAGCCGGTGGAGATGCCGTACACGGGGACCGGGCTCTCGGCCAGCTCGTCCACGCGCTGCCGCGCCGCCGCGACGGCGGCCATCGCGTCGTCCGTGAGCCGCACGGGGGCGCCGTGGCGCGCCACGCTGATGACATCGTCGAAGGTGAGGGGCTCGGGACCGACGTTCACGACTCCGTTGTCGCGCATGATTACTCTCCCGCATAGGTAACTGGCGTATGCGATGTTAGCTCCTTACCGGAGAACATCTTCGCCAGCCCCTGCCTGCCCTTGTCGGTGAGCGTCACCGCGCGGGGCGTCGTGCCCGGCCGGTACCACCCTCGTTCGAGGAGCACCTCGGTGATGGCCGCGCCCAGCGCGCCGCCGAGGTGGGCGCGGCGCTCGGTCCAGTCCAGGCATTCGGGCGCGAACCGGCGCCTGGCCGCCCGCGCGCCCGCCACGTCGACGCCCAGGCCGGCCAGCAGCCGCTCACCCTCGGCGGTCACCCGCTCGCCGTCCAGGCAGCCGCTCGCGCGCAGGCCGTCCAGCAGTGCCACCCCGGCCCGACCCGCCAGGTGGTCGTAGCAGGTGCGGGCCTCCTCCAGCAGCCTGGCCTGCCGCGACTGGCGCAGGGACCGCACCGGCGGGCGGGCGCTGACCCTGGCCAGCACCTCCAGCACCTCGGCCACCTCGTGCCCAGACAGGCGGTAGTAGCGGTGGCGGCCCTGCCGCAGCACGGTCACGAGGCCGCCGTCGAGCAGCCTGGCCAGATGCGCGCTCGCCGTCGCGGCGCTCACCCCGGCCAGCCGGGCCAGCTCCCCCGCAGCCAGCGCGCGCCCCCCGAGCAGGGCCGTCAGGATGGCGGCCCTGGTCGGGTCGGCGATGAGCGCCGCCACCGGGGCGATGTCGGCATCGCGTGCCGCGTGGTCAACAGCCATGCCGTGACGTTAACTCACGCATGTTCAACTCCGCGTCGAAGCGTCACCGGTGCTGTCCCGTGCGGCGGCCCAGCAGCAGGCCGAGCGCGATCATGCCGACGCCCAGCAGGAAGTGCAGCCAGTCGTCGGCGGTGTTGAGCGGCACGAAGTTGGCGGCGCTCTCCTTGCCGATGAACAGCCCGTAGAGCCACAGGACCAGATAGATGATCCCGCCGCCGACCAGGAACGTCCGCGCCGTGGTGACGGCCCGGGACATGAGCACGCCCGCGAGCCCGAACAACAGGTGCACGATGTTATGCAGAACGGACACCTGGAAAACGCCCAGCAGGTACGCCTCGGAGTGGTGGCCGGCGAACCGCATGTTCTCGTAGCCGGTGGTGATGCCGGGGATGAACCCGAGCACGCCGACCAGCAGGAACACCAAGCCCACGACCAGCGAGGCGAGCTGGAGGGGTGACCGGGTGTGTGACTTCGGGGTGACCATACGACCCTCTCCCCCGTAGAGCCGGATCTGACGTTGCCCCGCTACCCCGAGCCGGTCACCGCATGCTCGCTGGTCCGGCACGCATCCGCCGCCCACCACCCCCGGCCCCGGGATACGCATGCTCACTAGGCTGACGCCCATGCGCCGCCCACCACCCCCTTCTCTGGGATACACATGCTCGCTACGCTGACGCGCATGCGCCGCCCACCACCCCCGCTCTGGGTTACGCATGCTCACTAGGCTGACGCCCATGCGTGTTTCAAGGGGTGAGTGGTGAAGGCGGCGTTGGTGACCGGCGCGTCCCGGGGGCTCGGCGCCGCCGTCGCGCGGCGGCTGGGCGCCGACGGCTGGGCCGTCGCGGTCAACTACCGCTCCGACTCGGGCGGGGCCGCCCAGGTGGTCGACGACATCCGCGCGGCGGGCGGGCGCGCCGAGTCGTTCGCCGCCGACGTCACCGACGAGGCCTGCGTCGCCGAGCTGGCCGCCCAGGCAGCCGGGCGGCTCGGCCCGATCGACGCGCTGGTGCTCAACGCGACCGGGCCGCAGCCCGAGGCGCCGGTGGAGGAGGTGACCTGGCAGGCCTACCTCGACCAGCTCACGTTCTTCGTCAAGAGCCCCACGCTGCTGGTGCAGGCCTGCCTGCCGTCCTGGAAGGCCCGACGGGGCGGCCGGGTGATCCAGATCGGCTCCGACATCGTCGACCGCGCCCTGCCCCTGACGTCGGCGTACACCGCCGCGAAGGGCGCGCAGCAGGCCCTCACCCGACTGTGGGCCCGCGAGCTCGGCCCGCACGGCGTCACCGTCAATCTCGTCGCCCCCGGCTGGATCCCGGTCGAACGGCACGCCGGGCTGGAGGTCGCCGACTACCTGGCCCAGGTGCCGCTGCGCCGCATGGGGACGCCCGAGGACGTGGCGGGCATGGTGTCCTACCTCGCCTCCGATCAGGCCGCCTTCGTCACCGGCCAGCACATCACCGTCAACGGCGGGCACACGTGACTTCCGCCCGAGGGGGCGGGATCACCTGGTACGCCAAGGTGGGCGGGGGAATTCGGTTTGGGGACTCGGCGGTAATTCGCTAGAGTGCTCTTCGTCGCCCGGTGTTCAACCGGGGCGGACGCGGAAGTGGCTCAGTGGTAGAGCATCACCTTGCCAAGGTGAGGGTCGCGGGTTCGAATCCCGTCTTCCGCTCGGAGCTTCGGCTCGACACGGACGATTAGCTCAGCGGGAGAGCGCTTCCCTGACACGGAAGAGGTCACTGGTTCAATCCCAGTATCGTCCACCACGTTCCATGAGCAGCTCAGAGCCCCGGTGCACGGCACATGCCGACAGCGCTGGGGCTTTCTGCCGTTCCGGCTGGGTGGAGAGCCCCGCGAAGGGGCCCTCCCGGGGTGATCAGCGGGTCCTCGCCGCCCGCTGAGCCGCCGTCCTCAGTCGATCGGCTGTCCGTGGTGGATGCCGCCGGTGCACTTGAGGGTCCAGCCCCAGAGACGAGGTATGCCACCCCCGTTCCGGCAGTCCTGGGAGGAGACCGCCGGGGCTGCCGAGGTCGCCGCCGACGCGGCGGGGGCGACGAGGACGAGGGCGGGTGTCGCGGCCAGGAGGCCGGCGATGATTGCTGCGGTGACGCGCAACGAGATCTCCTGTCAGAGCGAGGGGAATCCCCTGACCACGCTCTGTGGTCGGCGATTACTTACCGCAACGATGCGTGCTGCAAACCCCTGCTTGACCCGGAGGCCTCAGGGCATCCGATCGGCCATGGCGCCCAGGCCGGAGCGGGCGGATGCTGGAGAGATGAGCGGCGAGGAACCCGGCGGCCTGACGCGTGCGGCCGCCCGGGATCCGACGATCCGGGAGACCCGATGAGAGTGATCATATTCGGCGCCACCGGCATGATCGGACAGGGCGTGCTGCACGAATGCCTGGCCGATGACCGGGTGGAGGCCGTGCTGACGGTGGGCCCCTCCCCCACCGGGCGGGCGCACGGCAAGCTGCGTGAGATCGTCCACGGTGACCTGCTCGATCTGACAGCCGTCGAGAGCGAGCTGGCGGGGTTCGACGCGTGCTTCTTCTGCCTGGGCGTCTCCTCGGCGGGCCTGGACGAGCGGGAGTACCGGCGGCTCACCTACGATGTCGTCCTGTCCGCCGGGACCACGCTGGCCAGGCTCGACCCCGGCTCGACGTTCGTGTACGTGTCCGCCGCCGGCGCCGACGCGCAGGGCCGCCAGATGTGGGCCAGGGTGCGGGGGATGACCGAGAACGCGCTGCTCGCCCTGCCATTCCAGGCGTACGTCCTGCGGCCCGGTTTCATCCAGCCCCGGCCGTCACACACTCCGTTCTACCGGCTGGCGTATGTGGTGGCGCGGCCGTTCTACCCTGTGCTGCGGCGGTTGATGCCGGCGGCGGTGACCACGACCGAACAGATCGGGCGGGCTATGATCGCGATCGCCGACCACGGGGCGCCGAAACGCGTCCTCGGCGCGGTGGACATCAACGCTCTGTGATCCGGAATATACACGCGGGCCCTGGCGCTAGCGCTGTTGAAAGTTCAATAGTACTGGATGGTGACTACAATGCAGTTCGGCATCTTCAGTGTCGGGGATGTGACGCCGGATCCGACCACGGGCACGACCCCGGCCGAGGCTGAGCGGATCAAGGCCATGGTGGCCATCGCGCTCAAGGCCGAGGAGGTCGGGCTCGACGTCTTCGCCACCGGCGAGCACCACAACCCGCCGTTCGTGCCGTCCTCGCCGACGACCATGCTCGGTTACATCGCGGCCAGGACCGAGCGGCTCCAGCTGTCCACGGCCACCACGTTGATCACGACCAACGACCCGGTCAAGATCGCCGAGGACTTCGCCATGCTGCAGCACCTGGCGGACGGCCGGGTGGACCTGATGCTGGGCCGTGGCAACACCGGCCCGGTCTACCCGTGGTTCGGGCAGGACATCCGGCAGGGCATCCCGCTCGCCGTGGAGAACTACGCGCTGCTGCACAAGCTGTGGCGCGAGGACGTGGTGGACTGGGAGGGCCGCTTCCGCACTCCGCTGCAGGGCTTCACCTCCACACCCCGCCCGCTCGACGGCGTGCCGCCGTTCGTGTGGCACGGCTCCATCCGCAGCCCCGAGATCGCCGAGCAGGCCGCGTACTACGGTGACGGGTTCTTCGCCAACAACATCTTCTGGCCGAAGGAGCACTTCGTCCGGCTGATCGACCTCTACCGGCAGCGTTACGCCCACTACGGGCACGGCACCGCCGAGCAGGCCATCGTCGGGCTCGGCGGGCAGGTGTTCATGCGGAAGAACTCCCAGGACGCCATCCGCGAGTTCCGCCCGTACTTCGACAACGCCCCCGTGTACGGGCACGGGCCGTCGCTGGAGGACTTCATGGCCGAGACGCCGTTGTCCGTCGGCAGCCCGCAGCAGATCATCGACAAGACCCTGCGCTTCCGCGAGTACTTCGGTGACTACCAGCGCCAGCTGTTCCTCGTGGACCACGCCGGGCTGCCGCTGAAGACCGTCCTGGAGCAGCTCGACATCCTCGGCGAGGAGGTCGTGCCGGTGCTGCGCGAGGAGTTCGCCAAGAACCGCCCCGCCGGTGTGCCGGAAACCCCGACCCACGCCTCCCTCCTGGCCGCCCGTACGACAGCCCCCGCCGGCGCCTGACCAGCCGTCAGGTCCGAACAAGGAGATCAACCCATGAAGCTCGTCGTCGTCACGGCGGGGCTCACCCAGCCGTCCTCCACTCGCCTGCTCGCCGACCGCCTCACCGAGGCGACGGGACAGCGGCTCCAGGGCGCCGCCGACACGACCGTGATCGAGCTGCGCGAGCTCGCGGTGGACATCGCGAACAACTTCGTCACCGGCTTCGCCAACGCCCGGCTGCGCGCCGCGCTCGCGGCCGTGACGGAGGCCGACGGGCTCATCGCCGTCACGCCGGTGTTCACCGCCTCCTACAGCGGGCTGTTCAAGTCCTTCTTCGACGTCGTGGACAACGCCGCGCTGACCGGCAAGCCCGTGCTGATCGCCGCCACCGGCGGCACGCCGCGCCACTCGCTGGTGCTGGAGCACGCGCTGCGCCCGCTCTTCGCCTACCTGCGCGCGGTGGTCGTGCCGACGGCGGTGTACGCGGCCTCCGAGGACTGGGGCGGGAGTGGCGACGCCTTCGCCGACGGCCTGCCGGACCGCATCACCCGCGCGGCGTCCGAACTCGCCGACCTCATGCGCCTCCGAGCCCCGCACGCCGTCCCTCAGGACGACACCCCGGCGAAGCTCGCGCACGACGACGGCGGGACCAAGGAGAACGGACAGAGCGGGCGAAGTGGCGAGGATGGCAGGCGGCCCGGCGGCACCCTGCCCGAGGACGTCGTCCCCTTCGCGGACTACCTCGCCTCCCTGCGCCCCTGATCACCGCTCTCACCCGCCGAGATCCACGACCCCATCTCGCCGACCGCCCGGCCCTCGCTCGTGCGGGCGGCCGGACGGTCGGCGCGCAAGGGTCAGCGCTTGATGGAGACGACGTCGTACGGCGTGTCGGGGGTGGGCGGGGTGCTGAAGCGGGCGTTGGGCAGGTAGAGGCGCTTACCGAACGCCGCCACCGTGGTCGGGATGTCGAAGCGCTCGTCGGTGAGCCGGTCGGTGACGCGGCCGGAGGTGCCGTCGTGGCTCAGGCGGAGCACGGCGACCGTGTTGAGCCGGTTCTGCACCACGTACAGAGTGCGGCCGTGCAGAAGCAGGCCGTCGCCGTTGGTGAGGAGCTCGCCGCCGAGGTCTACCTCGGTGGTGACGCCGGTACGGGGGTCGGCCCTGAACAGTTTGCCGGTGTTGGACTGCACGAGGAGTAACCCCTTGCCGTCCGGCGTGGCGGCGATGCCGTTGGCGTTGATGCCGTCGGCGTACTGGATGGCGCCGGTGAGCGGGAGCGTGACGGCCTCGCCGGGCAGCCCGCCGTGGCGGCGGAGCGGCAGCTTGTACAGGACGGAGTTGGTGGAGTCGGTGATCCAGGCGGCATCGCGGGTGAGCACGACGTCGTTGACGAACGAGGCGCCGGTGGCCAGCGTGTAGGACTTGAGCACCGCCCCGGTGCGCAGGTCGATCACGCGGGCGTTGCCCGCGTTGCCGCCCGCCACGAAGAGCCTGCCCCGGTCGTCGCTCTTGAGGCCGAGCGACGGGGTGCCCGGCCCGTCGCTGATGATCTTTCCTTTGCCGGTGCGCAGGTCGGCCCGGTAGATGGAGCCGGTCGCGCGGGAGCCGAAGTAGGCGAAGGGGCCTGGCCCGATCTCGATGCCCTCCGGCTGGAAGCCGTTGGGCAGCGGGAAAGTGTCAGTCGCCTGTGTGGCCGCCTGGGCGGGCGGTGCCAGCAGCACGCCCGCGAGCGCGGCGCAGAGCGCGGTCTTGAGGATCGCTGATCTCATGCGGCCCAGGATCCCTGCCCGGGGAGCGTCGGGAAAGACCCAGGAATCGGCTCACAGGGACTTCGCAGGATCGCCCCGGGCACCGGCTCGCGGGGCCCGCCGGGCAACCGCGGGGGCCGCCGCTATTCCCCGTTGCGCAGGTCGGACAGCCGTTTGGGGGTGTACTGGATGTCCTCGAAGCGGACGGTGGCGCCGGCTCCGGTCGGGCTCTGGGCGAGGAAGCCGACCTCCGGGTCTCCGTCGAGCGCGAAGTATCTGATGAGGCTCCAGACACCGTCCCCTTCGGCGATGTGGAAGGCGAAGGCCGGGCCGACGCGGGAGACGCGGAGCCTGATGTCATCGCCGTACATCGGCATGGAGTTGCAGTCGTCGGACACGCCGCGGGTGACCACGGAGACGACGGTGGGCGTGCCCTGGGGGGAGAGTTCGAGGCAGAACTTGGCCCACCGGTCACCGTCGGCGTGCAGCAGCAGGACGGCCGCGTCGAAGGTGGACATCAGGTCGAGCCTGACCCGGGCGCTCAGGGTGAAGTCGCCGTCCAGGCGTCCCACCAGGGCGGGGGCGTTGGCGTAGCGGTTCGGCTCGCCCGGATCGGAGAAGAGGTCGGTGCCCGCGGCGGCGGTGATGACGAGCGCGTCGTCACCGTCGACGCTCCACTGCTCGGGCTCGTTCAGCCAGTGCAGCGGCGCGGGGAACGCGGGCAGGGATACGGCCGTCATGTGTCTTCCTCCAGAGGGGTGGCGGCCGCGTACACGGCCGAGATGAGTCGGTCGACGGCGGCGGCGTCGTGGACGGGACAGATCGGTGCGGTCCCGTCGCGGACGCTGCGCGCGAAGTCGGCCATGAGCGGGATGTGCAGGTTCGCCGGTGGTGGCAGGAACTCCTCGACGGCCACTCCGTCGACGGTTCCGCGCAGGTGGCCCGAGTCCAGCGGATCGAGCTCCAGGCGCCCGCCGTCGAAGGTGAGGCGCAGGTGGTCCCGGCGCGGCTCGGGGCCCCACACCGTGTCCACCTCGCCGGTGGCCCCTGACGGCCAGGCCAGCCGTGCCCGTACTTCCCGCTCGGCGCCGAGGGGGAAGCGCCGGCCGGTGCGCGCGCCGGTCACGACCGGCTCCCCCAGCAGCAGGCAGAGCAGGTCGAGGCGGTGGCTGCCGACGTCGGCGAGCACGCCCCCGCCGGACAGCGCCGGGTCCGTACGCCACAGCTTCGGGTCGTCGGAAGCCGGGTCGAAGGGGCCTCGGTAGTCCACCACCACCTCGTGGATCGCGCGGCCACTCAGCAGGTCGAGCGCGCGGCGGACGGCAGGGGCGAGCCTGCGGTAGTAGGCGACGCCCACGTGAGCGGCGTCCAGCTCGCCGGCAGACGGCCGCTCCACCAGCGCGGGCAGAACGCCGAGCGGCTTCTCCGCCAGCGCGGGCAGGACTCCGAGCGGCTTCTCCACGAGCACGGGCCGGCCGGCGCGCGCCGCCGCCACCGCGAGGGGCAGATGGGTGGCGACCGGCGTGGCGACGTAGACGACGTCGACCGCGTCGAGCAGCTTGCCGTAGTCGGAGGTGCCGAAGCCGGCGCCGAACTCGTCGCAGGTCCGCTGCGCACGGGCGGCGTCCCGGCCCCACACGCAGGTGACCGTCTCGCCGAGGGAGAACAGCGCGGGCAGGGCCCGCTTGCGGACGATGTCGCCGTAGCCGGCGACCCCCCATCTCAGGGGCATATCGCGATCTTCAGTGTCTTCTCCGGCGGAGTGCGGTGGGGTGTGTCGTGCCCGGCGGGGTGGAGGGTGGGGCTCTGGGAGAGGCGGTCGAGGGCTTCCTGGAGGTTCTCCAGCGGGTAGGTCGCGGTCAGGATCGTATCGAGGCGCACCCGCCCGGCGAACGCCAGCCGTACGGCGATCGCCATGGCCTCGGCCCTGGCCGCGTCGGTCGGCTCGGCGGAGCTGTGCACGCGCAGCCCCTTCTTCTCCCACGTGACCATGTCGAAGGTGACGTGGGTGTCGACGTGGTGGGTGCCGAGGAAGACGACGAGACCGTTCTGGCGGACCAGGTCGACGCAGGCGCGGGCGGTGTGCGGAGTGCCCACCGCCTCGATGGCCACGTCGAAGTCCGCGTCGAAGTCCCCGTCGAGCCGGTCGGGCACCGCGTGCGGGGACTCCACCAGGACCGTCCGGTCGGCGCCCAGCAGCGCCGACTGTTCCAGCCGCCACGGGTCCAGGTCCGCGACCGTGATCTCCGCAGCCCCGCGCAGCCGCGCGACCTGCAGCGCCATCAGGCCGACCGGGCCCTGGCCCACGATGGCGACCCGGTCGCCGAGCCGTACGCCCCGGGTGGCGTGCACGGCCAGCGGCAGCAGCTGCAGGATCGCGCCGCGCTCGAAGGGGACGTCGTCGGGCAGCGCGCCCACGCTGACCTCCCTGGCGGCCGCGAACTCGGCGAACCCCGAGGTGAGCGGGGTCCGGACGAACACCCGCCGGCCCGGCGCGACGCTGGTCACCCGCTCGCCGACGGCTTCCACGGTGCCGGCGATCTCGTGGCCGAAGCAGCCGGTGGCGCAGTGGTCGCGCAGGCCGTAGTAGTGGTAGTAGGCCAGGTCGCTGCGGTTGCAGACGGTGCAGGCGGCCACCCGCACCAGCACGTCGCCCGGCCCGATCTCGGGCACGGGCGCGTCGTGGTCCAGCCGGATGCGGCGGCGGCCGGCGAGCGAGATGTGGCGCACGCGCTCTCCCTCAGGGGTCGATGTCCAGGAACGGTTCCCGCCAGTGGAGATCGCCTGCCGGGGTGGCGCCGATGAGCCTGCCGGCCGTGCCGGTCAGGGTGGTCAGGCCGGGGGTGGGGCCCGATCGGGTCCACGCGCCGGTGTCCGGCGCTCTGCCGTACAGCTCGCCGTCGTCGTCCAGGCCCATCAGCCGGCCTCCCACGTGCGCGAGCGCGACGAGGGGCGGGCCGTCGTCCAGACGGGCCCACGGGCCGGGGAGCCCGGCGGCGAGCGGGCGGCTCCACAGCTCGCCACCGGGGCAGAGCGCGTACATGGTCCGGTCGACGGGCGCGATCCCGATCGCGCCGGACGGCGCCCGGTAGATCTCGGTCCAGGCCGCCGCCTCGGGCACCGGGTCACGAGCGAGCACCCGGCCGCCTGCGTCCAGCCCGTACAGGAAGACGGGTGAGCCGGGCGTCGCCTCGCGCGGGGCCGCCAGCGCCACCAGGCCGGGCGCGGCTTCGATCCACCGCCACGGCAGGTTCTGGGTACGGCCACGCCGTACGTAGAGCCCGCTGTCGGCCAGCACGCCGAAGAGCAGGTGCGCGGAGGCCGCCAGCCCGGTCACGCCGGTCCCGCCGCCCATCGGCTCCCACCAGCCGGCCGGGCCGCCGAGCCGGCTTAGCACGTTGCGGGTGACGCGGTCGATGACCGGGTCCTCGATGGCGTCGCCCCAGCCGATCGTGGCCGCGTTGAAGACGGTGCCCGCCCCGCGCCGCATGACGCCCATCGTGGCGTGCCCGCCCTGGCCCAGGCTCCGCCAGTGACGCAGGTCGGCGGTGGCCAGGATGGCGAACTCGGCGGGTGTCCCGTCGGCGCCGGTCGCCAGCGGCACCCCGTCGACCTCGGTGTACTCGGCGGCGTCGGTCTCGTAGCCGATGGCGCCTCTGCCGAAGGTGTCGCCGTCGCGCAGCCCGGTGCCCTCGAACACCCAGTGCCCGGCGAACCGCACGGTGTACGCCTCGGACTTCACCGCGTTCATGTCCTCCCAGCATCCCGCGCCGCGCCGGAAGCTCACGCCGGTCAGGCTGTTCTCCGGGCGGGACACCGGCGCGCTGGTCCACTCGACGGTGACCAGGCTCGGATCGACGGCGGACATGGGGTCGAGCAGCGCGTCACGATGGCACACCATCGTCCGGCCGCCGTCCTCCAGGCGGGTCTGCCACCAGCAGGTGTTGCCGCCGAAGAAGGCGATGTTGCCGCCGGCCGCCACGAACGACTCGGCCGCGTCCCGCATCTGCCTGGTCCAGTACTCGTCGTGGCCCGCTATCACCAGCAGCCGCCGGCCGCGCAGCAGCGCGCCGGGGTCCTCGTGCAGGTCCAGGTTGGAGCAGTAGTCGGCGGGGATGCCGGTACGGCTCAGCCAGTGGTAGAAGCGGTCCTCCCAGTGGCCGGCCGGACCGCCGCCGGGCCGGTCGAAGGTGACCCGGCCGGCCCGGCCCGCGCCTTCGGTCGGGTAGAGCCCCTCCCCCGGCACGCCCGCCTGGTTGTAGGCCTGCCAGGTGAGGAAGGGGACGGACACCAGGATCGCGTCGCGGGGCGGGCCGCCGGGCCGGACGACGAAGTAGACGTCGTCGTCGGGATCGGCGGAGCCGAACGACGCGGCGTACAGGGAGCTGGGCCAGTCCTGCGGGACGTCCAGCGTCCACCCCGGCTCCGTGCGGCCGGACTCCGCCCTGATCTCGCCGGTCACCGCGTCGCGGATCGTGCGGTGGGCCGCGGCGCCGGTCAGGTGGAAACGCAGCCGGCCGCCCTGCGGCACCGAGGTGCTGCTCGCGTACGCCCTCATCCCCGGGGTCCTCGCAGGTCACCGTAGCCGGCGTCGGCGGTCCAGCTCAGCGGCTCGATGTGGGCGTTGAACGGGGCGCCGTCCTGCGTCATCTGCGGGCGCGGATGGGCCAGGTGCAGCAGCGGGTCGTCGAACCTGGTCAGCCGCCCGGCGCGGGCCAGCCTGGCCACGACGTCGTCGTCCTCGCCGCCCCAGCCCTGGTAGCGCTCGTCGAACCCGCCGATCTCGTGGAAGAGCGCGGCCCTGACCCACAGGCAGGCGCCGGGCGGCTCGCGCAGCACCAGCGAGCGGATCTCGTCGAGCGGCACGTCGCCCTCGCCCTGCTCGATCCGGCGGCGGATGGCGGCGGCGGAGGACTCGGCGTCGAGGCAGTACATGCGGCGGTAGGGCAGGAAGGCCGACAGTGAGGGGTCGGCGGCCATCCTGTCCACGTTGCGCGCCAGGAAGCGGCGGTCGGCCAGGATGTCGGTGTCCAGCACGCAGATCAGCTCGGGCCGGCCCGGAGTGTTGCGCACCCCGGCGTTGACCGCCCACGACTTGTTGAAATGACCGTCGTGCCGGGCGAACAGGTAGTGGTCGGTCAGCGGCTCGACGGTGTCGCGCCAGCGCGGCTCGGAGTCGGACTCGACCACGGTGACGCGCACCTGAGCCCCGTGATGGTGCTGGTCGCGCAGGGCGGCCAGGCAGGCCAGCAGGTTACGGGCGCGGGCGCCGCCCACCCGGTCGCGGAAGGGGATCACGATCGTGACGGGCAGCCGGGGCCGGGCCCACACGGCGACGTCATCGAGGCTCACCCCGACGGCCGACCGGTCGGCTTGGGTGCCGTGGTGGTAGTCCACCAGCACCTGCTCGTCGGCCGCGGCTACCATCTTCTCCAGCCGGGCGCGCTCGGCGGGGAACTCCCGCAGCAGCTCGGTGAGCGACTGGGCGAGCGCCGACTCCAGCCGCCGGTCGTCGGGCGCGGCGGCGAAGGCGGACAGACGCGCCGCGGCGGGGCCGTCCGCCACGAGCTCGGCCACGGCGCCGGCCACATCCTGGTAGTGGGGGCCGCTGATCTCCCACCAGTCGGCCGCCACGGCGGGGACCGATGGATCGTGAGCGAGAAAGACATAGGCGGCCAGCCTCCGGCCGAGTGCTCCGACCTCCGTTCCGGACATTCCGGACGACGCTATCGGGAATTCTGCCACGCCGATTCCTCTCACCTGCAATAACACGGAGCGCGCCAAAGGTTACCGTGCAGAAAAATACCTCACAAGAGGGCTTGACCAATTTTGGGATATCGCCTAGCGTCACCTGGGAGCGCTCCCAAAAGTGGCTCCCAAGCAGGAATGGCAGCCTTCTCGGGTCGGCGTAGAATGCTGGCGAAGCGCCCGCAGATGACTCGCGACTTACCGGCCGTCATGGAGACTTGCGCGGCCGAGGGTGGAGACGAGATGTCCGACGAAAGTTACCGATCCGCGCGCCCCCGAAACAGCGACGGTCTGGCGGAGGTCTCTCTTGACCAGGCCCACGCGCCCGACAAGGTGCTGGCCCACGAGGACCTGCTGAGGAAATTCGTCAACGGCGAGACGTTCCGGCCCATCCATATGCGCATCGGCATCATGGGCGCCTGCAACATGCGTTGCAATTTCTGCAACTTCCATTCGCCGAACGAGGAGAACTTCTACGACCTGTTCTCCTTCAAGGACGCCATTCCCACAGATAAGAGCGTCAAGCTCATGCGGGAATTCGCCGAGTCCGGCGGCCGGGCCGTGACGTTCTGCGGCAGTGGCGAATGCACCATTCATCGCGGCTATACGGAGATCTGCGCGGCCGGAAACGAGGCGGGTCTGCGCATCGGCCTGATCACCAACGGATCGCGCCTGCACCGGCAGGAGATCGCCGACTGCGTGATCAACACCCACACGTGGGTGCGGATCGGGCTCAACGCCGGCACCGAGGCGACGTTCAACGAGATCACCCGGGACCGGGAGCGGACCTTCACCACCTTCCTCAAGGCGGTGAGTCGCCTGCGCGAGCAGGCCGTCGATCCGGAGTTCCGGATCGGGTTCAACTTCGTGATCACCCGGCAGAACTACAAGGAGATCGTCCAGGCCGCCCACGCCGTGCGCGACTCTGGGGCGCACTATGTCCGGTTCGAGCCGGAGTTCTACAGCTCCATGGGCCACGAGACCATCGAAGAGGTCATGGCCGAGGTCTCCGCCTCGCTGACCGAGGTCGCCGCGCTGTCGTCGGAGGAGTTCGAGATCTCCGTGCCCAAGCTGGACCGGGGGCCGATGGACCAGGTGGAGGAGGTCGAGGGCGACTTCGAGCACTGCCACTACAGCCGCTTCGTCACGGCCGTCGGCGCGGACGGCAACCTCTACCCCTGCCCGCAGGTGCACCTGAACAGCCGTTACCTCATCGGCAACGTGCTGGAGGACGGCTATCTCCCCGTGCTCGAAGGCGGCCCCAGAGCCGAGTGGGAGGCCAGCAACCCGCGCCGGACGGACCTGTGCAAGTCCTGCTTCTACCGGCCGCAGAACGAGCTGCTCGAATGGCTGCGCAGGGGTCAGATCAAGATCGACGACGCCCTGAACAACTACCGCGTCGAAGTGCCCCAGGCCCTTCACACCGACTTCGTCTGAGATCCGAGAACACCGTTGACGCCGATCGAACGCTTCACCCATCTCGGCCGTTCCCCCGTACGCGCTCCGGACCAGGCCGCCCGCAACGCGCAGGTGCGCCGGGCGGTCGTCCGGCTGGCCGCCGTCCAGGAGCGGACCCTCCGGATCCGGTCCACGCACGGCGCGGAACGCGAGGACCACCGCGTGGATCATTACGTCTTCGAGCACGACGGCCGCGATGAACTGCGCGCCGTCATGCTGACCCCGGCGGGCCCGCCGCCGTGGCCGGCCGTGCTGGTGTGCCCAGGGCGTAACGCGACGCTGGAGCGGGTGACCGGCCTCGTCCCGCCCGACCATCCGGGCCGCGACGTGGCCGCCCATCTGACCGGGGCCGGATTCCGCACCCTCACCCTCGACCACGGCTTGGACCGGTGGGCGGACCCCGCCGCGCTGGGCGGGCGCGACAGCGGCGACGTGCTGGACGGCACGTTGCGGCTGTACGGGGGCAGCCTGCTCGGCGCGCTGGCCGAGGACGCCCTGGCGGCGCTCGGCTGGCTGCGCGCGCAGCCGGACGTAGCCGGCGCCGGCCTGTTCGGCCACAGCATGGGCGCGGCCGTGGCCCTGCACGCCGCCCTCCTGGCGGACGAGCCGGTCCCGCTGTGCGCGGCCAGCCACCTGGGCACCTACCAGACGATGATCGGCAAGCTGCTGGCCTGGAACCAGTACACCGCCCTGCCGTCCATCCTGCGCCACGCCGACCTCCCCGAGCTGTACGCGGCCCTGACCCCCGCCCCTCTCCAGATCCAGTACGGCAACGCCGACGCGCGGCTCGACCACGACGACGCGGCGCGGGCCGGCGAGCGGATCATCCGCTCCTACGAGCAGGGACGGGCCGAGGTGCTCGCCCTGCCCATGGGCCACAGCACCGGCCTGGCCGAGGCGGCCGACTTCTTCGCCCGCACCCTGGCCAAGCCCGCCGCCGACGAGCCGTTCGTGCCCGCCGCGCGGGTGTCCTTCGGCGTACGGGCCCGCCTGGACGTCCTGGACCTGGTGGACGACGCGCTGGCGTCCGGGTCGCTGACGCTCGGCCCGGCCGGCGGCCGGCTGGAGGAGCTGGCCGGCCGGGAGATCGGCCGGGGCGCTGCGGCCGTCAGCTCCGGCTCGTCCGCCCTGGAGATCGCGCTGCGGATCGTCGGAGTCGCGGGGCGTACCGTGCTGGTCCCGGCCAACACCTTCTTCGCGACCGCGGCGAGCGCCGTCCGCGCCGGGGCGAGGGTCGACTTCGTCGACATGGAGCCCGACGGTCTCGGCCTGGACCCCGATGGCCTGCGGGCGGCGCTCTCCGCTCATGACGACGTGGCCGCGGTGGTGCCCGTGCACATCGCGGGCGCCCTGCCGGACTCCCTGCCGGAGGTGCTGGCCGTCTGCGCCGAGCGGGGCGTCGCCGTGGTCGAGGACGCCGCGCACGCGCTCGGCTCGTCGCTGGGCGGGCGGCAGGCGGGCACGTTCGGCCGGCTGGCCGCCTTCTCGCTCTACCCCACGAAGGTCATCACCAGCGGCGAGGGCGGCCTGCTGACCGCCGCCGACCCTGGCGACCTGGAGCGGGTGCGGCGTCTGCGGGACCACGGCAAGCGCTCCTTCGAGGAGAACCTGCACGACGACCTCGGCAGCAACTGGCGGATGAGCGAGCTGCACGCGGCCGTGGGGCTCACCCACCTGGCCCGGCTGGCGGAGGTGCTGGCCGAGCGGAGGAGACTGGCCGCCTGGTACGACGAGAACCTGCCCCGCGTGCCCGCCCTCACCCGTCCCGAAATATCACCTAATTGCGCGACAAATCATTACAAGTACCTGGCGCTGTTGCCGGACGGCGTGGACCGGGCGGCGCTCAAGGCGCGGCTGCGCGCCGACGGGGTGCGCCTGGCGGGTGAGGTGTACGACGTCCCGCTGCATCGCCAGCCCTACTTCGCCCCGCGCTTCGGCGACCGCTCCTACCCACGCGCCGAGGCGTTCACCGCCCGCCACATCTGCCTGCCGATCTTCCCCGGCATGACCACCGCCCAGCAGGATCGGGTCGTCCAGGCGCTGCGGGACTCCCTCTCGTGACCGCCCAGGCAGTCCTCCCGCTGCTGCGCGGGGGCCGGTGGTATCGGTCGATGGACACCGTGCCCGTCCCCGGCGCCGGGTCGCTCTGCCTGGCCCCGGAGATCATCGTCCGCGACGACGCCGCCCGGCTGCGCGCCGGCCTGGCCGGGCCCGGTGTTCCGGACCGGAACAGGCGGCTGGACCTGCTCCGCGAGGCCGTCGACCTGTTCAGGTTCGGCCGGGTGCCGGTCGAAGGGCTCGGTGTTCAGGACTCCGGCGACTTCGCCGCGTCGATGGGCGCGGTGGCCGGGCTCCCGCCCGCTCTGGTACGGCGCTGGTCGGACCTGCTCGGCGCCCGATGGGCGGAGCCGGCGGACGAACGCGGCTCCCGCCCGGCAGAGCTCGTGCCGGAGGAGCGCGACGGCCTCACCCTGGTCTCGCTGCCCGCCAACACCTTCACCTGCCTGGAGGCCGTACTGGAGGCCGCGCTGTCCGGCGCGGCCGTCTGGGTCCGGCCGAGCAGGCGTGAGCCGCTGTCGTCGGCCCGCCTGATCGGGGCCCTGCTGAGCGTGGGCTGGCCGGCCGAGACGCTCGGCTACTACCCGACCGCGCCCCGCACCCTGCACGCCCTCATCCAGAGCTCCGACCACCAGATCGTGTATGGAGGGGACGATCTGGCGGCGGAGCTCGCCGGGAGGGCGGCGGGGCCGCCGTCGCTGGAGTTCCGGGGGCCGGGGCGCGCCTGCGTGATCGTGGACGAGCCGCCGGACCCCGAATGGCTCGCCGAGCGGATCGCGCAGGACGCGGGCCGGTTCTGCACCAGCACCTGCGTGGTGGCCTGCCTGCGCGGGACCGAGCCGCTCGGCCGGCGGGTCGCCGAGGTGCTCGACGGCATCTCGCTCGACCCGCCGGACCCGCGCCGGCCGCAGGCGGCCTGGCCCGAGGCCGACGCCGCACGGACGGCCGCGTTCGTGATGGACCGGCTCGCCCCCGGCGGGCGGCTGCTCACCCGGCGGCCGCTGCTGTCGGACGGCTTCCTCGCGCCTGCCCTCGTCGAGGTCGACGACCCCGGCCACCCGCTGGTCGGCGTCGAGCTGCCCTTCCCCTTCGCCGTGATCGTCGCCACGGACCGGGCCGGCGCCCTCGGTCTGGCCGCCAGATCCCGTTTCGTCCACCCGGCCCACTACGCGATCTCCCCGGAAGGAGTGTCGTCCTGAACACGAACCACCCCCCAGAGCCGGGCGGCTCCCTGCTTGAGGCCATGCGAGAGCACGTCCCTCCACTGCGCGAATCGCTCGACGAGTGGACGGCCCGCATGATGAGCTGGCACTTCAGCGACCGGACCGGGTCGGCGTTCTGGCTGGCACGCAAGGGCGGCCTGCCCTTCGACCCGATCCGTGACGTCACCGACTACGCCTCGCTGCGCCTGTTCGGCCTGTTCGACAAGACGGACCTGCGCGGGGTGCGGGCGCGTGACCTGGTGCCGCGTGGCTTCGCGGGGCGCCCGTTCCGGGTCGTGGAGACCGGCGGCTCGTCCGGGAGGCCGTACCGCGTCGTCGACGTCACCCGCGCCGTCCACGACGTGGCGATGTACCGCGTCATGCTGGAGGCGCGCGGCCTGCTCGGCGGCGACATCCTGGCCATGACGCCCAGCGGCCCGCACGCCTACGGTCACTTCGTCAAGCTGCTCGGCGACAGCTGGGGCGCGGCCGTCTTCTCCGTCGACTTCGACCCGCGCTGGGTCAAACACCTGGTCCGCGCCTCGGGCGAGGCCGACGCCTACGTCGCCCATCTGGTCGCGCAGACCGCGGACATCCTTGAGGACGAACGGCCCGCGCTGCTCTTCACCACCTCACGGCTGCTCATGTCGCTCGCGCCCGCGCTCCGCAAACCCCTCAGCGCGTACGGCGTGCGCGCGGTGTGCACCGGCGGCACCTCCTGCTCGCCCGAGGAGGCCCGTTACCTGCGCGAGGAGTATCTCCAGGACGTGCAGTGGATCGACACCTACGGCAACACCCTGTCCGGGCACGCGCTGCAGGCAGACGCCCTGGAGCCCGGCGCGCCGCACAGCCACCACCTGCCGCCGCCGCTGGCGGTCATGCACGTGGTGCGGCCGGACGACGTGTGGCAGGAGGTCGCGGTCGGCGAGCGGGGGCGGATCCGGGTGGTGACCCTGCTCGAAGACCTCTTCCTGCCCAACCTGCTGGAGCGGGACACGGCGGTCTCCGCCCCCGCGCATCCGTGGTTCCCGTGGCCGGGAGTGTCGCAGGTGGGCGCGTACGAGTCGGAGGACGCGCCACGGGTCATCGAGGGGGTCTACTGATGTCCCGGCAGGCCGTGACGTCCAACGGGGTGCCCGTCCCGTTCACCCCCGAGCTGTTCGCGCCGCTGACCGACAGCACGCCGCTGGCCGGTGACCTCCCCGCCCTGCGCCGGCGCTTCCACGACGACGGGGTGGTGCTGCTGCGCGGCTTCCTCGACCGTCGGCAGGTGCTGGACCTGCGCGCGGCGTACCTGTCGATGTTCCCGGACGGGCTGCTCGCCGCCGGTTCCACGCCCGAGGAGGGGATCTTCTCCGGGAAGGCGCCCGACGGGCTGCCCGCGCACGGGGTGCGGGGCCATCCGGCGCACACCTTCGTCCGCGAGCGGCACTTCGCGTCCTTCGCCGATCAGCCGTCGCTGCGGGGCCTGGCGGAGGCGCTGCTCGGCGGCCCGGTCGAGCGGCTGCGGCGCGGCATCCTGCGCCACTTCCACGCGGGCACCCAGATGGCCTCGCGCGCGCACACCGACCACGCTTACATGACCCAGGGCAGCGAGCGGGTGCTCACCATGTGGATCCCGGCCGGCGACTGCCCGATGGAGACCGGCGGCCTGGTCTACCTCGAAGGCTCGCACCGGGAGGCGGCCGAGCGGTTCGAGCGGGCGCGGCTCGTCAGCGACCGCGCGGGCGACCCCCGGCCGATCAGCCACGACCTCCAGGCCACGGCGCGGGCCGTGGGCCGCCGGTGGCTGTGGCATGACTATGAGGCGGGCGACCTCACCGTGCACAGTCCGCACCTGGTGCACGCCTCGCTCGACACCGTGACCGATGCCATGCGCGTCTCCGTGGACCTGCGGTTCATCCTCCGGGGCGAGAAGGCGGACAGCCGATGGATGAAGGAGTGGGCCGGCGATGACGGCGCCTGAGGACACCAGCACACCCGAACTCGACCCCGAGCCACGCACGGCGGGCCTGACCCGGCTGGCGGCGATGTCCGCGTTCCTGATCGTGGGTCTCGCCTACGCCACCTTCCTGATCCGGGTGCCGACGCTGAAGCTCGAGCACGGCCTGTCGGACGGGCAGCTCGGCCTGCTGCTGGTCGTCCCGTCGGTCTGCGCGCTGATCTCCATGCAGGTCACCGGTGCTCTGGTGGCCCGGTTCGGCAGCGCGCCGATCGCCAGGATCACCGGCGTGGCACTGCCGCTGTCACTGATCGGCATCGCGCTGGCCGCCGACCCGATCCAGCTCGCCGTCGCACTGGTGGCCTTCGGCCTGATCGACGGGCTGCTCGACGTGTCGATGAACTCGCACGCGATCGCCGTGGAGCGCACGCTCAAGCGGGCCGTGATGAACCGCTGCCACGCCGCCTGGAGCATCGGCGCGCTGGGCGCCGCCCTGCTGGGCGGCCTGACCCTGCAGGTCGAGATCTCCCTGATGGCGCACTTCGCCTGGGTGGGCGTGGGTGTGGCCGCGCTCGCGCTGGTCACCGGCTTCTGGATGCTGCCCGCCGGCGCCGACCAGGAGCCGGAGCCGGACAAGAAGATCAGGGTGCGCTGGCGGGCCGGCTGGACGCCCCGGGTGCTGCTGCTCGGCGCGATGGGGGCGAGCGTGCTCATCCTGGAGGGGGCGGTCGGCAGCTGGAGCGGCGTCCTGCTCATCGACGACCGCGGCGCGACCCTGGCCGTCGCCTCCCTGGGCTACATCCTGTTCAACGTCTGCCAGGTCGGCGGCCGCCTCGTCGGCGACCGCCTGCACGAGAAGTACGGCGCGCCGCCCCTGGTCCGGGTGAGCAGCGCGGTCGCGCTCGCCGGCCTGCTGCTGGTCGTGGTGGGCCCGAACGCCGCGGTGACCATCGTCGGCTTCGGCGTGGTCGGCGTGGGTTTGTCGGTCCTGCTGCCCCTCATCTTCAGCGCGGTCGGGCACGGCAGCTCGGACGGCGCGGCGATGGCGCTGTCCAGGTTCACCACCCTGACCTACTCCGGGCTGCTGTTCGGCCCGGTGCTGATCGGCTGGATCGCCGACGCCGTAGGCAAGGTCACCACCTTCGCCGGCCTGCTCGTGCTCCTGACGGTGGTGATCTTCTACGCCAGGGCGACGGCCCCCGCCGACCTGAGGGACGCCTGACGGGACGACGATCGCCAGGTACGGTCCTTCAACTCGGGCCAGGCATCACCCGCGGACGTGCGGTGGGGGGTCGGGGGAAATACGCTCGGCCAGCTTGGCCTGGAAGTGCGGGCAACCGGGCAGGTCCTCGTGTTCGCAGTCCAGAGCGCAGTCGATGAGCTCGAGCGAGGCCTGCGCCTCGGCGATGCGGCGGGCCAGCTCGGCCCGCTGACGCACGAGGATGGCGCGCCGTTCCACGGGATCGGACGTGCTGATCATCGCGCGGACGTCGTCCAGGCTGAATCCGGCCTCCTTGGCGCGCAGGATCGCCGCCACACGATAGAGGTCGTCGGTGCCGTATCGGCGGCGGTCTCCACCGATACGGGCCGGCGTGAGCAGGCCCATCGTCTCCCAGTGCCGTAGGACGTGCGTGGCCAGGCCGAACCGTGCCGCGATATCCCCGATGCTCATCCTGACACTTGACTTCATGTCGACATTAAGTCGCATGCTGGCTGCCATGTCCAAATCGACGACGACATCCGATCACAGGGAATCGCTCCTCCGCATGATGGACGCGGCCGATGCCCTGCCAGGCGCCGCCGCGCTGCGTACCCGGTCCTACGAGCTGCTCAATCTCCCGGCCGGCGCGAGCGTGGTGGACGTGGGCTGCGGCGCCGGGCGGGCGGTGGCCGAGCTGGCCGAACAGGATGCGCGGGCCATCGGTGTGGACCTCAGCGAGCAGATGCTCGCGGCGGCCCGCCACCGCTGGCCGGACGCCGACTTCCGCCTGGGTGACGCCTGCGACCTGCCGCTCGGGAACGGCGCGGTGGCCGGCTACCGGGCCGACAAGGTCTTCCACGACCTCCCCGACGCCGGGAAAGCGCTGGCGGAGGCCACGCGGGTGCTTGCGCCGGGCGGGCGGATCGTCCTCCTCGGCCAGGACTGGGACACCTTCGTCATCGACTCCGACGACCCGGCGCTCACCCGCACCATCGTCCACGCCCGTGCCGACCGGACGGTCAACCCCCGCGCCGCCCGCCGCTACCGCAACCTGCTGCTCGACGCCGGGTTCGAGGACGTCGCCGTGGAAATGCACACCGGCGTCTTCACCGACAAGACCATGCTGCCCATGCTCACCGGGATCGCCGAGGCCGCCCGCGCCGGCGGAGCCATCACCGCCGAACAGGAGACGGCCTGGGCTGCCGAGCAGACCGAGCGCGCCCGGGTCGGTCGCCTGTTCCTGGCCCTGCCGATCTTCGCCGCTTCCGCACGACGGCCCTGAACCCTCCGCTGCGGCCGAGGGGGCCGCCCTCATGTCACATCGATCTTCGCCTGCGGGCATCGAGGTGACGAACGGGCTCAAACCCGCACACCGCCCCCGTGGACGCTAACGCCTTTTGACCTTCGACGCCTTATCGGTGGTCAGACCTGGCCGATCCCGCCGTCGACGGGGAGGTCGATCCCGGTGACGAAGCTCGAGTCCGCGGAAGCGAGGAAGAGCGCCGCGGTGGCGATCTCGTCCTCGTCACCGAGGCGGCCGACGGGGACCCGCGAGGCGATCTGCTCCTTGAACCCCGGCGGGAGGTCCGCGAACGCGGGGGTCTCGATCGCGGCGGGGCTGAGGACGTTGACCCGGATTCGGCGCTGCTTCAAGTCGGTGGTCCAGGTCCGGGCGAACGACCGCAGTGCCGCCTTGCTCGCGGCGTAGACCGTCGTTCCCGGATCGCCCTTGTCCGCGGCGCCCGACCCGATGAGCACGATCGAGGCGCCGTCGGACAGCAACGGCAGCAGTTTCTGCACGGTGAAGAACGTCCCGCGCACGTTCACCCCGAACACGGCGTCGAACGACTCCTCGGTCACGTCGCCGATGTGCTCGTTCCACGTCCAGGCGCCGGCGCTGGCGATGAGCACGTCCACCCGGCCCACTTCGGCCGCCACGACCTCGGCCAGGCGGACCACGTCGGAGATCCGACCGACGTCGCCGAGCACTCCGGTCACGCCGTGGCCGATGGCGGCCACCGCCGCGTCCAGCCGATCCTGGCGCCGGCCGGTGATGACCACGTGCGCACCCTCCTCGACGAACAACTTCGCCGTCGCCAGTGCCAGCCCAGAGGTCGCGCCGGTGATCACCGCGACCTTCCCACCGAGCTTCGCCATGTCGCTCCCTTAGTCAGAAAATGATGATGCTCTCATCTTTGATGCCGCTTACTGTAGCGAAGATGAGAGCACTCTCAAAGTTGATATATGTCTCACCTTGCTAGGATGGCCTCATGTCTTCCAGGGGGAACCCGCCGCCCGCTCGCCGGGATGCCCGCCGCAACCGCGAGCGGCTTCTGGAGTGCGCTCGGCGCGCGTTCGCCGACCACGGCGCGCAGGCCGCCCTCGACGGCATCGCACGGGAGGCGGGCTTGGTGGTCGGCACCCTCTACCGGCACTTCCCGACGCGTCTGGACCTCCTGTACGCCGTACTCGAACCGAAGCTGCGCCACGTGGTCAATGAGGTGGAGGCCGCGCTCGGCCTGGAGGATCCCTGGGAGGCGTTTCGCGGCCTGCTCGAAGTCCTGTGTGCGGCCCAGGCCGGGGATCGGGCGTTCGGCGACTTCTTGGCGCGGCGGTTCCCCGGTGACGACCGCACCGATGCCGTGCACAGCGAGATCTGCGCGCTCGCACAACGGGTGCTGGGGCGGGCTCAGGCGGCCGGCGTCGTGCGTCCGGACGTCACCGGCGCCGACCTCTTTCTGTTGTTGTGGGCGAGCAGCAGGGTCGCCGAGGCCACGCGGCACGTTGCCCCGTCGATGTGGCGGCGGCACGTCTACCTGGCGTTGGACGGGTTCCGGGCGTCGAACCGGCTCGATCTGCGCGAGCCCGCGTGGGACACGGACCAGCTCTACCGTGCGATGGCCGAGCCGGGGAAGGTCTTCCACGGTGAGGAACCCCTACGTCGCGCTGGAGAAGCTCCCTGACGTTCCTCAGCGCTGCCCGGCGGCACCGCACGCCGGATTCTGGGTGGGAAGGTCCTGTCGGGCATCCTGTCCGACAGGACCTTCCCATAGCGGTCAAACCCGCGCAGCCTCACAGGCGGGACCTCAGCACGTCGACCTCACAGCCCGGTGCGAACGGGTCGAAGCCGTGCTCGACCAGCCAGCGAACCGCCAGCAGACTCCGCAACGACCACCACGCGCGGATCACGTCGAGGTCGACGTCGGCGCCATAGCCGGCGACGACGTCGCCGAGGTGCTCCTCGTGTCCGAGCGTCAAGATGGCGAGGTCGAACAGGGCATCACCCTGGCCCGCCTCGGACCAGTCGATGATGCCCGTGATCTCGTCACCGTCGACGAACACGTGAGTGATCTGCAGGTCTCCGTGCGTGAACACCGGAGCCCACGGCCGGAGCGCGGCCTCGGCCACCTGGCGGTTGCGAGTGACCAGGTCGGCGGGCAGGACGCCGTCCGTCACGAGCCGCTCGCACTCGCCGTCGAGTTCCGCCGCCCACGCGTCGATGCCCAGGCCGGCCCGGCCCGGCCTGGGCGGCAACGGCGCGTCGTGCAACCTCCGGATGGCGGCGCCCGCCGCGGCCCATGCCGCCGGGGACGCGGTCGACGGCTCGCCGAGGCGGCCGAGCGCCGTCCCCGGGACCGCGGCGATCGCGAGCACGGGCGGCTTGCGCCACAGGACCTTCGGGGTCGGGACCGGCACCAGGGCCATCGCCTCGACCTCGACATCGAGGCGCGCCTGATCGGCGTCCACCTTCAGGAACACCTCGCCGACGCGCAGGGTCGCGCGCTCGGAATGGGCGACGACCACTTCGACCTCATCCATGGGCGACCAGTATCCCGGGGGTGATCGTCGACGTCACCGGGTTTATCACGTGCGATGGCGCAGCCGACCGCGTCCCGCCACCAAGAGGCCTCGTACGTGCCGACGTTGGGACGCCGGCAGCTTGCTCAGCCGAGGCGTCGCGGCACGCCGCGGGCGCGCAGCCGGGCGACATGCTCAGGAAAGCGGGCGGCCTGAACCCCTGGGCGTACGTCAGGCCGCCCGCAGCCCCGCCGGCCGGGACCAGCATCCGACCGGCGGGGCGGCTCATCGGGCCTGGCCGGCGAGCAGGCGGCGCCACCACTCGTACGCCTCCTCGCGACGCCACCACTCAGCCGTCCAGGACACGGGCGGCACGCCCTTGCAGGGGAAGGGTCCGGCGGCAGATCTGGTAGAAGCCGGCGCAGGAGACCAGCTCATAGGCGGTCATCCGGCAGGAACAGGAGTACGCGACGACCCGGCCGCGCCCAAGGTCCTGCTCGATCCACCGCAGCACCGTACGCCCCGGACGCGGCACAGCCGGATGCGGCGAGACCCCCGCACAGCCCTCGTCGCCCTCCTCCGCCAGGACATCAGGCAGAGCGAGAACGGCGGTGGCCGCGATCACCCGGCCAACCATCCGGCCGGGCATGCCCGCTCCGCCATACCCTCCTGCTCCGCGATGACCCGGCACAACTCCACCAGACCGTCAGCGTCGACCGTACGATACGCGCCCGCCTCCTCAACGGCCCTGGAAAACGGCCGCTCGCGCGTCGCCCACCACCGCCCGGCGTCACTGCGCATGATCCGCCACCCGGCGAACACCGGACGAGCGACGACTACAGCCCTATCGTGTGTCATAGGTCAGGACCACCATCCTGATCAAGGGGTCCGTACGGCGGTTCCAGCGCCTACGGACCCCGCTTCGGTCGCGTCACCTCCGATTACAACAGTGCGTAGCGCTGCCATCACAGATGTGATTGAGGGACACTAAGGGCGGTCAGAACATCCCCCAGGTCTGACAGCGAGGTGCACACGATGGCCACCGAACTCCCCGCATGGGCCGTACGGCTGCGCGCCGAGCGCCGCAACCGGCTCTGGAGCCAGAAAGAGATGGCCCGACGCCTGGTCGAGGCCGCCGACGACGACGTACGCGCCAGGCTCCCCTCCCGGGAAAGCATCGTCCGCCGCATCAAGGCATACGAGGCCGGACACAACCAACCCGACGACCCTTACCGCCTCCTGTACGCCCGAGCCAGAGGAGGCGGATAACGCACAACCACGAGAGCATGCATCCGAAGGCTACAGAGCACTGTGGAGTCGACCATTGGCCACAGTGCGTAGCTAATCCATTACTCTATGGCATGTGACCCCAACACAAGCCACGACCTACACTCGCGACATGAGCGAGGACGCGTTCGAGGTGTCGCTGGACGAGGCCGACGGCCATCTGCCCGACGTCATCACCGCTGCAGCACAGCGACACACGATTGCCTATCTGACCGACCAAGGTCGCCGTGTCGCCGCCATAGTCCCTGCGGACGAGGCTTGGTACTGGACTCCTGGATGGCAGTCGGCCGAGGCCGAGGCCGACGCCGACATCCGGGAGGGCCGCACCCGCGCCTTCGACACCATGGACGACCTCTTCGCCGAGATAGACGCGGTCCGCGGAGAAGACGTCCCGTGAAATTCGATCGTACGGCCGCCTTTCTCCGAGACGCGGCCCGGCTTCCTCCTGAGCACTACGCGATGTTCAGGGAGACTGTGTACAAGCACTTCCTGCCGGCGATCGAGCAGGGAGCGCACACAGGCCACGCCCCCTGGCCTCCGCGGCTACGCATTCATAAGCTCACCGACATCCACGTCTACTCCTTGACGTGGAACTTCGCCTCCCCGGACGGCAGGGCAACCTTCGAGTTCTGCACCACCGCCGACGGCGAGCCGTTCCTGATGTGGCGCCGTATCGGCGATCACTCCATCTACGACCGGCCCTGAGTCGGGCTCATCTCGCTCAGAACAGGCCGGATCTCAATCCGACCGAGGGCATCTGGTCACTGCTCAAGCGCGGCCTGAAGAAGATCCAGTACCGTCCACACCTGATCAACGGATGCCTGGTCGAGACCCGCCTCACCGTCATGCCCTCTGCGAGCATGCCGGCGGACATCATAAATTGAGGCTCAGTACGCTGCAGCCCGAACAAGATCGGCCACCTCTACAAGGCCATCGCCGTCCTTCAAAACCACCGCGTCGCCCAGACCGCCTGAGGATGAAAGAGGGTTAGTGAGATTTCAATAGGGATCACAATCACTTCAAGGAAGAATCTTGACGGCGTTCGCGTAGCGCACCTTCAGTAGGCCGGACAGGCGGTCGAGGGTGGGGCGGTTGGCCGCGATGATTTTTCCCTGGGCCGACGCGTAGGCGCGCTTACGGGCGCCGCTGTAGTCGACCTTCAACCGGCACGCCTCATCGGCGACTGACACGGCGATCTCGTCCCTGCCGGGCGGCCGCCCCGCGCTGTCCTGCCCGCCTCGCCCGGCCCATCGCTTGTCACTCTCGGCGGACGGTGGGTCCGGGTAGATGAAGCCCGATGCGCGCATGCACTCGCTCCATGCCGAGCCGGCGGCCCGCACTTGGGGGTGGTTGTACGCGGCTATCGCGGCGTCGTCCATCAGGACGTAGAGGTTCTTGTAGATGTGCGGCTTGGCGGGCACCTTCCCGTCCGGGCCGGGAGCGTTTCCATTGAGCTTGCGCTGCGCCCAGCCGTCACATCCTTCCGAAGGAACGGCACGGCCTTTGTACGTTTTCACGGTGCCGACATGAACGGCGTCCTGCTTCCGCGGAATGTCGTACCCGCGGATGCCGGAAACGGCGGCCGCGGCCTCCTCCCGTTGCCCAGGAGGGCCGCTGTAGCCGTATTCGGCGACTTTCTTCGCCCCCAGCCAGCCGAGGTAGGACGCGTTCTTCGGATAGGCGATCGGCTTGGTGTTGTGTGGTTTGAACTTCAGCCCGAACCTGGCCACGCATCGCTCTATCAAGAGATAGCGGGCGGTCTGCACCGTCGAGCGTTGTTCGGACGTCAGATCGTAGGCGTCCAGCGGCAGGACCAGGTCGGATTCATGCTGCACTGTGCGAGATTGCGGTGGGCCGGATGGGCTCGGTGCACTACAGGCGGACGCGGCACCTAAAAAGGTTATGATGTATGCGATGGCAGTCATCGAACGACGCTTCAAATTTCTCCTATGAGGACAAGCGGTATGGCTGCCGCAGCCTACCTGAGATGCCATGCCGCCACGATAGCCTGTTCGACGGCATGGTCGTCAGCTGATCTCAGGACTGATCCTCAGGCACTATAACGGCTCAGGCGACGTGTACCGGGAGAAACAATTCCCAGCCACCGCATTTTCGAATATACAACAGTGCGCAAGGAACCTCTAGATGGGTGATGATGGACAAGACACACAGGCGAGAGGCCGCCAACTGTCCTCGCGTGCCGCCTACCTGCTGTCTCTTGCCCTAAATACAGCAGTCGGCTTTCTAGGACAATTCGCCCTGTTCTACCCCTACTTCGTAGCTCGTGACTGGCTGGCGGGCCTGGGTGTCGGATCGCCGGGAATACCGTTCCGTGACGGCTATCTTGGAGCGCTGCTCATCGGGCTCGCACTTGTTGTCGCCTTCGCTGCGATAACTGCAGCATCGAATTTCGCCGTCGTCCGTCGTTCATCAGTGTCGCGGCTACCGTACTGGCCTTCCGCTGTCTTTGTGGCTCTGCTTTCATCCGTCGTCCAATTACTCCTGAACACGGGAAGCCTCTATTCCTAAGGGATCTCCGTGAATAGTGAAAGGTAAGCAATCAGAGGTGCTCGGTCACCGTCACGGTGACCAGCGGAATGTCGCGGACCCGGCGGCGCGGTCAGCCGCTCCACTGTCGCTTCCAGCCGCGCGATCGTCTCGCGCTGAGCCTCGATCGTGGCCATCTGCCTGGTTCCCGGCGACGCACACACGTAAGCCCATGTCCCGCAGGGCTTGATCTATCGGGGTTTCTGTTCTGGGTTCGGGTGGTGGATATCCGGTGCGACGTCTGCGGGAGGAAGTGGTTCACGGTGGTCGGCGCGCAGGCCGTCGAGGGAGATGCGCAACAGCCTGTTCCACATCTGTGGGCGGCACTCGTCGGTGATCTGGACGGCGTGGCCCAGTGAGACCAGAAGGAGCAGCAGGTCATCCGTGGTCACGCCGGGGCGCAACAGGCCCATGGCGCCGGCGCGGGCGCACAGTCGCTCGATGACGAGGCGAAGCTGATGGATGCCCTCCAGATCGGGGTCGGCCCAGGTCAGCGCGAAGTTCTCCATGATCGCGCGGTGGCGGGCGTAGCCGGTCAGGGCCTGCTGGTAGAAGTCGGTCAGTGCCGCCCAGGGGTCCTCGGCCTCGATCGCCGCCTGGCGTGCCGATTCCGCCCATTTCGCGAAGTCCCTGCGCAGGACTGTGTGAACGAGATCTTCCTTCTTCGGGAAATGCCGGTAGAGGGTGCCCATGCCCACCCCGCTGCGGCGGGCGATCTCGCGTACGTCCACCGCGACGCCCTGCTCGGCCAGCACCTCGGCGGCGGCCTCGACGATCGCTTCCCGGTTACGGATCGCGTCCACGCGCGGTGTGCGGCGCCGGATGGTGTTCTCCGGTTCGGCCATTGCCATACGGCCGAGCATACCTTCTTATCCGGAGCACATGCTCCGCCCTGTGCTACTTTGAGGAGCAAGTGCTCCGGATAGCAAAGGGAATACCATGTCCGACCCGTCCACGACCACCGCAGCCGAGGCTCCTGCCACCGGCAGCTGGAACGATCAGATCATCGCCGAGTTCCGAGCGAACGGCGGATATGTGTCATGGAGCAGCGAAGAGGATTTCGCCGCAGGCCGACCCATCCCGCCCCGGTTTCCCGGGTTCGACGAGCGAGGCATGCCGCTCATCCTGGTGCACCACACCGGGGCCAAGACCGGGCGCGAGCGGATCAGCCCGTTGTTCTACCAGCCGGTCGGCGATGGCTGGGCCATCTTCGGCACCCACGGTGGCAGTCCGCATCATCCGGTCTGGTACCACAACCTCATGGCGAATCCGCAGGCCACCGTCGAGGTGGGCACGGAGAGGATGCCGGTCGTGGCTCGGCTCGCGGAGGGCGCGGAGCGCGAGCGGATCTGGGCGAAAGAGATAGCGCTCGTCCCGAAGTTCGCCGAGTTCGAGACAGCCGCCGGCAGGCAGATCCCGGTCGTCGTGCTGGAGCGTGTCCACGGGCACCCTTCGCCCCAGCCCCTCCCCGAGAGATGACTCCACAGCCTGATGAATCCACTGTGCGCCTGCCGATAACGTCATCCGTGCGGATCATCCGGACCAGCCGAGATGGCGTCCCCTGGGGTGGTGTAACTATGTGATCGAATGTTGTGATTCTGATCGTGTGGTGAGTTCGATACCGCATCTCCGGCTCGCACCCGTACCCTGGCGACGCTCGGCCTCCTCGAGATCGTCGGGAAACACCCCCTGCCCCGGTTCCAGCCACGGCACCTCCCGCACGCTCGCGACGTCCAGCAGGATCGGGATGCCGCCATTGCCGGGGTCAGCCAGTCTGTTCGCTGCCGGCGGCGGCAGACGTCGAGTCACGGCTTGTTGTGGCCCGTTAGGAGATCAGGTCGATTCCTGGCCTATCCCCGGGCCGAATCGGTGCCGGTATTCCAATGGAGTGAGCCCGATCTTGCGACGCATCAGCGCACGCAGATTGGCGGCGGTGCCCAGCCCGCTGTGCCGCGCGACCGTCTCGAAGCGTGACTCGCCCCGCTCGATCAGCCGGCATGCCAGAGCGAGTCGTTCCCCGGTGAGCCACGCCAGCGGTGTGGTGCCCATCTGCACGTGGAAACGGCGGTGCAGGGTGGCCGGACTGACCGAGGCGCGCGCGGCGAGGTCGGACACCGTGACCGGGGCGTCCAGGTGCTCCTGGGCCCAGGCGAGGACAGGTGCCAAGGACTCGTCCGGCACCTCGGGCACGGGCCGCTCCACGAACTGCCGTTGCCCGCCGTCGCGGTGGGCGGCGAAGACGAGCCGCCGGCTCACGGAGTTGGCGACTTCCGCGCCGTGATCGCGGCGGACGATGTGCAGGCCGAGGTCGAGCGCGGCTGCGCTTCCCGCGGCCGTGAGGATGTCGCCGTCGTCCACGAACAGCACGTCTGTTTCGAGCCGGACGGAAGGGAAGCGGGCCCGGAAGGAATCCGCCCACTGCCAGTGCGCGGTGGCCCGGCGCCCGTCGAGGACCCCTGCCTCGGCCAGGGTGAAGGCACCGCTGCAGAAGCCGACGAGGCGGGCGCCGCGCGCATGCGCCCGCCGGATGGCATCGAGCACGGCGGTTCTTCGGGGCACCTCGACGTCGGGACGGTTGGGGACGATCAACGTATCCGCCGATTCGGCCGCTTCCAGGCCGGTGACGCCCGTGAGTGTGAAGAACCCGTCCCGCATCAGCGTGCGCGGCTCGGGCGAACACAGGCGGAAGTCGTAGAGATCGCGTCCGAGCTCCGGCCTGCGCAGGCCGAAGATCTCGGTTGCGCAGCCCAGCTCGAAGGGGTTGGAGTTCTCGTCCACGATCACGACGACCCGGTGCGGGCTCGCAGCATGGGCAACGTGCGAGGATCCTTGCGTCATATGCTATTCCTAGCACTCACGCCGAGTGTGCTCGATGAACCAGGATTTATGCGTGAGCATCGAACCCATTGTCCTCAGTAAGGCCCTCGCCTCCTTCGACGCCCTGTGGAGCCCCCGCATCGTCACGCGCGTCAACGACTACGACGTACGCATCGCCAAGGTCGGGGGCGAGCACATCTGGCACGTCCATGACGACACCGACGAGTTCTTCCTGGTTCTCGACGGAGAGCTGCACATCTCCTTGCGTGAGCCTGGTGGGGAGCGCACGGTCCGGCTCCCTGCGGGCGCGGTGTTCACCGTCCCCCGTGGCACGGAGCACAAGCCGTCCGCGCCCACCGGAGCGACGATCCTCATGTTCGAGCCCACCGGGACACCCACGGTCGGCGACCGCCATACCGAGGCCCCCGACCACATCGACGCAACGACAGGGCACGCGCTCGGCTCCTGAGGACTTACCTCTCCACCGCCGCCCAGAGACACCGGATCAGGTTCGTCACGCAGGAGGGCGGTCAGCGCTTCCGGTCGCTGAGCTCGTGGGGACGCTGCGGCTGAAAACGCGGGATCGGCGGGTTGCTCGCGAGGAGCCACCCGCCGATCGGGACGGCGTCGTAGCCGTCAGACGGTGACGAGCTCCACTTCCATCAGGTCCGCCAGCGCGCGCAGTTCCTCGGCCCGGTGGCCGGTGCCGAGGGCCCAGTGGTGGGAGATGCCGGTGGCGCTCCACGCGTCCGTCCACTCGCCCGGGTCGCGGCCGAAGTCGACCCGAGAGGTGGTGTTGCCGATCTTGAGGTGCGGGCCGTCCACGGTCTCGCCCTCCGACACGACGAAGCCGAACGCGCCGTCCCGCTTCTGCAGCAGCCCGAACGCCGTCACCGGCCCGTGCGCCACGTCGAACTCGACCGACACGCCCCACCCACGCTTGCCGTGGAAGACGCCGAGGCCGCGCAGGAGCGGCTTGCCGGAGCTGATCTCCAGGTGCGCCGGGCCGTCGTGGCCCATCTCGACGTGCCCGCGCAGGAAGTCCAGCGCCTGCAGTTCGGTGAAGGAGCCGCCCGCGCCCAGCCGGTCCATGACCAGCATCGCGAGGGACGTACGCAGCTCGTACTCGCCGGCGGTGGGCACGCCGCGGGCGGTGAGCAGCGACGCGCCGAGGATCATGCCGGCGCCGAGCCGTTCGTGGATCTCCCCGTTGAGCCCGCGGTGGTAGTAGGCGAGGCTGTCGAGCTCGAAGTCGGCCACCAGCCGGTCGAGCCCGGCCGAGACCCGCGCCGCCCACGCGAAGTCCTCGGCGACGACCGTCCCGTCCAGCTCGAACACCTCGCGGGCCAGCTCCATCCGGTCCTTGACCTCGGCGTCGGTGACCTGCTCGACGCGTACCCGCAGGTCGTCGAACTCCAGCACCTCGACGTGCCCGCCGAGGTGCACCGGCACCAGCGTCAGGTCGGTCGACACGTCCAGCATGCCCGGGTAGAGGTGGCCCATCAGCCCGTGCCGGCCGCGCCGCAGCGCCGCGCGCACGCCGGCGGCCCGCACCCAGCGGCCGATCCGGGCCCAGGCCCGCTCGTCCTCCAGGTAGCCGGACACCGACCTGAACGGGATCCCGGCCCTGGTGAAGGTGTTGGCCATCTCCGGCAGCGGGCAGGCGCCGCAGTAGGCCAGCCACTGACCGGTGTCGAACGTCTCGTGGTCCATCGACTCGGTCGGCTGCAGGTTGATCAGCAGCACCGGCGCGCCGGTGCGCTGGGCGACCGGGAGCAGCATGGTGGCGGTCATGTAGGTGGTGAGGAAGCCGACGATCAGGTCGCATCCGGCCGCGCGCAGCTTCTCCGCCGCGGCGGCGCCCTCCTGCGCGTCGGAGACGAACCCGGCGTCCACCACCTCGCAGCCCAGCGCCCGCATCCGCTCCGAC
Source organism: Nonomuraea sp. ZG12 (assembly GCF_052068115.1). NCBI lineage: Bacteria > Bacillati > Actinomycetota > Actinomycetes > Streptosporangiales > Streptosporangiaceae > Nonomuraea > Nonomuraea sp. ZG12. The sequence goes on from NZ_JBQHCW010000011.1 coordinate 59,764, forward strand.
ACGCGGGCGGAGGAGCGCTGGAGCTGCGGCAGCAGCTCGGGGAACTGCGGCCAGTACGCGCCGAGCCCGCCCGCGACGAGCCCGACCTTGGTGCGGTTGGTGGCGATCCGTTCGAGCGTCACGACGCTCTCCCTTCTGTACGGCCCGATCGGGCGTCTCGCTGTGTACGACTCTGTACGGCCCGATCGGGCGTCTTGCTGTGTACGGGTGCGCGGCCGGTCAGCGCAGGAAGGCGGCGGCCACCCCAGCGTCGACGGGGATGTGCAGGCCGGTGGTGACCCGCAGGTCGCCCGCCGTGAGCGCGAACACAGCGGCGGCCACATGCTCCGGCAGCACTTCCTGCTTGAGCAGCGTGCGCTGGGCGTAGAACTCGCCCAGCTTCTCCTCTTCGACCCCGTACACCGCCGCCCGGTTGGCGCCCCAGCCGGCGGCGAAGATGCCGGAGCCGCGGACCACGCCGTCCGGGTTGATGCCGTTCACCCGGATGCCGTGGCCGCCGAGCTCGGCGGCCAGCAGCCGGACCTGGTGCGCCTGGTCGGCCTTGGCCGCACCGTAGGCGACGTTGTTGGGCCCGGCGAAGACGGCGTTCTTGGAGGAGATGTAGACGATGTCACCGCCGATGCCCTGGTCGATGAGGACCCGGGCGGTCTCGCGGGAGACCAGGAAGGAGCCTCGCGCCATCACGTCGTGCTGCAGGTCCCAGTCGTCGAGCGTGGTCTCCAGCAGTGAGCGCGACAGGGACAGGCCGGCGTTGTTCACGACCAGGTCGACGCCGCCGAAGGCGAGCACCGCCTGCCGTACCGCCTGCTGGACCTGCTCTTCCGAGGTGACGTCCACGCCGGCGGCGACGGCGACGTCCTGCGGCCGGTAGGCGGCGGCGCCGAGCTCGGCGGCGACCTTCTCGGCGGCGGCGAGGTCGCGGTCGGCGACCACCACGCAGGCGCCCTCGGCGGCCAGCCGGCGGCAGGTGGCGGCGCCGATGCCGGAGCCGCCGCCGGTGACCAGGGCGACCCGCCCGGCCAGCGGCTTGGGCTTGGGCAGGCGGCGCAGCTTGGCCTCCTCCAGCTCCCAGTACTCGATGCGGAACTTCTCCGACTCGGCGATGGGCCGGTAGGTGGACAGCGACTCGGCGCCGCGCATCACGTTGATCGCGTTGACGTAGAACTCGCCGGCGACCCTGGCGGTCTGCTTGTCCTTGCCGAAGCTGAACATGCCGACGCCCGGCACCAGCACGATGGCCGGGTCCGCGCCGCGCATCGGCGGCGAGTCCGGCGTGGCGTGCCGCTGGTAGTAGGCGGCGTAGTCCTCGCGGTATCGGGCGTGCAGCTCGCGCAGCCGGGCCAGCGCGTCGTCGAGCGGCGCGTCCGGCGGCAGGTCGAGCACCAGCGGGGCGACCTTGGTGCGCAGGAAGTGGTCCGGGCAGGACGTGCCGAGCGCGGCCAGCCGGGGGTGTTCGGCGCGGGAGAGGAAGTCGAGCACCTCGGGGGTGTCGGTGTAGTGGCCGACCTGGCGGGCGTCGGTGCTCGCCAGGCCACGCACCGCCGGGAAGAGCTCGGCGGCCCTGCGGCGCCTGGCCTCCTCGGCCAGCGGCTCGTGCAGCACCGGGCCGAACGGGTCGGGACGGCCGTGCTCGGCGATGTAGCGCTCGGCGGTGCGGATGATGTCGAGCGAGTTGCGCTCGCACTCCTGGCTGGTGTCGCCCCAGGCGGTGATGCCGTGGCCGCCGAGCACGCAGCCGATGGCGTCCGGGTGGGCGGACTTGATCTCGGCGATGTCCAGGCCGAGCTGGAAGCCGGGCCGTCGCCACGGCACCCAGACGACCCGCTCGCCGAAGATCCGCTCGGTCAGCGCGGGGCCGTCGGCGGCGGTGGCGATGGCGATGCCGGAGTCGGGGTGCAGGTGGTCCACGTGCGGTGCGTCGACCAGGGCGTGCATGGCGGTGTCGATCGACGGGGCCGCGCCGCCCTTGCCGTGCAGGCAGTAGTCGAACGCGGTCACCATCTCGTCCTCGCGGTCCACGCCCGGGTAGACGTCGATCAGCGCCCGGACGCGGTCCAGGCGCAGCACGGCCAGTCCCGCCGCGGTGAGGGTGCCGAGGTCGCCCCCGGACCCCTTCACCCACATCAGCTCGACGTCGTGGCCGGTCACCGGGTCGTTCGCGGCGGCCTTCGCGGAGGCGTTGCCGCCGGCGAAGTTGGTGTTGCGCGGATCCGAGCCGAGGGCGTGCGCCCTGGCGAGCAGTTCTTCGACGGCGTTCATCAGGCTCCCCATCCTGCCTGCGCGCCGCCCACCCGCTCGGCGGCGATTTTCTCGAAATATCCGGACTTGGCGTAGGCGGCCATCGGGTCTGGCGCCAGCCCCATCTCCTCGCGGAGCTCGGCCAGCAGCGGACGCACGTCGGTGTTGTACGCGTCCATCAGCACCGCGTTCGCGCCCAGCACATCCCCTGCCCGCTGCGCCTCGGCCAAGGCGGCCCGGTCGACGAGCAGCGCCTTGGCGGTGGCCTCCTGCACGTTCATCACCGAGCGGATCTGGCCGGGGATCTTCGGCTCGATGTTGTGGCACTGGTCGAGCATGAAGGCGATCTCCTCGGTGTACCCGCCGCCGCCGATCACCTCGAACATGATCCGGAAGAGCTGGAACGGGTCGGCCGCGCCCACCATGAGGTCGTCGTCGGCGTAGAAGCGGGAGTTGAAGTCGAAACCGCCCAGCTTCCCCTCACGCAGCAGGAACGCCACGATGAACTCGATGTTGGTGCCGGGCGCGTGGTGCCCGGTGTCGACCACGACCTGCGCCTTGGGCCCGAGCTTCACGCAGTGCGCGTACGCGGTGCCCCAGTCGGGCACGTCGGTGGTGTAGAAAGCGGGCTCGAACAGCTTGTACTCCAGCAGGAACCGCTGCCCCTCCCCCAGCCGTTCGTACACCGCCGACAGCGCCTCCGCGAGCCGGTCCTGCCGGGCCCGGATGTCATCCTGCCCCGGATAGTTCGTTCCATCGGAGAACCACAGCTTGAGGGTGTCGGACCCGGTCTGGTCCATGATGTCCACGCACTCGAGCAGGTGGGCCAGCGCCTTGGCCCGCACCCGGGGATCGGGATGGGTGACGCTGCCCAGCATGTAGTCGTTGTCCTGGAAGACGTTGGAGTTGATCGCCCCGATGCCCACCCCCAGCTCGGCCGCGTGCCGGGCCAGATCGCCGTAGTCGTCGACCTTGTCCCACGGGATGTGCAGCGCCACGGTCGGCGCCACCCCGGTGTGCAACTGCACCTGCGCCGCGTCCGCCAGCTTCTCGTACGGGTCCCGCGGCACGCCCTGCTGGGCGAAGACCTTGAAGCGGGTCCCGGAGTTGCCGTACGCCCACGAAGGCGTCTCGATGCGCTGCTTACGCAGCATGTCCTTGATCATGATTGTCCCCGTATCAATCCAGATGGAAAACTTCGGCCAACCTGAGCAGGCCCTCGTCGGGCCGGCCCACCTCGAAGAACGGCGCCATCTCGCGCTGCCAGCGGGTGTTGACCTCGGTGTCGGCCATCGCCCGCTGCGCCGCCTCGAAGTCGTCGGCCTCCAGATAGCCGATGAGCAGCCCGTCGTCACGCAGGAAGAGCGAGTAGTTGCGCCATCCTGCGGCCCGCAGCGCCTCGCGCATGTCGGGCCACACGTTCAGGTGGCGTTCCCGGTACTCGTCAATCCGTTCGGGCCGGACTCTCAACTGAAAGCACACCCGCTCCACACGGTCTCCTTCCTGCGCACGCGCGCCCCCCGGCGGGAAGCGCGCGTGCGGACTGTCGCTACGTGATCAGAAGTCGAACTCGTCGATGTTCGAGGCGTCGAAGGTGAACGGCGGGCCGAGGATGATCTCACCCTTGGCGCCGATGGTGCGCTCACCGAGCTTGCCGGCCTTGAGGGTCTCGCCCTCGGCGCCGGTGATCTGGCCGGAGGCCAGCGCGGCGGCGGCGTAGGAGGCCAGGTAGCCGAGGTCCTTCGGGTTCCACAGGGCGAACTTCTCGACGGTGCCGTCCTTGACGAACTGGCGCATCTGGTTCGGCGTGCCGAGGCCGGTCAGCACGACCTTGCCCTTGTACTTCGAGCCCGAGATGTAGCGGGCCGCGGCCGAGACGCCGACCGTGGTGGGCGAGATGATGCCCTTGAGGTCCGGGTAGGCCTGCAGCAGGCCCTGCGTCTCGGTGAAGGACTTCTGGTCGTCGTCGTCACCGTAGGCGACCTTGACCAGCTTCATGTCCTTGTACTCAGGCTTGGCGAGCTCGTCCTTCATGAACTCGATCCAGGTGTTCTGGTTCGTGGCGTTGGCCGTGGCCGACAGGATGGCGATCTCGCCCTTGCTGTCGATCATGTCGGCGAGCAGCTTGACCTGGCTGCGGCCGACCTCTTCCGAGCTGGCCTGGTTGATGAAGATGTCCCGGCACTCGGGAGCGGCGTCGGAGTCGTACGAGACGATCTTGATGCCCTTGGCGCGGGCCTCCTGGAGCGGGCCGCAGACGGCGTTGGCGTCGTTGGCCGCGATCAGGATCGCGTCGTGGCCCTGCTGGGTGAGAGTGTTGATGTAGGAGATCTGCGAGGAGGCCGACGCGTCGGACGGGCCGACCTCCTTGGCCTCGCCCTTGAACTCCGCCGCCGCCTCGATGCCGGCCTTGTCGACGATGGTCTCGTACGGGTTGTTGATCTGCTTGGGCAGGAACGCCAGCTTCAGGCCCTCTTTGATGGGCGCGTTGGGATCGGCCTTGGCGGCGGCGCTGGAGGCGGGGGCCGCCGGGGACGCCGAGCTGACCGTGTCCTTGGTGGTGCCTCCGCCGCAGGCGGCCACGCCCAGGGCGAGCACCGCTGTCAGGGTGACCATACGGATCGATCTCATGTAGATCCTTTCAGGAGCGCCGGTCTCACCGAGGCGATGAGGCGGGGGGTGAGCACCGAGATGATGAGCAGGAGACCGGTGACGATCGACTGGATCTCGGTCGAGACGTCGTTGAGCATGAGCAGGTTGCGCAGCAGGCCGATGAGCAGCACACCGGCGATGACGCCGCCGAGGGTGCCCTTGCCGCCGTCGAAGTCGACCCCGCCGAGCAGCACGGCGGCGATGACCGCGAGCTCGATGCCCAGGCCGTTGTCGGCGCGGGCGGAGCCGTACCTGAGGGTGAAGACGACGCCGGCGAAGGCGGCGACCGTGCCGGACAGGACGAACAGCAGCAGCTTGATCCGCTTGACCCGGATCCCGGCGAAGAACGCGGCCTGCTCCTGCGCGCCGATCGCGAACAGCGAGCGGCCGAACCCGGTGGCGTGCAGCACGATCGCGACCACCACCGCGAGCATGACGAACAGCGCGACCGGATACGGGATGAACGTCCCCGGCACGTCGTCCACGGCCAGCGCGGTGAACTCGCGCGGGAACTGGGCGACGGCCTTGTCCCCCAGCACCACGTACGCCAGCCCCCGGTAGAGGGCGAGGGTGCCGATCGTGACGGCCAGCGAGGGCAGCCCGAGCTTGGTCACGAGCAGGCCGTTGACCAGCCCGCACAGGGCGCCGACGAGCACGACCAGCGGGATGATGGTCTCGATGGCCATGCCGCCGTCCCACAGGGCGCCGACCAGGGCGCTGGACAGGCCGAGCACGGAGGCGACCGACAGGTCCACCTCGGCGGCCACCACCAGCATGGTCATGGTCAGCGCGATGAGCGCGATCTCGCCCAGGTCGCCGAGGGCGAACGACAGGTTCCCGACGGTGGCGAAGCCCGGCGAGGTGAGCGAGCCGCCGGCGAACACCGCGACCAGCAGCACGCCGACCATGACGTCCCAGCGCAGCACTTTAGCCATGGCGGCTTCTCCTTCTGAGCAGCCGGGCGACCCGCAGCGCGAGCACCCGGTCGACGCTGATCGCGAGCAGGAGCAGCGCCCCGGTGATGGCCTGCTGCCAGAACGGGTTGACCCGGAGCACGACCAGCGCGCTGCCGATGGTGGTGAGCAGGAGCGCGCCGAGCGCGGCCCCGTACACGCTGCCGACGCCGCCGGTGATCGCCACGCCGCCGACCACCACGGCGCTGATCACCAGCAGCTCCCAGCCGTTGGCGGAGTCGGCGATGACGGTGCCGAACCTGGCCAGCCAGAGCACGCCGGCCAGCCCGGCCAGGCAGCCGCTGACCAGGTAGGCGACCAGGATGCGGCGCCGGACGGGCACGCCCGCCAGGCCGGCCGCCTCCGGACTGGAGCCGATCGCGTAGAACTCCCTGCCGCTCGGGTAGGAGCGCAGGTAGTAGCCGATCGCCAGCATGACGACGAGCGTGATGAGCGGCAGGTACGGGATGCCCAGCACGCTGCCGTTGCCCAGCGAGAGCAGCCCCGGCGGCAGGTCCACCGCGTTGATCTGGCGGCCGTGGGCGATGTAGTGGCCGATGCCCTGGATCACGTAGAGCGTGCCGAGCGTCACGACCAGCGCGGGCACCCGGCAGAAGCTCACCAGGAGCCCGTTCAGCAGGCCGCAGACGGCGCCGATGGCGATGCCCAGCACTACGCCGGGCACGATCCCCCAGCCGCTCGCCAGCATGTCGCCGGTGACGAACGCGACCAGCCCCACCACCGACCCGACCGACAGGTCCAGGTTGCGGGTGACGACCACCAGCGACTGGCCGACGGCCAGCAGCGCCAGGATGGCCGTGTTGAGCAGGATGTCCTCGATGCCCTGCCCGGACAGGAAGTTGCCGTTGACACCGGCCGTGATGGCGACGAGCGCGACCAGGGCGATGACCAGGCTCAGCTCTCTCGCCCGGAACACCAGGTCGACGAGCCCCCGGGCGCTGCGGGTGGGCACGGCGGGCTCGGGCGGGGCGGTCGCGGTCGTCATGCGGCCCTCCCGGTCGCGGCGGACATGACGCTCTCCTCGGTCGCTTCGGCGCGCGAGATCTCGGCGGTCAGCCGCCCCTCGTGCATGACCAGCACCCGGTCGGCCATGCCGAGCACCTCCGGCAGGTCGGAGGAGATCATGAGCACCGCGATGCCCTGACCGGCCAGCTCCGACAGCAGGCGGTGCACCTCGGCCTTGGTGCCGACGTCGATGCCGCGGGTGGGCTCGTCCACGATGAGCACGGACGGCTCGGTCGCCAGCCACTTGGCCAGCACGACCTTCTGCTGATTTCCGCCCGACAGCACGCCGACGCCGTCGCTCAGCCGGGCGAACTTGAGCTGCAGCCGCAGCGCCCAGTCCCTGGCCCGATCGCGTTCGGCGGCCCGGGAGATGGTGACGCCCCGGCGCAGCGAGCGCAGCCCGGTCAGGCCGATGTTGCGCTCGATCGACAGCTCCATGACCAGCCCCTGCTGCCGCCGGTCCTCGGGCACCAGGGCCAGCCCGGCGCTCATGGCGGCGGTGGGACTGCCGGCGGGCAGCGGCCTGCCGTCCACGGTGACCGAGCCGGCGTCCCACCGGTCGATGCCGAAGACGGCCCTGGCCACCTCGCTCCGCCCGGCGCCGACCAGCCCGGCCAGGGCGACGATCTCGCCCCGCCGCACCTGGAAGGAGACGTCGGTGAACCAGCCCTCCCTGGTCAGCCGCTCGACCTGGAGCGCGACCTCACCGGCGGTGGTGTCCTGCTTGGGGTAGAGGGCGTCCAGGTCACGGCCCACCATCCGGCGGATCAGGTCGTCGTGGGTGAGGCCCTCGACGGGCTCGCTGGCGATCCAGGCGCCGTCGCGCAGCGTCGTCACCCGCTGGCAGAGCGAGAAGATCTCGTCCAGCCGGTGCGAGATGAACAGGATCGCGCAGCCCTGCTCGCGCAGCGCCTCCACGACCGAGAACAGCCGGGCGACCTCGTTGCCGGACAGCGCGGCCGTGGGCTCGTCCATGACCAGGACGCGGGCGTCCCGGGAGATGGCCTTGGCGATCTCGACGAGCTGCTGGTCGGCGATGGACAGGCCGCGCGCGGGCTGCTCGGGGTCGAGCGTCACGCCGAGCCGGTCGAACAGCTGCTTCGCCTGGGCTCGCATGGCCTTGCGGTCGATGCGGCCAAGGCCGATGCGCGGCTGACGGCCCATGAAGATGTTCTCGGCGACCGACAAATCAGGAAAAAGGGTGGGCTCTTGGTAGATGACCGCCACGCCGGCCTGCTGGGCGTCGGCCGGGCCGGCGAACGTGACGGGCTCGCCGCCCAGCAGCACCTGGCCGCTGTCCGGGCGGTGCACCCCGGCGAGCGTCTTGACGAGCGTGGACTTGCCGGCGCCGTTCTCCCCCGCGAGTGCGTGCGCCTCGCCGGGGAACAACTCGAGCGATACGTCGCGCAGCGCCCTCACGGCTCCGAACGACTTGCTGACGTTCGCGAGTGCGAGGGTGGGCGGACCACTCATACGTCCTCCGGGCAACAAACGTTTTAACGGGATGTTTCCCGGAATCTAGGTGTTCCGCCCTCGGTCGTCAATGCCTTCACGGACTCTCTGGCGCATCTGTGATTGTTACGTTTTAATCAGTTGCGTGCGATTCACAGCTGTTGATCTAGGCGCCTCCAGCGGGCGAGTGATGAGTGCCGCCGTGTCGGCCGGCCGGATCGACCTCACCGAGGTGCACCGCTTCCCCAACCGGCCGGTGCAGGTGTCCGGGACGCTGCACTGGGACATCCTCGCGCTGTACCGAGGCGTGCTGGACGGGCTGCGCGAGGCGGGGCCGGCGGAGTCCGTCGGCATCGACTCCTGGGCGGTCGACTACGGGCTGCTGGACGCCGGGGGCCGGCTGATCGGCAACCCGGTGCACTACCGCGACGGGCGGACGAACCGCTTCACCGCGCGGGTGGACCCCTACGAGGTGACCGGGCTGCAGTTCCTGCAGTTCAACACCGTCAACCAGCTCCTCACCGAGCGGCTGGACGAGGCCGAGACGATGCTGCTGATCCCGGACCTGCTCGGCCACTGGCTGACGGGGGCGATCGGGGCCGAGCGGACGAACGCCTCGACCACGGGTCTGTACGACGTGACGCGGCGGGAGTGGGCCTGGGAGCTCATCGACAAACTCCGCCTCCCTCGCCGGATTTTCCCCGACATTTCGGAAGACAGCACCCCACTGCGGGCGGACGTGGCGGAGGAGGTCGGCTACACCACGGTCGTCACCAAGACCGCCTCCCACGACACCGCCTCCGCCGTGGTCGCGGTGCCCGCCGAGACCGGCCGCTTCGCCTACATCTCCTGCGGCACCTGGTCGCTGGTGGGCGTCGAGCTGCCCGCCCCGGTGCTCACCGAGGAGAGTCGCCTGGCCAACTTCACCAACGAGGCCGGCATCGACGGCACCACCCGCTACCTGCGCAACGTCATGGGCCTGTGGATCCTGCAGGAGTGCCTGCGCACCTGGGGCGAGCCGGATCTGGAGCCGCTGCTGGCGGAGGCCGGGGCCACCGGGACCGACACGGTCATCGACCCCGACGACCCGTCCTTCCTGCCTCCCGGCGACATGCCCGCCCGCATCGCCGCCTACTGCGCCCGCACCGGGCAGCGCGCTCCGCAGGGCCGCGCGCAGGTCGTACGATGCATCCTGCAGAGCCTCGCCCTCGCCTACCAACGGGCCGTCGCCGACGCCGTGCGGCTCAGTGGCCGCCCGGTCGAGGTCGTGCACCTGGTGGGCGGCGGCTCACTCAACACGCTGCTGTGCCGGCTCACGGCCGACGCCACCGGACTGCCGGTGGTCGCCGGTCCCGTCGAGGCGGCCGCGCTGGGCAACGCGCTGGTGCAGGCCAGGGCGCGGGGCCTGGTGGGCGACCTGGCCGAGATGCGGGATCTGGTACGGCGCAGCGCGGGCGTGCGCACCTACGAGCCTCAGGGGCACCGATGAGCACGAGCACGGTGAGCATCAAGGATGTCGCGGCCAGGGCCGGTGTCTCGCCCGGCACGGTGTCCAACGTGCTCAACCGGCCCGAGAAGGTCGCGGGCAGCACCCGTGACCGGGTGGAGACGGCCATCAGGGAGCTCGGCTTCGTCAGGCACGGCTCGGCCTCCACGCTGCGCGCCGGCCACAGCCGCACGGTCGGCCTGTCGGTGATGGACATCGGCAACCCGTTCTTCACCGACGTCGCCGCCGGGGTCGAAGATCTGGCCAGCGAGCGCGGCTACGCAGTCATCCTGGGCAACTCCTCCGGCAGCCGCGTCAAGGAGGAACGCAACCTCCTGGTCTTCGCCGAGCAGCGGGTGCGCGGGGTGCTGATCACGCCGTCTGACGAGGACCATGCCCGGCTCGACATGCTGCGCCGGCGGGGCATCGCGGTGGTGCTGGTCGACCATCCGGCCGATCGGCCCGACCAGTGCGCGGTGGCGGTCAACGACGTGACCGGTGGCGCGATGGCCGTCGAGCACCTGCTGGCGGGCGGGTTCGACAACATCGCCTACATCACCGGACCCGCCTCGCTCAGGCAGTGCCAGGACCGGCGGCGGGGCGCCGAGCGGGCACTGGCCGCCGCCGGGCGCGACCCGCAGGAGCTGCGGGAGGTGTCCATGCCGGCGATGACCGCGGCGGCCGGCCAGCAGGCCGCCGAGAAGCTGCTCGCCCAGGACCGCCTGCCGGACGCGCTGTTCTGCGCCAACGACCTGCTCGCCGTGGGCATGCTGCGCGGCCTGCTGCAGGGGGGCGTGCGGGTGCCCGAGGACGTCTCGCTGATCGGCTACGACGACATCGACTTCGCCTCGGCCACGACCGTGTCGCTGAGCTCGATCAGGCAGCCGACCTACCAGCTGGGGCGGGTGGCCACCGAGCTGCTGCTCGACGAGTGCGACAACCCGGACACGCACGCGCACCAGCAGATCATGTTCCAGCCGGATCTCGTGGTGCGGGAGTCCACGCGGTAGCTTGGGGCACTACCGGATAAACGGGGTGGATCATGACAAACGGTGTGCGCCATCTTCTGGGAATCGTCGCCGGACTGCTCCTGCCGCCGCTGATCGTCGCCGGGCTGATGTACGGCGTGTCCGAGCTCACCCTCACCATGCAGCGCATGCTCGCCTTCTCCTGGCTCGGGCTCGGCCTGCTCGTGCTCTCCGGGATCGCGCTGGCCTTCCTGGCCGGCTCCCGGCTGTCGCCGGTGGCGTCGCTGCTCGGCGGGCTGATGTTCGTCCTGGTGGGCAGCCTGCCGCTGCTGGAGCTGATGAGCCGGACGCGGATCCTGCCCCGGGGGTTCCTGCCGGCCATGCTCGACAACGGCTACCGCAACCTGTCCTACCAGGGGATCCTGCTGGTCATCGGCGTCCTGCTGCTGGTGGTGTCGGCGTTCCCGTCCCGCTGGCGCGGGGTGCGGCCCGCCTTCGACGCATCCACCGGCCCCTACGGGCCCGCCTACCCTCCCGCCCAGCACGCGCCCTCGTACGCTCCCCACCCGCACGGCCCCTCCCACGCTTCCGGGTCACCGGATCGCCCTGGCGGCCCGGACCCGTACGCGCGGAACCCGTACTCCCCAGATGTCCCGCAGCAGGACACCACGCGGCCGATGCACCGCGAGTGAGCGGTGCGCGGGCTGGCAGAATGCCGCCATGCGCGACACAACGATCGTCGACTTCCTGTCCACGCTGGCCGACCGGGTGCCCGCGCCGGGCGGCGGCGCCACCGCCGCGTTGCACGCGGCGCAGGCCGCCGCGCTGCTCGGCATGGTGGCTCGTTACACCACCGGCGAGAAGTACGCCGAGCACGCCGAGACCATGACCCGCATGATCACCGAGACCGACGAGGCCCGGACACGGGCGCTGGAGCTGGCGGAGCACGACACGGCGGCGTTCACCGCGGTCACCGACGCCTACCGGCTGCCCAAGGGCGAGGAGCGCACGCTGGCCATCGCGGCGGCTCTGGTGGACGCGGCCGAGCCGCCCGCCGAGGTGGCCGAGCTGGCCTCGCGCCTGGTCGGCCTCTGCGAGACCCTGCTGCCGATCGGCAACCCCAACCTCCTCACCGACGTCGCGGCCGCCGCCGAGGCCGCCCGCGCCGCCATCGCCACGGCCCGGGTCAACGTCGAGGTGAACCTGGGCGGCATCCGTGACGACCGGACCCGCGACGGCCTGCGCGCCCGGCTCGCGGACGCCGACGACACCATGGCCCGCGCCGAGCGAGTGACCGCCCAGGTGCGCGAGGGTCTGAAACCATAGGCCGCGGCAGGCGACCGCGCACCGGGACGAGACCATGGGCGGACCTGGGAGCATGGAGCGTGACAGGGCGTGACAGGCGACGCGGGTGAAAGGACGGGCGTGTGAGGAAGCTGACGGGCAGGGAGCTGGCCGCGGCCATCAAGACGCAGACCACCGCGGAGGTGGACGCCGGGCCACAGCCCCGGCTCGCCGTCGTGGTGGCCACCGACGACGAGGCGAGCCTGTGGTACGTCCGGTCCATCGCCAAGGCGGCGGCCGGCGTCGGCATCGCCGCCGACCTGGTCGACCTGGGGCCCGGCGCGCGGGCCGAGCAGGTCCGGGAGACGCTGGCCCGGCTCAGCGCCGACGCCGGCGTGCACGGCGTGATGCTGCAGACCCCGCTGCCCGCCGGGCTCTCGGCGCAGGAGCTGGCCGCCGCCATCGACCCGCGCAAGGACGTCGACGGCGCCAACCCGCTCTCGCTGGGCCGGCTCGCGGCGGGGCTGCCCGCGTTCGTGCCCGCCACGGCGGCGGCGGTGATGGCCCTGCTCGACCACTACGGCGTGGAACTGGCAGGCAGGCGGGCCGTGGTGGTGGGCCGCTCGACGGTGGTCGGCAAGCCGCTGGCCCACCTGCTGCTCGACCGGCACGCCACGGTCACCGTCAGCCACTCGCGCACCCGCGACCTGGCCGCCGTCACCTCGGCCGCCGAGGTGCTGGTGGTGGCCGCCGGCCGGGCCGGGCTGATCGGCGCCGGCCATGTGGCGCCCGGCGCGGTCGTCATCGACGTCGGCACCAACCCGACGGATGACGGCGGCCTGGCCGGCGACGTGGACTTCGACGCGGTCGCAGGCGTGGCGGGGGCGCTCACCCCGGTGCCCGGCGGCGTCGGGCCGGTGACCACCGCCCTGCTGCTGCGCCACACCGCCAGGGCCGCGAACCTCCCCTGACCTCGACACCCACCCTGGCCTCGACCCGTTCTGACCTCGACCCATCTCCACCTTGACCCGCCTCGACCTTGACCCGCCCTCACCTCGACCCACCCTGACCTGACCTGACGACTTCCTGACGGAGACCTGCGATGCGTGACGTCCTGATCGTGCAGAACAGCCGGAGCGGCGGCCCCGGCCGGTTCGGCGGCTGGCTGGAGGAGGCCGGGCTGCGGCTGGAGGTGGTGCACGCCTATGACGGCGCGCCGGTGCCCGACCGGCTGGAGCACGACGCCATGATCATGCTGGGCGGTGGCTACCTGCCCAGCCAGGACGACCGGGCTCCGTGGCTGGCGCCCACCAGGAAGCTGGTGGGGCAGGCGCTGGACGACGGGCGGCCGCTGTTCGGGATCTGCCTGGGCGGGCAGATGATCGCGGAGGTGGCCGGTGGTGAGGTGACCGGGGACGCCGGCGCGCCGGAGAACGGCAGCCTCCCGGTCACGATCAGGCCGGAGGCCGCCTCCGACCTGCTGTTCCGCGAGCTGCCCGAGGTGGTGCCCGCCATCGAGCACCACGTCGACGCCATCACCGCGCTGCCGCCTGGAGCCGTCTGGCTGGCCGAGACCGAGCGCTGCCCGTACCAGGCGTTCCGGGTGGGTGAGCAGGCGTGGGGGGTGCAGTTCCACCCCGAGGTGGTGCCGGAGCGGATCCGCGAGTGGCGGGCGGACGGGTTCGACCCCGACGAGGTGTACGCGAGGGCGGTCGCCGACGAGCCGGTCTCGACGCCGATCTGGCGCGAGGTGGCCTTGCGCTTCGCCAAACTCGTCTGAGCACCGCCCTCCCCAAGCCTCCGCCCGCGCCGCCCACCGTTCTGGCCGCGCGGCCGCCTTCAGGTCGCGTGGACGCCTTCAGGTCGCGTGGACGCCTTCAGGTCGCGTGGACGCCTTCAGGCCGTGCGGCCGGCTTTCAGGTCGTGTACGCGTCGTACCCCAGCTTGATCGCGACCGCCAGGCCGCAGGCCGCGGCGAGGTAGCGCAGGCTCTGGCCGGGCAGGCGCCGCGCGATCTTCGGCCCGAGCCAGCCGCCCAGCAGGAAGCCGACGGCCAGGGGCGCGGCGGCCGCCCAGTCGACCGGGCCGAACACCGCGAACCCCAGTGCCGCCACCGCGTTGGCCAGCCCGGACAGCACGTTCTTCAGCGCGTTGATCTTGGCGGGGCCGCCGCCCAGCATGGAGGAGAGCACGGCCAGCATCAGGATGCCGCCCGCCGCCCCGAAGTAGCCGACGTAGATGGCCACCGCGAACAGCGCGAACCGCATCAGCAGCCCGCGGTCGCCGTGCGGCTCACCCCTCGGGGGGCGTACCAGCAGCAACGAGGCCCCGCCGATCAGCCAGGGGGCGATCTGCTCGAACGTCTCCGACGGCGTCACCAGGAGCAGACCGGCGCCCGTCGCGCCGCCCAGGGCGGTCAGCCAGCCCAGCCGGAACACGCGCGGCGCCTGCCCCGTGAGCTCCGGCCGGGAACCGAAGGCGGCGCCGATCCCGGTGAAGAGCAGTGCGACGGTGTTGGTGACGTTCGCGGTGAGCGGTGGCAGCCCGAAGGCCAGCAACGCCGGGTAGGACACGATGGAGGCGAGGCTCACCACGGTGCTGACCACCCCGGCGGCCAATCCGACGCCGAGCAGGCCGAACACCTCACCAACGATCACGGAGACATGCTAGGGGTTGTCCGTTTTGTCTAGCTGACCCGGGTGTCTCAGGCGTTCCGGAGCTCGGCCGCCGTGCGCAGCCCGAGCAGGTCGAGCGCCTGCGCCCGCATCTCCACCTTGCGGATCTTGCCGGTCACCGTGATCGGGAACGAATCCACCACGTGGACGTACCGGGGGATCTTGTAGTGGGCCAGCCGGCCCGCGCAGAACTCCCTGACCGCCTGCGCCGTCAGCGGGACGGCGCCCGGGCGCATGATGATCCAGGCCATCAGTTCCTCGCCGTACTTCTCGTCCGGGACGCCGATCACCTGCACGTCGCTGATGTCGGGGTGGCGGTAGAGGAACTCCTCGACCTCGCGCGGGTAGACGTTCTCGCCACCTCTGATGATCATGTCCTTGATCCGGCCGACCACGTTCAGGTAGCCGTCGTCGTCCATCGTGGCCAAGTCGCCGGTATGCATCCAGCGGGCCTCGTCGATGGCCTCGGCGGTCCGGTCCGGCTGCTCCCAGTAGCCGAGCATCACCGAGTAGCCGCGCGTGCACAGCTCCCCCGGCTCGCCGCGCGGCACGGTCAGCCGCGTCTCCGGGTGCACGATCTTCACCTCGACGTGCGGCATCACCCGGCCGACCGTCTCGGTCCTGCGCGCCAGGTCGTCGTCCGGTCGGGTCATCGTGGACACCGGGGAGGTCTCGGTCATGCCGTAGCAGATCGCGACCTCGCGCATGTTCATCTCGCTGACCACGCGCTTCATCACCTCCACCGGGCACGGCGACCCGGCCATGATGCCCGTCCGCAGCGTGGACAGGTCGAACCCGCGCAGCACGCCCAGCTCGGCGATGAACATCGTCGGCACCCCGTACAGCGAGGTGCACCTCTCCTGCTGTACGGCGCGCAGCGTCGCCTCCGGGTCGAACCCCGGTGACGGGATCACCACGCAGGAGCCGTGCGAGGTCGCGCCCAGATTCCCCATCACCATGCCGAAGCAGTGGTAGAACGGCACCGGCAGGCACACCCGGTCGGCCTCGGTGTAGTGCAGGAGCTCTCCCACGAAGAAGCCGTTGTTGAGGATGTTGTGGTGCGAGAGCGTCGCGCCCTTGGGGAAGCCGGTGGTCCCGGAGGTGTACTGGATGTTGATCGGATCGTCGAAGGCGAGCTCGGCCATCCGCCGCCGCAGCGCGCCCGGCTCCGCCGACCTAGCCAGCAGCTGCTCCCAGCTCGGGTCGCCGAGATAGACGGCGTCCGCGAAGCCGATCTCCTTGACCATGGCGCGGTAGTCGCTGCCCTTGTGCGACAGGGCGCTGATCAGCAGCCGCATGCCCGACTGCTCGACCACGTACGCGAGCTCGTGCGCCCGGTAGGCCGGGTTGACGTTGACCAGGATCGCGCCGATCTTGGCCGTGGCGTACTGCACGATCACCCACTCGGCGCAGTTGGGCGCCCAGATGCCGACCCTGTCCGCCTTGGCGACGCCGCGGGCCAGCAGCGACAGCGCCAGCCGGTCCACCTCGGCGTCGAGCTCGGCGTAGGTCCACCTGCGGCCGGTGGGCACGTCCACCAGGGCCTCGCGGTCGGGGAAGCGCGACACGGTTCGCTCGAAGTTCGCGCCGATGGTCTCGCCCAGGAGCGGGGTTCGCGCGGTGGCGCTGGCGTACGAGAGCATGCTCACCATCTCTTTCGGTCCGTCATCCCCGGCACGCCGCGCGCGCCAGGCCCGCCGCCTCGATCCTGCCGACGATCGTGACCTCCATCACTCCTTGGTACGGGGCGGCGGGGGTTGTGTCCAGGGGGCACGTACCGTGTCCATGAACCCGGCCGTTGCCCCTCGGCTGTGGCAGAGCCGGCGGCTTACCGCAGGGCTTCGGTGATGCTCAGGGCGGTGGCGCGCCAGATGGGCGTGTCGGGGGTGATGACGGAGAAATGGTCTCCCACCATTTCCAGATATTTCACATCATCACCGGCGTCGTGGGCTGCCTTCGCATATCTCCGCCCGAAGTCAAGCAGGTCCAGATCGTCCCCCGACCCCTGCACGATCAGCTGGCGCACCCCCAACGGCAACCGGAGCATCGGGCTGGCCGCACCGTACACACTCCTGGCCACCTCATGCCCGTCCGCCACCGACCGCTCACGGCTGGTCGCATTCCCGGGTACGCCACCCGCGATGTCCGGCATGTGAGACGCAACCGTACCGAGCGCGACGGCCACCGCGCCCGAGCTGAGCCACCGCCGGTCGCCCTCGACCAGGTCCAGCACCCCCGCCAGCGACACGGCCAGCGAGACCCTGGCCCCGTCCGCCGCCGCCCGCAACGCGAGCTGTCCCCCCGCCGAGTGCCCCACCACCGCGACCCTGCCCAGATCCAGCGGCGCTCCCGCCGAAGCCAACGCGTCCAGACCGGCGGCCACATCAGCCGTGGCCACCTCCCAGCCGTGCAGGTCGGGCCGGCGGTACTCGAGGTTCCACACGGCGAAGCCACGTTCGACGAGATCGGCGCCGAGCGCGTCCATCAGATCGGCCGCCCATACGGATCGCCAGTATCCACCGTGCACCAACACCACGACCGGCACCCGCACCGGCAACGGCGCCAACGCCCCTTCCGAAGCCGGCACCGCTACCTCGCCGCCCTCCAGAAGCGCCCCCACTACCTCGCGACCCGCCTCTGCAGAAGAGCCGACCCTCTCTTGCACCCCCTCGGGGGAAACCACCCTCATGGAGGGAATCTCCCCCTCGCGAACCAGCCCCTCCGAAGCCCCCGCTTCGATAGGAACCGCTCGCTCGCGGGACGCCTTCCTCCGGGACATCTCCTCCTGGGACGCCCCCGTACGGGCTTCCGCTGGGAGGTACAGGTCCGCCCACTGCTCGTGGTGCGGGCCGTATGAAATGCGGTGGTACGGGTGGCGCAGGCGGTGTACCGCATGCCGGATCGCCCAGGCCAGACCGCCGAGCCCACGACCGTGGATGTGGGCGGCACCCTCCCCCACCACGATGCCGTCGGCCCTCCAGATGTCCAGCCAGACGACCAAGCCGAGCGACTCCCCCATCAGCCGCCGAATGTCCTCCTCAGGCCCTGGGATGATCACAGTGGCCTGGACCCGAGCACCGCGCCGCCGCGCCAGCCCGCCGTCACCCGCTGCCGGCGTGCGAACGTGTCCTGATCCGTTCTCCCTGCCCGGCGCTCCGGCGGGCGTTGTCGCCGGGATCGGCGCAGGACTCGTGCCCTGTCGGGGGCGCGTACGGGCTCGGACGTCCGCTGCGTCCCGTACGTGCGTGATCACGCCACGCACGCCCAGTGCGGCGAACTCTCGCTCGGCGATCTCGCCGAGAAGTGCCTCGTCTGCGGCCAGCCCAGGGCCGACCAGCACCAGGACATCGCTCATGGGTCCTGACACTACCCAGCATTTCCCCTTATGGCCCTTGTAATAGGACGACCACGCGACTCCCAGTGAAAGGAAGTATCGCTCGAAGGCCCAGATCACCGCGGACGCGCCAACCCGCGAGGGCCCGAAGCCGGGCGGCTGACGCACGCGGGAAAGACAAGACTGCAATCTTCCGGCAGCGGGCCCTAGATTCCTCGGCACACCACCACCAAGGGAGAAAGCATGTCGGAGATCTGGGAGTTGTCCGCCTCGGACATGGCAAGGCTGATCCGGGAGCGTGAGGTGTCGAGCCGCGAGGTGGTCGAGGCGCATCTCCGGCGGATCGCCCAGGTCAACCCCGAGGTGAACGCGATCACGGTCGTCCTGGAGGAGACGGCGCTCCAGGCGGCGGACGCGGCCGACGAAGCCGTACGGTCGGGCACGACGGCCGGTCCGCTCACCGGCGTTCCCGTGACGGTCAAGGAGAACATCGACGTCGCGGGCTCGGCGACGACGCTGGGGATCGTCGCGCTGCGCGACGCGATCGCCGCCACGGACGCACCGCATGTCGCCGAGTTGCGGGCGGCGGGCGCCATCCCGATCGGGCGGACGAACATGCCGGAGTTCGGCATGCGCTGGCACACCGACAACGACCTGCGCGGTCCCACCCGCAACCCGTGGTCGGCCGGTCACACGCCCGGCGGCTCCAGCGGGGGTGACGCCGTGGCCGTGGCCACCGGCATGGCGCCGCTGGGCCTGGGCAACGACGGAGCGGGCTCGCTGCGCTGGCCGGCCCAGTGCTGCGGGGTCACCGCGTTGAAGCCGTCGCTGGGCCGGGTGTCCCAGGGCGGCGGGGGCGGGCCGACGCCGTTCGCGTTCCAGTTGCTGGGCGTGCACGGTCCCATCGCGCGCCGGGTGAGCGATCTGCGGCTGGCCTTCGCTCACATGTGCGGACGCTCAGGCGGCGACCCCTGGCACGCGCCGGTGCCGCTCGACGGCCCTCCGGTCGAACCTCCCATCCGGGTACGTCTAGCCACCGACCCGGACGGACCGGACCTGGATCCCGGCGTCGCGGCCGCCCTGCGCCGAGCGGCGGAGCTGCTCACCGCGTCCGGCTACGTCGTCGAGGAGGGCTCGCCTCCGGCGCTGACCAGGGCCGTAGAGATCTACACGCAGATCATGTCCACCTACGGCCGGGCGCACGAGAAGCAGCCTCCGGTCGAGTCCCTGGCCTCTGGTGGATTCGTCCGCTTCTGGGCCGATTACCAGCCGCACTGGACCCGCGCCGGGGGCGAGCCGGCCTTCGACCCCCTGCTGGAACGCGCCCAGATCGCACGGGCCTGGCACGCGTGGATGCTGGAGACCCCGCTCGTGCTCGCACCGATCAGCACCGGCCCGGCGTTCACAGTCGGCGCCGACTCCGACGCCGCATGGCTCGCCGGATGGCCGGCGGCCCTGCGCATGGCCGTGGCCGTCAACCTTCTCGGCCTCCCCGCCGTGGCCGTACCGACCGGTGAGGCGGCCGGCTTGCCTCAGGGCGTGCAGCTCATCGGCCGGCGCTTCCGGGAGGACCTGTGCCTCGACGCCGCCGAGGCGATCGAGGACCGGAACCGGTCGCTGACCCCGATCGACCCGCGTTGACTGCTGGTCCATTAGCTTTGGTCAGTGCATGTGAACCAGCTTCACCCCTGGCCGACCAGTGTCCCCGAGGCAGAGGCCATCCAGGAGCGACTCCGCCTTCACGTCGAGCTGACCGGCCCCACCGACTTCACCACCGTGGCGGGCCTGGACGTGCACTACCACGGCGTCGACGCGCTGTCCGCCGCCGTGGTCGTGCTCGACGCCGGCACCCTGGCCGTGGTGGAGCAGGTGGTGGTGCACGGCAAGGCGGCGTTCCCGTACCGACCGGGCCTGTTCGCCTTTCGCGAGCTGCCCGCCCTGGTGGAGGCGCTCGAACGCCTCACCGTCACCCCCGACCTGCTGGTCTGCGACGGCTACGGCCTCGCGCACCCCCGCAGGTTCGGCCTGGCCTGCCACCTGGGCCTGCTGACCGGCCTGCCATCGCTCGGCGTCGCCAAGACCCCCTTCGTCGGCACCCACACCACCCCCGACCGTGAACGCGGTTCATGGACCCCCATCGTGCTCGACGACACCACAGTCGGCCGCGCCCTGCGCACCCAACGGGCCATCAAGCCGGTGTACGTTTCCCAAGGCCACCGCATCACCCTCGACACGGCCACGGACCAGGTGCTCCGCCTCGCCCCCCGCTTCCGCCTCCCCGACCCCATCCGCGCCGCCGACCACCTCGCCCGCCACGGCACCTGATCGAGTGACGTGCCTTCAACCGATCCGGGGTTCGGTCAGGGCGATGTACTTCTCCTCGAGGAACTCGAGGATCCCCTCCGAGCCGCCCTCCCGTCCGAGCCCGCTCTGCTTGACCCCGCCGAACGGCGCCGCCGGATCACTCACCACACCCCGGTTGACCGCGACCATCCCCGCCTCCAGCCGCCGGGCGACGGCCACGGCCTCGCGCTCCTCGCCGAACACGTACGCCATTAGCCCGTAGATGGTGTCGTTCGCCATCCGCACCGCCTCGTCGACGTCGTCGTAGGCCACGACGGTCACGACGGGGCCGAAGATCTCGGTCGAGGTGATGCGCGACCCGTGCCGTACGCCTGTCAGCAGGGTGGCGTCATAGAAGGCGCCCTTCTCGGAGGACGTGCCACCGTGGACGAGGGTCGCGCCCTCCGAGACGGCGGTGTCCACGAGCTCGGCGACCTTGTCGCGTTCGGCGATCGAGACGAGCGCGCCGACCTGCCGGGAGCGGTCGAGGCCGGGGCCGACGGACAGGGCGGCCAGCTCCGCGGTCATCCGCTCGACGAACTCGTCGTGCCGCGAGCTGTGCACGTACACGCGGTTGGCGGCGGTGCAGGCCGCGCCGCCGTTGCGCATCTTCGCGAGCATCGCCCCCTCGATGGTGACGTCCATGTCGGCGCCGGGGAGCACGATGAGCGGCGCGTTCCCGCCGAGCTCCATCGAGGCGCTCACGACGCTGTCGGCGCAGGCGTGCAGCAGGTCGCGGCCGACCTCGGTGGAGCCGGTGAAGGAGAGCTTCCGCACCTCCGGCCTGTTGATCATCTTGGCCACGAGGGGGCCTGTCGGCACCGGTGTCACCAGGTTCACCACGCCGCTGGGGACGCCGACGCGCCGCAGCACCTCGACGATGTACGCGGCCGTCAGCGGGGTCTCCCTGGCCGGTTTGAGGATGGTCGTGCATCCGGCGGCCAGCGCGGGAGCGAGCTTCCGGGTGGCCATGGCGGCGGGGAAGTTCCACGGGGTGATCAGCAGGGAGACGCCGATCGGCTGCCGGTCGACGACGATGCGCTTGTCCCCGGCCGGCGAGAGACGATAGTCGCCGGGGATCCGCACGGCCTCCTCGGCGAACCAGCGGAAGAACTCCTTGGCGTAGTTCGCCTCCCCGACCGCGTCGGACCAGGACTTCCCGTTCTCCCGCACGATGATCTCCGCGAACTGCTCGACCTCCTCGGTGAGCACCTCGTACGCGGATCGGAGCAGCTCGCTCCGCTCCCTGGGCGCGGTGGCCGCCCAGCGGGTCTGCGCGTTCGCGGCCGCGTCGACGGCGGCCATGCAGTCGTCCTCGGTGGCGGCGGCGAACCGGGCGATGACGGTCTGGTCGGCGGGGTCGATCACGTCGAAGCGCTCACCGCCGCCCGGACGCCACTCGCCGTCGATGAAGAGGTCCGCGAGATAGGTCATGAGTCGCTCCGTCCGGTGTAGGCGTGTTCGAGGATGTCGAGCAGGAGGGCGGGTGGCGCCGGGACGGGCGCGATCGCGATCAGCCGGGTGGAGCGCGAGGCCAGTTCGGCGAGGTGCGGGAGCTGCCGCCGGGTGATCCCGATCTCCTGAAGGGAGGCCGGCACGCCGATCGTGCGGTTGAGCGCCACGATCGAGGAGATGGCGTCGCGGGCCCTGGCCTCCGTGGTGGCCGCCGTGGATCCCAGGGCGCCGCCGATCGCGGCGATCCGTTCGGCGACCTCGGCGTCGGCATCGGCGTCGGTGAGGCAGGCTCGCAGGACGTACGGAAGCAGCAGGCCGGTGCCGAGCCCGTGGGGCGTCTTGGTGGCCGCGCCGATCGGGTACTGGAGGGCGTGCGAGAGGTGGGTGCCGGTGGCGCCGAACGCGACGCCGGCGAGCAGGCTGCCGAAAGCGACCTCCTCCCGGGCCCCGCGGTTCCCGGGGTCGCCGACCGCCGCCGCCAGCGAGGAGCCGAGATGCTCCGCCGCGCGCAGCGCCACGCTCTCGGTGAACGCGTTCCGGCCGGTGAAGACGGGCAGGGTGGTGTCCCAGGACGGTTCGAGCCGGGCCGCGGTGTACGACTCGACCGCGTGCACGAGGGCGTCGATGCCCGCGAACGCGGTCACGCTCCGGGGAGCGCCGAGGGTGAACTCCGGATCGACGATCGCGGCGGTGGGAATCAGGTACGGGCTGGAGATCCCCACCTTCATCTCGTGCTCCGGGTCGGACACCACGGCGACCGGGGTCACCTCCGACCCGGTTCCGGCGGTGGTGGGGACGGCGACGAGGGGCAGCGAAGGCCCTGGGACCAGGTTCTCCCCGTAGTACCGGCTCAGCGGCCCGCCGTGGGTGACGAGCAGGCCGACCAGCTTCGCGGCGTCCAGCGCGCTGCCGCCGCCGATGGCGAGGATGACGTCGGGCGCGTGCTCCCGCGCGAACGCCGCCGCGGCGTCCAGCGACGCGGTGGGGAGTTCCGGGCTGATGTCACTGTGTACGGCGACGTGAAAGCCGTCGGCCTCGAGCCTGGTGATCGTCTCCCTGAAGATCGGGGTCTCGATGAGGAACGGATCGACGATCGCGAGCACCCAGCGGCCATGGAGGCGCAGCACCTCGCTCAGTTGCGCGCGTGATCCGTAGCCGAAGTGGACGCGGGGCGGCAGCCGGAGTGTCCCGGCCGTGACGTACTTCATGGTTCTCCTGCCGGTGCGATGACCGCTACTTGAGGGCGAGGGCGTTCGGCGGCGAACCGACACCGCCGACGAGGTTCAGTGGCTTGCACGTCAGGAAGAACTCGTAGACCCCGTCGGCGGCGCAGTCGGCGGCGAGGTCGTCGAGCTTCCAGAGCTCGCCCATCGCCATGCCGAGGAGGGCGATGAGGGGCCGGTGCAGCATCCCGCTGTGATCCACGCCCCGCTCCGGGGGCCGGTCGCCGTCGGTGCGGAAATCGGACTCGATCACGGGGTCGGCCTCGACCGCCGGGTTGTCGCCCGCGACGAGCGCGATCTCGTGGTCCCAGAGCCAGCGCAGGACCGACTCCCGCTGGGCCAGCCCCGGGGACTTGTTGCGCTTGTTGAACTCGACGCGTTCCTCGACCGACTTCGCGACGTAGTTCTCGGCCCAGCCGGTGCGCAGCAGCAGCATGTCGCCGCCCTGCCAGGTGACGCCCTGCGAGCGCGCGATGGCGTCGAGCGTCACGTCGTCGAGCGCGATCGTCTGCTCGCAGTCGTACGGCCGGCCCTCCAGCGCGAAGAAGCGGGGGACGTCGAGCAGGACGCCGCGGCCGGCGATCCCCGACTCCGCCCAGTTGTGGATGCCGAGTGCCGTCGAGCTCTCGTTGTTGTCGGCCGCCGGGAGCCCACCGTAGAAGCCGCGCTGCGGATGCCCGATGTGGCGCAGCGCGTCGAGTTGGGAGGTGGACTGCAGGTAGAACGAGTCGAGCCAGTCGTCGCGGTGGAACTCGTTGTTGGCGAAGACGTGGTGCTCGGTCCGATGCCTGGTGCCGGTCGGGTAGGGCTCGAAGGCGTTGATCGGGTAGTCGAGGTTGATCCGGCGTCCGGTGCGGATCAGGCGGGCCCCCGCCGCCACGCGCTCGGGGGTCAGGAGGTTGACGGTGCCCAGCTGATCGCCGGGTCCGAAGACGTCCCAGCTCGAACCGGCGATCTCGTCATAGCTCGGCAATACGTTTCCTCTCTTGGCCGCCGCCCAGTTCGTCGCTGAGCGTGGCGGCGATGCTAAGGAGCTTGGTGAGGGCCGGCGACCCGGGTGAGAGGTCGGCCATCTGGTCGGCGCCGAGCACCGCGACGGTGGCGCAGATGCCGTACTCGTCGTAAACGGGCGCCGCCGCCGCGAAGAGGCCGTCGGGGTGGCTGGTGATGCTGTAGCCGTTGCGCCGGGCCATGAAGACCCCCGCCTCCAGCTCCGCCCGCCGGGCGTCCGAGACGCCCTCCGTGATCCGTTCGAACGCCTGCTCGTCCTTGCAGGCCAGGAAGACCCGCAACTGCGACGAGTTCAGGTCGAGTTGGGTGCCGGCGTGGACCGTCACGACGAGAGTGCGGCTGAGGTCCTCGTTGACGATGGCCACGACGGGTCCGCGTGCGCCCCAGACGCCGAGCACGGTCGTCATGCGGACGGCGGCGCTGAGCTCCGCCAGGTACGGCGGCGCGATCTCGACGACGCGCCGCCGGGCCAGTGCGTGTATCCCGAGCTGCACCATCAGGCCGCCCAGGACGAAGGTGCCGCGGCGCTGCCCGCGCTCGAGTATGCCGGCCGTGACCAGCGAGGCGCAGTACCGGTACGCCGTCGTCCGGTTCAGTCCCAGTCGCTCGGCCACGTCGGCGGCCGTGAGTTCGGTCGTACGCGGACCGAAGAGCGCGCAGATCTGACCGACCCGCTGAACCGCCTGGATGTCGGAGCCGGAACCCTCGCCGGTCACGTCAATGTTCGCCATGACTGAATTCTAGTTCACATGGAGAACTGAATCGGGACGCGAGCCTGTGAGTCAACTCTCAGCCCACCAGCCAGTTGGTGAGCTTGGTCGTGACGTCGTCCCAGTGCTGGGCATACCAGTCGATGTCCTGGACCACGGTCTTTCCGGTGTTCACCGGCCCGTACACCTCCACGAGCTTGCCATTGGGGGTCAGCTTCGGCTTGGCCGTGAGGTTGACCGGCACGGTCCCGAGCATCTCGGAGATCTTCGCGACCGGGCCGGGCTGCACCAGCGACTGCAGGAAGTCCTGCGCGGTCGCCTTGTGCTTCGTGCCGAGCGGCACGGCGAGCGCGTTGACCGACACCACGGTCGTGTCCCAGACGATCTTGATGTTCTTCTTCTCCTCCAGCAGCGCGATCAGGCGCGAGTCGGAGAGGAGGAACATGTCGACCTGGCCGGAGCTGGCCGCCTGCTGCAGCGCGCCCACGTTCGGCGCGAAGATGGTGTCCTGGCGGATGGTGGCCCACTTGTTCAGGGCGCGGTCGACGTCGAGCGGGTAGAGCTTGTCGGGCGCGACGCCCTCGGCAAGGAGCGGGTACTCCAGGATGCCGTTCTGCAGGTTGGTGATGACGCCCCGCTTGCCCGGGAACTTCGCCGTGTCGAAGAAGTCCTTGATCGTCTGGGGCGCCTTCGCCGGGTCCAGGAACTTGTCGGCGTTATAGGCGAAAGGACTCGCGTTCGCGAAGTTGCCGACGTAGCACTCGCCGATCGCCTTGGAGACGAAGTCCGCGGCGTTCAGGCCGGGCAGGCTCAGCTTCTCGAACAGGGTTCCGCAGTGCTGCTTCGCCGCCGCGGGCGCCACCGAGACGATGTCCCACTGGACGACGCCGGACGTCACCTGCGCCTTCACCTGGGCCACGTCGGCCGGCGACGAGTTGACGAAGGTCACGTCGGGGTGCGCGGCGGTGTAGGGCTCCTGGAACGCCTTGATCTGCGCGTCCTGGCCGGAGCCGCCGTAGGAGACGTAGGTGAGCCGCTCCGCCCCGCCGGCCCCGTCCGAGCCCGCGTCGCCACCTGCTCCGCAGGCGGCGAGCAGCAACGCCGCCGCGGTGAGGCCGGCGCTCGCGAGGGCCGTTCTTGATCGAGCCATCTGTCTTACCTCTCATGGGGAGCTGCCGAGTCGGCCAGCCCTGTCGTTCGCTATACGACTACGTATCCCCGATATGCGAACATTACCGGACGCAAATGGATAGGTATAGGACTTATAGCCCTTATATGTGTGGATATTGTGGTACGAGGTTCACGATCCGAAACAAAACCGGGAGCGCGGGACGGGCCTCGGTCAGGCCGCGACGATCCGCTGCGCCTGCGGCCGCCACCACACCACGATGTCGTCACCGATGGCGTAGTCCCCCAGCAGCGGGCTGACGCGGGTACGGCCGGGCAGCCCGCGTTCGCCCATGGCGAGCAGCAGCGTGCGGTACGAGCCCATGTACTCGACGTCGCGCACGGTCGCCCGTACGGCGTTGGCGCCGGAGGGCACGTCGTCGCGGCCGCCGGCGACCTCGACGTCCTCGGGCCGCACCACGACCGCGCTGCTCGCGCGCACGCCGGGGTGGGCGGCGACGGTACCAGGGTCGACGACCCAGCTCTCGCCGTCCCACGCGACGTTCTCTTCGAGGGCGGCCCGCCCGAGCTCGAACACGTTGGAATCGCCGAGGAACCGCGCCGTGAACAGGGTCTCGGGCTCGGCGTACAGCTGCTGCGGCGTGCCGATCTGCTCGATGCGCCCGTTGTTGAACAGCGCGATGCGATCGGAGAGGTTCATGGCCTCCTCCTGGTCGTGCGTCACGAAGACGAACGTGGACCCGACCTCGCGATGGATCCGCCGGATCTCCGTCTGCAGGGCCGACCGCAGGTTGCGGTCGAGCGCGCCGAGCGGTTCGTCCAGGAGGAGCGCCTCCGGCTCGAAGACGATCGCGCGGGCCAGCGCGACCCGTTGCTGCTGCCCTCCGGAGAGCTGCGAGGGGTGGTCGTCGTCGCGCCCGGTGAGCTGCACGAGCTCGAGCACCTCCGCGACCTTCCGGGCGATCTCCCGCTTCCCGACCCTGCGCTCACGTAGCGGATACGCGACGTTCTGCGCGACCGTCAGATGCGGGAACAGCGCGTAGTTCTGGAACAACATGCCGAGGTTGCGCCGGTGCGGCGGCACGTCGCTCACGTCGGTCCCGTTGAGCGCGATCGTGCCGGCGGTGAGCGTCTCGAAACCGGCGATGAGGTTCAGGGTGGTCGTCTTGCCCGAGCCGCTCGGCCCGAGGAGCGTCATGAACTCACCGGGCTCGATCGTCAGCGAGATGTCGTCGACCGCCGGAGCCGCGAGCCCGTAGTCCTTGGTGACGTGCTCCAGCCGGATCTCGGTGCCGCGCCTGGTCTCCGGCTCCACCGTGGTCTCACCTGTCATCGTCATGGCTCTCCTATCGGCGGCCGCCCCTGCCGCGAAGCAGCTGGGGCAGGAGGAAGATGATGGTCACGGCCACGACCATCAGGCTCGAGGCCGCCGAGATCGTCGGGTCGATCTCGACGGTGACGCTGTTGTACATCTGCACGGGCATGGTCTGGAACAGCGGGGATCGCAGGAACAGCGCGAGGACGACCTCGTCGAACGAGACGATGAACGCGAAGATCGCGCCCGTCAGGATGCCGCGGCTGATCAGCGGCATCGTCACGCGGACGAACGCGCGCGCCGGTGAGGAGCCGAGCGACGCGGCGGCCCGCAGCAGTCGCGGGTCGAAGCCGCCGAGCGCGCCGGTGACGGAGACGAGCACGTACGGCACGGCGATCGCGGTGTGCGCGAGCACGTACCCGGGCACCGTCCCGGTGAGCTGCCAGCCGAGGAAGGTGATGTACACCGCGACCGCGACGACGATCGCCGGGGCGACGATCGGCACCATCAGCAACGTACGGACGAGCTGGGCGAACCTGCCCTCCAGCCGGGACAGCGCCACGGCGGCCGCGGTCCCCACCGTCGTGGCCAGCAACGCCGTGAGCGTGGCGACCAGGAACGAGTTGCCCAGGGAGTTCAGCCAGACCGGGTTGGTGAAGAAGTTCTCGTACAGGCGCCACGTGAAGCCCTGCGGAGGGAACTGGAACGTCGTCGCGTCACTGAAGCTCATCGGGATGACGAACAGCGTCGGCAGGATGAAGAAGACGACGACGAGCCCGCCGAACGCCTTGAGCCACCACGGGATCGGGTCGACCTTCGTGTACCGCCGGCGGGTGGTCGCGGGGCCGGTCATCAGCGGTCCTTCGGTCGGGCGGTCGCGACCACACCGATCGCGGACACGGTGCCACCCATCCGGTTCGCCCACGCGACGAGCACGAGCGTGACGACCAGCACGAGCATGCCGAGCGCTCCCGCGGCGGCGAAGTCGAGCAGGAGGGTGGTCCGCTGCGCGAGCAACTGGGCGACGAGCGACTCCTGCGGCGATCCGAGCAGCGCCGGGGTCACGTAGAACCCGAGGCTGAGGGTGAACACCAGGATCACGCCGGCCATCACCCCGCCGCGCGACAGCGGCCAGAAGACCTTCCAGAACGCCGCGGTCGGGGACGAGCCGAGCCCTCGCGCGGCGAGCAGCAGCCGCCGGTCGATGGAGCCGAGGGTGCTGAACAGCGGCAGCACCATGAACGGGAGCATCACCTGGGTCATCGCGATCGTCACACCGGCGGTGCTGCCGTAGAGGACGACGTCGTCGGCCCCGAAGAACGCGAACACGCTCTGCACCGGCCCGCCGTCCTGAAGGATGATGATCCACGCGAAGTTGCGCGCCATCACGGACGTCCAGAAGGGGATCAGCACGATGACCAGGAGGATGCCGCGCGCCCGTGGGCTCACCCGGGTCATCAGGTACGCGTACGGATACCCGATGAGCAGGGCGGCGGCCGTCACCGTCGCGGCGGTCATCGCCGTCCGCCCGAGCACCGTCAGGGTGACGCCGTCGGTGAAGAGGGCGCCGTAGTTCTCCAGCGTCCAGCCGGGTGTCGAGACGCTGCGGATCAGGGTGTCGGCCAGCGGCACCAGGAGAATCCCGGCCAGCAGGGCCAGCGCGGGTGCCAGTAAGGGCCAACTCGACCATCTGATCTTGTTCGAGGACACTCTCGTCCCCTTCCAGCTTGTACGGCTCAGTCGGTCAGTAAAGCAAGCCATTGTTCATATCTCAATTACCGTGTCCGTATCGTGAACGTCTAGGCGCTGTACCCGCCGTCGACCGGCAGGACGACACCGTTGACCTGGCTCGCGCGATCGCTCAACAGCCATGCCGCGGCGTTGGCCACCTCGGTCGTCGTGCCGGCCTTCCGCAACGGGACCGAGGCGATCCGGCGCTCCACGGCCGCCGGATCGTCGTGCCGCCACTTGACGAACATCGGGGTCTCGGTGGGGCCGGGGGCGACGACGTTGACCCGGATGCCGAGCGGCCCGTTGTCGTGGGCCGCCGTGCGGGTGAAGCCGATGACCGCGTGCTTCGTCGCCTGGTACGCGCCGAGCCCCGTGTTGCCGCGGAATCCGCCCACACTGCTCGTGTTGACGATCGACCCGCCCGTCTCCCGCATCGCGCGGATCTCCTCGCGCAGGCACAGCCACGTGCCCTTGACGTTCACCGCCATGATCCGGTCGAAGTCCTCCTCCGACACCTCGTCGAGCGGGCCGTACTGGTTGATGCCGGCGTTGTTGAACGCGCCGTCGAGCCGGCCGAACCGGGCGAGCGTGTCGTCGACGAACCGCGCCACGTCGGCTCCGACGCTGACGTCCCCGGCGGTGTAGGCGACGTCGTGACCCGCCGCGGTGAGTTCCTCGGTGAGCGCGGCGAGGGTGTCCCGCGACCGCGCGGCGACCATGACGGAGGCGCCCTCCTCGGCGAAGACCCGGACGGAGTCGGCCCCGATGCCGGTGCTCCCGCCGACCACGAGAACGACCTTCCCGGCGAGCAGCCCGGTTCCGGGCGCCGTGTGCGCCCGTGCGTTGTCAGACAAGATGTCTACCTCTCAGTTCTGGTTGTGCAAGCGGTGATACGTACGGCACTGTGACAGGCGCGCGGGACTCATCGGTCACCACCGGCCGCCCGTCCGTCCCGCACGGCGGCCGCGGCGGCCGACCCGAGCAGGCCGGCGTCGTTGCCGAGCATCGTGAAGGCGTACCCCGCCTCGACGGCGGCCTGCGCCGACCTCCTCGTGGCCGCCCCCGCGTTGCCGATCGGCTTGCCGGCGGCGGTGCAGGCCTTGATCGCGGTGGTGATCAGCTCGACCACCCGTGGGTCGTCCTCCGCGGCGGCCTCGGAGGTGGACAGGTCGGCGGCGCCGACGAGCAGCGCGTCCACGCCCGCCACCGCGGCGATCGCGCCCGCCGACCTGGCGGCCTGAGCGCTCTCGATCTGCGCGATCAGCACCACCTCCTCCTGGCCGTAGCGCAGGTACTCGGCACGGTCCAGCGCGCCCCACGCGCCGGCCCGGCTCGTCGCGCCCACTCCCCTGCCGCCCCGCGGCGGGAAGCGGACCGCCCGCACGGCCGCCTCCGCCTGGCCGACCGTGTCGACGTGCGGCAGCATGATCCCTTCCGCGCCGGCGTCCAGGACGCGCGGGGCGATGCCGCCGTCCAGCACGGGGATCCGCACGATCGGGGCCATCCCCAGGTGGTTCGCGGTGCCGATCAGCCGGTACGTGGTTTCGAGGTTCATCGCGGAGTGTTCGAGGTCGATGACCACGAAGTCGAAACCGGCCAGCGCCAGCAACTCGACGCTCTCCATCACCGGCAGCTTCACCCAGGTGCCGAGAGCCGGTCCGCCGGGCCGGGCCAGCGCGGCCCGGAACCGGCTGGTGCGCGGCGCGCTCATCGGGCCGGATAGTCGGCCGCGTTGAGGACCCAGCCGGGACGGGCGGAGAAGTCCTGGCGCGGCGGCGAGAAGATGTCGATCAGTTGCTGGTGCGGGCCCACACCCTGGGTCGTGTGGACGGTCGGCGGGGGGATGACGGTGATCGACGGTGTCCCGACCCGGCCGTGGTCCTCGGGCCGCCACTGCGTCGAGTCCGGGCCCCAGGGGTACTGGATGTGATGGACGAACTCCCCCTTGATCCCCAGGGAGAGCTGTTCGAAGTCGTCGTGGAAGTGCGGGGAGAGCTTGAGAGGGTCACGGGGGTCGGGCTCCTCGGCGAGGAAGTTCACCATGAGGTTCGTGGTGCGGAAGATCCGGCCGAACCGCCCCTCGGTGATCGGTGTCTCGGCGAGCCGGTAGACGCGCAGCCGGAAGCCGTCCACCGGGTCCGGCCACGGCACGAGCGGGGCGCAGCGGGGGTCGGGTTCGGCGTACGCCTCGGCGTTGAGCGCGGCGTCGCGCAGGTCCTCGGCGACGCAGGAGAACACCCGGATGACGGGCCCGTCGGTCAGCGCCTCGACGACACTGTCGCCCGGCGGCACCACGACGAACGCCTCCTCGTTCACCTCCTGCTCCTCCTCACCGGCGGTGACCCGGATCGAGGCGCTGCCGGAGTAGAGCAGGACGGCGTACTCGTCGGGCTGGCCGTCGCGCGAGAAGCGATCGCCGGCGACGGCATCGGTCCACACGAGCACGGCGTTCTGGCCGCGCGCGACCCAGGTGCGGCTGCCGGCCGGGCTGACCACGGCGGGCGGGAGCTCGGGGAACTCCAGGTACTGCGCCTGTGCGATGGGGGTGGACGGATCGACCGCCGCCTTCGTGGCCGGGACGCTCGCCAGTTGGGACCGGAGGTCGTCCTTGGCGTACATCGTCATGTCGGTTCCTCTCGTAGCCGTTACAGCGTGATGTTGCGCGCGCCCTTGAGGGCCAGCATTCGCCGGACGTCGGCGGGTGTCGCGATCTCCTTGCCGAGGTCGGCGAGGGTCTCCCGGACCTTGCGCACCTGTTGTGCGTTGCCGGTCGCCTGCTCGCCCTTGCCGATGTAGAGGTTGTCCTCCAGCCCGACGCGTACGTGGCCGCCCAGCCATGCGCTGTGGGTGCAGAACCGCATCTGGTGGCGGCCCGCCGCGAAGGCGGAGAAGTGGTAGTCGTGGCCGAAGAGCTTGTCGGCGATGGCGACCATGTGGGTGAGGTTGGCGTGATCGGCCCCGATGCCGCCGAGGATCCCGAAGACGCCCTGGATGAGGAAGGGCGGCTTGGCGAGCCCCCGGTCGGCGAAGTGGGCGAGGGTGTACAGGTGCCCGATGTCGTAGCACTCGTACTCGAACCGGGTGCCGCCCTTGTCGCCCAGTTCCCGGAGCGCGTACTCGATCTGCTCGAAGGAGTTGACGAACGGGTGGCGGTAGGTGTTCTCGACGTAGGGCTTCTCCCACGGGTGTTTCCAGTGGGTCACCCGGTCGGCGATGCCGGAGTAGACGAAGTTCATCGACCCCATGTTGAGCGAGGCGAGTTCGGGGCTGAACCGGGTCGCGGCGGCGAGCCGTTCCTCGATCGTCATCGACGACGCCCCGCCGGTCGTGATGTTGATGACCGCGTCGCACCGGGCGGCGATCGGCGGGATGATCTCCTCGAAGACCGCCGGTTCGAACGCCGGTCGGCCGTCCTCGCCGTGCCTGGCGTGCAGGTGGATGACGGCCGCCCCCGCCTCGGCCGCGGCGAGGGACTCCGCGACGATCTCCTCTGGCGTGACCGGGAGATGATCGCTCTGCGACGGCACGTGGACCGAGCCCGTCACCGCGGCACTGATGATCACGCGGTCGGCGGCGATCACGACGGCTTGTCCTCCAGGCCCAGCAGGTACGCGGGATTGGCGGCGATCATCCTGCGGATGTCCTTCTCGGCCACTCCGTGGTCGAGAAGCGCCCCGATGAGGTAGATGTAGCCGTCGACGGGCAGCGGGTTGCCCTTCTGGCCGAGGTCCGACGAGATGACGGTCCGCTCGGGGCCGACGCGGTCGATCCAGTCCAGCAGCTGCTGGATGGGCCACCCGATGGCGGTCACCTCGGGGTGGTACATGGCGATCTCGTGCTCGATGTAGGCGCCGAAGCGCAGCAGCTCCTCGATGTCGGCATCGGACGCGCCGACGATGAAGTCGGGATGCTGGACGAGCAGGCGCCGCACGCCCTTGCTCTCGGCGACCGAGAACAGTGCCTTCATCGACTCGGGGTCCAGGTGGCCGCCGGTGAGCAGCGCGCCTGTCTCGGCGACGATGTCGACGACCGCGGCCGTGTCCGCCGAGACCTCCCCGGACTCGTCGAAGATCGACTCTTCCTTCTCG
Source organism: Nonomuraea sp. ZG12 (assembly GCF_052068115.1). Taxonomy (NCBI): domain Bacteria; kingdom Bacillati; phylum Actinomycetota; class Actinomycetes; order Streptosporangiales; family Streptosporangiaceae; genus Nonomuraea; species Nonomuraea sp. ZG12. The sequence goes on from NZ_JBQHCW010000011.1 coordinate 92,836, forward strand.
AGCAGGTCGATCGCGGCGCTGGGAAAGTCTCCGCCGTGGCTGTGGTGGTCGATGTGCGGCCGGGCGGACACGGTGGGCGCCCATACGCAGCGTCCGCCCATCCGCAGGCTCATCGCCACGGCCGACGGGTTCATGCCGCCGACCTCGGTGTTGAGCGCGACCCCGCCGTAGACCGGCGTGGGGGCGTCCGCGAGCCAGGTGCTCATGGCGAGCAGGTCCATCACGGTGTTGTGGTGATGCGACTTGACGAGGATCGCGCGCATGCCGATACGCGCCGCGTCGTAGGACGCCTCGACGTGGTTCAACCGTCGCGGAAACGGACTCGGTCCCGAGTGGCAATGCAGGTCCACGGCACCGGTCAGGACCTTCAGGACGGCCGGCGAGACGGGCCGGGCATCCTCGGCTGACAGCATGTATGAGCCTCCGTATAGTCCGGATTCTGAACGGAATGTTCATGATACGTAGGGCATCCACTCATGTCTACGCAGGGACCTGACCTTTTGCACTCACGGACCACTATGCGAAGTGATGGGTTGCATGGCGAACATACGGGTGCTTTGCTGAACCGACATCCCACGTCTCGAATTCCGCTGAACGATGGCCACGGACAGGAGATGAGAGTGTGAAACTTGCGATGGGAATGGCGACGGCGCTGCTCCTAGCAGCCGGTGTGGGCGTCAGCCCGCAGACGCCGCCGACGACGGTGACGGCGGCGTCCACGCCGGCGTCGCGGACGATCGACACACTGGCCCGCGACCTTGAACGGGTCGAGTCAGTGCGCGAGGTCAAGGACTTACAGCGCACCTATACCCACCTGAGCCAGTTCGGGCAGTGGAACGCGATGGCGGCACTGTTCGCCGACGACGGCACGCTGCGGTGGGGCGACGAGACCGCGACCGGCCGCAAGGCGATCAAGACCTGGCTCAAGAACGACGCCGGCGCGATGGACGGCACCAGGCCGGGCTCACTCCACACCGAGATCATCGACCAGCCGCTCGTGAACCTCTCCGTCGACGGCCGGACCGCCAAGGTCCGCTGGGACGGCATGCGCTTCCTGGGCGACGGCAAGGGGCGGGCCCGGATCGAAGGCGGAATCTACGAGAACGAGTACGTTCTCAAGGACAGGCACTGGCAGATCGCGACCCTCCGCTATCACCCCCAGTACGAAGGCGACTACGCCACCGGCTGGACCAACGTCGGCGGCGCGGACCTGCCCATCGTGCCGCCGCATTTCACCCTCGACGAGACCGGGGTGCCCAACCCGGAGCCGTCCGGTCCCGCCCCGCGCACCAGGGCGAGCGCGCGGGAGCTGGCGGACAGGATCGGCCGGCTGAACGACGAGGACACCGTCCGCAACCTCCAGAACGCCTACGGCTACTACGTCGATCGCAAGATGTGGACCGACGTGGTCGATCTGTTCTCCGCCGACGCCAGGTTCCGGATCGACGGCGTGGGCGTGTACCGGGGCCGCGATGGGGTGCGCCGGGCGATGGAGCGCATGGGGCCGGAAGGCCTCACCCACGGCCAGCTCAACGACCATCCGATCTTCGACCTGATCGTCGACGTACGGCCCGGCGGACGGGAAGCGATCACCCGCGGCATCCAGATCGGCATGCTGGGCGATGCCGACACCAAGAAGGGGGCCTGGGAGTTCGCCACGTTCCGCAACCGCTTCGTCAAGCAGGGCGAGCTGTGGAAACTGACGGAGGTGCACGTCCAGCCGCTGCTCAGCGCCGACTACGCCGAGGGATGGGGTAACGGCGGCACCACTTCACGAGCGGACCGCGCCGTACCCGAGTTCCTCAAGACGCCGGCGCGGCAGGCTGTTACGGCGGCGCGGACGCACGACGCGCCGAGCCAGAACCTGACCGACCTCAAGCGCCGGCTCGACCGCTCGCACGCCTATGACGGGGCCGAGAACGTCTCCTCGGCATACGGCTTCACCATCGACGACTTCCAGTGGCCGTGGATGGCGGGGATCTTCGCGGTCAACGGCAACAAGCAGTCGCCGTTCGCCGGCTACTACTTCGGCCGCGACCGCATCCTGGGCGCGGTCAACGCATCCTGGGGAGGCCCCCTGCCACCGGACGCGCTGCGCGCCCGGATCTCCTTCCACTGGCTCACCCAACCCGTGATCATGGTGTCGCAGGACGGCCGGTCGGCGACCCTCCGCACGCGCCTGTTCCAGCCCCGCACGTCGAAGGACGGGGCGCCGGGCTTCTCCGGCCTGCACGGCGGCATGTACCACAACCAGGCGGTGCTGGAGAACGGCATCTGGCGGTTGTGGACCGTGACCATCGACGAGCACTACTACACCTCGCCCACCTGGGCGGGCGGCTGGGCATCGGCGGAAGACCCGCCGCCCGATGCGCCGAAGCCGCCGGACAGCCCGCTGCTGACCAGGTATCCACCGGACATCAAGCTCACCGAGCTGGGCGAACGCGAGGAAGGGTTCCGGGGCGGCACCGGCACCACGATCACGTGGCCCGGCATCCTGCCCATGTGGTTCCACTACCGCAACCCGGTCAGCGGACGCACACCCGAGCGCTACTGGCCCGACTGCGTCCCGTGCGAGCTGCGGCCCGAGACGAGGATGACGGCGCACGGCTACCAGATGCCGCCGACCGGGCCGTCCGTGGACGGGGTGGACGTGAACGCGAACTAGCCGGACATCTCCGACGGCGCCTCTCCCGATCCGGATCGGGAGAGGCGCTTTTTCGCCGTGGGACGAGCCGGCCTGGTCAGGCGAGGCGCTGGGGGGCGGCCGGGCGGGAGATCGAGCCTTCCGGTGAGAAGAACTGCTCGTCCACGTGGTTCAGCGCCAGGCAGGCGGCGCCCAGCGCGACGCATTCCTCGCCGAGCTTCGAGGGCCGGATCTCGGGGACGCGCAGGCAGTGGGGTTCGAGGGCGCGGCGGAGGGCCGGCAGCAGGACGTCGGCCGAGCGGGAGAAGCCGCCGCCGAGGACGACCAGCTCGGGGTCCAGGGTCAGGACCATGGCGGCGGTGCCGAGCGCGAGCTGGTGGGCGTAGCCGTCGACGGCGGCCAGCGCGCCGGCGTCGCCGGCGCGGGCGGCTCCGAAGACGAGCCCGGCGGCGTCCTCCGGCGGGGCGCCTTCGGCCGCGGGGCAGTTCTCCAGCTCGCTCGCCATGGTGCGCCAGCCGGTGATGCCCATGTGGCCGACCTCCCCCGTGGCGCCGCTGAAGCCGTGGTGGAGATGGCCGTTGAGGATGAGCGCGGCGCCGGGCCGGCGGCCGATGTGCAGGTAGACGAGGTCGCGGACGCCTGCCGCGACGCCCAGCCGCTGTTCGGCCAGGGCGGCGAGCTTGCTGTCGTTCTCGATGGCGATCGGGCAGGACAGCGACTGCCCGAGCCGGCCGACGAGGTCGACGCCGGCCCAGTCGGGGAGTTCGTCGACCCAGGTGACCAGGCCTTCCCGGTTGACGACGCCGGTGCTTCCGGCGGCGACGCCCCACAGGTCGGGCGGGGTCAGACCGGAGGCGACGAGCGCGGCGTCGATGGCTCTGTGCACGGCGTCCAGCCGCTCGTCCCGGGTGGTGTGCCGGTTCACGGCGACCCGGCCGCTGGCGACGGTCCGGCCGGCGAGGTCGGTGACCATGGCGAGGACCTTGTGGATCCCTATGTCGATGCCGAGCACGTGCCCGGCGTCGGCACGAAAGCGGTAGCGCTTGGCGGGCCGGCCCATGCCGCCGGGGGTGGGCTCGACCTCGGCGATCCAGCCGCGTTCGTGCAGGTCGGTGACGACGTCCACCATGGAACCCCGCGACAGCCCGGTCGCCGCGGCCAGCTCGGTGAGCGTCAGCGGGCCGCTCGCCGCGCGCAGGGCGCTGATGCTGCTGAGCGAGTTCAGCTGGCGCAGCCGCTGAAGGTCCCCACCACTGACCTGCACGGGATCACCTCTCACTATTGATGGACTCCTCATTATGTGCGCTCGCGACGATCTCCGCCAGCTGGATCGTCCGACAGGAAGGGGCTTGACTGCAAGGTCGGATCTATGACTATCTATGGACTCCAGAATAAGTCGAGGAGTGCGGCAATGACAGCGACCATAGCCATCGTCGGCGCGGGTGCCCGCGGCCTGATCTACGCCAGGGCCGCCGCGGCCGACGGCCGGGCGCGCGTCGTGGCCGTCGCGGACCCGGATCCGGCCAGGCGGGCCAGGCTGGCGGCCGAGCACGACCTGTCCGAACAGGCCTGCTACCCCGGATGGGCCGAGCTGGCCGCCATGCCGAAGCTGGCCGACGCCGTGGTCATCGCCACCCAGGACCGGTTGCACGCCGATCCCGCCGTGGCCTTCGCCGAGCTGGGCTACGCCATCCTGCTGGAGAAGCCGATGGCCCCCAGCGAGCCGGAGGCGCGCAGGATCGTCGAGGCCGTCGAGCGCAACGGCGTCGTCTTCGCCGTGGGCCACGTGCTCCGCTACACCGCCTACACCAAGGTGCTCAAGGAGCTCGTGGACGGCGGCCGGTTGGGCACGATATCCAGCGTCCAGCATCTGGAACCGGTGGGCTGGTGGCACATGGCCCACTCCTACGTGCGGGGCGCCTGGCGTGACACCGCCGAGTCGGGGCCGATGCTGCTGACCAAGTCCTGCCACGACATCGACTGGCTGCTCCACCTCATCGAGGACGAGCCGGTCGGCGTGGCGTCCTTCGGCTCGCTCACCCACTTCCGGCCGGAGAACCGGCCGGAGGGCGCGGGCGAACGCTGCGTGAGCTGCGCGGTCGAGCCCACCTGCCCCTACTCCGCCGAACGCTTCTACCTGGGCTGCCTCGGCGACCCGGCCCGGGAGTTCTGGCCGCTCGGCGCGGTCACCGCCGACGCCACCACGGCCGGCGTCAGGCACGCGCTGGAGACCGGCCCGTACGGCCGCTGCGTCTACGACTGCGACAACGACGTGGTGGACCAGCAGGTCGTGATGCTGGAGTTCGCGCGGGGCGCGACCGCGTCGTTCACGATGACCGCCTTCACCCCGCTGGAGCACCGCAAGACCAGGATCTTCGGTACGCGCGGCTTCGCCGAGGGCGACGGCCGGCGGATCAGGCTCGTCGACTTCGTGACCGGCGCCGAGGAGACGATCGACACCGGGACGAGCACGGGCGCGTCGCTGGCCGACGGCCACGGCGGCGGTGACACGGGCCTCACCAGGGCCTTCATCGACGCCGTGGTGGCCGGCGATCAGGCGCCGCTCGGAGCCGGCGCGGCCGACGCGCTGGCCGGGCACCTCGTCGTGTGGGCCGCCGAGCGAGCCCGCGAGACCCGTACCGTGCAGGCGCTGTGACGACGATCCCGGCGCCCTCCCGCCTGACGTCAGCCGAAGGGCGGTTCACCTTCACCGCCGCCACCCCGATTGTCGCCGACCCACCGCTGGTCAGGGCCGCGGCCTGGCTCCGCGAGACCCTCACCCCGGCCACCGGCCTGCCGCTGCCGGAGGGCCCCGGCGGGGTCGAGATCCGCCTCGCCGACGAGCTCGGGCCCGAGGAGTACCGGCTCACGACCACGGCGGAGTCGGTGCTGATCGAGGCCGCCGCCCCGGCCGGCGCCTTCTACGGGGCCCAGACGCTGCGCCAGTTCCTCGACCCGGCGGCGTTCCGGGCCGGCCGTACCGGGGACAGGACGTGGAGCGTTCCCGCCGTCGGCATCGCCGACGCGCCCAGGTACGGCTGGCGCGGCTGCCTGATCGACGTGGCCCGCCACTTCCTGCCCAAGCACGACCTGCTGCGGTACATCGACCTGCTGGCCACGCACAAGCTCAACGTGCTGCACCTGCACCTGACCGACGACCAGGGCTGGCGGCTGGAGATCAGGAAATATCCGAAGCTGACCGAGGTCGGCGCCTGGCGGCGCGAGTCGCCGCTGGGCGCCAGGCGGCATCGCCTGCGCGACGGGCGACCGCACGGCGGCTTCTACAGCCAGGAGGACATCAGGGAGATCGTCGCCTACGCGGCCGACAGATTCGTCACCGTCGTCCCGGAGGTCGACCTGCCCGGCCACACCCAGGCCGCCATCGCCGCCTACCCGGAGCTCGGCAACCTCGACGCCCCGCTGGACGTGGCCACGGAATGGGGCGTCAGCGAGAACGTGCTCAACGTCGCCGACGAGACGATCGCGTTCTTCACCGACGTCCTCGACGAGGTCCTGGAGCTCTTCCCCGGCGAGTACATCTGTGTCGGCGGCGACGAGGTCCCCAAGACCCAGTGGAACGAGAGCGTCCCGGCCAAGGAGCGCATCCTCGAACTCGGCCTGCGCGACGCCGACGAGCTGCAGAGCTGGCTGATGCGGCACTTCGCCGACTACCTGCTGGCCCGCGGGCGCAAGCCGCTCGGCTGGGACGAGCTCATGGAGGGCGGCCTGCCGGCGGGAGTCACCGTCGCCGCCTGGCGGGGCGGCATGTGCGCGGCGCTGGCCGCGCGGACCGGCCACGACGTGGTGGTGTCCCCCTTCGCCGAGACCTACCTGGACTTCCGCCAGGCCGAGGGCGATCAGGAGCCGGTGCCGATCGGCAGCGTGACCTCCCTGAGCGCGGTGCACGCCTTCGACCCCGTCCCCGGCGGCCTCACCGAGGACGAGCGGGGCAGGATCCTCGGCGCCCAGGCGGCGCTGTGGACCGAGCACATCGACTCGCCCCGCCTGCTCGACTACATGGCCTTCCCCCGCCTGGCCGCGTTCGCCGAGGCGGTATGGAGCGGGAAGCGCGACTTCGATGACTTCCTCACCCGGCTCGCCGTACACGAGAAGCGGCTCGACGCCCTGGGGGTGGAGTATCGCCCGGCCGCCGGCCCGCACCCCTGGCAGCGACGTCCCGACGCCCCCGGCCACCCCCGGACCAGGGCCGAGATCGACGACAAGCTCGCCACCTGGACCGCGAACCTGCGGTTCTGAGACCCCCCACCTGGAGAGACCCATGCGTTTTCGCCTCCCCCTGGCCGGGCTGCTCGGCCTCGCCGTCGTCGCCGCGGGCTGCGGCACGTCCGACGAATCCGGCCAGTCCGGCAATGTCACCATCAGCTACGCCATCTGGGACAAGAACGACCAGGCCGGCTCCGAGAAGATCATCGCCGCTTTCCAGCAGGCCAACCCGAAGGTCACGGTCAAGCTGGAGATCACCCCGTGGGACCAGTACTGGACCAAGCTCCAGACGGCCGCGTCCGGCGGCGCGGCTCCGGACGTCTTCTGGATGAACAGCCTCAACGTCCGCATGTACGCCAAGGGCGGCGTCATCGCCCCGGTCGACGCGTCCAAGGCCGAGGGCCTGCCGGACGCGGTGGTCGACGGCTACCGCCACGACGGCAAGCTGTACGCGCTGCCGCACAACGTGAGCATCCCGGCGCTCTGGTACGACAAGAAGATCTTCGACGCGGCCGGGCTGGACTACCCGACGGCCGACTGGACCTGGGACGACGTCAAGGCCGCGGCCAAGAAGCTGACCGACCCGGCCAAGAAGCAGTTCGGCATCATGGCCCCGATGTGGGACCAGGGCGGCTTCTACCCCACGATGCTCCAGGCCGGCGGCCACGTGCTCTCGCCCGACGGCAAGAAGAGCGGCTTCGACGACCCCGCCTCCATCCAGGGCCTGGAGTTCTGGACCGGCATGCTCAAGGACAAGGTCGCGCCCGTCGCCGAGGTCTACACCGACACCGATCCCATCCAGCTCTTCCAGTCCGGCAAGTACGGCATGTACTACGGCGGCGTCTGGTTCGCCTCCACCTTCTGGGCCAACCCCGAGATCCGCGAGCGGATCGACGTGGCCCCGCTGCCCGGGGGACCGGCGAAGGAAGCCGTCATCCTGCTCGGCCTGGCCAACGCCGTCTCGGCCAAGAGCGAGCATCCGGCGGAGTCGGCGGCGTTCGCCGAGTTCGTCGCCTCCGAGCCGGCCCAGAAGATCCTCAGCGACAGCGGCGGCGGCGCCCTCTCGCTGCGTCCGGGCACGCAGGACGGCTGGTTCAAGGCCTTCCCCTCCTTCCACCTGAAGGAGACGTACGACGCCTCGATGCCGCACGGCGTGCCGTACCCGGCGACGCTGAACACCGCGCAGTGGCAGGACGTGCAGAACAAGCTGCTCGCCGAGGCCTGGTCGGGCGAGCGCCCGGTGGCCGACGTCGCCAAGGAGATCGCGGCGCAGATGAACGAAATCCTGGCCAAGGAGTAACGAATGCTCTCCAAGCGCGAGTGGGCGTGGGGATACCTCCTCATCGCCCCGATGGCGCTGGGCCTGGCCGTCTTCTACCTGTGGCCCATCGCTCAGACGCTGTACCTCAGCTTCACCGAGTCGGGCGTCTTCGGCGGCCACACCTGGGTGGGGACGGCCAACTTCACCGACCTGCTCGGCGACGAGGAGATGCTCGGCGCGCTCGGCAACACCCTGCTCTACGCGGTGCTGGTGCTGGCGGGCGTGCCACTGGCCATCGTCGTGGCGGCGCTGCTGAACGTGCCAGGGCTGCGCGGCCTGAGCCTCTACCGGACGCTGTACTTCCTCCCGGTCGTCACCATGCCCGCCGCCGTGGGCCTGACCTGGCGCTACCTGTTCAACGGCGACTTCGGCGCGATCAATTACTTCCTCGGCACGCTGGGGATCGACGGGCCCTACTGGGTGGGAGATCCGGATTTCGCCCTTTACGCGATCGCGATCGTCGGGATCTGGAGCTCGATCGGCTACAACGCCGTGCTGCTCCTGGCCGGGCTCCAGGGCATCCCGCGCCACTACTACGAGGCCGCCTCGATGGACGGCGCGGGGCGGCTGCGGCAGTTCTTCAGCATCACGCTCCCGCTGCTCACGCCGACCACGTTCTTCGTCGTCGTGATCACCATGATCAACGCTTTGCAGGTCTTCGACCTGGTCTATCTCATGATCGACCTGAAGAGCCCGGCGCTCGCCGGCAGCCGCACGATCGTCTACCTCTTCTTCGAGAAGGGCTTCGTGCAGAACCAGCGGGGGCTCGCCGCGGCGATCGCCGTGCTGTTGCTCGGGCTGATCCTCGTGCTGACCGTGATCCAGTTCAGGTTGCAGAAGAAGTGGGTGCACTATGAGTAGGCCCAGGACCTGGCCGGCCCACGTGGTGCTGGCCGGGGGCGCGCTGGTGATGCTCGCCCCCTTCGCCTGGCAGATCGTGGTCTCGCTGCAGACGCTGCCGGACTCGCTGCGGGTGCCGCCGAAGTTCACGCCCTCGTGGCAGTGGTCGAACTTCGCCGACGTCTTCCGCTCGGTGCCGCTGGCCAGGCAGTTCCTCAACACGGTCGTGGTCACCGTGGGCGTCACCGCCGGGCAGCTGCTGCTGTGCTCGCTGGCCGCCTTCGCCTTCGCCCGGCTGCGTTTTCCCGGCCGGGGCGCCATCTTCATGGTCTTCCTGGCCATGCTCATGGTCCCCGGCGAGCTGTTCCTCATCCCGCGCTACGAGATCATGCAGGGGCTCGGCTGGCTCAACACGCTGCAGGCGCTGATCGCGCCGGGCGTCTTCGGGGCCTTCGGCACGTTCCTGCTCAGGCAGTTCTTCCTCACCCTGCCCAAGGAACTGGACGAGGCCGCGCGCCTCGACGGGGCCAACCCGCTGCAGATCTACTGGCACATCATGCTGCCGCTGGTCAGGCCGGGGTTGCTGGCGCTGGGGCTGCTGACCGTCATGTGGTCGTGGAGCAGCCTGCTCTGGCCGCTGGTGGTCAACACCGATCCGGAGATGATGACCCTCTCCGCCGGGCTCGCCTCGCTCCGCGGGCAGTTCCAGACCGACTTCCCGATCCTGTTCGCCGGGACGGTCGTCGCCACGCTGCCCGTGATCGTGCTTTTCGCGTTCATGCAACGGCAGCTCATCGCCGGCATCGCCTTCACCGGCTCCAAGGGCTGACCGCAGTTCTCCGAGAACCCATGAAAGGACAGCTCATGCGCAGATTGATTCCCCCCTTGGCCGTTGTCCTGGCCTTAGCCGGGCTGCTGGCTCCGGCGCCCCCGGCCGCGGCCGAACACCTGGCCCAGTCGCCATCGCACCGGATGGAATGCGACTCGGACCAGGGTGGTCGCACCTGCACGGTGGTGTGGACCGGACGGCCGAGACCGAACCGGGTGGAGGAGTTCACCGCCACCGTCAGGAGCGGTGACCAGGTGTGGGCGAGGGAGACCATCTACAGCAGTACGGGGAGCGCCCGAACCCGTCCCTTCCTGCTGCCCGAGCAGCAGGTGACGGTCGACGCCACCGTCAAGTCCCTGCCGAAGGACCACGTGGGCACGCCGCTGCGGCTGATGACGTGGAACCTCTACGTCGGCGGCACGATCAACGGCCAGGAGAAGAGCGGCGAGAACCTCCAGCAGATGATCGAGTATCTCAACGAGGTCGATCCGGACGTCCTGTTCGTGATCGAGGGGTACGGATCCGGCACGAAGATCCTTGACGGGCTGAACGCCGGGCGGCCGGCGAACGAGCGGTTCTCCGGCGTGCGGCTCACCACGCCGGAGGACTACAGCGTCAACGGCGACAACCTCTGGCTGTACACGAAGCTCAAGGTCGAGAAGGTCTACCCGCGATACGCCGACGCGGACATCTCCTCGTTCAACCTCGGCGGCGCCCGGCTGGGCCTGCCGAACGGCGAGCACGTCCACGCGTTCAGCATGTGGACCTGGCACGACCTCTCCGCCAACTGGGACGGCCACGAGGCGGCCGTGCAGAACCTCTACGGCATGCCCCGGACGAAGACGGACCAGCAGCTCCTCGAGGACGACCACTACCGTCGCGTCGCCATGGGCAAGGCCATCCTGGACAAGGCGCTGCCGTCCTTCATCGGCGATGACGACGCCCCCGTGCTCATGGGCGGGGACCTCAACGCCTGGTCCCATCTGGACTGGACCGAGCAGTTCGCGAACGCGCGCGGGCACGCGGGCATGGTGCTGCCGTGGCCGCTCACCAAGATGTACACCGACGCGGGCTTCACCGACACCTTCCGCCACGCCAACCCCAACGCCGGGCGCTACCCCGGCCGCACCTGGAGCACGCTCAGCGGCTTCCGCTCGGCGCCCGCCCGCATCGACTACGTCTTCGCGCGCGGCGAGGACGTCCGCGTGCTGGGCTCCCGCACCGACGACCGCCGTCTCCCCCGCCACCGCGACAGCCGGCTCGACCGGCCCTACCCGTTCTACTCCGACCACGGCTCGGTCATCACCGACGTGGTGATCCGCGGCAAGGGCACCGGCCCCGACCGGCCGATCGTCGCCGACGAGCCCGAGCACGCCCCAGGGGTATGGCCCGCGACCCCGGCCGGCACCCCGGTGCCCCCGGCCGAGCTCAGCGCGACGGCGAGCACCTTCAAGCCCGGCGCCGGCGACCCGGGCCGCGCGGTCGACGGCGACCTCACGACCGACTTCCACTCCAACTACCCCGAGGTCCCGGCGCAGCCGCACTTCATCACGGTCGACCTCGGGCGGGTCAGGGAGCTGTCCGCGGTGCGCTTCCAGCCCAAGCTGCGCTACGACATGAACGGCACCATCCTGGAGGGCGTGGTGCAGGTCAGCGACGACGGCACGACGTTCAGGGACGTCGAGCGGGTCGAGTGGCCGAGGATGACGGCGCCGAACGACGTCGACCTGCGAGGCGTCTCGGCCAGATACCTCAGGCTACGGGCCGACTACGGCATGGGCGGGGCCTCCGCCCTGGCCGAGATCATCCCGTACGAGATCTCCCGATGACGATCGCCGCCGGCCCTTCCGGAGGCCGGCGGCTTCCTCACCGCCGAGGGTCGCGACCCGCCGTGACGTGCCCGGTCAGCCGCTCCCAGTTGCCGGACCCGATGGCGGCCTTCTCCTCCTCGGTGAACGGCGCTCCCTCCAGGAACGACCGCGCGACCCCGCCGCTCGTGTCGAGGAACGGGAAGCCGCCTGGCCGGGTCCCGAAGGTGTACGGGTAGTCGGTCGAATACAGCATGCGTTCGGTCCCGACGACCTCCGCCGTCCACCGCAGGTAGCGCTCGCTCACCGTGCCGCTGCCCGCCACCCAGAAATTCTGGCGGAAGTAGTCGGCGAGGGGCCGGTCCAGCTTGGCGTTGTGCGCCATGATCCCCGTGTGGTCGAGATAGAAGAGGACGACCTCGCCCCAGTGCCCGGCGATCACCTGCAGCTCGGGATGGCGGTCGAACACACCGGAGAAGATCATCCGCAGATACTGGATGCCCAGGTCGTAATACCAGCCCAGCCCCGCGGTGGCCAGCCCCATGCCGACGCCGCCCAACCCTGAGTAGTACGCGTCCAGGACCGGCTGCACGGGGGTCTGCGGGTGGAAGTGCAGCGGCACCCGGAGTCGGGCGGCGGCCGCGTACAGGTCGTCGAACTCCGGCGCGTCGGCCAGTTTGTCGCCTGTGCGCCCGTACAGCATCGCGCCCCGGAAGCCGAGCCGCGTCACCGCGCGCTCCAGTTCCGCGACGGCGGCTTCGGGCTCCGGCGTCGGGATGGCCGCGAGCGCCTGGAACCGGTCCGGGTGAGCGGCGACCACCTCGGCGAGCGCGTCGTTGGCCTCGCGTGCGACGCTCACGGCGTCGGCCGCCGGGAGGTTCTGCACGCCCGGTGAGGCCAGGGACAGCACCGCGACGTCCAGACCCTGATCGTCCATGTCGGCCAGGCGCCGCTCGCCGACGTCGCGCAGCCGCCGCGCGAACGGCTCGTCGCCGAAACCGAGCTGCGGGACCTGCCGCACTCCCGCCCGTGCCCAGGCATCGAGCAGTACGGGCAGCACGACGTGTTCCTCAAGACCGACGATGCGCATTCTCTCTGACATCTCGTCCTCCTTCTTCGCGATTTCCACTGATAACGCGGCGACGTTACCATCGATACTATCAATGGTCCACTTTTTGGCGTATCATTGATTCATGGCCCGGGGAACAGAGGACGACGTAACGTCAGAGGCCGCGACCGGCGGGCGTGAGCTCATCCGCCGGCGCGTGATCGAGGCCGCCGCGGACCTGCTCGCGCGCGAGGGCCGCGACGCGGTCACCACCCGCGCGGTCGCGGCGGCGGCCGGAGTGCAGCCTCCGGCGATCTATCGTCACTTCGCCGACATGGACGGACTGCTCGAAGCGGTGGCCGAGCACGGCTACACCACCTTCCTCGCGGCCAAACACCTCGCCGCCGATGCCGACGACCCGATCGAGGACCTGCGCGCGGGCTGGGACCTGGCCGTCGAGTTCGGACTGTCCAACCCCGCGCTGTACGCGCTGATGTACGGCGAGCCGAGGCGCGGCACCACGTCGGCCGCGTTCCAGGCCGGCATGCGGATCCTGGTGGGACGCATCCACCGCCTCGCCGCCGGCGGCTGGCTCCGCGTCGACGAACGCCTCGCGGCGGCCCTGATCCACGCGACGGCGCGTGGCGCGGTGCTCACCTGGCTGTCGCTGCCCGAGGACCAGCGCGACCCGGCCCTGCTGACCGCCATGCGGGAGTCGATGGTCACCGCCGTCACCAACGACAAGCCCGCCGTACGCGACGCGGGCCCCGCCGGCGCGGCCCGCGCCCTGCTCGCCACGCTGCCCGAGCAGACCACGCTGACCAGCGGCGAGCAGCACCTGCTCAGCGAATGGCTCGACCGCCTCGCCGCCGACGGGTAGCTTGACGCCCCCGCGAGGCGTACGTCGCATAACGGCCATCGGCTGGGTAGAGGACCCCGGACATGTCCAGCAGTCCTTTCTGGGGGAGGCGGAGATGAGCACAGCAGGGGCCGGAAAGACGGTTCAGGATGTGATGCACCAAGGCGCGGAGTGCATCGGCGAGCACGACAGCCTGCGCACCGCGTCGCAGATGATGCGCGATCTGTCGGTCGGCGCGCTGCCGATCTGCGGTGACGACGACCGGCTGAAGGGCATCATCACCGACCGCGACATCGTGATCAAGTGCTGCGCCGAAGGCAAGGACCTCGACAGCACCACGGCGAGCGAGCTGGCCCGCGGGCTGGTGTGGGTCGAGGCGGATCACAGCGTCGAAGAGGCGCTGGAGAAGATGGAGCAGCACCAGATCAAGCGGCTGCCCGTGATCCAGAACCACCGGATCGTCGGCATGATCACCGAGGCCGACCTGGCCAAGGAACTGCCCGACAGCAAACTCGCCGAGTTCGTGCACCGCATCTACGCGGGCGCCTGACGTTCGTACGGGCGAGCCGCGCTGTCGCGACTCGCCCCTGGTACATGGGACGGCGGCCGAGTGCGCCGCCTCCCTCTCGTGGCCGTACTGATCTGTGCTGATCTGTGCTGATCTGTGCTGATCTGTGCTGCTGATCAGCGGCGCCAGGACCAGACCACCAGCCAGACGCTCAGCCCGAACAGCGCCATGCCGAGCGGCACGTGCGCCGCCACCGCGCCGGACCCGCCCAGCATCGACTGCACCAGCCCGAGCAGCAGCACCGCCAGGCTGACCAGGGCGGGCCAGCCCGCGCCCCGCCCCGGCCGCCACAACAGCACGGCGACCACGAGCTGCGTCAGCCCCAGCAGGAGGACGGCCCCCGCGCCCACTCCGTGCAGGCCGCCCGTCGCGCCACTCAGCAACTGCCCGGCCGTCACCGCCTGCACGAGCACCGCCGCCATGTACAGCAGGGCGACCGCCTTGAACGCGGTCTGGTATCCGCTTGCCCGGGCAACCTGAGTGACCACTGGACTCTCCTTCGATCGGGTGAGCTCCAGGATCTTGTGCCACCGGCCGCCCGGCATCCTCCCCTGGTCGTCCTCCGCACTACACCTCAGGTCGTACACCCGGCCGCCACCGGCCATCGTGCCGCGTGCAGTCCGTCGTGGATTCAGTCACGAGACCGATGGACGATCTCCTTCGTGGACCGCCCGGGATAGACCAGGATGAGGTGCCGCTCGGCGGGGAGTATGGTGACGGCGTCCTCGTCAGCCCGCGCGTGGACGCGTACCCGGTAGTGCCCCGGCCCCTTGATCGCCAGGTTGGGCAGCGCCTTCCCGGCGCCCTCCTCACCGGCCGACTGCATGGCCGGCACCGTCAGACGACCGCTGCGGCTGGTGACCCCCACCTCGGCCACCTCCTGCCAGCCCTTGAGTCGCAGTGCCGGAGCCTTGTCGAACGCCTTGACGGTCACGCAGATGTTCATCTGCGTGATCGTTTCGATGCCCACGCCGGTCTCCTCGCCCGTGAGCAACCCGTCGTGGTCCCGCTCGACCCCGTCCTCGTTGGCCGGATCCGCGTCGTCGGCGAGGTGATAGCCGCCGCCTTCGGACGTGAAATAGGCGGCGGTCCCCTGCTCGCGGGCCCGCGCCGAGGGCCATGGGTCACGGCAGGCGGCATTGGCAGCGGCGACGTAATCGGCCTCATCCTGGACCATCTGCTCGTCCGAGGGCATCAGGTCCGGGCCTCCGATGACGTCAGGGCACAGGAACACCAGCGCGCTGTCCAGCCCGTACATGTTGATCGTCCGGTCCTCGCTGCGCAGCCATTCGTCGGTTCTCTTCCACCTCGGCTGGGCGCACAACGCCCTGCCGTGATCCAGGTGAGCCCGGTCGGACCTGTCGTCAGGGAACATCGGCCCGCCCGCGTCCCGTACCAGGCACAGGAAGGCGCGCTCCCGGTCCTCCACCCGTGTGTCGCCGAACCCGCGCTCCAGTTTCGTCCACGCGGGGCAGCTGACGTCATAGGGCGCCCGGTAAGGAAGGCGCGGGCCCTCCTCGCCGCCGGGCAGCCCGGTGAGCAGCACGACCACGACCACCGCGGGGCCGGAGCGGCATCGGCGGACTGCTGACCAGGCTTGGGTAAGAATGCGATGATCTTACCGGCCGTTGGACACACTGCTACCTCGCTGATGCAGCCGTAGGGCCCGCGACAGCAGGAACCCCGGCTGGCCCGGCACGTGTTCTCACCTACGACGAGGGTCCTGGACAGCGCTGCTGAAGGCGCTCAAGCCGAAGGAAAGTCAACGTCCGCTTACGCCGCTGCGCCAGGCGCCGGGTGTTCAGGTGGTGGGGTGGGTGCCGGAGCCGGCGAGGGGCGGCAGGACCGCCTGGGCGTCGGCGCCGGTGATCCAGAGGCCGATCATGAACGCCGCCGTCGCCTCCAGGAGTTTCGCCCTGTCGAGGCCGCCGCCGTGGACCGGTGTGCAGCCCAGGTCGGTGACCAGCGTGCGGGCCGTCGCGAGCGCGCGCTCGTCGTCCCCGCACAGGGGGACGGCCAGCGGGCGGCCGTCGAAGACCGGCGGTGTCATCCGCCACACGTCGACGTGGCACAGGTTGAACGCCTTCACCACCTGTCCGCCCGTGGAGTCGGCGATCAGCTCGGCCAGTGAGCGCGTCACGTCATAGGCGCCAGGCCCGACCGCGTTGGTCACATCGATCACCGGCTTACCGCGCATCGCCGGGCCCGCTGCCCGTAGCACGTCGTGCAGGCCGGCTTCCAGGACGGCCACCATCACCACCTCGCCGTACTCGGCGGCCTCCGCCCACGTTCCCGCACGCGCGACGCCAGGCGCGGGGGCGCCAGGCCGCTGGGCGGCGGTCGTCATCTTCTCCGCCAGGGCGGCGCTCGCCACCGGGTTCCTGCCGCTGACCATGATGTCGTGGCCCGCCGCGAGCCACTGGGTGCCGAGGGCGTCGGCCATGGTGCCCGCGCCCAGAATGCCGATCCGCATGTTCGTCCTCCACGTGTTAGTACTCGTACGAAGACTGTAGGAATGTCGTCACGCACCATCCGGTGCCTATCGGAGGACCCGTGTTTCTCGCCGACTGTCAGGCCAGGCTGGCCTTCGACCTGATCTCCCACACCTGGAACGCGGTCGTCATCTGGTCACTGCGCCACGGCCCCCGGCGCCCCGGCGACCTGCGCGCGCAGATCGGCGGCATCAGCCCCAAGGTGCTGACGGAGACCCTGCGCCGCCTGGAGTCCAACGGGCTGGTGGCGCGGCAGGCGTACGCGGAGGCGCCGCCACGTGTGGAGTACGAACTGACGGACCTGGGCCGGACGCTGCTCGGCCCGATCGGGGCCCTGGGCGAGTGGGCCTTCGACCACGCCGACGAGGTCCTGACCGCCCAGGACCGATAGCCGGCCACGACGCCCGGAGGCCGCGACGATGGCCGCGCGTGGAACCGGACGGCCACCTGGCACTGCTACCGGGCGGCGTTCTCGACGCCGGTCCGGGCGGCGTTCTCGACGCCGGTCAGGGCGGTGGCGAGGGCGGCGTCGGTGTCGGCGGTGGCCAGGAGGGCGTTGATGTGGGAGCCGGCCAGAGCGCCCGCCGCGGCGGAGGCGCCCACCTGGGCGGTCAGGTCCGTGGCGTTGCCGGCGACCCACACGCCCGGCACTTCGGTGGCGCCGGCCATGCCGGAGGCGAAGCGGCGGCCCATGTCGCCGGGCAGGTCCTCCATCGGCAGCTTAAGGCCGTGCAGGCCCTCGGTGCGGGCCCGCATCCGCGTGGCGACCGCGAGGACGCGGCGGGCCACGGCCGTGCCATCGGTCAGGCGCACGCCCGCGATGCCGCCGTCCTCGCTCGTCATGACCTCCCGCACCGGGGTGTCGACGATGCGGATGTCGCGGGCGGCGAAGCGTGCTCGGGTGTCGTCGTCGAGTTCGGTGCCGTGGGTGAAGTAGACGAGATCGTCGGTCAGCTGGCGGAACAGCAGCGCGTGGTGGATCGAGGTGGGGCCGGTGGCGAGAACGCCGATCGGTTCGTCGCGTACCTCCCAGCCGTGGCAGTACGGGCAGTGCACCACGCCATGCCCCCAGTGCGAGGCGAGGCCGGGCACGTCCGGCAGCACGTCCCGCAGGCCGGTGGCCACCAGCACGCGGCGCGCCGTCACCGTGCCACCGTCGGCCAGGGAGACCGTGAACCGCAGGTCACCGTCGGGGGCCGGAGCGGCGGGCTCGGCAGAGGTCACCTCTCCGAGGACGATCCGGCCGCCGTACTGGCGCACCTGCTCCCGGCCCCGCTCCAGCAGCTCGGTGGGCGGCGTACCGTCCAGCATGATGAAGCCGTGCATGGCGTCGGCAGGCGCGTTGCGAGGCGACCCGCTGTCGATCACGATGACCGAACGGCGGGAGCGCGCCAGCATCAAGGCACCGTTCAAGCCTGCGGCGCCGCCGCCGATCACCGCGACGTCCACGGTCTCACCGGGCAGTGTGTCGCTCTCGTACACGGAAGTCCGCACAGACATGTCGCGCCCTTTCGTCGTGCGTGGCCCGACCTTTCGGGGCCCTTCTACGCACGACGTTAAACTCGCCTTGCAGGAGGAGCATATAATGTTGCCCATGACGCAAGAAATTGGAGACGTGGACAGCCTCGTACGCAAACGGATCCGTGCTCTGCGGGTCGCACAGGGCTGGTCCCTGGAAGAACTGGCCGCCCGCGCCAACCTCAGCCAGTCCTCGCTGAGCCGCATCGAGAACGGCCAGCGCCGCCTCGCCCTGGATCAGCTCGTCATCCTCGCCCGCGCTCTGGACACCACCCTCGACCAGCTCGTCGAGACCGCCACCGACGATGTCGTCACCAGCCCGACGATCGACGGCGCCCACGGCTCGATGCGCTGGCCTGTCAAGGGCCATCCCGGCATGATCGTCGTACGCCAGCGCATGACCCAGCCGCCGCCCGACAACCCCGCCCGCATGCGTGCCCACGCCGGCCGGGAATGGCTGGTCGTGCTCTCCGGCACCGCGATCCTCATGCTGGGCCACCGGCGCTTCCGGCTCGAGACCAACCAGGCCGCCGAGTTCCCCACCATGATGCCGCACGACATCGGCGCCGAAGGCGGACCGTGCGAGATTCTGGGCATCTTCGACCGCGATGCCCGCCGCGGACACCAGCGCGACGACGGCGACTCTGGCAGCCCGGGCAACCGCGAATGACGGCGGCGCGGGTGCGTCTTGCGCGTCGGGCACCGCCACGCGCCGGCATCTTGCGCATTCCGGGAGCCATCGTGCCCGATGAGCAAACCGGCCTTACGGTGACGGCATGACGAACGCACACCCGCACACCCACCACCATGGCGCGCAGCACGACCACCACCAGCACGACCACCAGCATGACCACCACCAGCAGGACGACGCCGGCCAGGCGGAGATCCTCGACCTGGACGCGGAGGTCCTCGGCGAGCACATCGCGTCCATCACCGCATGGCTGCCCCTGAAGACCAGCCCACGCCACATCGTGGACCTGGGCTCCGGCACCGGAGCGGGCACCTTCGCCCTCCTCGACCGCTTCCCCGAGGCGCACGTCACGGCCGTCGACGCTTCGCCCGGACACCTGCAGCGGCTGTGGAAGAAGGCGTGCGCCCAGGATGCGGATGACCGCGTGCGCACCGTGCAGGCCGACCTCGACGCCGCCGACTGGCCCGACCTCGGCACGCCGGACCTGGTCTGGGCCTCGGCCTCGATGCATCACCTGGCCGACCCCGACCGCGCGCTGCGCGCCATCCACGACATGCTCGCGCCCGGCGGCCTGTTGGCCGTCGTCGAGCTGGCCGATTTCCCCCGCTTCCTGCCCGAGAACGCCCCGGAGGACCGGCCCGGCCTGGAAGAGCGCTGCCACGCCGCGACCGCGCACCTCCACGCCGAGCACATGCCCCACCGTGGCGCCGACTGGGGCCCGATGCTGATCGCCGCCGGGTTCGCCCTCGAAGGCAAGCGCACCATCACCGTGGACATCGAAGGTTCCCGCAACGAGGCCATCGGCCGCTACGCGCTCAGCGGCCTGCAACGCATCCGCGGTGCCGCCGCGCACGCGCTTCCCGCCGCGGACCTCGCCGCGCTCGACCGGCTGCTCGACACGGAGAGTCCCCACAGCATCCTGCGCCGCGACGACCTCTCGGTACGCACCGAACGCACCGTCTGGGCGGCACGCCTCAGCTGATCTCCACGCCGGTTGCCTGTTCGGGTGATCCAGCGGACGTGGCCCCGGTAGGACGCGACGCGCGTCCTACCGAGGACCGGGTCAGAGGGAGATCGTCAGGTCGAAGGTGCCCTGGTGGGGGACCCGGAGGGCGTGGAAGCGGCGTTCGCCCAGGTAGCGGACCGAGCCGGCGGCGACCGTGGCGGGGGTGGCGGTGCCCCAGCGGAAGCGGATCGTCGTCCGGCCGCGCCGCAGGTCGAGGCCGTCGGCCGTGGCGGTGACGGAGCCGCCGTGCTGGGCGCGGGTGCCGTCGGTGAAGGTGAGCTCGTCCGTCGGGAGCAGGATGAGCGGGATCTGCTCGAACGCCGGCGCGTTCGCCCGGACGGAGCGGCGCAGCGTCTGCCGGGTGACGTGCACGTCGGTGGTGACGGAGTCGTTGCCGTAACGGATGCCGAAGGCGCCGCGGCTCTGGCCGCCGGTCCACTCCTGGCCGCCGGGGGCGCCGTGGAAGTAGGTGGCGGGCAGGGGGCCGTTGGAGTCGGGCCGCTGGCCGGAAAAGACGGTGGACCAGCAGGCGTGGTTGTTGTCGTTGAGCGCCTGGATGACGGTGCCCGCCTCGGGGTGCCAGAGGAAGGTCAGGCCGGTGCGGGTCTGGGCGTCGGCGCGGGCGCCGAAGTAGCCGCCCAGGTACAGGCCGGGCTTGCGGACGAACAGGAAGTCCTGGCCGTCGTCCTGGCGCAGCTCGACGAAGTCGTGGTCGCGCAGGTACGGCAGCTGGGCGATGGCGGCGGCACGCTGGCGGCGGGTGGGGAACCCCTCGCCGTACAGGCCGTGGGAGAGGATGCGCGGGGAGGTGTCCTGCTTGGCGAGCGGCCCCACCGGCTCGGTGGAGGCGGCCCATGCGGCGCGGGCGTCGGCGAGGTCCTCCCGGGCGGTCATGAACGCGGCGAGCTGCGGCACGCGGCCGGTGAAGACCCAGTTGAGCGCCGTCCGGTCCGGGTCGGGCCGGACCTCGGCGTAGAAACGGGAGCTGGTGCGCGTGGAGGTGGCGACGTTGGTCATGTAGCCGGAGCCGTCGGGCTCGCGCAGCAGGTTGTAGCCGAGCCAGTCGGTGTACTTGGCGGCCATGTCGACCAGGACCGGGTCGCGGGTCTGGTGGTAGGCGTCGGCGAGCTCGGGCAGCATGACCTCGAAGTTGTAGTTCAGGTCGGCGCCGCGCTGCTCGTAGAAGAACCCGGCGGGGCTCTGGCCGGTGGCGGCGATCCGGGCGAAGGCCTCGGTCAGTCTGGTGCGCGCCGCGGGGTCGCGGTCGAGGTTGAGCGCGAGCGCGGCGCCGGCCAGCCCGGAGGCCGTCTGGTTGGCGTACCCCAGCCGCGGCTGCCAGACGGTCGGGTTGTCCGCGTCGAGGAACCAGGTCATGGCGGTGCGCAGGGCCGTGGTCAGCTGGGCCCGTCGCTCGGGCAGCGCACCCGACTGGCGCAGCAGCTGGAGGGTCTTGCTGAGGTAGCCGAGGCCGAAGCCGGTGGCGGCCAGGTGGTGCTCCTGCCGGTGGTATTCCGGGAACGATCCATCGGCGTGCTGCAGCGACAGGTAGTGCCCGAGCCCGGCGTCGAGGGCGGCGAGCAGCGCGGGGTCGCCCGCGTACGGGTTCCAGGGACGGGCGTTGGCGTGGAACCAGGCCAGCGTGAAGACGTGCTCCTGCACCCGGGCGTTGTACGGCGCGGCGGGGTTGCGCCACCAGCCGCCGGCGAAGAAGCCGCTGTCGTCCATGTCGTTGACCATGGGCGCGAGGGTCGCCAGGTAGGGCGCGAAGCGCTGCTCGGCGGGCGTGAACAGGCGGCGGTCGGGCGCTCCCGCAGGTAAGGGGGCGAGGTCGGGCACGGAGGAGGCCCAGGCGGTGCCGGGCAGGGCCGCCGACAGGACGGCGGCGCCGAGGAGGGTGCGGCGAGTGAGCATGGTCAGCCTTTCAGACCGGTGTGCGCGAGACCTTCGATGAACTGCCGCTGGGCCAGCACGAACACCACCAGGATCGGCAGTGCCGTCATCGTGGCGGCCGCGAGCTGCACGTTCCACATGGGTCCGCCATAGGCGTCGACGAACTGGGTGAGCGCCTGCGGGAGGGTGAAGTTGGCAGGGGTGGACAGGTAGACGATGGGTTCGAGGTAGAGGTTCCAGGAGTGCAGGAAGGTGAAGATGGCGACCGCGCCGAGTGCGGGACGGGCCAGCGGCAGCGCGACCCGGTAGAAGGTGCCGAACCTGCCGAGCCCGTCGACGCGGGCGGCCTCCTCCAGCTCGCCGGGCAGGGTGATGAAGAACTGCCGCATGATGAAGGTGGCCAGCACACTGGGCGCGCCGAAGATCGGCACCAGGATGAGCGGCCAGTGGGTGTCGCTCATCCCGAAGTCGTGGAACATCTGGAACAGCGGGACGATCGTGACCTCGCTGGGGATCAGCAGGCCGACGAGCACGACCACGAACAGCACGTTCTGCCCGGGGAAGCGGATGCGGGCGAAGGCGTAGCCGGCCATCGCGGCCACCGCCATGGTGCCCACGGTGACCACGGCCGCGATGTAGAGGCTGTTCCAGTACTGCTGGGCGAACGGCTGCAGCTCGAAGACCCGGCTGTAGGACGTCAGGTCCCACCGGTCGGGCACCAGCGAGGGCGGGAAGGCGAAGATCTCGTTGATCGGCTTGACCGACGAGGTGACCATCCACCAGGTGGGGAAGACGAACGGCACACACAGGACGCACAGCAGGCCGTACAGCGAGAGTTTGACCCTACGACTCATGGAAGACCCACTTCCGGCGCATCCGCCACTGCACGAGCGTGAGCGCCGCGACGATCAGGAACAGCAGGACCGACAGCGTGGCGCCGTAGCCGAAGTGCCTGAACTGGAAGGCCTGCTGGTAGAGGTAGTAGACGAGGACCGTGGTGGACATCCCGGGGCCGCCCTGGGTGAGGACCGCGATCTGGGCGAACACCTGCAGCGACCCGACCACGGTGATGATCGAGGTGAGCAGGACGGTGGGGCTGATCAGCGGCATGGTGATGCGCAGGAAGCGCACCCAGGCGTTCGCGCCGTCGAGCTCGGCGGCCTCGTAGAGCTGGCGGGGCACGCCCTGCAGCGCGGCCAGGAACAGCACCATGTTGAGGCCGACGTTCTTGATCACCTGGACCACGACGACGGAGAGCAGGGCGGTGGCGTCGCCGCGCAGCCAGTTGGGGCCGTCGACGCCGACCGCGCCGAGCAGGCCGTTGATGCCGCCGTCGCCCTGCAGCAGGAACTGCCAGACGATGGTCCAGGCGACCAGCGACACCAGCACCGGGGAGAAGAACAGGGTGCGGAAGAAGGTGGTGCCGGCCAGTTTCTGGTTGAGCAGGATCGCCAGGAGCAGGGCCAGCGCCAGGTTGAGCACCACCAGGCCGATGGAGAACAGGGTGGTGCTGGTCAGCACCTCGCCCATATTCGGGTCTGCGAGCAGTTTGGCGTAGTTCTCGCCGCCGACGAAGTCGAACGTCCCGGCCAGGACGTTCCACTCCTGAAGGCTGTACCAGCCGACGAGGGCCAGCGGCAGCAGCACGAACAGCACGCTGCCGGCCAGCTGCGGAGAGATGAGCAGGTATCCGACCAGAGCGTCACGGCGCGGGATGGTCCAGAAGGGGCCGCGCCGGGTGGCCGTACGGCCCGCCACCCGGTCGCGGATCTCCGTTGCCGCCACGTCACGCACCGAGCATGGGCTGGATCTTCGCGCACACGCCGTCCAGCACCGTCTTGACGTCGGCGTCCGCCGTCCACAGCGGGTCGAGCGAGGCCCTGATGGTCTGCGCCAGCTCGGCCTGGCCGGTGTGGCTGGGCTTGACGACGCCGTTCTCGATGCCGTCGATCACGACCTTCTGCAGCTGGTCGGGCTTGAGCAGCGGGTTCGTCTTGGCCATGGTGTCGGCGGTGAGCTGAGAGCTTCGCGCCGGCGGGAAGTAGGCGGCCAGTTTGGCGGAGTTGGCGGGGTTGGTGAAGAAGGCGAGGAAGTCGGTGGCCAGTTCGGCGTTGGGTGACTTCTTCAGCACGCCGATCCCGGCCTGCCCGATCACCGCGTACTCACCCTTGGGCCCGGCGGGCAGCGGGACGAGGTCCCACTCGAAGGTGCCCTCCTTGAGCATGGCGGCCCTGGAGATCTGCGCGATCACCATGGCGGAGTCGCCCGCGAAGAAGTCGGCGACGGTGCCGGGGCCCGGCATGGCCTTGTCCTTGAAGATCGACGTGTGCAGGAAGGTCATCGCCTCGACCATCTCGGGGCTGTTGAACTGGCAGCTCTTGCCGTCGTCGCTGTAGGCCTTGGCGCCCCAGCCGCCCCAGATGGTGGCCAGGTTGTCCCAGCCCTTGTAGTCGAAGTCGAGGATGGTCAGGCCCTGCTTGCCGTCCTTGGCGACGGCGGCGTTGACGTCGTTGACGTGCTCCCAGTCCCACTGGCCGGCCTTGATGAGCTCCTGCGGGGACTTCTGCTTGGCGGCCTTGACCAGGTCGGTGTTGACGAACACGCCGAACGGCGAGGTGGAGAACGGGTAGGCGTACAGCTCACCGTCCTGCTGCCACAGCTTGGTGGCCGAGGGGACGAGCTCCGCGGCGTTCTCGATCTTGCTGTTCAGGGGGGCGAGCGCGCCGGAGCCGACGAAGTCGGGGGCGGAGCTCTCCAGGATCCAGGCCAGGTCGGGGGCCTTGCCGCCGGCGATCTGGGTGGTGATCGTGGTGGTGTAGTTCTCGAACGGGATCGTGTCGAAGGTGATCGCGCCGACGTCGGGGTGTGTCTTGCGATACTCGTCGGCGATCTCGTTGAACAGCTTCAGGTGGGCCTCGTTGGAGGTCCAGATCGTCATGCGGAGCGGCTGCGGCCCCTGCGCCACAGGGGTCTCGCCGCCGCCGCACGCGGTGACCGCGAGCAGTGCGGTCAGCGAGAGGGCCGCCAGCTTCCCGATTGCCTTCATGATGAGTTCTCCTTCAGTAACCGGTGACGTCGGGCCAGCGCAGTTCGACGCCGTCACGGGTGAGCCGGTGCTGGTAGTCGGCCAGGAGCCGCTCGCTCTCGCGTACGGCGTGCGGAGTCGTGGCGTGGTCGAGGCAGAACGCGGCCAGCGCGCCCGCGGCCTCGCCGACGTTCCACTCCACCGGGTGCAGGCGGTAGGCGCCGTTGGTGATGTGGGTGGTGCCGATGTTCTTGGAGGCGGGCAGCAGGTTGGCCATCCGCCGCGGGATCAGCGCGCCGAGCGGGATCTCGAACGGCGAGCTGGCCACGTCGATGTAGTTGTCGCCGCCGGTGGACGGGTGCAGGTCGATGCGGTACATGCCGATGCCGACCGAGTCGGCGTAGGAGACGGCGCCCTTGTCACCGCGCACCGCCACGGACACGTCCTGCTCGGTGACGGTCGTCAGGGCGCGGATGCGGCGGGACTCCCGGATGTAGGGCGCCTGGGCGAGGCCGTCGGCGCTGCCGGTGACGTCGCCGCGCAGCCGCAGGCCGGGGTGGCCGGTGCCGCCGTCGGTGCGCGGGGCCTCGGTCTGCAGCCAGTAGAGCACCGACATCGACAGCTCCCGGGCCGCCGCCAGGTGCCGGCCGGCGTCGGGCACGTCGATGACGGGCCCCTCCAGATAGTCGATCATCGGCCAGTTGACCAGTGTGATGTCGCTGTCGTAGGCCCCGGGCACGAAGTTGTCGCGAGCGGCGATCCGGCGGAAGGTCCACAGGTTGGCGTCGCCCGGGTTGACCCGCTGGTCGGCCTCCACCAGGCGGGGGTCGTCGCCGGGGTTGGGGGTGAAGGAACGCTCCACGATCTCCAGCGTCCGCGGGCTCGGGCAGCGCCACGACAGCAGCTTGTCGCCCCAGAACGGCGGCTGGTAGGCGCGCCAGAAGTCGTAGGAGTCCGGCTTGTCGATGGTGTGGTCGCCGTCGACGTGGTCGAGCGCGAAGCACACCGAGACGGCCTGCATGTTGAGCGGCTGCGCCTCGGCGGGCGCGCTCGGCTCATTCGTCTCGGCCTGCGACTCGAACCCGGTCACGTACTCGGTCCCGGTCAGCGGCAGCAGCTCGCCGGTCTCGGTGGCGTCCAGCACGTACGCGCCCAGCGCCGTGACGTCCTCGCCGCCGTCGCGGTGCGCGAGCCGCACCGCGGTCACCCGGTCGCCGTCCACCTGCGCCTCGACGGGCCGGTACGGCTGCAGCACGCGCAGCCGGCCGGAGCCCCGGTACGGCGCGAGCATCGCCTCGATGACCGAGACGGCGACCCTGGGCTCGTGGCAGAGCCGGCTGACGTGGCCGGCGCCGGGGTTCAGCTCCTGCCAGGCGCGGGCCCGCTCGGTGAGCGGGTAGTGGTCGCGGTAGTAACGGCGGATGCCCTCCCGCAGCGCCCGGTAGCTCGCGGTCACGCCGAACCGCTCCACCCAGGTGTGCTCGTCCGGCGGCACGGCCTGGCTGGTGAGCTGGCCGCCCAGCCAGTCGTACTCCTCGGTGAGGATCACCGAGCGGCCGGCCCGCAGCAGGGCCAGCGCGGCGGCGACGCCGCCCAGCCCGCCGCCGACGACGACCGCGTCTGCCGATATCTCAACCACGTGGGGGTTACCTCTCTCAGTTCTGTACGGGGACGTTCGGTGCGGGAGCCAGGGTCGAGCCTTCGACCAGCTCGCACGGCAGCATTTCCTGGGGGGCTCCGCCGCTCTCCAGCACCTGGGTCAGCAGCTCGACGGCTCTGCGTCCCATCTCGCGCCGGGGGATGCGGAAGCCGGTGAAGTCGATGTCGGTGTGCACCGGCGTGGAGTGCGCGCCGAGCACCAGGACCGACAGGTCGCGCGGCACGTCCAGCCCACGCTCGCGGGCCGCCCGCACGATCGCGACCGCGTCGGCGAGCTCTTCGACGAGTACGGCGGTCGCGCCGGCGTCGAAGAGCCCGTCGGCCGAGGTCAGATGCAGGCCCTCGGCCCCGACCGCCGCCACGGCCTCGGTGAAGCCGTCGAACCGGTCAGTGAAGGACTCCGCGCCGGTGCCCACGCCCACGTAGGCCAGGCGCCGGTGGCCGAGCGCCGCCGCCCGCTCGACGAGCGCGCGGACCGCCGGCGGGTAGTCGGCGCCGACGTAGGGCACCGGCCCGCCGGCGTCGTCGCGACGGCCCACGGACACGAACGGGATCCGCTCGGTCAGCAGCCTGGCCAGGTCGTCCCGGTCGACGGTACGGCCGAGCAGTACGCAGCCGTCGGCCAGCCGGATCCGGCTCTCCGCGCTGAATATCCGCCGCTGCTCCCCCTCCACGACCTTGGCGCTGGTGAACAGCAGCAGGTCGCAGCCCGCCTCCTCGGCGCACTCCTCGATGCCGACGAGGAAGGGGTGGTAGAAGTCGGCGCTCTCGGCGGGGAAGACCGCCTCGTACGTGAAGACGCCGAGGATGCGGTTGCGCCGGTCGGCCAGCCGCCTGGCGACCGGGTCGGCGACGTAGCCGGTCTCCCTGATCACCTGCAGCACGCGGTCGCGGGTCTCCTGGGAGATCCTGACCTCGCCGTCGGCCCGGCCGTTGAGCACCAGCGACACCGTCGTCTGGCTCACTCCGGCCATCCGCGCGATGTCCTGCTGCGTGAGGCGCCGACCTGAAACAGTCACAGTCCGTATCATCCCGTCTAAGTGATAATGCGCATTAGCCCGACATTCTGCGACCACCTCGACGGGACGGTCAAGGGCTAATAGCGGTGATAATCCGTATTAGTACGGAAAAATCACGACTCTGGTCACGGACACGTAACGTCACCAGCGGTCAGGCGAAGATGTGCTCCAGCGCCGCGGCCACGCCGTCCTCGTCGTTGGAGAGGGTCCGGCGCTCCACCGCCGCCAGCACGAGCGGGTGCGCGTTGGCCATGGCGTAGCCCGCGCCCGCGAAGGCGAGCATCGCCAGGTCGTTGGGCATATCCCCGAACGCCACCACCCGCTCCGGCGGCACGCCCATCCCCTCGCACAGGCCCGCCAGCGTGCCCGCCTTGGTCACCTGCGAGGCGCTGACCTCCAGCAGTCCCCGTACACCCGAGTGCGTCACCTCGGCCTGCCCGTCGATGGCGGCCACCGCGGCGGTGAACATGTCGTCCAGCGGATGGGTGTCCGACCAGACGAGCAGCTTGACGATGGGCTCCCCTTCCGCGCACACGTCCGGCACCGGGCGCCAGTAGGCCAGATCGGTGTGGATGTGCCTGCCGTACCCCGGCTGGAACAGCACGCCCCGGCCCGTCTCCGCCGCGAAACTCACCCCCGGCAGCGCCTCGGTGAGGGTGGCGATGATCGTCACGGCCGCCGCCGGGACGATCGGGGACATGGTGACGATCTCGTCGGCGGTGACGTCGTACACGATCGCGCCGTTGCTGCAGACCGCCATGCCGAGCTCGCCCGTCTGCCGGGCGATCGGTTCGAGGCTGCGGGGCGGGCGGGCGGTGACGAACACGATCTCGGCCCCGGCCCGGCGCGCCAGGCGCAACGCCCGACGGGTCCGCTCGGAGACCGACCCGTCGGAGCGCAGGAGGGTGCCGTCCAGGTCCGTGGCCACGACGCGAGGAGATGTCACGCCCCCGATTATCGAGGCCGCGCCCTGTTCCGGCTCGTGCGGCGTCGCGTCAGATGCGCATCTCCGACGGCAGCAGGGTGTGGGCGTTGGTCAGCTCCAGGCCGAGCAACTCACCGGAGGCCGCGTAGTCGAGCACGACCGCGTCGGCCACGACCTGGCGAACCGCATCACCTGGCGTGATTTCATGCTTCATCGCGATATAGGCGACATCCTGCCCCTTGTCCCAGTTCACGTACACGATCTGCGGGCGGCTGCCCATCGGCTCCTCGTCCCAGTTCAGCAGGCCCTCCTTGGCCTCGTGCGAGCCGGTGAGCGCGGCGCGCATGGTCGCCAGCGCGAGCTCCACCGCCTGCAGGGAGTCGACCCCGGTCACCTTCCGCTCGTGCTCCCAGCCGGCGAGCCCGTCGATCCGGTACGGGCACGACCACTCGCCCGACGGCTCCTCGTACGGCAGCCCGATCGTGACGACCACCTCCCCCGCCGGGTCGGTGCACAACGTGAGCGTCCGCCGCGCGATCTCGTACATGCCTGCTGCCTACCCGAAAGACCACACTCTTATGAACTCTGGCTGATATGCCCGAGATGCCGGATCCTTGGTGAGGTGGGAGCCCCATATATCAGCCGCCAAACCCCATACATGTGGCTTCTACGCACTAGTCTGCCTAGGTCGTGAGGGGGCCCAAGGTGAACGAATCATTCGGGACACGGTTGCGGGCGAAGCTCGACAAGCACGGACCGCTCTGCGTCGGGATCGACCCGAGCCCGGAGCTGCTGCACGCGTGGGGACTCGACGACTCCCCCGCCGGCCTCGACCGGTTCAGCCGGACGGTGGTCGACGCGGTGAGCGACCTGGTGGGAGTCGTGAAACCGCAGTCGGCCTTCTACGAGCGCTGGGGCAGCCGGGGCATCGCCGTGCTGGAGCAGACGATCGCCGACCTGCGGGACGCGGGCACGCTCGTCCTGCTGGACGTCAAACGCGGCGACATCGGCAGCACCATGACCGCCTACGCCGAGGCCTACCTCGACCGGGGCAGCCCGCTCGCCGCCGACGCGGTGACGCTCAGCCCCTACCTGGGGTTCGGCAGCCTGCGGGGCGCCATCACCTCGGCCCTCGCCAGCGACGCCGGCGTCTTCGTCCTCGCCCGCACCTCCAACCCCGAGGCCACCGCCCTGCAGAGCGCGGTGGCGGGCGAGATCTACGAGGGCGTGCGGTCAGCCAACGAGGCCGCCTCCCCGCTGGGCTCGATCGGCGTCGTCGTCGGCGCAACCGTTTCTGACCCCGGCTACCCGCTCGACCACCTCAACGGCCCGGTCCTGGCTCCCGGGCTGGGCACCCAGGGCGCCTCCCCCGCCGACGTCGGCCGCCTGTTCGCGTCCGTACGACACGCGGTCGTCCCGTCGGTCTCCCGAGCCGTCCTGGAGGACCCGGCCAAACTGCGCATGCGAACGGAACGCTACCGGGACGAATGCGTCCACCATCTCTCATCGTGAAAGCCCGATTTTCCTCAGCCGATCACGCGGCTCGGTGTATCGAGCCAGTAACGCTGCTCCCCGGGGCCGACCGTCATACCGACCCGAAGAGTTCGAATCCCGACTCGCCGTCGTCCTCCAGACCGGAGACACCCCCGACCCCCGAGTACGTCGACTGCAGCCCGAGCTGAGGGAATCGGGCCATGCACCTACTCGACATGATGCCGCCGATCAGCCGGCCGACGGCCGGCCCTCGTTCCCGAAGACCAAATATCGGCGCAACGCCTCTCGCCCACCAGGAACGAAAGGCCATCGATCTACGACCTCCCGCAGTTCGAGCTCTGTGAGCCAGGCATGCCAAGCGATCTCGGACGGATCTGGAACCAATGGCTCGGTGATCACGGCCTCGTGCACCCCGAACCAGACAGGGCTGACCCCATCCCGGCACAGGAACTTGAACATGAACCGCACCGGGACGCCGGCGCCCAGCTCCTCGGACAGCTCGCGGACTGCCGCGTCCTCATACGACTCGCTCACGTTCACCGCACCGCCGACCATCACGTCATAGTGGCCGGGAAAGCGAATGTGCTGCGCCGCTCGGCGCAGCACGAGGATCCGCCGCATCGGATCGCGACAGATCGTCGTCGCGATCCGATGCGTCCATCGCCGACGCTCCGCCTCTGCGCGATCCACAACTCCCAGCACGCGGTCCAGTTCATCCACTCGCTCGACCAGCTCGCCCATGCCGGACACGATCGCAGGCACCACCGACAACCTGCTCGATCGCCACACGAACACAACCGCACACAGCGAGTACGGGCAGCAGGCGCATCTTCGCCACCGAGCTGGTCAAGAACGGACTGTCCGTCCACATCGGCGCCAGCAACCCCGAACAGCTCGCCGAGCAACTGGCGCTGCTCCTGGACGGCGTTTCGGCCCACAGCCGAGTCCTCAACACCGAAGCGTTCACCGCCGCCGCCATCGGGCATCGGAAAGCTTCATCGAGCTGAATGGCGCGCGCAAAGATCGCAGCGTCGACTCGCGCAGGCGCGCGCATCAAGCAACACGCGAGCGCTGCCTTCCAGCGGCCGACCGCAAGGCAACGAGAGCTCCGCCCTGCACATCGCCCGCCAGGTCAAGCACCGGCGACCTCAGTCACCGTCCAGGCGTTGCCATTGGCCGCGACATCGACGTCGAACGCGCTGCCGTCGGGGAAGACGAGCTCCCACGGATTGGGGAAGGTGTTGAGTCCCCAGCGGTCGTCCTGCGTGCTCGGCACGACAGACACGTCCCAACCCCGAGCTGATGCGATCACGACCGCCGCAACATCGCAGTCCAGGGCAAAGGTCCAGTTCGCCCTCCAACGCAACACCGCGGGACCGTCATACGCCTTCACCAGGACATGGTCGCATCCCGTCGCTGGGGCCGCATCGAACCGTCACACCGGGGCCAATTCAGATTGCCCGGCCAGACGAACTGGAGGCCGCCCTGCTTGCTCGGCGAGCCCGCGCTGGTTTGGCGAGACCAGTGGCATCGACCTGACCCTGTCGTTTCGCCGCGACAAGCGCGCCCGCGCACGGCGCCTCACGACAACCGCCGATTTCGGCATGCCGCGGCTTCCGCCACACAGGAGCACAACGCCTCCGGATCCGAACTGAAGTCATCCTCCACCACCGCATGAGAAGGTGCAGGGAACGTCGGGTCCACTCAAACATGGTTACGGTGCTCACACGCCACCGCCATGGCATGCTCGCCGGGGAACCCCCACGACCAGTCGTCCGGCCGCGCACCCGGTTGACCGCTGATCCGTTAGACCGCGACTCTGATCCGCATGACGAACAAGGCCTGGTTCAATACAGACCAGCAGCTTCCGCCGGGCAAGGAGATCTTCCGCAGCCAGCGCAGATTCGCGCTGTGGGCCTACACCGTGAGCCACGGCCAAGCGCTGTTCCGCAGTATTGGAAGCTCTGACGGGCCCAGCACACTTCCGGAGACCACCATCGAGGTGCTCTTCAAGCCTGCGGCGATCATGAAGATCCGGGACGACTATCATGGCCTGCTGATCAGAAGCGCACCCACCGACGAAGCCGAACGCATCAAGGCTGTCTACCCCAGCGTCGAATTCAGTCCCAGTGATCGGGTCTTCCTGCTGGAGAGCCAAGGAGAGACGGACTACGTGATCAGCATGGCGGCCGGCTGGCACGAAGACGTCCTCGCTCCCACACGCCGAAGCTTCTTCACCAACGTTTTCGCCGGCGATACGCGGTGGCCGACCACCCCGCTGTCCGGCGCCGATGCGGGCTTCAGCATCGCCTCGGCGGCCGACCTGATCGAAGCCCTCTGCAGCAGTGAAGATCACCAGCGAGTCCGCCGAGAAAGGTATCGCCACGTTTACGTCGTCATGACGCGGGTCGAGCTCCGCGACGGACCTGACATCTCCGGCTCTGGAGTATTTCTGACCCACGAGGACGCTGAGGAGGCGAAAGCCGTGCTCGCGGCCCATGTCGCGGACTGCTGGATCGAAACACTGCCTATTGCGATCTAGGAGAGGGAAGAAGCCCGGAATCGCCTGCACGCCACCGGCGCCGAGGAGGCCGACGTGAAGCGACGCGACCTGCTCTTCGAACTGGCCCTGGCCTCCGG
This sequence comes from Nonomuraea sp. ZG12, assembly GCF_052068115.1. Taxonomy (NCBI): domain Bacteria; kingdom Bacillati; phylum Actinomycetota; class Actinomycetes; order Streptosporangiales; family Streptosporangiaceae; genus Nonomuraea; species Nonomuraea sp. ZG12. The sequence continues at coordinate 125,336 of NZ_JBQHCW010000011.1, forward strand.
CGGCAGCCAGGCGCTCGGCCTGCTGCGGGTCCTCACCCCCGAGGAAGAGGAACGCCTGGCCGGAGTCCTGCGCAACACCTGGCGGATGGACGAGGCCACCGTACGAACCTTCGAGAAGCTGACCTTGCAGGCCCGGCGAGCCGACGACGTCTCCGGACCCGCAACCCTGCTGCCGCTCGTCAACGGACAACGGGCGGCGGCCGAGCAACCCCTGCGTGACGGGTTGCATGCGGCACTCGATCTCGGAGATCCGACGTTGATCGCCTTCATGCACTACTGGCTGGGCAGGATGGCCAGTGATCAGAACCGGACGGCCGCCGTCTTCGACCATGCCTTCGCCATCCAGAGCTGGGCCAACCGATCCCCGAGCAAGCTCCTGGCCCCGCTGCACGAGACACTGTTCTCACTCGCCTACGCGACTGAGGGCAATACTGCCGCGAGTGCCCGCGCCCATGACAACGCGCTCGCGTCGGCCAGCGCACCGAAAGACAACGAACCGGCGTTCTTGTACTGGGTCTCGCCATCGGAAGCGGAACTCAGGAGAAGCACCTCGCTGGTCCAGCCCGACCTGTCATAGCGGCAACCGAGCGATATCTGACCAGGCCGGACCCCAGACTCAAGGGGCGTCATGCGTGGGTGCTCACCCAATACGCCCGCGCCTTGACCATGACCAAGGAGATCCCCGAAGCGGCTGCCCGGCTGACCGAGGCCGCCGACATCACCAGACAGCACAGCTCCGCCCGACTCGCCAAGGAGATCAACCAGGCCCGAACCCGGCTGGAACCCTGGGCGACCACCACCGACGTACGCCACCTGGATGCGACCCTGCACTCCTGCGGTCTCACTGCGGCAGGGTCGGCAGCAGGGGCTTGAGCGGGCGCAAGAATGCCTGAACGACGATCACGACGGCTAGGCCGTCGGACCGGCTACTGTCACGGCGCCTCCCATCGGCCCCGACCTCGCAGCGAGGCCAAGGCCGATGGGAGGACATTCGACCAGCGGGTACGGAGGCCGTCGCTCGCCAACCCCGGATCCGTGCGCTATTCCGGGGAAGGGCCCGGTGCGTCGGCTGGGAGTCCCTATCGGGGAGGCTGGTCCGTCCAGCCGGTGGTCACCCTGATGAATCCTGCGCTCAACAACACGCTTCCGTCGTTGCCGGAGAGAGAGTTGGTGCGCGTCACTCGAGCGGTCTCGGGATCGACGACCAGCTTGACCTCCCACGTGGTGTCAGGATAGGGGAACCGCAGTTCGTGCCCGCCTTCGACCGCGCCCGTGCTCTCAACTCCGGGCATGGTGGCGAGCGCCCGGAACGCTGCCGAACGGACCTCCGGCGGCGTCGGCAGCTCCGAGATCAGCGTGATCAGTGAGAAGAGAGGGTCGCCTCGCTGCTCAGATGCGGTCATGGCGCTGTCACGCCCTTGAAGCCCCGCCAGCCGCGCTTTCAGCGCCTCGGGATCTGCCGGCAGCTTTTCGAGGTCCTCGATGCTCACCTCGGCGCCCTTGAGCATGAGCGGGTCCGGGTCTGGTACGACGACACCGGGAGGGTCACCCGGCTCGCCCTTGGACCAGCGCCGGCCGTCGCGCGTGGTCCAGCTCTCCTGACGCGGAATGTCCATGTCCCGCATCTCACGGGTGACGTACCAATAGGTCCCGGAGCCTTGGGGCGTGCGTTCCGCGCTGACAGCGGCCATGAGCAGGACCTCCCTGCCTGAGGCGGGTGCGCCGGCGGGCGTGATCACGCCCGTGACGAGCATGGCGACGGCCGCGGCGGCGGCGGTGGCCAGGGTGAGCGCGGGCAGCAGCCACCCGATCCGCCGCCGCGCGCGGCCTCGCATCCTGTCCTGGAGCCGGCCTCTGCTGCGCGTGACCGCCTCAGCGGGCGGCTCGGGCTTGGTCAGCAGGGTGGCGATCGCGTTCAGGTCATCCATGGGCGGTCTCCTGGTCGATGAGAGCGTGGATCTTCGCGCGCGCTCGGCTGAGCCTGGAGCCCACCGTGCCGGCGGCGATGCCGAGCGCCTGGGCCACTTCGTCGTAGCTGAGCTGACCCAGGGCCACGAGCAGCAGGACATCGCGCTCACCGCCGGACAACGCGGCCAGCGCCTTGGCCAGGTGCGGCTGCATACGCTCCGCGGCGACGGAGGCGATGACCCGGTTCTCGTGGCCTTCTACGACGGGTTCCGGGCCGAGCCGGGACAGCGCCCTGTAGTGGCGGGTCTCCTTGCGCCGGTGCCTGGCGATCAGATTGGTGGCGAAGCCGAACAGCCAGGGCCGCAGTCCCCCGCGCTCCGGGTCGAACCGGTCGCGCTGGTCGAAAGCCAGCAGGAACGTCTCGGCCGTGATGTCCTCGGCGATCTGTGTGTCCAGGCGGCCGGCCACGTACAGGTAAATGTCGCGGAAGTAGCGGTCGTGCACGATGGTGAACAGGCCGGAGTCCCGCCGGTACTGGGCGACGAGTTCGGCGTCGGTCATCTGCTCGCCCGCTTCGGCGATCAAGTTCTTCTCTCCGTCATCAGCCTGCCTCATGTGTGGTGGACGGTCACTCACCCTTCGCCGCAAGCCGGAATCGTCTTCCCGTGAGTCCCACCGGCCTTCGAGGAGGCCGTCCCGTCCCGGACAACAGGTCGTACAGGCCCGATCGCCCGCCGACACGGCGCCGGGGTGATTCGGAGGTAAGGCGCTTCACTCTGGAACAGGGTCCGAGAGTGTTGAACAGGGGTGTTCCGTGTCCAGCCACCGGTGGTCCAGTCGCACCGCCGTGGCCAGTTCGATGGCCGTCAGGAAACCTGCTTTCCAGCTCCAGCCGTCGTCTCTCCCGGTCCAGTCTTCGTCCTCGAAGTCGAAGAACTCACTCATCGCCGCCAGTTCGGGCCCAGGTTCGGGTAGGCCGAAGGCCGTCGAACATCCACGTGATGGCCTCTCTGAACATCGGTGGGCGAACCGACGATGATCTTTGCACGGCACGAAACCGCAGAACCGTCTGCGGGATGTGGCCTCCCACCGGGCGGGCCAGCCGTTGACAGGAGACGAGACTTCCGCGCAGGGACTGCTCTGCAAGGACAACAAACCGACGCTCCTGCACTGGATCTCACCGTCGGCGTTGGAGCTTGGGAGGTGCGCCAGCGCTTTGACGATGGCCAAGGAGATCTCCGAGGCAGCGGCGCGTGCGGAAATGGGCTAAGCCGTCGGGCCGGCGTCGGGGTGGGGCACCTCGCCCTCTTCGTTCTCCTCGTCGGCCGTCTCCTCGGTGTCGGCCTCGTCCGTGGCCTCCGGCGGGTCGGCGGGGATGGGACGGCGGCCCTTCTCCGTGGTGGCGCCGGACCGCTCAGCGACCACGTCGCTCTCCCCGCCCAGGCCGTTCGGCGCTGCCGGCTGCTCCTCGGGTGTTTCGTTCATTCCCTGGCTCTGCCCGCTCGACATCATCTGATACCGAACGGTCCGCTCAACCTGCCTGAGTCGTACCAGCTCAGCCCAGAGCTGATTCAGCGGAAACGCTGATTCTCGACGTCTTCCTCCGGAAGACTCTTGCAAGCAGCCCAGAAAAGGCGGTGGGGAGCGGCCCTTGCGGGCGGCTCCCCTGCCTAAGTCCTACTGAGGGTAATTCCCTCTACGCCTCACCGCAACCGATCATACGAACATTTCATCCGGCTGGAGAGACTTCGTGGCGACCGTCAGCCCGTCCGACACCGACGCCCTCGTGCGCGCACGGGTAGGCGAACTGCTCGAATCCTGGCAGCCTTGGCATCGGCGCCTATGGGACGTCGGAACGGTCCTGTCGATGTATGAGGCGGTCGAGGCAGCCGACTGGGTGGGACGGCACGTGCTGTCTCCCGCCTCCCTTTCCTGGTTCGCTCGCGAGTCGCTTCTGCCACGCCTCAAGACCGATGGCGCCATCGGCGGCGGGGACCTGCGTCGCGAGGTCCACAAAGCCTGCTCTTCTCCCCTCAAGCCGGGCGCACGGAGCCAGCGTACGCTGGCACTCATCGCCGATCTGACCGCTGACGGATATCTGCGACGCTGGCGCGATCTCATCACCGGTGGACCTGTCCATGTGGAACGTTCCGCCCGGTGTATCGCCGCTCACCTGCTCGATGAGGGATTCCATCAGGACTTCCTGTACGGCCAGGTCAAGTCTCGTCTCGGCCGCACCGGGACCGCCGTCGACCTGGTCGAGTTGTTCATGGAGCTCGAAGCGCTCGGGGACCGCGAGTACGAGGGAATGATCGTCCTCCAGGACAAGCTGCCCGCCGCCCAGAGCGCGCTCAAGTCCTCTCACTGGATGTCGAAGGAGGAAGTCAGCAATCGACTGGCCGCTGAGTTCCCTCACGTCACATCCGTTCGCGCCAGCGGTGGCCTGCTCTTCCGCGTCCGTGCCCGCGACCACGTCTCGGCTCTGCATGAGATCACCGAACGGTTCGACCGCATCCGGAATCGAGTCCGTTATCGGCGTGGAAAGACCGTCGTCGACGTACACCCACAGATCTTCCTGTCCGGCCTGCCTGAGCCTCAGGATTTCCGCCGCGGGGACCCCGCTGTCACCGTCCTGTCCCTGGAGCGCGTCGGTGTGCTCTACGACCTGCCCGAAAGCGGCACGCATGGGCTGCGCATGGACGACGCGCTGGAGCTGGCCGCCCCGCTCACGGAGAGCTCGCCCAGCAACGCCGTCGCCGGAGCCTGGGCCGCCTTGGAATCACTGCTCTTCTGCGACACCGACGAGGCCGACCGTGACGAGGGACGCACCGTATCCGCCGATCGAGCCGCCGCGCTGGTGGCGGCCGGATGGCCGCGCGCCGAGTTGACCGCGCTGAGCTACGAGCGCAAGATCCGTTCGGCCGACCCTCGTCTCCACCGTGACCTCGGCGCGATAGAGGGCAATAACCGGCAGCGCGCGCAGCGGCTGGTCCAGTGGCTGGCCACGAAGCCGGGGAGACCCGCCGGTGATCTCACCACCGCTGCGGCCTTCGAGCGGATGCAGGAGTTGGTCACTGAGCCGTCGATCACTCTCCGCCGGGTCAACAACTACCTCCGGGGCAGCTTTCGCCGGCTGTACCGCCAGCGGAACATCGTCCTGCACGGCGGCTCCACCCGCTCGATCGCCCTTGCGGCGACCGTACGGACTGCCGGGCCTCTCGTCGGCGCGGCTCTGGACCGGCTCGCTCACGGTCATGCGGTCGCTGGGGCCGCCCCGCTCGATCTGGCCAGCCGGGCGGAGCTGGCCATGCGCATGGCCGGTGACAAAGACGGCTGGCGCATTCACGACCTGCTCGGCGCCTGACGGCGTTCGTCCTGTCAGGCCTGGGACGCCTCGATCTCCACACGGGTGGGCATCGACGTGCTGGCTCCCGCGCGCTGCACCGACAGCGCCGCCGCCGCGGACGCGAACCGCAGCGCCTCCTCGGCGTCGCGGCCCTCGGATTGCGCGACCGCGAACGCCCCGGCGAAGGTGTCGCCGGCGGCCGTGGTGTCCACCGCCTGGACCTTGACCGCCGGCACCCGGATCCGCTCCCCCGAGCTCGACCCGTACAGTGCCCCCTCCGACCCCAGCGTGATGACGGCCTCGTCGACCCGCCGCAGCAGCGCGTCCATGGCCGCCTCCGGGGAGGCCGTGCCGGTGATGGCTGCGGCCTCGTGCTCATTGGGGATCAGCAGGGTGACCGCGTCCAGCAGGCCGTTCGGCAGGGGCTGCGCGGGGGCGGGGGTGAGGATGACGGGGACGCCCGCCTCGCGTGCCGCCCTGGCCGCGGCGATGACCGCCTCCATCGGCAGTTCGAGCTGCAGCAGCAGCGCCTGCGACGCGGCGATCAGGGCGCGATCGTTGCCCGTGGGGCCGCCGACCGTGCCGTTCGCGCCGGGGACCACGATGATCGAGTTGGCGCCCGTGTCGTCCACCACGATGTGCGCGATGCCGCTCAAGCCCGGCACCCGCCGCAGCAGGCTGACGTTCACACCGGCGGCGGCGAGGGTGTCGCGCAGTTCGGTGCCGAAGGCGTCCTCGCCCACCGCGCCGATGAACGCCACCGCGGCGCCGGCTCTGGCGGCGGCGATGGCCTGGTTGGCGCCCTTGCCGCCGGGAATCGTCCGGAACTCGCGCCCGGTGACCGTCTCCCCCCGCTGGGGAGCCTTGGAGACGTAGGCCACCAGGTCCATGTTCGCGCTGCCGAAGACCGTGATCACGGATGCATCATCTCCTGGGTACGGCGCGCCAGCTCCTCCAGCCCGATGCCGTCGAAGCCGGTCAGGCTGCTGGCGAGGCTGTCGCGCATGGTCCACTGCCCGGGGACGCCGCCGTTCAGCGCCCCGACGACGGAGCCGACCGTCGCGCCGGCCGAGTCGGTGTCCCAGCCGGCGGCGACCGCGCCGGCGATGGAGGCGGTGAAGTCGCCGCGGCCGTGGATCAGCGCGGCGGCGATCAGGGCCGCGTTGTTGATCGTGTGCACCCAGTGCAGGCCGCCATGGCGTTCGTGCAGCAGGTCGAGGACCCGTTCGAAGTCCGGCTCTCGGGCCGCGTCCTCGGCCGCCTGCCGTACGGCCGCATGCAGGCGGGAGCGCGGCGGCACCACCGACAGTCCGGCCGCCACCACCTCCTCCACGGAGGTGGCGACCATCGCGGTGGCGCACATGGCGGCGACGAACATCGCCCCGTAGACGCCGTTGGCGGTGTGGGTGAGCCGGGCGTCACGCCAGGCGTACTCGGCGGCGGTGCCCGGATCGCCGGGGTTGATCCATCCGTACACGTCCGCCCTGATCAGCGCGCCGATCCACTCCCTGAACGGGTTGCGGTAGGTGGCCGTCTCCGGCGGCTCGACGCCGGCCAGCAGGTTGCGGTAGGCGACCCGCTCGGCGGTGAACGTGCGCCCGGCGGGCAGTTCGTCCAGCCAGAGTTTCGCCACGTCGTCGGTGGTGAAGCCGCGGCCGTGCCGCTCCAGCACGGACAGGGCGAGCAGCGCGTAGTTGAGGTCGTCGTCCTCGGGGATGCCGTCGATGTTCTCGGCCAGCGAGTTGACGGCGCTGCGGCGGTTCCACGGCCGGCGCTCGGCGACCTCGTCCGGCAGCCCCTCGGCGGTGAACCAGCCGCGGATCGGCCAGTTGCCGGTGGCCTCGGCGAGCTCCCTGATGCCTTCGCGCGGCAGCTTCTCGACGGGCTTGCCCAGCACGCAGCCGGCCGAGCGGCCGAGCCAGCCGCCCAGCACGCGGTCACGGGAGGCGACGTGGCCGGGCCGTGGCTGCGGCCAGCCGGGGCAGGCGGCGATGACGGCGATCAGGTCCGTCGGCTCGTCCAGCGGCGAGTCGATCGCGTCCAGCTCGTCCAGGAGCCGCTCGGCCAGCGGCCGGAGCTTCTGCGCGCCGGGCTCGGAGGCCCCGGCGCGGGGCGGGGCGTCGTGGCCGCCCTCGGCGTGCCACCGCTCGGCGATCTGGCCGGCGTCTCTGCCGTCCTCGGCGGCCTGGCGGAGCTCGTGCCCCACCAGGTCCTCAGGCTGCACCCAGGTGAGCCGGATCATCTTCAGGTCTCCAGAAGGTCGGTGAACGCGGCTTCGTGCGCCCGGCGGCGGGCCACGTCGCCGGCGTGCACCCGGCGCGCCACCGCGGCGATCGTCCGGCCCGGCGTGAGCAGGTCGGTGCGGCTGGCCGTGCCCACCTGCTCGACCCACTCCCCCGGCACCGCGGCGAGGCCGCCGAGCGCGCCGGCGATGGCGCCACCCATCGAGGCTATCGAATCGGCGTCCCGGCCGTAGTTGACGCCGCCCAGCACGGTGTCACGGAAGTCCCCCTTGGCGATCACCAGGAAGGCCAGCGCCAGCGGCAGCTCCTCGATGCTGTGCGTACGACTCGGGCGGCGGGCGCCGAGCCCCTGGTCGCGATAGGTGTCGGCGACCGTGTCGTAGGGCCGCACGGCGGCGCGCAGCGCGGCGAACGAGCCGTCCCAGTGGCCCAGGTCGCGGGCCGCCTCGCAGACGGACTCGATGGCCGCCCTGGTGCCGTCCCTGGCGAGCCGGAGGCAGGCCGCCACCACGGAGTCGGCGGTGGCGCCCGGCCGCATGGCCTCGGCCACGGCCGCCGCCATCACGCCCGCCGCCTCCCGGCCGTAGCTGGACTGGTGGGCGCCGGTCAGGTCGATGGCCTCGGCGTAGGCGGCGTCGGGGTCGGCGGCGTTGACGATGCCGACCGGGGCGACGTACATGGCCGCGCCGCAGTTGACGATGTTGCCGACACCCGCCTCGCGGGGGTCGACGTGCCCGTAGTGCAGGCGGGCGACGATCCACTTCTCCGCCAGGAAGATCCGCTGCAGCGGCAGCGCCTCGGCCTCCAGCTCGGGGATCCACTGCCGCTTGCCCATCAGCTCGGGCACCAGGTGCTCGGCCACGGAGTAGGCGTCGAGGTGGCCGCCCGCCTTCTCGTAGACGCGGATCAGCGCGTGCGTCATCAACGTGTCGTCGGTGATGTGGCCGTCGCCCTTGTGGTACGGCGCGATGGGGCGGGCATTGCGCCAGTCCTCGTTGAACGGCGGGACGATGCCCTCCACCTGCCCGGCGTAGCGTTCGACGATCTGTTCGGGGGTCCAGCCCTCGGTGGCGCCGCCCAGCGCGTCACCGACCGCCGCCCCCGCCACGCAGCCGATCGCCCTGTCCTCAAGCGGCGTCATGAAAGTCCCTCCGTCAGGTCCATGAGATCCAAGCCTGCCAGTTCGGGCAGACAGCAGCCGGCGAGTGTGCCCGCCGCCGTTCGCCACCCCTCCGGGATGGCACCGTACCCGCCGCACGCGCCGGTGAGCGCGCCGGTGAGCGCGGGCGCGGAGTCGGCCAGCGCGGCCAGGCAGGCGGCGGCGGGTACGGCCCGGGTGAGCGACCCCTGCGCCACCTCGGCCAGCGCCAGCGCCACGGGCACCGTCTGCGCGGCGCCCACCCCGTAGCTGTAGACGTGGTCGAGCAGGGCCGCGTCGAGCGCGGGCACCGCGCCGAACGGGTCGCCCGCCTCGCGGGCGACCTTCAGCGCCAGCCGCGCGTTGTGCCCGATGGCGGTGTCTTCTGGCAGTACGGCCAGCGCCGCGCCGACCATCCGGGCCGGTGAGCCCGTCGCCACCGCCTCGGCCACGGCCGCCGCGACGGCCAGCGCGCCGAGCACGCCGTCGCCGGAGTTGGTCACCTGGGCGTCCTCGGCAGGATCCCTGCCGAGCGCGCCGAAGGCGACGGCCCTGATGGCGGCGGCGTCGTCGAAGTGGTGCGGGTTGTCGTGCCCACTGGCGGGCGGTTCGAGGCCGCCGGCCAGGTTGTCCAGGGCGGTCGCCACGGAGACGCGCGCCCTGATGTCCGTCCGCCCCGCCAGGCTCCTGAACGCCTCGGCCCTCGGGCGGTCGATGCCGAGCACCGTCCAGGCCAGCCATTCGGCGTCGTCGGACGGGCCGACGGCCAGCGGCGCGACCGGCTGGTTGAGCGCGAACGGCACCGGCAGCGTGGTCACCCGATGCTCCTCGGCGAACCCGTCCAGCTCGCGGTGCAGCCGCCTGCTCCATGGCGCGTGCAGCGCCGCTCTGTGCCTGCTCGCGGGCCAGCCCGCGGCGTCACCCACGGCGAGCCCGACGAAGGCTCCCGTGATCCTGTCCCCCGACATGATGTCTACAGTCCTTCCGCCGGTTCGCCGGCGCGATCCGGTCCCATCATCGACCCGCCACTGTCCGGCCCGTCATCGGCGGGCCCCGTCCAGGGCCGCCGCCAGCTCGTCGGCGACGTCGAGCACATGTCGTCCCGCGACGGTGGGCAGGCATTTGCCGGTCACCGGCCCGATGCGCGCGGCCCAGCGCTCGGGCACGCCTCGCTCTCCCCGCCCGGCTCCGGCGATCGCTCCGGCGATGGCGCCGATGGTGTCGGCGTCCCTGCCCAGGCTCACCGCGAACGTCACCGACGCCTCCACCTCGCCCCCACCGGCCAGGTAGGCGGCCAGCGCCAGCGCCACGGCCTCGGGGGCCAGGTCCGTCCAGGGGTAGTGCCTGACGACGACGGCCTCGTGCAGCGCCTCGACGAGCCCCGAAGCCACGGCCCCGCCGCCGACGGCGTCGCCGATCACGTCGCGGATTCGTACGATATTTCGGGCAGTCCAGGAGTCGGCGGGCACCACCGCCAGCGCGGCCTCGACCACGTCCGGCGGTGGCGCGTCCACCATGGCGGCGGCCACGGCCCCTGCGATAGCGCGGCCGCCGAGTATGCCCTCCCCTGACTGGGTGACCCGGCCGTCCTCCTCCACCAGCCGGGCCGCCTCGCCGGGATCGCCGGGGCAGAAGATCCCGTACGGCGCGGCCCGCATCGCCAGCCCGTCGGACCAGCCGTGCTGGTGTACCAGGCCGGTCAGCGGCGGCTCCAGCCCTCGCCGCAGCGCCTGGATCGTGCCAAGTTCGGAGAAACCGGCGCCGCGCATCGGCCCGTTCACCAGCGGGATGATCCGCTCCCGGTAGGCGGCGGCCACCAGTTCCGAGGTCAGTCCATGTCCGTGCGCCACCAGCAGGGAGGCGGCGAAGATGGCGTACTCGGTGTCGTCCGTGCCGCCGCCCTCGATCTCGGTGAGCCGCCCCCACCTGCTGCGGATCTGCTCCGGCGAGAGGTTCTCAGCGGGCGCCCCGAGGGCGTCGCCGGCCGCGAGGCCGAGCAGACACCCCCGCGCCCTGTCCTGATGAGCACTGTCGGTATACGTCACCGCTGGTACCGCTCCAGCACCTCGTTGCCGTCCTCGACGAGCTTCTTGGCCACCTCGTCGATGCTGATCTTGTTGGCGAAGTACTCCTGCAGCGCGGGCGTCGCCACCTTGGACTTCCACTCGTCGAACCCGTTCACCTTGAGGAACGGCGCGACGACGAGGTTCTTGGCGGAGGCGGTGGCCACGTCCCAGCCGTCCTCCTCGGTGGTGATCGCCGGGTCGGCGGCGGCCTGCTGCGAGGTCGGCAGCAGCCAGTCACCCTTGGCGAGCTTGGCCTGGTTCGGGCCGTTCAGGAAGAAGGAGATGAACTTCAGCGCCTCGTCCGGGTGCTCGCTGTCAGCGGCGACCGACAGCGTCTGGGAGACGGCGCCCTGCTCGGAGGTGGTGCCCTTGAGCGGCGGCAGCGTCACCCACGCGAAGTCGTCGGGGGCCTGCTCGGCCACCTGCTGGCGCAGGTAGACGCCGACGGGCAGCATCGCGTACTTGTCGGCGAAGAAGCCGGGCAGCGGGTCCGCGGTGCCCATGCCGAGCGCCGAGGTGTCGGCGGACTTGTCCTTGTAGAGCTGGTCGTGGATGCGCTGCAGGACCTCCTTCTCCTCGGGGCCGACCTTGACCGTGGTCTTGCCGTCGGCGCCGGTCTGGAAGAACGTGCCGCCGAAGTTCAGCGCGAGGTTCAGCGTCTTGTTGACCGGCGACTTCATCGGCCAGGCCACGCCGTAGGTGTCGCCCTTGGTGAGCTTCTTGCTGATCGTGGCGAACTCGTCCCACGTCCACGGCTCCGCCGGGGTGGGCATGCGCACCTTGGCGGCGTCCAGCAGCTTCTTGTTGGCGATGATGACCTGCGACTCCTGCAGGAACGGCACGCCGTACACGCCCTGGTTCCCCTTGCCGTCGTCGAAGGTGACGGTGTCCCAGGAGCTCTGCGGGATGTCGCTCTTGAGCTCGGCCGGCAGCTTGTCGTTCAGCTCCAGCAGGTAGCCCTTGGTGGCGAAGCCGGACAGCGCCGGGGAGTCGTCGTGGATGACGTCGGGCGCGTCGCCGCCCTCGAAGGAGGTGACGAGCTGGTCGTTGACGTTGTCCCAGCTGCCCTGGACGTAGGTGACCTGGATGTTCGGATTGGCCTTGTTCCACTCGTCGACGAGTTGCTTGTTGGCCGCGACCGATTCCTTCTGCCAGGCGAGGCTGAGGAAGTCGAGCTTGACGGGCTGGTCAGGGGCGGAGGAGGACCCGCCGTCCCCGCCGCCGCCGCAACCGGCGGCCAGGGCGACGACAGCCGCCGCCGCCAACGCGGATGTGATACGCATGAGAGCCTCCTAGCCCTTCACAGCGCCGGCCATCAGGCCAGACCTCAGCCGTCGCTGGATGATTGCGAAAAAGATCAGGCTCGGGATCGTCGCCATCAGCGACGCCGCGGCCAGCGGGCCGAGCCTGGACACCCCCTCGGGGCCGGTGAACCTCACCAGCGTCAGCGGGAGCGTCATCACGTCGGGATCCTTGAGGACCACCAGTGCGAACAGGAACTCGTTCCAGGACGAGATGAACGAGAACAGCAGCGTCGCCACCACGCCGGGCGCGAGCAGCGGCGCCACGACGCTGATGACCGCTCGGAGACGGCCGGCGCCGTCCACCGCCGCCGCCTCCTCCAGCTCGCGCGGCACCGACCGCACGTACCCCTGGAGCATCCACAACGCGAACGGCAGCGTGAACGTCACATGCACGACCACGAGGCCGACCAGCGTGTTGGTCAGGTCGAGCTGCCGCAGCACCATGAAGAGCGGGATGATGATCAGGATGAACGGGAACACCTGGCTGACCAGCACCCAGCCGAGCGCGACCTGCTTGAGCGTGCCCCGGTAGCGGGCCAGGGCGTAGGAGGCCGGCAGCGCCACGGTGACCGTCAGCAGCGCGCTCGCCAGCGCCACCACCAGGCTCCGCGCGCCCGCGCCGACCAGGTCCTGCTCGCCGAACGCGTCCGCGAAGTTGGTCAGCGTGGGCTCGGCCGGGATCCAGGCCGGATCGAGACTTGCCATCTCCTGCGGCGTCTTCAGCGACGTGGACAGCAGCCACACCAGCGGGAAGGCCAGGAACACCATGTACGCCAGCAGCGCGACGTACTGGGGGATCTTTCTCATGACGCCTCCCTCAGTTGCCGCCACAGATAGACGCCGAGCAGGGCGAGCACGACGATCACGATGCTGACGCCGAGGGCGGCGGCGTAGCCGAAGAAGCCGTACCGGAACGCCTCCTCGTAGGCGAACAGCATCGGCAGCCTGGTCTGGCCGCCGGGACCGCCCTGCGTGAGCACGTAGACCAGGCTGAACTGGTTGACGTTCCAGACGAAGTCGAGCGAGGTGATGGTGACGATGATGGGGCGCAGCTGCGGCAGCGTGATGCTCCAGAACCGGCGCCAGGTGCCCGCCCCGTCCATCTCGCCCGCCTCGTACAGCTCCTTGGGGATGGTCTGCAGGCCGGCCAGCAGCACGATCGTGGTCTGCGGCATGCCGCTCCACACGCCCATGACGATGACGGCGGGCAGCGCCCAGGTGAAGTCGGCGAGCCAGTTGATGTCGGTGCCGAGGGTGCTGTTCACGATGCCGGCGTCCGGGTGGTAGACCAGCCGCCACATCAGGCCGATGACCACGGGCGGCATCGCCCACGGCACCACGGTCAGCACCCGGGCGACCCCCCTGAGCCAGAGCTTCTGGTTCAGCAGCAGCGCCAGTCCGAGCGAGGCGAGGAACTGCAGCACGGTCACCGTCACGGCCCAGATCAGGCCGACCCGCATGGACGCCCAGAAGGTGTCATCGGCGAGCAGGTCGCCGAAGTTCTCCAGGCCGACGAAGCTGGTGACGTGGTTCTTGCCGGACTCGGCGTCGGTGAACGCCAGCCCGATCCCGTACAGCAGCGGGCCCACGCTGAACAGCAGCACGGGCACGAGCGCGGGCAGCATGAGCACCCACATCTCGCGGTTGCGCCCGGCGCCGCCCGCGCCGCGCGCGCGTCGAGCGGGCGGCGTGGGCGGCGCCGGCTTGGTCGCCGTGGCCGTCACGTCCCGCCCTCCTCGCCGGTCGTGGAGGCGCGCACCACGAGGCGCGGCGGCACGGTCACCAGGCGGGGCTCGCGCTCGCCGTTCTGCAGGCGGTCGAGGAGCAACTCGGCGGCGGCCTTGCCGCGCTCGGCGGAGCCCAGCGAGACGCTGGTGAGCGACGGCCAGGAGGCCGCCGCCAGGTCGGTGTCGTCCATGCCGACCACGGCCACGTCCTGCGGCACCCGCCTGCCCGCCGCGCGCAGCACATCCAGGGCGCCGAGCGCGATCAGGTCGTTGGCGCACATCAGGGCGTCGAGGTCGGGCACCCGGTCGAGCAGCGCGGCCACGGCCCGGCCACCTTCGGCGCGGTAGAAGTCGCCGATCTGGACGAGACTCTCGTCGTAGGGCAGTCCGCAGGCTTCGAGCGCCTCGATGTAGGCGGCTCCGCGCGCGGCGCCAGGGACGGTGTCGGGCGGGCCGTTGACCATCCCGATCCTGCGGCGGCCGAGGGCGTGCAGGTGGTCGATCGCGAGCTTGACGCCGGTACGGGAGTCGGCGCGCACGTTGTCGACGCGTGTCCCCTCGGGCACCGAGCCGATGATCACCACAGGCGCTCTGGCGGTGGCCAGCATCTGCAGGTGCTGGCCGGTGACCCGCAGCGGGCTCATGATCAGGCCGTCCACGTAGCGCTCGCCGAGGCTGTGCAGCACGTCGATCTCGTCGGCGACGACGGCGTCGGTGGAGTGCAGCACGATTCTGTAGCCGGCGGCCTTGAGCACGGGCTGGATCTGGCGCAACATGGCCAGGTAGGCCGGGTTTCCGACGTCGGCCATGGCGAAGGCGACCTGATGGGTGCGCCGCGACTTGAGGGAGCGGGCGACGGCATTGCGCACATACCCGAGCTCCTCGGCGGCGGCCATCACCTTGCGCACGGTCTCCTGCCTGGTGGGCAGGCCGTTCAGCACCCGGGAGACCGAGGCGATGGAGACGCCGGCGCGCTCGGCGATCGTGGTGATCGTGGGTCCGTCGGCCAAGGCAGTCCTTCCAGGAACGTAAACGATTTCAGATCAGGCTCTGTAAACGTTTACGGTGTTTTGGGACATGAAACATTGAGCACCACGTCAGGGTCAAGTCACGATCACATAACACCAGGTCAACGGGCCCGCGGGGAGGTCCCGACCCGGAATTCGGGCCGGGATCCGGCCCCGCGCCCCCGCTTCAGTCGCGGGCCGCTGCCGTCGCGGGTTCCAGCGGGGTGGCGACACGGGCCAGGGCGCGGATGGCGGGAGCGCCGGTGAAGGCCACGACCGCGGCCAGCACGGCGGGCACGATCAGGGCGATGGGCAGCGACGACGCCTCCGCGACGTACCCCAGCACGGCGGGCCCGACCAGCAGGCCGCTGTAGCCGAACGCGGTCACCAGCGCCAGCGCGCGCCCGACCCGGCCGCCCGCGGCGCCGACGGCGCTGAAGATGACCGGCACCACGGTGGCGAGGCCGATCCCCGCCAGCGCCCAGCCGGTCCAGGCGCACACCACGGCCAGGGAGCCCGTCGCCGGCGCGGCCAGGACGAGAACGTACCCGCAGGTCGCCAGCAGGCCCGCCAACTGGATCGTGCGCACCGAGCCGAGCCTGGCCCGGATGGGGTCGCCGAGCAGCCGGATGGTGGTCATGGCGACCGCGAACACCGTGTAGGCCAGCGGCGCGAGCGCCGGGTCGGTGTCGAGCACCCAGCGGGCGTGCAGCGCGGCCCAGTCGATGGCGGCGCCCTCGGCCAGGTGACCGGCGAACGCGGCCCCGCCGAGCAACGCGATCAGCCCCCACCTCAGGGAGGTCGCGGATCGGCCCTGACCGGCGGGCGAGTCCGCCGAGGCGTGCTCGGGCGGGTCCGGCAGCAGCAGCCGGGCCGCCGGCAGGTACAGGAACGGCACCACCACGGCCGCCACCACCAGCAGCGTCTGGGCGTCCAGCCCGGCCTGCAGGACGAGCGCGGTCACCGCGCCGCCGGCCGCGCCGCCGAGGCTCCACGTGCCGTGGAAGGCCGAGATGATCGGCCGGGCGTAGCGGCGTTCGACCTCGACGGAGTGGGCGTTCATGGCGACCTCGGTCACGCCCAGCCCGAGCCCGAAGACGACGGCCAGCACGGTCAGCACCGGATAGTTCGGCGCGAGCGCGGGACCGAGCAGGACCACCGCCGAGAACGGTCCCGCGAACCAGCAGACGGCCCGGCTGGACCACCTGTCCACCAGCGGCCCTGCCGCCAGCATGGACACCAGCGCGCCGCCGGAGATGAGGAGCAGGACGGTGCCCAGCCTGGCCGGGCCGAGCTCCAGCCGGTCGTTCAGTGAGGGCAGCCCGGCCGCCCACAGGCCCATGACCAACCCGCACAGGAAGAAGAAGATGAACACGCCAAGTCGGGCACGTTGGGCATCGCCCCATTTTTTGCTCACGGCTAGAGCATAATGAGAAATATCATGATTGCGAACGGGGCAAGGACCAGCGGCGAGCTGCGCGCGCACAACCGGGTGCGGGTGCTGCGCGCCGTCCACGACTGCGGCGCGACCTGGACCAGGTCGCGCCTCACCCGCGAGCTGGAGCTCGCCAGAGGGACCGCGTCGGTGCTGGTCGGCGGCCTGGTGGAGGACGAGCTCCTGCACGAGGTCCCGGCGCCCGAGCACGTACGGGGCCGGCCCACGCTGGTGCCGGGGCCGCATCCGCGCGGCCCGATCGTGCTGGCCGTCGACGTACGCGAGGACGCCTGGGAACTGGCGGCCTGCGAGCTCGGCGGGCGGATCACCGTGCTCTCCGTCCAGGAGCACGACGGCACGCCGGAGGGCGTGTTCCTGCCGCTGGGCGGGGCGATCCGCGACCACCTGGCACGCTGCGGCAGCCGCGTGGTCGGCGTCGGCCTGGCGGTGGCCGGGCCGGTTCGCGAGGGCGGCCTGGTGGACATCGCCCACCTGCGCTGGCGCTCGGTGGACGTCCCCGCCCTGCTCGCCGTCGAACGCCCAGGAGCCGTCCGGGTGGCAACCGTCCGGGTGGGGGGCGAATCGCCGGAATTCGTCCGGGTGGGCAACGACACGGCGCTGGCCGCGCTCGCGGAGGCCCGCCGGGGGCTGTTGCGCGGCGTCGAGGTGGGGCTGCACCTCCACGTGGACTTCGACCTCGGCGGTGTCCTGGTCGTCGACGGTAAGCCGCTGGGCGGGGCGAGTGGGATGGGCGCCGAGTTCGGCCACATGCCCCTCACCGGCGGCGACGCGCCGTGCATGTGCGGGGCGAGCGGCTGCTGGGGCATGGAAGTGGGTGCGAACGCCCTGCTCCGCCACATGGGTCTCGCCTACGGCGGCGGCAGAGGCCGCGCCCAGGCCGCCCACCTCCTCGCCGAGGCAGCGGCTGTGGAGGCGGTCGTGGCCAATGCGCGAGCGCTCGGGAGGGGGATCGCCGCGCTGGTGAACGCGCACGACCCGGAGGTGGTCGTCCTGTCCGGGCTGGCCGCGGACCTGCACGACCGGGTGGCGCCGGTGCTCCTGCGAGCCGTGGAGGACGGCCTGATGACCATCCGCCGCGACCGCCCGCCCTTGATCGCCCCGTCGGCCATGCCGTGGCGCGGCCCTCTGCTGGGCGCCATGGAGTCGGTGTTCGACGCCTTCCTGACCCCCGAGGGCCTCTCCACCTGGCTCTCGGCACAATCCTCGGCACGACACGCCCGAGCGCACAGTGTGATTGATACCACGCGCGAGGGCTGAAAGGCCCCATCCCGTACGCGTCCCACGGCGGTCCGATCCCAGGCCCAGGGGCGATCTTGCGCAGGTGACGCACGCGCTGTACGCATGAGGCGTCGGGCAGCGGAGGAACACCGAAGGCCAGGGGGACGTGCGTGGATCTCGAACTCGCGTTACGCATGTGCGAGGCGGCGCTGAGGCAGGCCGCCCGGGAGGGCGCGGTGATCTCCGTGGCCGTGGTCGACTCGGGCGGTCATCTGGTGTCTTTCCTGCGTATGGAGGGTGCGGGCTTCGCGGGAGCGTCCCTGGCGCCGGGCAAGGCGTGCGCCGCGGCGGCCCACCGCAGGCCCACGGCCGAACTCGCGCCGGCGGCCGGCCAGGGACCGGGCGGGGACCTGTCCTGGCATGACCGTTTCGTCTGCGTCGGCGGCGGGATCCCGCTCTGGGCGGACTACGGCGAGACCGAGCGCGTGGCCGGAGGCGTGGGGGTCAGCGGCGGCACCGCGGAGCAGGACGTGGCGTGCGCCGAAGCGGCCTCATCGGTCTGGCGGACACGTTGAGCGGCGCTTTCCGCAACAAGAACCGCTGGTATCCGCCATGATTAGCCACTGCACTACGGGTAACAGAAATCCCCGATCGTTAACTCCCCGAGGAGAGACAGAACATGGCACTTCCCACTCTCACCCCAGAGCAGCGCAAGGCAGCGCTGGAGAAGGCCGCGGAGGCCCGCGCCGCCCGCACGGCTCTGCTGGGCAAGGTCAAGGCCGGCGAGCTGAGCTTCTCCCAGCTGCTGGAGCGCGATGACGACATCGCCAAGAAGATCAAGGTCTCCCAGGCGCTGCGCGCCGTCAAGGGCGTCGGCCCGGCCAAGGCCACCGCGCTGATGGAGGAGGCGGGCGTCGACGAGAAGCGCCGCCTCGGCGGCCTGGGCGCCCAGCAGCGCAAGAAGCTGGTCGAAGCGCTCGGTTGATGCCGGGCGGCCAGGTCCGCGCGCAGCGCAGCGCCGCGCGGACCGGCCGTTGACCCATCCGGGATTTCAGGCCGGACAGCGGGCCGAGGAGGGGCTGACAGGCGGACCCTGCGCCTGTGAGCGGGCCAGGCTCCGGCCGTACGACCGCGGGCGCGCCAGCTACTCCGGTATACCGGGGTAGGCCGGCGGTCGCCGGCACGGATCCGCGAGCCCGGCCCCACCCGGAACGTCAGGGCCGTTACGAGCGCAGATAGGCGAGTACGGCGAGCACCCGGCGATGCTGGTCACTGTCGTCGGCGTAGAGGCCGAGCTTGCTGAAGATGCTCCTGATGTGTTTCTCGACGGCTCCGTCGCTGATCACGAGCTGCCTGCCGATGGCGGGATTGGACTTGCCCTCCGCCATCAGGCCGAGCACCTCGCGCTCGCGAGGCGTCAGCTGGGCGAGAGGATCGTCCCTGCGTCTGCGCACCATCAGCTGTGACACCACCTGTGGATCGAACACGGTCCCACCGGAGGCGACCCGTCTCAGCCCCTCCATGAACTCGTCCACGTCGACGACGCGGTCCTTGAGCAGGTAGCCCACCGCGCCTCTGGCGTCGGCGAGCAGGTCGTCGGCATAGGACACCTCGACGTACTGCGACAGGATCAGCACCGGCGCCCCGGCGACCCTGCGCCGCGCCTCGACGGCGGCCCGCAGCCCCTCGTCGGTGAAGGACGGCGGCATCCGCACGTCCACCACCGACACGTCGGGCCGGTGCTCGGCGACCGCCTCGACGAGGCCGTCGCCGTCCCCGACGGTCGCGACCACCTCGCAGCCGAACTCTTCGAGCAGCCTGACCAGGCCCTCCCTGATCAGTACCGCGTCATCGGCCACGACTACACGCACGGAACCTCCGCAAAGATCACTGTCGGCCCGCCTTCGGGCGACCGCACCATGAGCTCCCCGTCGACCGCGCGGAGCCGGTCGGCCAGCCCGGCGAGACCGTGTCCCTTGGCGACGTGTGCGCCGCCGACCCCATCATCCCCGATGGTGAGCATGAGGGCGGTACCGGTGCTGATGAGCTGGATGGTGCAGACCGTGGCTTTACTGTGCTTGGCGACGTTCGTCAGGGTCTCGGCGACGACGAAGTAGATGGCGTTCTCGATCGCGGCCTCGTACCGTTCGCTGGTCTGCACCTCCAAGTCGACCGGGACCGTGCAGCGCCCGGCGAGCGCGGCGAGCGCGGGGGCCAGGCCGCGGTCGGACAGGATGGGCGGGGCGATGCCGCGGGACAGGGCGCGCAGCTCGTCGAGCGTCTCGCGGGTGGCGGTGATCGCGGAGCTGATGGTGGCCTGCGCCGCCTCAGGGTCCTTGTTCAGCTGGCGCTGGGCCCTGGACAGCTCCATGGCGAGCGAGACCAGGCGCTGCTGGGGGCCGTCGTGGATGTCGCGCTCCAGCTTGCGCAGCGCGTTGGCCTCGGCCGACACGGCGGCGGCCCGTCCTTCGGCCAGGTCGTCGATGCGGGTGTGCAGCTCGGCGACGCCGGTCAGCAGCACCCGGCCGAGCCCGGCCCGCAGCAGCGCGGCGCCGCGCACCGTGAACGGCATGAGGAACAGGAAGAACAGCCCCAGACTGACGTAGAAGATCAGGTTGATCAGGTAGCCGGTGCCCATGCCCAGCAGCTCGGGCAACTCCACGTTGCCGGGGATGC
This sequence comes from Nonomuraea sp. ZG12, assembly GCF_052068115.1. Taxonomy (NCBI): domain Bacteria; kingdom Bacillati; phylum Actinomycetota; class Actinomycetes; order Streptosporangiales; family Streptosporangiaceae; genus Nonomuraea; species Nonomuraea sp. ZG12. The sequence continues at coordinate 145,425 of NZ_JBQHCW010000011.1, forward strand.
GGGAGGTGATGACGCCGTAGATCGGATAGGTCAGCCCGGCGAAGGGGATCGCCCAGGAGACCACGGTGAGCACGAACGCGACGAGCGCGATCGGGAAGTTCACGATGCCGTGCAGCAGGTCGAGCCACGACTGCCCGCTGGTGAGCGGGTTGATCAGCTTGCGGAAGCGTCCCGCGCCCACCGGGGCCGGCTTGTAGCGGGGCCGTACCGGAGGGCGTTTGAGCACGTCCGACAGCCATCCACGCTCCGCGTCCGCGAATCCGCGCGCGACCATGAGGGTGCCGGCGAGCACGGGCACGCCGATCCACACGACCGCGGTGCCCACCCCGGCGGCCAGGCCGACGAGCATGAGCGCGAAGGTGATCACGGTCGTGGGGAACCCCACCAGCGTGTAGCGGGTGTCCAGCAGGACACGCCTCATCAGGGAGCGCATGCCACACACGCTAAATCCCCCTGCGCCCCTTTTCGACCCGGTGCGCCCGCCTCCAGGGGTAAGGACAGCCCTACCGGGGCCGGTGGTGGGAAGGCGACCGCAAGACGGCGGTTCTCGTCAATGTGCGGAGACTGTCCCGGCGGGAGCCTTGAGTGCACCACTCCCCCACCGAATCGAGGCCCCCATGGCCGTCCTGCTGGAGCGACCCGCAGCACCGCGCACCGCGGCGCCGGCTCGGGTCCGGGATCCCTTCATCGACGTCCTGCGGGTGCTCGGCATGGCGGCGGTGGTGTTCCAGCACTGGACCATCCCGGTGCTCTCCTTCGACGGCGACCGGTTGACCACGGGGAACGCGCTGTCGACTCCCGGCGTGTGGGTGGTCACCTGGCTCAGTCAGGTGATGCCGCTGGTGTTCTTCGCGGGCGGCGCGGCCAACGCGATCAGCTTCGGCCTTGCCGCGCAGGGCGGGCCGCAGTGGCTCGTCGTCCGGCTGCGGCGGCTGGCGTGGCCGCTGCTGCCGCTGGCGGCGGTGTGGATCCCGCTCCCGCACCTGCTGCTCATGTTCGGCGTGCCGGCACAGCCGCTGGAGGTGGGCGCCAAGCTCACCGGCCAGCTCCTGTGGTTCCTGGCCGTCTATCTGATCGCCGTCACGGCCACGCCGTACATGATGCGCCTGCACGCCAGGCACGGGCTCAGGGTGCCGGCCGCGCTGGCGGCCGGCGCGGCGCTGACGGACGTGGTGCGCTTTTCGACCGGGTTCGACGCGCTCGGATACCTGAACATCGTGTTCGTCTGGCTGGCGGTCCACCAGCTCGGTTTCCTGTACGCCGACGGGCGGCTCGACCGGGGCACCCCCGCCCGGTGGCTGATGGCGGCCGGCGGTTTCGGGGCGGCCGCGCTGCTGGTGGGGTACGGCCCCTACCCGGGCAGCATGATCGGCCTGCCGGGGGCCGAGATGTCCAACATGGCGCCGCCCACGCTGGCGATGCTGGCCGTCTCCGTCGGGCAGATCGGGCTGGCGGCGCTGCTGCGGCCGTGGATCCTGCGCCTGCCCATCAGCCGCCCGCTGGCCTGGGCGGGGCCGCGGATGATGACGGCGTACCTGTGGCACATGCCGGCCCTGTTCGTGGTGACCGGGGTGGTCGTGGTCGGGATGCGCCTGGACACACCCGCACCCGGCGGCGCCTTCTGGCTCGCCGGATGGCCGATCTGGCTGACGTTGCTCGGCCTGACGATGTGGCCGCTGCTGAAGGGCTTCGCCCGGTTCGAGGAGCCGCCCACGTTGCCGTACGGGAAGGCCACCTGGACGAGCGCGCTGGCCGCGACCGCGCTCGTCGGGGGCGGCCTGCTGGCGCTGATGGTGGCCGGGTTCGCGCCGGGGCTCACGCCGGTCGTGGCGATCCTGGCGATCCTCGGCGGGCTGCTGGTGACGGGCCCGCGCGCCCAGCTGTGAGCGGCACGTGGCTGGACACCGTTCCGCTCCGACTCGACTCCGGACGGTAAGACCGGTCCGACCATGCTGTGAACTTCGGCAGGATAGGTGTGTGAGCCTTCTCATTGACCGCCTGCCCGAAGACATCGATGCCGATCCCGACGCCATCTTCGACGCGTTCGTGTCCTGGAACTCCGAACGGGGGCTCACCCTCTATCCAGCGCAGGAGGAGGCGCTGATCGAGGTGGTGTCCGGCAGCAACCTGATCCTGGCCACGCCCACCGGCTCGGGCAAGAGCCTCGTCGCCCAGGGTGCCCACTTCGCCGCGCTGACCAGGGACATCCGCACCTTCTACAGCGCTCCGATCAAGGCGCTGGTGTCGGAGAAGTTCTTCGACCTGTGCGCGGTCTTCGGCACCGCGAACGTCGGCATGATGACCGGCGACGCCAGCGTCAACCCGGGCGCGCCGATCATCTGCTGCACGGCGGAGATCCTCGCCAACGTGGCCCTGCGCGACGGCGCGGCGGCCGACATCGGCCAGGTGGTGATGGACGAGTTCCACTTCTACGCCGAGCCGGATCGCGGCTGGGCGTGGCAGGTGCCGCTGCTGGAGCTGCCCAATGTGCAGTTCATCCTGATGTCGGCGACGCTCGGCGAAGTGTCGATGTTCGAGCGCGACCTGACCAGGCGCACCGGGCGGCCGACCGTGGTGGTCAAGCACGCCGAGCGGCCGGTGCCGCTGGTCTACTCCTACCGGATGACCCCGCTGCACGAGACGCTGGAGGAGATGCTCAGCACCGGCCAGGGGCCCGTCTACGTGGTGCACTTCACCCAGGCGGCGGCGATGGAGCGGGCGCAGTCGCTGATGAGCCTCAACATGGCGACGAAGGCGGAGAAGGCGGCGATCTCCGCGATGATCGGCCATTTCCGGTTCACCACCGGTTTCGGCCGGGCGCTGTCGCGGCTGGTGCGCCACGGCATCGGCGTGCACCACGCCGGGATGCTGCCCAAATATCGGCGGCTGGTGGAGCGGCTGGCGCAGGCCGGGCTGCTGAAGGTCATCTGCGGCACCGACACCCTCGGGGTGGGCGTCAACGTGCCGATCAGGACCGTGCTGTTCACGGCGCTGTCGAAGTACGACGGCAACAAGGTACGGCGGCTGCGCGCCCGGGAGTTCCACCAGATCGCCGGCCGCGCCGGGCGCGCCGGGTTCGACACCATCGGTTACGTCGCCTGCCAGGCGCCCGAGCACGACGTCGAGAACGCCAAGGCCCTGGCCAAGATCGGCGACGACCCGAAGCGGCGGCGCGGCTACGCCCGCAAGAAGCCGCCGGAGGGGTTCGTCGGCTGGAGCGAGGAGACCTTCGAGAAGCTGCAGAGCGCCGAGCCCGAGCCGCTCAACTCGCGGTTCAAGGTGAGCAACGCCATGCTGCTGGCGGTGATCAACCGGCCGGGCGACTGCTTCCAGGCGATGAAGCACCTGCTGACCGACAACCACGAGGACCGCAAGTGGCAGCGGCGGCACATCAGCCAGGCCATCGCCATCTACCGGTCGCTGCTGGCGGGCGGCGTGGTCGAGCAGCTCGCCGAGCCCGACGACCAGGGCCGGCGGGCCAGGCTGACGATCGACCTCCAGGACGACTTCGCGCTCAACCAGGCGCTGTCCACGTTCGCGCTGGCCGCCTTCGACCTGCTCGACCGTGACGCCCCCGGCTACGCCCTGGACCTGGTCTCGATCGTGGAGTCCATCCTGGACGACCCGCGCCAGATCCTGTCGGCGCAGCTCAAGAAGGCCAAGGGCGAGGCCGTCGCGGAGATGAAGGCCGACGGGATCGAGTACGAAGAGCGCATGGAGGCGCTCGCCGAGATCATGTACCCGATGCCGCTGGAGAGCCTGCTGCTCGGCGCGTACGAGACCTACCGGCAGGGTCATCCGTGGGTGGGCGACTACACGGTCAGCCCCAAGTCGGTGGTGCGCGACATGTACGAGCGGGCGATGACGTTCGGGGAGTACATCCAGTTCTACGAGCTGTCCAGGTCCGAGGGCACGGTGCTGCGCTACCTGGCCGACGCCTACCGCACGCTGTCGCGCACCATTCCCGAGCATCTCAAGACCGAGGACCTGGTCGACCTGATCGAGTGGCTCGGCGAGCTGGTCCGCCAGGTCGACTCCAGCCTGATCGACGAGTGGGAGAAGCTGGCCAACCCGGACGAGGCGCTGGAGCAGCGCCAGGCACTGGAGACGAAGGTCCGCCCGGTCACCGGCAACGCGCGGGCGTTCCGGGTGCTGGTGCGCAACGCGATGTTCCGGCTGGTGGAGCTCTGCTCGCTGGAGAAGGAGGCGGAGCTGGCCGAGCTGGCGCCGGACGTCGACTGGGGCGCCGCGCTGGACGCCTACTACGACGAGCACGAGGAGATCCTCACCGACGCCGACGCGCGGGGGCCCGCGCTGCTGCGCATCGAGGAGGAGAGCGGCCTGTGGAAGGTCCGCCAGACGGTCAAGGACCCGGCGGGCGACGGCGACTGGGGCATCGACGCGCAGATCGACCTGGCCGCCTCCGACGAGGAGGGCCGAGCGGTCGTCCACGTGGTCGGGCTCAACAGGCTCTGAGAATGGATCAGCGTGTGCCGGAACGGACTGGCAAGGGCGCCCCGGCACACGCTTGTTCCTCAAGTGTCGCGCCGGAAAGTTCGGCGTAGCGTCATGACAGTGTCCCAAGATCGAGACATTTGCCGTACGGGCCTGGTCAGCAGGAGGCGATGCGGCAGATCTTCGCCAGCATCCGCCTGGTGTCCTTGGTCTGCTGCTCGAAGTCGGCCTTGGCCGGCTTGCTCCATTCGCCGCCCACGGTGTAGATCAGCAGCGCGTTGCCACGGCGGGTGACGAGGCCGCGCTCACCGCCGATGGCGACCTTCTTGCCCTGGTATGCCTGGCCGGTGACGGCCAGCGCCCCGTCGCCGAGCCGTACGGCGCCGCCGGAGTAGCGGTAGCCGGAGGTGCCGCACGCCCGTGCGGCCCTGTGCAGGTCCGTCAGCGCCTTCTTGGCCGCCGAGCGGGAGGCGTAGAGGATGACCTGCTCGGACTTGGAGTAGTCGGGCACGGCGGTGTAGACGAGGGTCTTGGCCGCCGTGCGCCCGGACTGGCCGAGCTTGGCGCTGTCGCAGGGGTTGAGGACGAGCTTGGCGCTCTTCTTGGCGCTCACCCGCCAGCTGTGCTCCGGGTTGTCGTCCTTCTTGGCCGCCGCCTTCTCGTACAGCATGAACCCGTTGGGGATACCGATGGTGGCCGAGGCGGCGAGAGCAGCGGATAACAGCAGAGTCGTGACCATGGTTGAGAATGACATGAATCGTGGCGGAACGACGTCAGCCGATGGCGTGGCGGGCTCGGTAGTCGCGGGGCGGCAGGCCGTACTCCTGACGGAACGCGCGGCTGAAGTGGAACGGGCTGACGAAGCCGGACGCGGAGGCCACCTGGCCGATGTCGAGGTCGGTCGCCTCCAGGAGGGTGGCCGCGTACCGCATCCGGGCCTCGCGCACGGCGCGCATCGGGGTGCGGCCGGTCTCGGCGGTGAACAGGTGCGCGAAGCGCGACGGCGACAGCGCCACCGTTCGTGACAGGGAGTCGACCGAGTGCGGCGCGCCCGGCTCGGCGGCGATGAGCGCGAGCGCGCGGCGGATCCGGGCGTCCCCGCCCTCCCCGCCCTCCCCGCCGCGGCGGGCCGACGCGGTGGCCAGCACCAGCACCTCCTCCACCGCCCCGAGCACGAGCTCCCGCGCCGCCGCGGACCCGGCGATGGCGGTGACCGGCGGCTCGCCCGGCACGTCGCCCGGCACGTATCCCGGCACTGTGGCCGGGCCGCTCTCCAGCGCCCCGGACCGGCTGTTCTCCAGCGCCGGGGGCGGCAGCCAGCGGGCGTCGCGGAGTGCTCGTCCGAAGGCGTGGTCGATGCGGTCGTGCAGGGCGGGCGCGACGCCCGCCACCCGGTGGCAGCCGGGAGCGGCGGCGTGCGGAGCGAGCCACCCCGGCCACGACGGGCGCGGCTGGAAGTGCACCCACCAGAACCGCCACCGCCCGGCCCCCGGCGCGACCCGGTAGTGGTGCGCCGCCCCCGGCCCCAGGACCACGAGGTCACCGGCCCCCGCCAGGAACGACACACCCGACTGCTCGACGTGCCCGGCCCCCGCCTGCGTCCACATGAGCAGCCAGCTCGGCGCCCCCGACGCACGGCGGGTGGCGTAGCCGGGAGGCTGGTCGTAGTGGCCCACGATGGTCAGCTCGGCAGCAGGAACGGACATGTCCTCAGCGGTCACCGTCATACCCTCGCACGTGCCCGCCGCCTAGCGTGAACGCCATGAGACTCAACGACTTCCAGGACCAGGGTTACGTGCTCGTCCCCCAGATGCTGTCCCCCGACGAGGTGACCGGGCTGCGCGAGGAGTTCATGGCGCTGCACGCCGGCGGCCCGATCCCCGGCCATTTCGCCCCCAAGCCGCAAGAGCCCGGCAGGCCGTACGACATCCTGCGCGACTACCCGCGCATCATGCACCCGCACCAGGTGAACGATCTCGCCCTGCGCTACCTGCTCGACTCCCGGTTCTGCGCGGTGCTCGAAGAGCTGCTCGGTGAGGAGCCGCTAGCAGCCCAGAGCATGTTCTACTTCAAGCCGCCGGGAGCCAGGGGGCAGGCGCTGCACCAGGACAACTTCTACCTGCGGGTCGAGCCGGGGACCTGCGTGGCGGCGTGGGTGGCGCTGGACCGGGTGGACCGGGCGAACGGCGGCCTGGAGGTGGTGCCCGGCACGCACCGGATGGACCTGTTCTGCCCGGAGGAAGCCGATCCGGGCGTCTCCTTCACCAGGGACTTCGTCCCGCCTCCGCCCGGCCTGGAGCGGGTGCCGGTCGACATGGAGCCGGGCGACGTGCTCTTCTTCAACGGCAGCCTGGTCCACGGCTCGGAGCCGAACACCACGGCCGACCGCTTCCGGCGCAGCTTCATCTGCCACTACGTCGGCCGCTCGGCCGAACGCATCTCCGACTACTACCGCACGCTCACCATGTCCGGCGACCCGGTCCGCCTGGAGGTCGCCACCGGAGGCGGCCCCTGCGGCGTGGAGGCCACCGGCCCGCACTAGCCGCCGGAGAGGTCCGACTCGGCGTCCTGCGGGACGTCGCAGTCCCACTGGTCGTCCAGCCAGCCGTCCGGCAGGTGCACCTTGTCACGCTCGCCGGACTTGCCGCGCGGGGTGTCGGTGTGGGGCGGCCACGGCTGGTCGTGCTCCAGCCGGGCCAGGCTCTCCCGCAGCCCGTCGAGCGAGTCGGCGGTGCCCAGCGCGCGGCGCAGCTCGGAGCCGACCGTGAACCCCTTGAGATACCACCCGACGTGCTTGCGGAAGTCCGTCACCGCGTAGCGCTCGAGGTCGAAGCAGTCGGTGAGCCCTTCGGCGTGCCTGGCCATCATCGCGGCCACCTCGCCGAGCGTCGGCCGGGCACGCTCGGGGCTGCCGTCGAACGCGTTGGCCAGGTCCTTGAACAGCCACGGCCTTCCCAGGCAGCCCCGGCCCACCACGACGCCGTCGCAGCCCGTGGCGGCCACCATGCGCAGGGCGTCGTCGGCGCTCCAGATGTCGCCGTTGCCCAGCACCGGGATGTCCCGCACCGCCTCCTTGAGCCGCGCGATCGCGTCCCAGTCGGCCACCCCGCCGTAATGCTGCCGCGCCGTACGGGCGTGCAGGGCGATCGCCGCGATCCCCTCCTCGACCGCGATGCGGCCCGCGTCGAGGTAGGTGAGGTGGTCCTCGTCGATGCCCTTGCGCATCTTCATCGTCACGGGCAGGGGTCCCGCGTTCGTGACGGCCGCCCGCAGGATCCGCCGCAGCAGATTGCGCTTGTACGGCAACGCCGAGCCGCCGCCCCGCTTGGTCACCTTGGGCACCGGGCAGCCGAAGTTGAGGTCGATGTGGTCGGCCAGGTCCTCCTCGACGATCATCTTGACCGCGAGGCCCACCGTGTCCGGATCCACTCCGTACAGCTGGATGCTCCTGGGCGACTCCGACTCCGCGAACCTGACCATCCGCAGCGTCCTCGGATTGCGCTCCACCAGCGCCCGCGTCGTGATCATCTCGCACACGAACAGCCCCGCGCCCTGCTCCCGGCAGAGCGCCCTGAACGGCGCGTTCGTGATGCCCGCCATGGGCGCCAGCACCACGGGCGGCCACACCTCGATCGGCCCAATCTTCACCCCGTCAGTTGTAGCGCAGGTCGAGCCGCGAGCGGTATTCGCCGGATAGTGTGTGAACCGGCATCTCGCTCGGGGAGGGATGGATGCTTCTTCGCGTGCGCATCACGCTGCCCGACAAACCCGGCTCTCTCGCCCGGATCACCAGGGTTCTCGGCGCCGCGGGCACCGACATCACCCAGGTCACGGTCCTCGAACGAGGCGCCGGCCGGGCGATGGACGACCTGACGGTCCACTGCCCTGACGAGGTCTCCAAGCAGGCGCTGCGCGACGGCCTGGAAAGCGTGCCCGAGGTGACGGTCGAAGGCGTCTGGAGCACCCGCGAGGCCCCCGGCACCTATCCCGAGCTGGAGATACTCAAATACATCACCACCGCGGGCGACCGGGCGCTGAACACGCTCGTCGACTCGCTGCCGGTGCTGTTCAGCGCCGACTGGGCGGCCACGGCGGCCGAGCGCGGCGTCGTCTACGCGAGCTGGCGGGCCCCGGAGCAGGTGGCGCTGCCGGAGCCGGTCCCGGCCCGGCCGACGGCCCGCACGCTCGAAGGCGGCCTGCACATCATCCACGCCCCGCTGCCGCCGCTCGCCCTCACCCTCCTGCTGGCCCGCACCGAAGGTCCCGCCTTCCACCGCATCGAGGTGCACCGGCTCACCCGCATCCTGGAGATCTTCCTCAGCCTGCCCGCCACCGAGCGAAGCGTCGCCCGCCGCCTCAAGTGAGCATCCGGTCGCAAAACCCGCTAGAGTTAATGGGCAACGCGGAAGTGGCTCAGTGGTAGAGCATCACCTTGCCAAGGTGAGGGTCGCGGGTTCGAATCCCGTCTTCCGCTCTAAGTAAGTCACTTGGTGGAGTGGCCGAGAGGCGAGGCAGCGGCCTGCAAAGCCGTCCACACGGGTTCAAATCCCGTCTCCACCTCCAAGGACGATTAGCTCAGCGGGAGAGCGCTTCCCTGACACGGAAGAGGTCACTGGTTCAATCCCAGTATCGTCCACCAGATCAAAGAGCTCCGCAGGTGACGCGAAGATCGGTCGCCGCGCTCCAGGGTAGAAATCGGCGGCATGGAGTTTTTCTGTTACCACCGCGATCGTCCTGATTCCATGGCGCTGCGCGACAAGTTGCGGGAAGAGCACTGGTCCTACATGGACCGCTACGCCGCGGAGCTGATCGCCCGTGGCCCCACCTTCGACCGCGGCGGCGACACGGCCACCGGCAGCGTGCACATCGTCGACCTGCCGGATCCCGCCGCCGCGCGCGCGTTCGCCTTCGACGAGCCCACCTACCAGGCCGGCGTGTACCGGGACGTGATGCTGCGCCGATGGCGCAACGTGCTGGGGCGCACCATGTGGGACTTCCCCGGCGGCCGGGAGGACGGCAACCGCTATCTGGTGCTGGGCCTCGGCTCCGGGCAGCCCGCCGACCTTGTCCCGCCGCCCGACCAGGACGACCTGATCGCGTACGGGCCGCTGCTGTCCGACGACGGCACCGCCTGGCTCGGTACGGCGCTGCTGGTCCGAGCGCCGGACCCTGATGCGGCACGCGCCGTCCTGACCCCGGACCGGTACGCCGGCATCGAGGTCCACGACTGGGCGTTCGGCGGGCGGCGGTAGCGAGGGCGAGCACCAAGAGATCATCGAGGTGCATAATGGGCGCCGATGCCTTCCGATCCCGCAGTACGCTCGCTGTACGGCCTGGCCGTCGGTGACGCTCTCGGCTCCCAGTTCTTCGTCCCGGCCAACCGCCCGCATCTCGACGCCCGCACCCTGCCGCCCGCGCCCTGGCAGTGGACCGACGACACCGAGATGGCCTGCTCCGTCTACCACGTCCTGGCCGACCACGGCACGATCGACCAGGACAATCTCGCCGCCGCCTTCGCCGGGCACCATGACTTCGATCGCGGCTACGGCCCCTCCACCGGCCGCATGCTGCGACTGGTGCGGGAGGGCGGCGACTGGCGCGCACTCGCGGCCGAGGTCTTCGACGGCAAGGGCTCCTGGGGCAACGGTGCCGCCATGCGGGTCGCGCCGCTCGGCGCCTGGTTCGCCGGGGACCTGACGGAGACCGTACGGCAGGCGGAGCGGTCCGCGCTGGTCACCCACACCCACCCGGAGGCGGTCGCCGGAGCGGTCGCCGTAGCCGTCGCCGCCTCTCTGACCGCCTCGCAGGCCGCCCTTTCGCGCGGCGGCTTCCTGGACGCGGTCCTGGACCTCACTCCCCCGGGCCTCGTCCGCGACGGGATCGCCGAGGCTCGCCGGCTCCTGACGATCAGCGATCCACTGCTGGCCGCCCGCATGCTGGGCAACGGCCGCAACGTCACCGCGCACGACACCGTTCCGTTCGCCCTGTGGGCCGCCGCCCGCCACCTGGACGACTTCGAGCGCGCCTTCTGGACCACGGCCGGCGCCGGGGGCGACGTGGACACCACCTGCGCGATCGTCTGCGGCATCCTCGGCGCCCGGCTCACTCCTCCCACCGCCTGGCTCGAAGCCTGCGAACCACCACCGGCCTGGACCCGGATCCCGCCACAGGATCACTAGCGCAATATCCAAGGCGTGGACGGTGGTGATCCTTTGGGTTAGTTTGCCTGACATGAGACTTCGGTTCGCGTTGAGCGTGCTGTCAGTGGCCTGTCTGGTGGCCGCCACCCCGTTGACCGCTCAGGCGGTCACCACGCCGGCTCTGGGGTGGGAGCTGACGGAGACCGGGGTGACCGCGCGGCTGCGAGGGCTGTCGCCGGTCAGTCGGGACGTGGTGTGGGCCTCGGGGTCGGAGGGCACCGTGCTGCGTACCGTGGACGGCGGCCGGACCTGGCGCAACGTGTCCCCGCCCGGTGCCGCCGCCCTGCAGTTCCGTGACGTGGAGGCGTTCGACTCGCGCCGGGCCGTGGTGCTGTCCATCGGCGAGGGCGCCGACTCGCGTGTCTACCGGACCGAGGACGGCGGCCGTACCTGGACCGAGACCTTCACCAACGACGAGCCGAGGGCCTTCTACGACTGCATGGCGTTCTTCGACCGGCGGCACGGGCTGGCGATGAGCGACCCGGTGGACGGCAGGTTCAGGATTCTCGCCACCGAGGACGGCGGGCGGAGCTGGCGGGTGCTGCCCGCCGACGGCATGCCCGAGGCGTTGCCCGGTGAGGCCGGGTTCGCGGCGAGCGGGCAGTGCCTGGTCACCTCCGGCGGGCGGGACGTCTGGCTGGCCAGTGGCGGGGCCGGGCGCTCGCGGGTGTTCCACTCGGGTGACCGGGGACGCACCTGGACGGTGGCGGACACGCCGATCCCGGCCGGCGACCCGGCGCGCGGGGTCTTCGCGGTGGCCTTCCGCGACGCGCGGCACGGTGTCGCGGTGGGCGGCGACTACCGGCCCGACCAGGCATCGCCCAGCGCGGCGGCGCTGTCCAGGGACGGCGGCGCCACCTGGAGGACCTCGGCCACGCCGCCTCCGGCCTACAGGTCCGGGGTGACCTGGCTGCCCTACTCGCCGTTCGCGGCCATCGCCGTGGGGCCGGCGGGCAGCGACGTCACGCACACGGGCGGGCGGACGTGGCGGACCTTCGACACCGGCTCGTTCGACACGGTGTCGTGCACGCGGGACCTGTCGTGCTGGGCCTCCGGCGAGCAGGGGCGGGTGGCCCGCCTCACCTTCGACCGCCGCTGAGCGCCCAGCCCGTTCGCCGCACGTCACCGACCCCGAGCCGCGCCGCTTGCGGCGGGTGCTGGATCAGCCAGGGCGGCCGGTGCGGGGACCGGGCCTAGCGCACGCCCCGGGGGCGGAACTGGACGCTGATGCGCGGGCCGGTCGGGCGGGCCGTCTTGGGGATCGCGTGCTCCCAGGTGCGCTGGCAGCTGCCCCCCATGACGATCAGATCGCCGTGGCCCAGGTCGTGGCGGATCGACGGGCCGCCGCCGCGTGGCCGTAGCAGCAGCGGACGCGGGCTGCCGACCGAGATGATCGCCACCATGGTGTCCTCGCTGCCGCCCCGCCCGATGGTGTCGCCGTGCCAGGCCACGCTGTCGCGGCCGTCGCGGTAGAAGCACAGGCCTGCGGTGCGGAACGGCTCGCCGAGCTCGGCGGCGTAGTGGTCGTTGAGCGCGCGCAGGGCGTCGTCCAGCATCGGATCGGGCAGAGGCTCGTCCTCGTCGTAGAACTTCAGCAGCCTCGGCACGTCCACGACCTTGTCGTACATCTTGCGCCGCTCCGCCCGCCAGGGCACCGTCTCGGCCAGCCGCTCGAACAGCGTGTCGGCCCCGGAGACCCAGCCAGGGCGGACATCGAGCCACGCGCCCCGCTCCAGCGACGTCCTGCGGACCGCCGAACCGAGCTCCCCGAAGCCGAGCTCCTCGTCCACGCCCAGCAGAGACGCTTGGAATACAGCTCTCATGGCTTCGAGTGTACGTGATCGTTCAAACATATATTCGACTGAGCGTGTCGCGCCGATTCTGTCAGCGGGACGTGCGAGGCTCGGAGTCAATGGGTCCGCAGCGGTTCATGACGAAGGAGCGTCCCATGCTCACCACGCAGTATCAGCCCGGCACCCCGTGCTGGATCGACCTCGGCAGCCCCGACCTGGAGGCTTCGGCGAGGTTCTACACCGGCCTGTTCGGCTGGCGGTTCGACTCCTTCGGCGGCGACTACGGCCTGTGCAAGGTCGACGGCAGGACGGTCGCCGCGATCGGCGCGATCACCGAGGAGGGTGCCACCCCGGCGTGGATGCTCTACTTCTCCTCGCCCGACTGCGCGGCCACCACCGAGGCCGTCGAGCGCGCGGGCGGCACCGTGCGCGTCCGGCCGATGGAGATCGAGGGGCAGGGCCACCTGGCCCAGTTCACCGACCCGGCGGGCGCCCAGTTCGCCGTCTGGCAGTCCGGCGCCAATCGCGGCCTCGACCTGGTCACCGATCCCGGCTCGCTGGCCTGGGCCGAGCTCTACGTCCCCGACCCCGCCGCCGTCCAGGGCTTCTACCGGTCGGTCTTCGGCTGGCGGATCGCGGAGCTGTCCATGGGTGATTTCACCTATCCCGTGGTGTCACCGGCCGAAGGCGACCAGGAGGAGACCTCGATGGCGGGCCTGGCCGAGGTGCAGCCCGGCGACTCCCCCCACTGGCTGATCTACTTCGAGGTGCCCGACTGCGACGCCACGGTGTCCAGGTGCCAGGAGCTCGGCGGCTCGGTGCGGGCACCGGCGATGGACGTCGAGGACGTGGGCCGGATGGCCTTCCTCACCGACCCGCACGGCGCCCGCTTCGCGGTCATCACCAGCGCCGGCTGACAGCGTCCCGGCGCGGAGGACGGGGCACTGTTCGGCGGCCCTTGATCGGTATACCGTCATGCGATACAGGTCCCCCCGAAGGAGACGCGATCGTGCGATCCCCGCGCCTGGCCGTGCTGGCGGCATCGATGGCCGTCGTGACGGCCCTCAGTCCGCACGCTCCGCCGGCCACCGCCGCAGCCCTCGCCACGTCGGTCGGCCCAGCGTCCGTGGCGGCGCAGGACGACCTGCTCGACAGGCTCACCGCCATCCCGGGGCTCACGGTGGTGTCGGAGTCGCAGCCGGCGGGTCACCGGTTCTTCGTCCTGACCTTCACCCAGCCGGTCGATCACCGGCGTCCGCGCGGGGCGACGTTCGAGCAGCGGCTCACCTTGCTGCACCGGTCGGCCGACGCCCCTGTCGTCCTCTACACCGGCGGCTACGGCCTGCCCGTCAACCCCACGGCCTCGCGTACGGAACCGACCCAGTTGCTGGACGGCAACCAGGTCTCCGTCGAGCACCGCTTCTTCCGCTCCTCGCGCCCGGCGCCGGCCGACTGGGACGACCTGACCATCTGGCAGGAGGCGACGGACGAGCACCGGATCGTTCAAGCGCTCAAGACCGTCTATTCGGGCAGATGGCTGCAGACGGGCGCGAGCAAGGGCGGCATGACGTCCATCTACCACCGGCGCTTCTACCCCGACGACGTGGACGGCGTGGTCGCCTACGTCGCGCCGAACGACCGGCTGAATCACCTGGATCACACCTACGACAGGTTCTTCGCCCAGGTCGGCTCCGAGTCCTGCCGGGCCGCGCTGGCCGGCGTGCAGCGGGAGGCGCTCAAGCGGCGGGACCGGATGGTGGCGCTGCTGGAGGCGGACGCCACGCGTAACGGCTACACCTTCACCAGGACACTCGGCAGCGTGGACCGGTCGTTCGAGATGACGATCCTCGACACGGTGTGGGCGTTCTGGCAGTACGCCGCCGAGGCGGACTGCGCGGCCGTACCGCCCGTGACCGCCACGGACGAGGAGCTCTACTCCTGGATCGACGGTGTCGCCTTCTTCGGCTTCTACACCGACCAGGGCTTGGACTACTACACGCCGTACTACTACCAGGCTGCCACCCAGCTCGGCTGGCCCGATCTGGAGTTCCGGCACCTGCGCGGGCTGGTGCGCCACCGCGGCCTCTACCAGCCCAACTCGGTGATCCCCGCCGAGCTGCGCTCCCGGCACGATCCGCAGCCGATGCTGGACGTGGACCGCTGGGTGCGCGCCCGGTCGGAGCGGATCCTGTTCATCTACGGCGAGAACGATCCGTGGAGCGCCGAGCGCTTCACGCCGAGCAGGCATGACTCCTACCTGTATGTCGCACCGGGCGCCAACCACGGCGCCAACATCTCCCGGCTGTCGGAGGCCGACCGGACGGCGGCGACGGACACCCTGCGGCGCTGGGCGGACGCGCAGCCGGCGCAGCGGAGCCGGGCGGAGGCCATCCCCGACGACGACATGCTCCCCGATCGCCGGACCCGCTGAGCACCACGACGCTTCACACCAGGAGACTCCGCAGGACGTAGGGCATGATGCCGCCGTGCCGGTAGTAGTCCGCTTCGCGGTCGGTGTCGAGCCGGAGGCCGGCCCGGAAGGTGAAGTCGCCGGCGGTGACGGTCAGCGTCCGCGGCCGGCGGCTCTCGTTGAGCGGTTCGAGGCCGGTGATCGTGATCTGCTCACGGCCGGTCAGGCCCAGCTCGTCGGCGCCTTGGCCGGGCAGGAACTGCAGCGGGAGGATGCCCATGCCGATCAGGTTGGAGCGGTGGATGCGCTCGAACGACTTGGCGATGACGGCTTTCACGCCGAGCAGCGCGGGGCCCTTGGCGGCCCAGTCGCGGGAGGAGCCGGCGCCGTAGCCCTCTCCGGCGAGCACCACGACGGGTGTCGCGGCTTCCTGGTAGGCGCGGGCCGCCTCGTACACGGTGGTGGTCGTGCCGCCGTCCAGGAAGTTCGGGGTGAGGCCGCCTTCTGTGCCGGGGAGCAGCTGGTTGCGCAGGCGGACGTTGGCGAACGTGCCGCGCATCATGACTTCGTGGTTGCCGCGCCGGGAGGCGTAGGTGTTGAGCTGGCGGCGGGGCACGCCGAGATCGGTGAGGTAGCGGCCGGCCGGGCCGGCCGGCGGGATGGCTCCGGGCGGTGAGATGTGGTCGGTGGTGATGAAGTCACCGAGCTTGAGCAGGACGCGGGCGTCGATGATGTCGCTGACGGGTGAGGGCTGCGCTGTCATGCCGTCCAAGTACGGGGCGCGGCGGACGTAGGTGGAGCCGGGGTCCCAGGGGTAGGTGGCCGAGCCGGGGACGTCCAGGCGCCGCCAGCGGTCGCCGCCGTCGAGGACGTCGGCGTAGGCGCGGGTGAACATGTCCGGCCGGATCACCTTGTCGATGACGTCGCGCACCTCGTCGGGGGTGGGCCAGAGGTCGCTCAGGTAGACGGGCTCACCGGTGGGGTCGGTGCCCAGGGGTTCGGTGGTGAGATCGAGGTCCATGGTGCCGGCGATGGCGTAGGCGACGACGAGCGGGGGTGAGGCCAGGTAGTTGGAGCGGACCTCAGGCTGGATACGGCCTTCGAAGTTACGGTTGCCGGACAGGACCGCGGCGACGTCGAGATCGTGCTCGGCCACGGCCCGCGACACCTCGTCGATGAGCGGGCCGGAGGCGCCGATGCAGGTCATGCAGCCGAACCCGGCCAGGGAGAAACCGAGCCGCTCCAGGTACGGGGTCAGGCCGGCCGCGCCGTAGTAGTCCATGACGACACGGGAGCCGGGCGACAGCGTGGTCTTCACCCACGGCTTGGTGCGCAGCCCGCGCTCGGCGGCCTTCTTGGCGAGCAGCCCGGCGGCGACCATGACCGAAGGGTTGGACGTGTTGGTGCAGGACGTGATCGCGGCGATGGCGACCGCGCCGTGCCCGATCTCCTGGCCGCTGTCCGCGAGCCGGGCCTGTACGAGCGGATGTGCCGGGGCGCGGAAGGCGGTCTTGGCGGCGTCGAGCCGGATGCGGTCCTGGGGTCGGCGCGGGCCCGCGATGGACGGCACGACGGTGGCCAGGTCGAGGTCGAGGTCGGCGGTGTACGAAGGCGGCGCCCCGGGGTCGTGCCACAGACCCTGCGCCTTGGCGTAGGACTCGACCAGGTCGGCGTGGTCGGCGGAGCGGCCGGTGAAGCGCAGGTAGCGGATGGTCTCGGCGTCGATGGGGAAGAGCGCGGCGGTGGAACCGAACTCCGGGCTCATGTTGGAGATCGTCGCCCGGTCGGTGACCGGCAGCGCGGTGACGCCGGGCCCGTGAAACTCGACGATCTTGCCGACCACGCCGTGGTGGCGCAGTCGTTCGGTGAGGGTCAGGACGAGGTCGGTGGCCGTGGCGGCGACCGGCAGCTCGCCGTGCAGGCGGACTCCCACCACGTCGGGTACGAGGATGGTCACGGGTTGGCCGAGCATGGCGGCCTCGGCCTCGATGCCGCCGATGCCCCAGCCGAGCGTGCCGAGCCCGTTGACCATGGTGGTGTGCGAGTCGGTGCCCAGACACAGGTCCGGGTACGCCGTACCGTCGTGGCACATGACAACGCGGGCGAGGTACTCGAGGTTGATCTGGTGCATGATGCCCTTGCCCGGCGGCACCACGGCGAATCCGCGCAGCGACGCCTGACCCCAGCGCAGGAAGCGGTAGCGTTCGGCGTTGCGCTCGTACTCCAGGTCGGCGTTGCGGGCCAGGGCGTCGGGGCGGCCGAAGACGTCGGCGATGATGGAGTGGTCGACGACCAGCTCGGCGGGGATGGCCGGGTTGACGCGGCCGGGGTCGCCGCGGAGCGCGACCATCGCGTCGCGCATGGCGGCCAGGTCGGCGAGCGCGGGCACGCCGTTGGTGTCGTGCAGGAACACCCGGGCGGGGTGCAGGTCCACGGCCGCGGTGCGCTCGGCGCGCGGCTGCCAGCCGGTCAGCGCCCGCACCTGTCCGGCGGGCGCCCGGTGGCGCAGCAGGTTCTCCAGCATGATGCGCAGGCTGTACGGCAAGTGGGCCGGGGCGAGGCCGGAGACGCGGTGGATGCGCACCTCGCGGGATCCCACGCGCAGGGTTTCGGGACTGCCGGACATGGCCGCTCCTGTCGTCGACATGGTCATGAGCCCAGGTGCTCGGGGGGCGTCGGCCGGGCCGCCGCGGCGAGGGCGGCTTCGGGCAGGTCCTCGGGGAAGGCGGGCAGCCAGAAGGTGTTCACGTGCCCGCCCGCCTCGACGCATTCGGCGGCCGCCGCTCTCCACGAGGGATAGTGCGGGGCGGACCGGTGCTCCTGGTGGAAGGCGGCCTCGTCCCGGTAGATCTTGTACAGCAGGAACCGGTGCGGGTCGTCGGCGCTGCGTTGGACGTCGAAGCGCAGGCAGCCAGGCTCGTCGCGGGTGGCGCGCGCGTTGGCGGCGATGCCGTCGAGGAAGTCCTGCAGTTTGCCGGGCCGGATCTGCAGGGTGACGATCACGACGAGCACGCGGCCACCTCGGCGGGGACCTCGATGCCGTGCTCGGCCGCCAACCTGCCCAGGTCCCGCAGTGTCTTGGCCGCGAGCGTCACCCCGGTCCTCCGGGCGGCCTCGGCGTTGCGGTCCTCGATCTCGCCCGGATAGAAGATCTCCGCGACGCCCGGTGCGCGTGGCACCGCCTTGGTGCGGTCGATCAGGTCGTCGAGCCGCCGGCCGAATTCCTCGGGGTCGGCCAGCGCGTCCACGCGAAGCGCGAACACGAGGTGGCCGCAGCCACTGCGCCGGTCGGGCACGTACGGGCCGGCGACGTCGGTGGCGTAGGAGCTGCCGGTCAGCACGCCGGACAGCACGTCCATCATGAAGGAGATGCCGTAGCCCTTGTGGCCTGCCATGGGCAGGAGGAGCCCCTCGATGGCCGTGCGCGGGTCGGTGGTGGGCGTTCCGTCGGCGTCCATGGCCCACTCCCGCGGGATGGGTTCGCCGTGTTCCAGGGCGGCGTAGATCTTGCCGCGGGCGACCGTGGTGTTGGCGATGTCGAGAACGACCGGGCCGCGTCGGCCGGGGACCGCGATGGACCAGGGATTGGCGCCCACGCTCTTCTCCTTGCCGCCCCAGGGCGCCATGGCGGGGCTGCCGTTGGTGGTGAGGATCGCGACGCAGCCCTCGGCGGCGATCATGCGGGTGAAGTAGGCGGCGGTGCCGAAGTGGTTGCTGTTGCGCACCGCCACCACACCGACGCCGTGGCCGGTGGCCCGGCGTACGGCCTCGCCGCAGGCGCGCGCGGTCACGACCTGCCCGACGCCGTCCTGGCCGTCCAGCACTGCGACGGCGCCCGCGTCGACCAGGGTGGCCACCTCGGTGACGGTCCGCATGGCGGTTGACCGGATGCGGTCGACGTACCAGCTGAGGCGGAGCAGCCCGTGCGAGGGGTGTCCCCACAGGTCGGCCGTCACCAGGCTGTCGGCCACCAGCGCGGCGTCCTCGCCGGGGACTCCTGTCGCGACGAGGATGCGGGCGGCCAGGCCGGCCAGATCAGCGGCTGGGATCACGAGGTGCTCCTTCGTACGTCGTAGCGGGCGTTCAGGTCCGCGGCCTGCGCGGGAGTCAGCGGCCGGGTGGGCCGCTCGCGCAGCAGCAGCCACAGCCGTGCCGTCTCCTCGAGCTCCTCGACGATGTCGGCGGCCGCGGCGAGGTCCGGGCCCGCGACGATGGGACCGTGGTTGGCCAGCAGCAGGGCGTGCGCTGTCCGGGCGGCCCGTTCGGCGATCGGTCCCAGCGCCGGGTCGCCCGGCGCGTGGTAGGGCAGCAGCGGCAGCCGCCCGACGCGCATCACGTAGTAGGCGGTCAGGGGCGGCAGCACGTCGTCCGGGTCCAGGCCGTCGTGGCAGGAGACGGCGACGGAGTGGGTGCTGTGCAGGTGGACCACCGCGCCCGCGTCGGGGCGGGCGCGGTAGAAGGCGGCGTGCAGGAACGCCTCCTTCGAGGGGCGCGGCCCGTCCAGGTGGTCCTCGGTGAGGCTGACGAGCGACAGGCCGGCGGGCGACAGGTCGCCGAGGGATTCCCCGGTCGGCGTGATCAGGAAGCCGTCGTCCGTGCGGACGCTGATGTTGCCGGTCCGGCCGTGGGTGAGCCGCCTGCCGAACAGGGAGGAGCCCAGGTCGACGACCTGGCGTGCCCGGCCGGCCGCGTCCGTCGTACCGATCTTGCCGGTGGTGTCGGTGGTGTCGGTCATCTCGCCTCCATGGCGTGGACCAGGAGGTCAGGGCGGCCGAAGTTGCCGGACTTCAGGAGCAGTGCCAGGTGCGGGCGGCCGGTGGTGAACAGCCACGGCACGCCCCGATCCACCTCGGCGCCCACGATCACCCCCGTCACCCCGAGCGCGTTGACCACGGCACCGGAGGTCTCGCCGCCGGCGACGACGATGCGCCGGGCGCCGAGCCCGGCGGCGCGCGACGCGACGGCGGCCAGCGTCCGCTCCAGCAGGCCGGCGGAGCCGGGCGAACGCTCCTCGGGTGAGGCCGAGGAGTAGACCATGACGCCCCCCTCCTCGCCGAAGTGGGCCTCCAGCCACTGAAGGGCATCCTCGACCAGGTCGTCCTTGTCAGCACGCAGTCGGTAGGACGGCATGCGCCCGCGTGCCAGCGCCACCTGCTCCAGGGTGGCCGCCGAGCAGCTGCCCGCCAGCACCACCCCCGGCCCCGCAGCGAGCGGAGGTGCGCCCGCCTCGTCGCCGTCCGCCGTGTCCCGTGTCCTGGCACCCCGCGTCACCTCCCACGCGCCTGCCGCGCGGGCCAGCCCCGCCGCGCCCGTGATCACGGGCAGGTGCGCGGTGGCGCGGGCGATGACGTCGAGGTCTCGGTCGCCGATGGCGTCGGTGACCGCGTAACGGACGCCTTGTGCCTCCAGCTCGTCCAGCGCCGCCCGTACGGTGTCCGCGCCGCGCTCGATCGTCCGATGTGAGACCAGTGCGACGCGGTGCGGCGTCTGCCGTCCGAGCACGCGGATCAGGTCCGGGTCGGTCATCGGGGTGAGCGGGTGATGGCGCATCGGCGAGTCCGACAGCAGCCGGTCGCCGACGAACAGGTGCCCCTGGTAGACCGTGCGGCCGTGCTCCGGCGCCGCCGGGCACACGACGGTCAGCCGGGCCCCGGCCGCCTGCGTCAACGCGTCGGCGACCGGGCCGATGTTGCCCTCGTCGGTGGAGTCGAAGGTGGAGCAGTACTTGACGTAGACGCGCCGCACCCCCTCCCCCGCGAGCCAGCTCCGCGCGGCCAGCGACACGGCCACGGCCTCCTTCGCGGGAAGGGAGCGGGTCTTCAGCGCGACGACCACGGCGTCGCAGTCCGGGACGGTGGTCCCGGAGCCTGGGATGCCGAACAGCAGGACCGTGCGCAGACCTGACCGGCGCAAGGCCGCGGCCACGTCGGTGCCGCCGGTGTAGTCGTCCGCGACGCAACCGAGTACGGCGCTCATGTCAGTGCCTCGCGCAGCGCCCGCGCCGCCATCAGCGGAGGGCTGAGGACCTCGACTCCCAGCCGCCGGGCGAGCTCGGCATGCACCGGGCTGATCGAGTACTGGCCGAGCAGGACCAGGTCGACCTGGCCGAGGCGGGGTTCGGCGGCTCGCGCCAGCGCGTCGGTCAGGCCGGGCCAGTCGCGGGCTGCGGCCGCCGCGGCGGCTCCCGGCGCCGCGACCGCGTGCGCCTCGACGCCGTACGCCGCGTTCTCGAGCCGTCTCGCCGAGTCGGCCGCCGCCGAGCTCAGTGAGCCGAGCACCAGCACCCTGCCGGGGCGGTGCCGGGCGACGTGGGCGAACATCGCCTCGTCCGAGCCGGTGACCGGCACGTCGTGGAGCCGTCGGGCCAGCTCGGCGGCCGGGCCGTACATCGAGCAGGACAGCAGCACCGCACCCGCGCCGCCGCGTACCGCGTGATCGATCAGGGCGAGCATGCGGCGCGTCAGCGGGGGCGTCAGGCCGCCGGCCGCGTCAGCCTCCGTCACGAGCCGGTCATCCAGCAGATGCCAGGCGGTGGCCTCCGGGAAGCCCTCGTCGAGCCCGTCGGTGGCGGGCTGGATGGAGGCGGGCGTGGCGTTGACGATCGCGACCGTCAGGCTCATCGTGCCCTCTTGACGCCGGCCGCGACGGCCTCGGCGAACGCGCGGGTGCCCGCCGTGCCGCCCATGTCCCTGGTACGGGTGCCGGAGCGGACGGTTTCTGCGACCGTCTCCTCGATCAGCGTGGCGGCCCTGGCCAGGCCGGGCTCCTGGTGGCGGGCACCGAGCCAGTCGAGCAGCATGGCGCTGGAGAGGATCATCGCGATGGGGTTGGCCAGGTCCCGTCCGGCGATGTCGGGGGCGGAGCCGTGGGCGGCCTGGGCCATGGCGCGCTCGTGGGAGGAGTTGATGGACGGGGCGATGCCGAGGGATCCGGCGATCTCGCCGGTCAGGTCGGACAGGATGTCGCCGAACATGTTCTCGGTGACGATGACGTCGAAGTCGTCGGCCCGTCGCACGAGATGGACGGTCATCGCGTCGATGTGGAAGTCGTCCACGCTCACGCCGGGGTAGCGGGCGGCGACCTCGCGGCAGACGTCGAGGAACAGGCCGGTGGTCAACTTGAGCACGTTGGCCTTGTGGACGATGGTGACCTTGCCGCGTCTGCGGGTGGCCAGCTCGAACGCCTCGACGGCGATGCGTTCGACCGCGGGCCGGGTGATGATGCCCATGGCGATGGCCACGTCGGGAGTGGGCATGAACTCGCCGGTGCCTTTGTAGGTGCTGCGGTCGGCGTAGAAGCCCTGGGTGTTCTCGCGGACGATGACCAGGTCGGTGCCGGGGACGACGGCGTCGGCGCCGTCGAAGGACTTGGCCGGGCGGATGTTGGCGAACAGGTCGAAGTGCTTGCGGATGGTGCCGCTGGGGTTGAGCTTGGAGCGGTGCGGCTCGGGGTAGGCGACGCTGTCGTGCGGGCCGAGCAGCCAGGCGTCCAGCTCGGCGAGCGCGGTCAGCGTCGATTCCGGTACCGCGTCGCCGTGCGTGCCGATGGCGGAGGCGCCGAGCGGCAGCTCCACCCACTCCACGGGCGGGGCGCCGGCGGCGGCGAGCGCGGCGTCCAGGACCAGAACGGAGGCCGGGACGATCTCGGGGCCGATGCCGTCGCCCTCCAGTACACCAAGACGGTAGGAAGTCACGAGATCTCGATTCTGTGTGAGTGGCTTCACCGGGTGACGGTGATGAGCGCTTCGACGTCCTCGGGCAAGGCGTCGGTGGTCGGGTAGAGCAGGCAGGCCGCGGGCTCGGCCAGGAGCGTGACGTCGCCGCTCAGGCCTGCGCGGCTGCTTTCGGCCTGGATGACGTGGTCGCCCAGGCGCAGGTGGTAGTCGTGGCGGGAGCCGGCGTAGGAGCTGGTGAGCACCTGGGCCGTGAGCACGTTCACGCCGTCGGGGGCGGTGCGGCCGGCCGGGAGGATCTCCAGCCGTTCGGGGCGGATCGCCACGCTGACCCGCCTGCCGCCGCCGGCCGTTCCGGCGGGGACGGCGATGGTCTGGCCGGTACAGTCCAGCCGCACCTCCGCCGGGCCGGTCATGGTGCCCGTGAGGAAGTTGCAGCGGCCGACGAAGGCCGCCACCTCGGCGGTCGCGGGCGTCTCGTAGATGTCTTCCGGGGTGCCGACCTGCAGCATGTCGCCCCTGGACATCACCGCGATCCGGTCGCTCAGGGCCAGGGCCTCTTCCTGGTCGTGGGTGACGTACACGGTGGTGATGCCGAGCTCTTCCTGCAGGCGCTTGAGCCAGGCTCGGGCCTGCTCACGCAGCTGCGCGTCCAGGTTGGACAGCGGCTCGTCCAGCAGCAGCACGCCAGGTGAGTAGACGAGGGCGCGGGCGAGCGCGACGCGCTGCTGCTGGCCGCCGGACAGCTGGTGCGGGTAGCGGTCCTTCAGCTCGGCCAGGCCGACCTTGGCCAGCGCCCCGGCGATGAGCGTGCCCTGCTCGCGCCGCTCCACCTTGCGAATCTTGAGGGGCATGGCGAGGTTCTGGGCGACGGTCATGTGCGGCCACAGCGCGTACGACTGGAACACCATCCCGAGGTTGCGCCCCTCGGGCGGCACGAATGTGCCGGAGTCGACGAAGGTGGCGTTCCCGACCGTGATGCTGCCGCTCGTCGGCTGCTCCAGGCCGGCGATGCACGCCAGCGTGGTGGACTTGCCGCAGCCGCTGGGGCCGAGCAGGGTGAAGAACTCGCCGTCGGCGATGGTGAACGAGATGTCGCGCAGGACGGCGTTGTCCCCGAACTCCTTGGACAGGTGGGCGACCTTGACCTCAGGCATTGTCGTCTGCTTTCTGGGGGCGTCCCTTGAGAAGTAGTCCGGCGAGCCCGACGAAGGTCGCCGTGATGGCGATCTGCAGGCTGGCCAGCGCGGCCACCGAGCCGGTGTTGCCCTGCACCCACAGTTCGAGCATGGTCGTGCCGATGATGTTGGTGTCGGCCGAGGCCAGGAACACCGCGGGCGAGTACTCCTTGAGCAGCGTCACGAAGGTCAGGATCAGCGCCCCGGCGAAGGCCGGTCGCAGCAGCGCCGCCAGGATGCGGGTGAACATGCGCACCCAGTCGGCGCCTGACACCCGGGCGGCGTGGTCGAGCTCCCGGCCGATCTGCATGATCGACGGCGCGATGGACCCGAACCCGCTCGGCAGCGCGCGCAGCCCGAAGCCGATGATCAGCGCCCACAGGGTGCCCTGGATCAGCGTCCCCAGCCCGAAGGGGGCGAAGGCGAGCGCCCAGAACAGGCCGATGCCGACGATGATGCCGGGCATCGCCTGCGGCGCGAGCGCCAGATACTCCACCGCGCGGCCGAAGCGGAAGCTCGACCTCCTGGCCACCATCACCGCCGCCAGCGACAGCGCGCTCACCAGCACGGCGCCGATCGCGGCCACCAGCAGGCTGTTGACGATCGACTGCACGTACACCGGATAGGTGAAGATCCGCTCGTAGTTGTCGCCGGTGAGGGTCTTGAACGGGGACTGCAGCGGTGTGAACACCTGGGTGAAGGAGCGCAGGACGAGCCCGCCGATGGGGATCAGGGCGCCCATGACGACGTAGAAGGCGATGGCGGCCACGCTGATCCACTTGAGCCACCCGAGGTCCAGGCGGCGCGGGCGGGTGGCCTTGCCACGTACCGAGACGAACCGCTGAGCGTCCTTCAGCAGCTTGGCCTGCAGCGCGACCAGGCTGATGGTGACGAGCAGGATGAGGGCCGACGCCGCGCCGAGCACCCCGTAGTCAGGGTTGATCGACTGCAGGCCGTTGCGGTAGAGGAACGTGGAGAAGACGTCGATGCCGACCGGCTGGCCGAACAGCAGCGGCACGCTGAGCGTCTCGACCGACATGCTGATCACCAGGATCGAGCTGTAGACGATGGGCGGGCGCAGCAACGGCAGGATCACCGAGCGCAGGATGCGCAGCGGGCGCGCCCCGCACACCTGCGCGGCGGCCTCCAGCGAGGCGTCGCTCTGCCGCAGCGCGTTGGCGCAGAAGGTGTAGACGATGGGCGCCAGCGCCACCGCCTCCGTCATGGCCATGCCGGGGATGGAGTACAGATTCCACGGCAGGAAGCCGAGAATCTGGCGCACCTCGACGCTGACGAACCCGGCCGGCCCGTACATGGTGATCCAGCCGAAGCCGAGAATGAGCGAGGAGATGAAGAACGGCCACTGCATGGCGGCGGCGAAGACCCGGCCGCCGGGCAGCTTGGTACGCACCACGACCACCGCCATCGGCACCGCGATGGCCAGGCTCAGCACAGTGGTGAGCCCGGCGAACAGCGCCGTGTTGAGCACGACCCGGCCGAATCCCGCCTCGGTGAACAGCCGCACGTAGTTGCCGGCGCCGAGGACGCCGCCGGCCTCGTACAGCGGGCGGTCGAGGAAGGACTGGTAGAGCGTCGGGACGACCGGAGCCAGCACCAGGACGGCCAGGAGGAGGAGCACGGCGTACTGCAGCCAGCTCTCCCGGGTCAGTCCCAGCGGCCTGCGATATCGCGGCGGCGGATGGACCGCCGGACGCGGCGGTGACGGCGGGGACAGGGTGGTCATCGCGATCCTTTCGAAGGTCAGCGACCGAGCAGGCCGTTCCACTTGTCGGTGAAGGACTTGACCTCGTCGTCAGGGACCTTCGCGTACTTGGCGAGGATGACGTTGTCCTCGCCCACGGACGTGACCAGTTCCTGGTAGGTGTGCAGCCCGTCGCCGACGGCGATGCCGTCGCGGTAGGAGGTGAGCCCGCCCTCGGCCACCGCCCGTTGCCCCTCCTGAGACAGCAGGAAGTCCACGAACAGCTTCGACGTGGCCGGGTGCGGCGCCTTGGCGGCGATGCCGATGCCGCGCGGCAGGGCGACGGTGCCGTCGTCGAGGAAGGAGATCTCCAGCAGCCCGCCGCTCTTGGCCACGACGGGGTACGCGGGAGCGGCGCTGACGAAGAACCCGGCCACGTACTCGCCGGCCATGATCTTCTCCAGCTGCGTGCCGGACGAGGTCTCCGGCCTGGCCAGGGGCAACACCGAGGCCAGCGACGTCCAGGACTCCGGCCGCGCTGCGGCGAAGGCGTGCGAGACGGTGAAGCCGAACGCCCCGCCCACGTCCCGGGTGGTCACCTTGTTCTGGTAGTCGGCGGGCTTCTTCGCCAGAATCGCCGCCAGGCTCTTCAAGCCCGTCGGCTTCTCCGGCAGCAGCGCGGTGTTGTACGCGATTGACAGCGGATCGACCGACATCGCGTACACGTTGGGCAGCAACTCGGCGAAGTCCGGCAGCTTGCCCTTCTCCGGCGAGGCGTACTCCAGCAGCGTGCCCGAGCGGGCGGCGAAGTCGGCCCACGCCTGGGCGGCGTTCGACACGACCAGGTCGGCCGGCGAGTCGCCGGTGGCCTGTTCGCTGAGCACCCGCTGAAACACCTCGTCGCTGTCGAGGTTGTTGGCCGCGATCTCCGTCACCCAGGCGTACTTCTTCCGGAAGTCGCGGAAGATCGGCGCCCAATTCTCCTGATCGGTGTTGGAGTAGATGGTGAGGGTGCCGCCCTCCTTCTTGGAGGCCTCGATCACCTGCGTGTAGTCGCCCGGGTAGTACGACGGGACCTGTCCCGTGGCGATCGGGTTCGGCGGCGGTTGCTTCGCCGCCTCGCCACCTCCGCCGCAGGCCGTCACGACGCCGAGCGCGAGCACGGCGGCGATGGAGCGGAGAGTGGGATGGAAGGTGGTCATGTGCTTCCTCCTAGACCAGGCGAGGGCTGGCCGCCGCCTGCAATGGCGCACACTCTGCTTCGTTATAACCTATGACGTCAACCCCCTGTTTCCGGAACGTAACGCGATGAGCCCTTGGAGCGCCTTATAGCGTCCACCTCCAGTACACGGTGGTTGCGGCCATCCATGAGGGCTCTTGCTGGCAAGTCGGGACGGCGGTGTAGGTTATAACTGCCACCGACGAGACAGGACAGCGATGAGCGAATCAGCGGCCGAGCTCTACACCACCAAGGCGGACTACGCCTACCTACGCGTCAAGGAGCTGATCCTGTCCGGGACGCTGCTCCCCGGCTCCGTCATCGCGCAGGCGCAGCTCGCCCGCGACATCGGCATCAGCACCACGCCCCTGCGCGAAGCCCTGCGCCGGCTCAAGAGCGAAGGGCTGGTCGAACTCGACGCCCACCGCGACGCCCGCGTCGCTCCCCTGGCCGCCGAGGAGGCCCGCGACCTGCTGGAGCTGCGCCGCTCCCTCGATCCCCTAGCCGTCGCGCTGGCCGCCGAACGCCGCACCAAGGCCGACATCGCCGCCATGCGCGCCGCCGCGGACGGCCTCAAGCCCTTGCCCGGCAACCCCGACTACGAGCAGCTCGTCGCCCACCGCAAGTTCCACACCGCCCTGTACACCGCCTCGCACAACGACCTGCTCATCCAGACCCTCAACAGCCTGTGGGACAAAGCCGACCGCTACCGCCGCCTCGCCCTGGAGGTCGAACGCGGCCAGGCCGCCCGCGACCGCAAGGCCGCCGAGCACGACGCCCTGCTGGAGTACGTGATCGCGGGCGACGCCGAGTCGGCCGCCGCCGTCATGCGCGAGCACATCGACACGAGCCTCGGCGCCCAGGCTGCCTGGCGGCTGCGCAAGCACCACACCGAGCCGCGCCCCCTGGGCCAGGACGAGGTTGATGCCTGAGCCCTGGCATCGGCACGCCGTCCTGCTGGCGCACGCCGCCGGCACCCAGATGATCACCTTCGTGCTGCGCCCCACCATGTCCTATCGGGCGATCGAACTCGACGTGCCCACGGCCTGGCTGGGGCTGCTCGGCGCCAGTTTCGCCCTCGCGCCGCTGCTGCTCGCCCTGCCCGCCGGGCACGCCGCCGACCGCTACGGCGAGCGCCGGATGGCCGTGGCCGGCGCACTCCTGCTCGCCGCTTCCGCCGCCGCCTTCATCACGCTCGGCCACACCGTCGCCGGCCTCGTCGCGGCCGGTCTCCTGCTCGGCACCGGCCACCTGGGCAGCGTCATCGCCCAGCAGGCGCTCGTCGCCAACACCACCGAGCAAGGCCGCCACGACACCGCCTTCGGCCACTACACCTTCGCCGCGTCCCTCGGCCAGGCGGTGGGCCCGTCGCTCATCACGGCGTTCGGCGGCGGGCGCGCCATCCCCGACACCGGCCGCATCTTCGCCGCCTCGTGCGGGCTGGCCGTTCTTCTTCTCCTGCTCTCCGTCCTGCTGCCGCCGAGCCGTCCCGCCACCACGGCCCGTGCCGTAGGCGGCGATCTCCGCTCGCTGCTGCGCCTGCCCGGCCTCGCGCACGCCCTGCTCACCAGCTGCGTGGTGCTCGCCGCGGTCGACATCACCCTGGCCTACCTGCCCGCGCTCGGCACCGAGCACGGCCTGACCGCCGGCACCGTGGGCCTCCTGCTGACCATCCGCGGCGCGGCCTCCATGGTCTCGCGCCTGTTCCTCGGCCGGCTCGCCCGTGCACTCGGCCGGCGCAGACTGCTGGTCAGCAGCACCGTCGCCGCGGCCGTCGCCATGCTGCTCACCCCGCTGCCCATGTCGCTGTGGCTGCTGTCCGCCCTGCTCGTGGTCATCGGCCTCGGGCTCGGCGTGGGGCAGCCGCTGACCATGTCCTGGCTGGCCGAGTCCGCACCGCCGGGCATGCGCGGCCGGGCCATGTCCCTGCGCCTGGCCGGCAACCGCACCGGCCAGTTGCTCATCCCCGGCGCGGCGGGCCTCGCCGCCGCCGGGCTCGGCGCCGGCGGCGTCCTGTTCATCACCGCGCTCAGCCTCGGCTGGGCCGCCCTGGCCGCCCGGCGGCTTCCCGTCGACCCCTGGAGAGGTTCCCCACCATGACCATCGCCACCGCGGACCTGTACGACGAGCACGGCGACCGGCTCGACTCCTGCGACCTGCAACTGCTCCAGTACGGTGGCCGCCGCGCCTTCGCCGGCACGATCGTCACCGTCCGCTGCCACGAGGACAACGCCCTCCTCAGGTCCGTCCTGCGCGAGCCCGGCGACGGCCGCGTCCTGGTGGTCGACGGTGGCGGCTCGTTGCACACCGCCCTCATGGGCGATGTCATCGCCGGCACGGCCGCTGCCAACGGCTGGGCCGGCATCGTCATCAACGGCGCGGTGCGCGACGTCACCGCCCTGCGTGAACTCGGCCTCGGCATCAAAGCCCGCGGCTCCAACCCCCGCAAAAGCGGCAAGCAGGGCACCGGCGAGCGTGACGTCCCCGTCACCTTCGGCGGCGTCACCTTCCACCCGGGCGCCGAGCTGTTCAGCGACGACGACGGCATCCTCGTGACCCGCGCCTGAGTGCGATCGTCATCGTGGGTCGCCGGCCTCGTGTCGCAGGTCAACGCGAAAACGTCCACCACACGCCCCCGGCCGCCTCTGGACGGGAGGCTCAGCCGCCGCAGGAGGCGAAGACGAAGGTGTCCTTCAGGAGCGTGTAGCGGTCCCTGATGGTGACCGCGCCGGTCTCCGTGTCCATCTGCGCGATCGTCATCCTGGTCTCCTTGCCCACCGGTCGTTCCAGGTGCACGGTCACCTGCCGGTCGCCGGTCCAGTCGATCATGCGGACCTGACCGGCCGGCAGCTTGACCCGCTGCCGCTTGAGCAGCTGGTCCGTCTGCGCGTCGTACAGCGCGAGCCGCGACTTGCCGGCGACCCAGACGGCGATGGTGCGGCCGTCGCCGGACAGGGCCGGCGGGGCGTTGACGGCGATGACCTGTGGCGGCGTGACGCGGTTGAGCCGCTCACCGGTGTCGGCGTTGACGGCCAGGTCGGTGACGCCCTCCTCGCCGTTCAGGACCGTGAGCAGCTCCCCGCCGTCGCCGCTGAACCCGGCCAGATGGTGCGGCCCCGCGATGCCGCCCAGCCGGGCGCCGCTGCCGGTGTCGTAGACGCGGGTGCCGTAGGCGTCGTCGCCGATGCTGACGGCGAGCCTGGCCCCGTCTCCGGACAGCTGCAGCCGGATCACCTCCTGGTCCCTGCGCGGCAGCGCGCCGGCGGGCAGCAGTGTGACCCCGCCGTCCAGGGTGCGTACGGCGAGACGTCCGGCGCGGGTGATGTAGGCGACCTTCTGGCCGTCGCCGCTGACGGAGATCGGGGCGGCGGGGTAGACGGCGGACTTGCCGTTCGCGCGCCGGGCCACGACCTGGGCGTCACGCAGGACGCGCTGCTCGCCGCTGTGCAGGACCAGACGCCAATGACCGCAGGGGACCTCGCCGCCCCCCTTGAGCTTGCAGCCCTTGACGGAGGCGTACCGGATGCTCTCGTGGTGCGGCGCCGCCCAGGCGCCGGCCATCCCACTGGCCGGCGCGGTGGCCGTCCCAGTGGCCGGCGCGGTGGCGGATGCAGTGGTGGACGCAGTGGTGGACGCAGTGGCCGGCGCGGTCGTCGGCGCCGCGAGCAGCGCGGCGGCCAGCAGGGCGATCCTGATTCTCATGCCGTCTCTCCCGCCGCGTAGAAGGCGTGCCTGGACTTGCCGATCGTGTACGTGTCCCGCTGCTTGAGCGCGCCCGTCCCGGGATCAGCGGTGAGCACCCGTACCACCGCTGCGGAACCTTCGCCGTCCGTCGTCACCAGCGCGGTCAGCTTGCCGTCCGCCGTCCAGTGGGCGGAGTACGGCGTCCTGGCCGGGTCCAGCGCCAGGTCCACGCCCTTGGAGAGCTCCCCGGTCTGCAGGTCGTAGAGGCGCAGCCGGGGCCGCTTCTTCTTCTCGGCGTCCCCCCAGATGAACGCCGCGACCGTCCTGCCGTCGGCGGCCAGCGTCGTGGTGGCGGCGCCGGCCACGACCTGAGGCGGCGTGCGTCTGGTCGAGGTGCCGTCGAGCCGGTGCGCGACCAGGGCGGTGGTGTTGTCGCCGGCGGTGCGCTGGGCCAGCACCTCGTCGCCGTCGGCGCTGAAGCCGAGTGGCAGGTCGAGGCCGGGGAGTTCGGTGGTCCTGCCGGTCGCGACCGTGAAGACCCTGGTCGGCACCCGCCCGCTCTCGTCCCCGTGGTCGACCAGCACCCGGTCCCCATCGGGTGACAGCTGCGCGGTGATCGACCCGGTGCCCTTGGGCGCGAGCGAGCGGGGCAGCTCGGTGGCGGGACCGCCGGCGACCCGGCGGACGATCAGGCGGTGATCCGATGCCCGCTCGTAGAGCATCGTCCGGCCGTCGCCGCTGACGGCGAAGACGCCGGTGTCGGTGGTGCGCCTGCCCCGGGCGTCCACCTTGGTCGCGGCGGCGTCGGGGACGGTGATCGTCCGGCCGTTCCGCAGGATGAGCCGCCAGTGACCGCACGGGCCGGAGCCGTGGCCGCTGGAGCAGGACTTGATCCAGGCGGCTCGTGCGACGGACGGACCGGTCTGGGCGTGTGCGGAGGGTGGCGTGGCCGCCACCCCGCCGAGGACCGCGGACGCCAGGAGGGCGGCGGTCGCAGGGGTGAGCCTCATGGGTGATCCTTTCGCTCACCCGGTTAGAGTCGCCGTCTCACAGGCCGGTTGGTCACAGGTCGGCCACACTTGGGCGAGGTCAGGACGGCAGTGGGCGGCGGCCGGGAAAGCCCAGCTCGCTGCGGTGATACCAGCCGAGCTCCGGCTCCGGCTCGATCCAGCACAGGCGTACGGACACACCCTCGAGCATCGAGGGGAAGTCCAGCAGCAAGGGCGCGACGCCCTTGACCTCCACGCCCTGCTCGCTCCAGCCGCTCACGATCTCCTGGATGCGGGCTTCGGCGGCCTTGAGCTCGGGCAGCCCGCCCAGCCGGGAGCCGCCGGGGGTGCCACGGTCGAAGGCGATCTCGGCGAGGTCGGCGCGCGCGGCGATGAGCTCGCGGGCCTCCTCGATGATCGACGGCATCAGTGCGCGGGCCTCGGCGAGGGTGAAGAGCCTGTCCATCTCGGGAACGTTAGCGGTTCGGCTCGTAGGCGTGGAGGAGAAGCTGCTCGGCGTGGTCGAGATAGGCGTCCAGGGCGGCGACGGCCCGGCCGGGCTCGCCGGCCTCGATCAGCCCCAGCAGCTCGCGGTTGAGCGCCACGAACGGCTCGTGGAAGGCCCGCGGATCCTCCATGACGTGGAAGACGAGCCGGAGCTCGGCCAGGAGCTGCCGCATCGCCTCGTTGAGCCGCGGGCTGTCGTTGAGCGTCACCAGGGCCTGGTGGAAGCGGATGTTGGCGGTGCCGACGGCCTGCCAGTCGTCATCCCGGGCGGCCCCCTCGGCGTCGGCGACCGCCTCTCTGATCACCTGCAGCACCTGCTCGGTCGGCTTGCGGCGCACGGCCATGCCCTCGATCACCCGGCGCACCTGATAGAGGTCGGCGACGTCCTCGGCGGACAGGACCCGCACGAACACGCCCCTGTTGAGCCGGTGGTCGAGCAGCCGCTCGTGACTGAGGAGCCGGAAGGCCTCGCGCAGCGTGTTGCGCGAGACGCCGAGCGCCTCGCAGATCGACTCCTCCGACAGGCGCTGGCCGGGCTTGAACAGGCCTTCGATGATGCGGTCACGCAGGATGTCCGCCACGCGCTCGGCCGTGCTGCTACGTCCAAGACGTGAGCGGTCCTGCGCGAGGTCGGCGGCGGCGTTCTTCACAGGATCAGGAAATCATTGAACAAACCCCTTGTCGAATTGTTCAACGATTTTTATGGTGTAACCAATCCCCCCACGTAAGGAGCGAGGGATGGCAAGCTCCACCACACAGACCCGGCGGGTGATCCTCGCGAGTCTGATCGGCACGTCGCTCGAGTGGTATGACTTCTTCCTCTACACCACGGCGGCGACGCTGGTCTTCGGCAAGTTGTTCTTCCCCACCTTCGACCCGCTCAACGCGACCCTGCTGGCGCTGACGACCAACGCGGTGGCGTTCGTGGCCCGGCCGCTCGGCGGCATCATCTTCGGCCACTTCGGCGACCGTAACGGCCGTAAGACCGTGCTGGTCGTGACCTTGCTGCTGATGGGCGTCTCGACCTTCCTCATCGGGGTGCTGCCCGGCTACGACAGCGTGGGCGTGCTCGCGCCGATCATGCTGGCCGTCCTCCGGTTCGCGCAGGGCCTCGGGCTCGGCGGCGAATGGGGCGGAGCGGTCATCATGTCGCTGGAGCACGGCGATCCGCGCCGCCGCGGTTTCAACGCGAGCTGGCCGCAGGTGGGCGTGCCCGCCGGTTACGTGCTGGCGACCGCGCTGCTCACGATCCTGTCGGCCACGCTGTCCGACGCGGCGTTCCTGTCGTGGGGCTGGCGGGTGCCGTTCCTGCTGTCCGGCGTGCTCGTCTTCGTCGGTCTCTGGGTGCGGCTGCGGATCACCGAGTCGCCGCTGTTCGCGCAGGTCGAGCAGAAGGGCGCCAAGGCCAGGATGCCGCTGGTCGAGGTGCTGCGCACGCACCCGCGGGCGCTGTTGTCGGCGTTCACCGCGCGCATCGGCGTGGACGTGGCCTTCTACACCTTCACCGCCTACATCCTGGTCTACCTGACCGGCCCGCTGGGCCTCGATCGCGACCTCGGGCTGAACGCGGTGCTGATCGCCTCGGCGCTGCAGCTGGCGCTGATCCCGCTGTTCGGCTCGCTGTCCGACCGCTTCGGCAGGCGGCGGGTCTACCTGGCGGGCGTCATCGGGGCCGCGGTCTGGGTGTTCGCGTTCTTCCCGCTGCTGGAGACCAGATCCTTCCCGCTGATCGTGCTCGCGACCGCCGTGGCGCTGCTCTGCCACGCCGCGATGTACGGCCCGCAGGCGGCCTTCATCGCCGAGCTGTTCAGCACCCGGCTGCGCTACAGCGGGGCCTCGATGGGCTATCAGGTGGCCGGGATCGTGGGCGGCGGGCTCGCGCCGATCATCGCGATCAAACTGTTCGACTCCTTCGGCACCACCATCGCGGTGTCCGTCTACGTGGTGGCCGCGCTGGCCATCACCGCCGTGGGCCTGGCCATCGCGCCGGAGACCCGCGACGTCGACCTCGCCGGTGTGCCGCAGCGCGCCTGAGGTCGTCCCTGTCGATAGTTCGCCGCGAAAGCCGCGGGCGGCGGCTGCCACCGCCGCCCGCGTGGGAGGACGACGTTGAGAACAGCCCTGGCCATCATCGCCGCCAT
This sequence comes from Nonomuraea sp. ZG12, assembly GCF_052068115.1. Classification (NCBI taxonomy): domain Bacteria; kingdom Bacillati; phylum Actinomycetota; class Actinomycetes; order Streptosporangiales; family Streptosporangiaceae; genus Nonomuraea; species Nonomuraea sp. ZG12. The sequence goes on from NZ_JBQHCW010000011.1 coordinate 179,375, forward strand.
CATCGCGCTCCCCTTCCTCGTCGGGGGCATCGGCGGCCTGGAGAGCACCGACGCCGGCGTCGTCACCGTCGTCCGCGACGGCGGCCCGCTCGACGACAACCAGATCCGCCAGGTGATCGATCCGGGCTCCGGCCTGACCTGGGCCGGCCTGTGGTCGTCCAGCCACACCTATCCGGCGCAGCAGCGGTTCTACACGATCACCGCCGACGCCAAGCGTGCCACCACACTCGGCGTGGACGTGGTGACGGTGCCCAGCAGCGACGGCGTGAACCTGGGCATCGAAGGCACCCTCTACTTCACCCTCAACCTGGACCACGAGACGCTGAAGACGTTCGACGACAAGTACGGCACCCGTACCTTCCGCAGTCAGGACGACCGGTCCCTGTACGCGTGGGACGGCGACGAGGGCTGGTCCGCGTTCTTCGGCCAGGCGGTCCGGCCCGTGATCGACAACGCGCTGCGCGCCCAGATCGGCGCCATGCGCTGCGCCGAGCTCGTCCCGTCGTGCGCGCTGCTGGAGAGCTCCTCGCTCAAGCCCCAGGACAGCAACACCAACATCTCCACGGTGCAGAACGCCGTCAACGCCTCGCTCGCCCGCGACCTGCCGCAGACGCTGGGCGGCGACTTCCTGACCGGTCTGCGGTTCACCCTGGTCAAGGTCACGCTGCCCGGGGACGTGCAGAAGGCGGTCGACCGCTCGCTGGCCGCCAACGCCGCCGTCTCGGAGTCCCAGGCCAGGGTGGCGCAGGCCAGGGCGGAGGCGGACGCGAACCAGGCCAGGCAGGACGGTTACGACAAGTGCCCGGCCTGCGCGGAGATCGACAAGCTCAAGGCGCTGCCGCAGGGGATCACCGTCTACGCCCCCGGCAACCCGCAGTCGGTGGTCGTACCCACCCGCTGACCTCCCGTGGCGGGGGCGCCCGCCGTCCGGCCGGGGCCTGGCCGGACGGCGGGCTCGTCCCCTCAGGTTGACGCTGAGCTCGCGGACCTAGAACGGCTTCATTCCCCCTCCGGGGGACGAAGTGGACTGTCGCTCTAGAACGCGTCTCTAGTTACTGCTGCGTCTGCCGTTTTATCCCCATAAGTCAACGTTTCTGGGTGTTGCGACGTGATCTCAGTCACTTTTACCGCCCGTTGTAACGGAATCGCGGCCGATTTCTGGAACGTCGCACCCCCTTTGCGCATAAACTGCGCGCCTGTGAGCCTCCCTGTACGCGAACGTTCCCCCCGGCCGGGGGGCGGCCGCCACCGCCGTCCCGTCCCCACGTCCCTGCCACCGGACGCGCCCGTTCTCGTGCTAGCGGCGCCTGGCAGCGCGTCGGGCGTGGCCGCCGAGATCGCCGCCGTCGTGCGCACGGACAACCCCCAGATCGAGGTACGACTCGTCGTCGTCGACTCGCTGGCCGAATCGCTGCCGGCCGACCGTCAGGCCGTCGTGGTGCCCCTGGTCACCTGGGACGACCCGGTGGTCCTGGCGGAGATCAACAAGGCCGTCGCCGCGAGCGGATCCGGTGCGACGGTGACCGAGGCCCTCGGCCCGCACCCGCTGCTGGCCGAGGCGCTGCACATCAGGCTCGCCGAGCGCGGCCTGGCCAGGGCAGATCGCGTCCGCCTGCTGAACGTCTCCAGCCCCGTCGACGGCGTCATCCTCGGCACGGTCGGCGGCGAGCGGGCCGTGCACGCCGTCCAGCCCACCGCGGTGCTGCTGGCCTCCCGGCTCACCCTGCCCGTGGTCGCCGCCTCGCTCGACAGCGAGCCCGGCGTCCCCCTGGCGGCCCAGCGGCTGCGCGCGGCGGGCGCCGAGCGACTGGCCATCGCCCCCTGCCTGATCGGCCACGAGGCGCCTGCTGACGTCGTGGAGAAGGCCGCCGCCCAGTCCGGCGCCGGGCACGCCGAGCCGCTCGGCGCGCACAGCGCCATCGCCGAACTTGTCGCGCGAGCTTACGGGAGTCAACTCGCTACTTGACAAGACTTGTAAAGATCGGTGATCTCGCGTTACCTTCTGCGCATGCAGCCAGTTGTGTGCAAAGGTGCGCGTCTGTGGCTTCGCGAGGTCACCGAGGCGGACGTCGCGGCGCTGCACGCCGTCTACGGCGATCCCGAGGCGACCCAGCACATGCCGTTCGGGCCCCGTACCCTCCAGCAGGTCGCCGAGCTCGTCGACGAGGGCGTGCGGTCCGCAGCGGCCGAGCCGCGCATGCTGTACGTGCTGGCGGTGCTCGACGTCGACAGCCAGGAAGTGATCGGCGTGGCCCGGCTGCACATCGACGCCGACCGCCCGCACAGCGCCGAGATCGGCCTGGGCCTGCGCCCGGACCGGTGGGGACGCGGCATGGGCACGGACCTGGTCCGGCTGCTGCTGGCGTTCGGCTTCAAGCGGCTCGGCCTGCACCGCGTCTGGGGCGCCCGCTCCCCCGCCAACCTGCCCGCGCAGCTCGCCATGCTCACCGCGGGCATGGTGGAGGAGGGCCGCCTGCGCCACCACGAGTCCACACCGGCCGGCTGGCGCGACTCCGTCGTCCACGCCGCGCTGGAAGAGGAGTGGACCGAGCGCTGAGCGGTCAGCGCACGAGCCGGAAGAAGGCGCGGACGTCGCCGATGAGCAGGTCCGGGGCCTCCATGGCGGCGAAGTGGCCGCCCCTGTCGAACTCCGACCAGTGGACCACCTTGTGCTCGCGCTCGGCGAAGCGGCGGACGCCGAGATCGCCGGGGAAGACCGCCACGCCGTGCGGGACCGTGGACGGCTCGACCGGCCGCCCCCAGGACGCCGCGCTCTCCTTGTACAGGCGGGCCGAGGAACCCGCGGTGCCGGTCAGCCAGTAGAGGCTGATGTTGGTCAGCAGCTGGTCGCGGTCCACCGCCTCCTCGGGCAGGTCGTGGGCCGGGTCGGTCCACTCCTTGAACTTCTCGGCAATCCACGCGAGCTGCCCCGCCGGTGAGTCGTGCAGGCCGTAGGCGAGGGTGTGCGGCCGGGTGGACTGGAGGATCGCGTAGCCGACGCCGTCCTGGTCGCCGTAGCCGCGCAGCCGCGCCTGCTCGGCCTCCGACAGTCCCTCGAACTCGGCGGGGTCGCCGGAGGGGAAGCCGAGCGCGCCGTTGACGTGCACGCCCACCACCCGCTCGGGGTCGATCCTGGCCACCTGGGGCGAGATCGTCGCCCCGGAGTCGCCGCCCTGAGCGCCGTAGCGGTCGTGGCCGAGGCGGCGCATCAGCTCCTTCCAGGCCCGCGCGACCCTGTTCAGGTCCCAGCCTCGCTCCCGGGTGGGGCCGGAGAAGCCGAAGCCCGGGATGGAGGGGGCCACGACGTGGAAGGCGTCGGCGGGGTCGCCGCCGTGCGCGCGGGGGTCGGTGAGCGGGCCGATTACGTTCATGAACTCGACCACGGAACCCGGCCAGCCGTGCGTGAGGAGCAGCGGCAACGCGTCCGGCTCCGGCGAGCGTACGTGCAGGAAATGCACGTTCTGGCCGTCGATCTCCGTGGTGAACTGCGGGAAGGCGTTCAGCGCCGCCTCCTGCGCGCGCCAGTCGTAGCCGTCGCGCCAGTAGGCGGCCAGTCGCCGGGCGTACGGGACGGGCACACCGTACGGCCAGCCGGCACCGTCCAGGTCGTCCGGCCAGCGAGTCCTGGCCAGGCGCTCCCGCAGGTCGTCCAGGTCGGCCTGCGGGACATCGATGCGGAAGGGGCGAATGTCGTTGCTCATACGGATCACGCTAGGCGCCGGTTAGGACAACTACGGTCCTAGGTGGGCGCGATACTGGCGGACATGTGGGAAACCTCCGCCCGGCTGCTCAAGCTGCTGTCCCTCTTGCAGACCCATCGCGACTGGTCCGGCTCCGAGCTCGCGGACCGGCTCGGCGTGACCGGCCGCACCGTCCGGCGCGACGTGGACCGGCTGCGCGAGCTCGGCTACCCCGTGCACGCCACCGCCGGGCTGTCCGGATACCGGCTCGGCGCCGGACACGACCTGCCCCCGCTGCTGCTCGACGACGAGGAGGCGGTCGCCGTCGCCGTCGGGCTGCGCACCGCCGCGCAGGGCAGCGTGACCGGCATCGAGGAGACCTCCCTGCGCGCGCTGGCCAAGCTCGAACGGGTGCTGCCCACCCGGCTGCGCCACCGGGTCAACGCCCTGCAGTCGATGACCGTACCGCTGACCGGGCCCGCCACCGTCGGCGCGGACACCCTGTCCGCCATCGCGGCCGCCTGCCGCGACCACGAGAGCCTGCGCTTCGACTACAGCAAGCCGGACGGCACCGCCGGCACCCGCACGGTCGAGCCGTACCGGCTCGTGGCCACCGGCCGCCGCTGGTATCTCGTCGCCTACGACACCGGGCGCGACGACTGGCGCGTCTTCCGGGTGGACCGGCTGCGGCTGCGCACCCCGGGCGGCCCGCGGTTCACCCCGCGCGAACCCCCCGACCCCGACCTCGCCGGGTACGCCTCGCGGATGATCTCCAACGCCCCCTACCGCTACCAGGGCCGGGTCACCGTGCACGCGCCCGCCGAGGCCGTCGCCGAGCGGGTCACCCCCGCCGCGGCGACCGTCGTGCCCGTCGACGCCGCCACCTGCCTGCTGATCGGCGGCTCGAACTCGCTGGACGAGCTGGCGCTCTGGCTCGCGTCCCTGGGCGTCCCCTTCGAGGTGCACGAGCCGCCCGAGCTGACGGCGCACCTTCAGGTGCTGTCCGACCGCCTCGCCGACGCGGCTCGCGGCTCCCGGCGGGACGGGTGAGGACGCGCCGGGACGGCGGGCACGGAGATTGTCGGTGGCGCGCTCTACGATGAGCCTCCTCAAGGAGGGAAGGCCGCCCATGCTGGACTCGCTGATCGTGCCCCTGTTCGTCACCGCCGACCTGCCGCCGAGGGCCGAGCTGGCGGAGTTCGGCGAGCTGCTCGCCGGCACGGCACGCACGCTCAGCCACGAGGGCGTGAGCTACGACGCCTTCCTGGCGGGCAAGGTGTTCTGGCTCGACCGTCCGGTGCTGCCCGAGCAGCGGCCCCAGGCGGAGGCCGAGTCCCGCTTCGCCGCGATGCTCGGCCACCTCGCGGCCTCCGGGGCCGGGCACACTGCCCGAGGCGTGCTCGCCGACATGCGGCGGGCCGTCGACGCGGCCGTGACCGTCCACTACGGCGACGTGGGGGTCGCCCCCGCGGTCTTCGCCATCCGCGACCGCGACATCCGCGAGCGCACCCCCGGCACCGCCATCTACGTCGACACCCGCCACGCCGCCCCCGACCTGGTCACCGTGGCCCGCCCCTACCTCTGACCTTCAGCGCCCGATTCCTCCACCCTGGGAGCGGAAGCCGGCCGCGTCGGCGTCGGACAGCCGGTTCCGCTCCGAGGCCCATCGCGGTCAGCCCGGCCTACCGTCCTCCTGTGGCTCGCCCGCCCCACTCCCGGCCCCTTCGCCAGGCGACCGCCCGCCGGACTCGTCCGGTAGCACGAGATCGCCGTCGCCGACCGATGAAAGGGGGGTGGCGAGGTGGTGACGGTCGGATGCGGGTGTGGCGAGGTGGTGGCGGTCGGTGGGGGTGGTGAGGGCGCGTTGGATCGCCTGCAGGCGATCCAGGGCCAGAGGGACCAGCTCGTCCGTGCGGCCCGCCATCACCTCGTACGGCGCCTCGGCGAGAGGCGTCACCTTCTCTGCGGCGAGGGCGGCGAGCCCTTCCTCCAGCGCGGCCCTGGCACGGACCAGTTCGCCATGGCCTTCGAAGGCGAAGCCGAGCCGGAGGCAGGCGAGGGCGGCGAGGTGCGGCCGGCCGTGGTCGCGGTAGGTCGCGCCGGCGAGGCGCAGGGTCTCCGGGTCGCCGGCGTGCGTGCCCGGCCCCTCAATCCGTTCCCTGACGACCGCCGAGCGCACCGGGTCGGCGGCGGCCAGGCCGTGGGCGGCGAGCAGGCGGGCCTCCGCCTCGGGCAGCCGCCCGGTGACCGCCGCCAGCTCGGCCTCGGCGAGCGTGACGGAGAACAGCGCCGTCAGGTCTCCGTCCAAGGCCGCGAGCTCCAACGCCCTGCCGAGCTCAGCCGCCGCCGCGTCGAAACGGTCCAGCTCCATCAGGCAGGCGCCGCGCATGGTGCGGGCGGCGGACTCCTTGCCCCCTGCCCCCAGCCGGGCGTACGCCTCGGCGGCCGTCGCGAAGTCCTGGGCCGCCTGCTCCATGTCGTGGTCGCCGTAGCCGAGGACGCCGAGGTCGTAGCGGACGGTGGCGAGGCCGTCGACGTCGCCGATGGTGTTGTAGGCGCGTTCGGCCAGCTCGAACGCGCGTCTGGCGGCCGGCAGGTCGCCTCGGGCGTGGCGGCGGTGGGCGATGTGCAGCCATTCGTCGGCGGGGTCGCGCCGCTGCCCGTGCCGGCGCACGATGTCGACGATGCTCGTCTCGCAGGCGGCCGCGTGTTCGGCCTGTCCGAGCGTGTGGAGCAGCCGCGCGTGGGAGTCCAGCGCCTGGCAGGCGTCGTCCCAGGCGCCGAGGGCTTCGAGCTCGGCGGCGCAGGTGGTGATCAGCTCAACGGCGGCGGTCGGGCGGCCCAGCTCCGCGCAGGCTCTGGCGCTGCCGATCAGGACCGCCGCCGCCCGTTCGGCCTGGCCGAGTGCCTGGTGCAGCTCACGGGCCCGGCCGGCGCACTCCCGTGCCGCGGCGGGGTCGCCCGCGGCGAGGTAGGCGTCGGCCGCGTCACTCCGGTGGGACGCCTCCTCGCCGGCGAGTCCGGCGTCCGCGCACAGGGCGGCGGCCCGCAGGTGGAGCTCGACGGCCCGGCGAGGATCGCCTGCCTGGGCCGCCACGGCGCCCATGTGGCCCACCTGCGCCGCCTCCTCCGGGCTCGCGCCCAGCTCGCGGTAGGCGGTCGCGGCGCGTTGGAAGGCGTGCAGCGCCGCCTCCCACTCGCCGAGCCGCTGGTGGTGGCCGCCCATCGTGGAGAGCGCGTCCGCCGCCTCGGCCGGCTCGTCCGCCGTGGCGAACGCCGGACCGGCCCGTTCGAGCAGCTCGATCGCGAGCGGGAGCCGCTCGCTCTCGGCGAGCTGGACGGCGGTGGCCGCCAGGAAAGGGCCGGCCTCGCCCGCCACGCGGGCATGGCGCTCACCGATCCGGAGCAGGACGCGGGCCGTCTCCTCCTCGTCGTACACCAGCGCGAGCCGCGTGGCCGCCAGCGCCAGGTCCTCGCCGGGGATGCCGGGCAGCAGGTCGGCGTCCTCGATCGCGAGGCGGAGCTGGGAGCGCAGCTCGCGGTCGCCGCGTGGGACGCTGCTGGCCAGCGTCAGCGCCTCGGCGAGGTCCGCGGGGTCGCCATCCGCCCTGAACCGCTGGATCAGCGCCTTGGCGAGCGTGCCGACGGCGGCGGGCCGGTCCTGCGCCTCGGCGGCCTGGCGGCCGGTGGTCACGGCCTCGTCGAGGTCGGCCTTGCGTCCCTCGCCGCCGTCCATCGCCCGGCGCCGCAGCAGCTCGGAGAGCGGGCCGTACGCCTCCGCCAGGAACGACGGCTCCTGTCCGGCGGCGAGCGCTTCGCGCAGCGCGGCGATGCCCTCGTCGGCGGCGCTCGTGCTCAGGTCCAGGCGCAGGGCCTGGCCGAGCAGCAGCAGGGCTCTGGGGCGCAGCGGATCGTCCTCGCCGCAGGCCGCGACGGCCGAGCGCGCGGCGGCTGTCGCCTCACCCGGATGGTCTCCCAGATCGGCGCGCTGGACCAGCGCGTCGGCCAGGTCGGCCAGCAGCCTCGGGCGGTCCGGGTGACCGGCGTAGGTGCGCGCGACGGCCTGCCGCAGGGTCTGGATCGCGATCTCCAGGTCGGCCAGGTCGCCGCCCGCCCGCCAGCGCCGCCGGCGCCGGTCCGCGAGCAGGTCGAGGCGGGTCAGCTGGTCGCGTCCGAGCCGCTCGGGGATCTCCCGGCCGGGTGTGCCGAGCACCTCCAGCATCTCCCGGCCCGCCTCCAGCGATCGTATGTCGCCGGTGACCACGTACCACTCGACCAGTCCCGCGGCGTAGCCCGCGAGCACGCGCGGGTGGGCGTGCTCGTCGTGCCAGAAGTCCAGCGTGGCCTGCCCGACCCGGATGAAGGCCAGGAGGTCGGCGTCGGCGGCCGACGCGGAGGCCCTGGCCTGGGCCAGGTCGAACAGGGTGAGCAGCGCCTGGGACCGCTCCTGGCCGCCCGGCGGGAGCTGGGCGGCCGCGAGGTGGGCCCTGATCAGCTCGTCGTCGCCGGGGACGGCCAGGCCGAGCACCGCGGCCAGCTCGCGCAGGTGGCGGCTGTCGCCGGGCGCGCCGAGCGCCGCCCTCAGGTGTACGTGGACCGCGTCGTCGAGCGCCTCCGGCTCCCCCGTGGCCGCGAACAGCCGGAGCAGCCCGCCGCCCAGGATCGCCAGCGCCTCCGCCGCCCAGACGGGATGGGGGGCCTCCATCGTCTCCCGCAGCAGTGACTCCGCCAGCAGGTCGCACACCTCCGCCGACGGCGTGCTGATCGCGCGGCGGATCAGGGCGTGCAGCAGCAGCCCGACATGCGGTGAGGTGTCCGGGTCCACATGGCGCAGGACCTCGTCGACCAGTTCCGCCCACGTCTGCGGCTCGTCGGCCGACGGGACGTTCGTCGTCCCCGGCATCCCGCCGGGATCGACCACGGCTGCGGCGGCGAAGAACACGCCCGCCACGGCCGCCTCGCCGCCGTGTCCGTCCAGCCGGTAGCGGGCCAGGTGGAGCTTCCCGATCAGACGCCAGATCTCGGCGTCGGCCGCCTCGCCGGTGCAGGCCCGCATCGCCTGCTCGGCCTCGGCCAGCGCGGGCCCCGCCAGCACGGATCGGGGGTCGGCGGTCCGTTCGAACTCCTCGATACGGGCAGCGAGAGGTCCGGCCGGATCGTTCATGGGGCAAGGCTCTCACCAGCCCGGCCCCGTCGTACAGGACCGGGTCGCGCACGTCCGGGACGGGAGCCGTCAACTCTTCGTACAGGCCCGGAGCGTGACGGTGAGGTCACGCGCTGCCGGGGTAGGCGACCCCACATGCTCTACGGCAAGGAACACGTCCGGCGCTATCAGGAGACCGACGGCGCCGAAGGACACGACTGGAACAACACCACGGTCCTTCTCCTGACCACCAAAGGCCGCAGGTCAGGCGAGCCATACACGACGCCGCTGATCTACCGGCCGCACGGCGACGCCTATGTCATCGTCGCGTCGAAGGGCGGCGACCCGGATCACCCTGACTGGTACAAGAACCTGCAGTCCAATCCCGAGGTGGAGGTGCAGGTCAAGGGTGACAAGTTCCGGGCCGGCACCCGTACGGCCACCGGCGAGGAACGGCGGGAGCTCTGGCGGCTGATGACCGCGACCTGGCCCGACTACGACGAGTACACCAAGAAGACCGATCGGGAGATTCCGGTCGTCGTCCTCGAACCGATCCGTTGACGGTGTCCCCGCCGCACCCGGGCGCGGCGGGGCGGGTCAGAAGGTGATCAGCGGCTCGCCGACGAAGTCGGCGATGAAGTTGACGAAGAAGAACCCGAAGAACAGGAAGTTCAGCACCAGGATGACGTAGTGCCAGGGCCGTGGCCGGGCCGGGCGGGGCAGCTTGCTGTTCAGGTAGATGAGGAAGAACGGGTAGATCAGCGCGCCCAGGTTCGACATGTTGGCTGACCATTCCACCAGCGCCACGGGCAGGCTGAGGTGGATGACGATGGAGATGATCACCAACAGCGTGATCATGAACGGGTAGTAGAACCGGCGCGGATCCCCCTCGACCAGGCGGCGCAGGCGCGGGCTGGTGGCGTGCGCGGCGTCGGTCGTCACCCGCACCATCGCCTCGAAGATGCCCAGCTGGGTGGAGAACAGGATCAGCACCCCCAGCACCAGCCCCACGTAGAAGACCGCTTGCCCGTACTCGTCGCCCAGCGCGGCGGCGACGAAGGTGGGGACGTTGGCCCGGGTGGGGGTCTCGCCCGAGAGCGCGACCGCCTGCGCCATGAGGATCGTGGGCAGCAGCATGCCGAGGATGGCGCCGACGAAGAACACCCCCCACATGTCCACCATCAGCAGGCGGTACCACCTGCGCCACAGCCCCCGGTTGAGCTCGTTGTCCGGGAAGGTCACGCCACTGGCCAGGATCTCGCTCCGCTTGCCGCGCAGCCCGGAGATGTACCCCGCGCGGTAGCCCATGCCGTAGCCCTTGTCGCGGTAGTGGCCCATGACGTACCAGTTGAGGCCGGAGGCCAGGGCGGTGAAGCCGGCCAGCGCGCCCAGCTGGGTGGCGGTGATCCCGGCGGGCGGGGCGGCGGGGGTGAAGAAGCCGCGGATGCCCTCCCACCACAGCTCCCACGGCACCACGAGCAGGTCGATGGCGAGCAGGGCGACGAGGATGGTGCTCACCAGGAGCCAGTTCGCCAGCTCCAGCGCGCGGCTGATGCGGCGGGCCAGCGCGGTGATCGCGAAGACCAGGACCAGCAGGGCGATGGCCCACAGGCGGGGCTCCTCGGCGTCGGCGGGCGGGATCGCACCGTGCACGAGCGCGTACACGCCCTGCCCGGCCGAGGCGGCCCAGCCCCCGGCGATGAAGGCGAAGATGACGATCAGGACCGACAGCGGGATCCACAGCCGCCAGCCCGGCGGCACCCGGCCCCAGCCGACCACCGGTGTCTCTCCCGTCGCCACGACGTAGCGGGCGCACTCGACGTTGTAGAACGTCTGCAGGATCGCCGACACCAGGATGACCCAGCCGACGCCGACGAAGCCGTACTGCCCCACGTTGAGCGGCCCGAGCAGCCACTCGCCGCTGCCGATGGAGATGCCGAGAGCGATCAGGCTCGGCCCCACGGCGTACTTGAACAGTTGCGCGGGCCCGATCCGGGAGACCTTGAAGACCTCCTCGGGCGTGGGCAGGTCGGTGACGTCGAGGTCCGGGCGGCTGACTCCGAGCGGGTGCGACATGGCTCTGCCTCCTGCCGCTCAGCGTGAGCCCGATACAGGGCCGTAACAAGGCCCAATTAGCCTGTTTTGCGCAGCGACGCGTAAAGGTCTGCGGTGCGGCGCGCAACGCGTTCCCAGGAGAAGTGCTCGACGGCTCGCGCCCGCCCCGCCCGCCCCATGGCCGCCGCCCGCGCCGGGTCTGCCAGCAGGGCGTTGACCCGCTCGGCCAGGTCCGCGGCGAACCGGCCGGGGTCGTGCGGGGTGCCGTCGGCGGCCTGGTCGATGGGCACGAGCAGGCCGGTCTCACCGTCGGCGACCACTTCGGGGATGCCGCCGGTGGCGGTGGCGACGACGGCGGTCTCGCACGCCATCGCCTCCAGGTTCACGATGCCCATCGGCTCGTACACCGACGGGCACACGAACACGGCCGCGTGCGTGAGCAACTGGATGACCTGGGGCTTGGGCAGCATCTCGGAGATCCAGACCACGCCCTCCCGGTCCAGGTCGCGCACCAGGCCGGTCACCTCGGCCTCGATCTCGGGGGTGTCCGGCGCGCCCGCGCAGAGCACGAGCTGCGCGTCGGGGGCGAAGGACCGCGCCGCGTGCAGGAGGTGGACCAGCCCCTTCTGCCGGGTGATCCGCCCGACGAAGATGACGTACGGCCTGGCGGGGTCGATGCCATGCTTTTTTAGGATCTCGTGGCCGTTGTCCGGCGCGTACTCGGTGGTGTCGATGCCGTTGTGGATGACGCTCACCTTGGCCGGGTCGATCCCCGGGTAGGCGGCCAGCACGTCGCGGCGCATCCCCTCCGACACCGCGATCACCGCGTCGGCGGCGGCGAGGGCGGTGCGCTCGGCCCACGACGAGATCGTGTAGCCCCCGCCGAGCTGCTCGGCCTTCCACGGGCGCAGCGGCTCCAGGCTGTGCGTCGTGATCACGTGCGGGATGCCGTGGAGCATCTTCGCGACATGCCCGGCAAAGTTGGCGTACCAGGTATGCGAGTGAACGACGTCCGCGCCCTCGCACGCGGCGGCCATTTCCAGGTCCACGCCGAGCACCTGCAAGGCGGCGTTCGCCGACTCCAGCCCGCCCGGCACCCGATAGGCCGACACGCCGGGTTCGTCCCGTTCGGCCCCGAAACACCGGACTCGCACGTCAGCCAGCTCCCGCAACTCCCTGGCCAGGTATTCCAGGTGCACGCCGGCTCCGCCGTAGACCTCCGGTGGATACTCCCTGCTGAGCAGATCAACACGCATGACTCGACCTTACGAGCAAGCCGCCCGTCCAGGGCACATCGACAGCCCGACACCGGGATCGAACGTGAGGCGATGGACGTACATATCTAAGGAGAATGGGACACGACGGGAGGGAGCCGGACGAGGTTTCTTCGATAGATGGGCCAATTGAGGGTAGCGTCCTGGGCATGAGGTCCCGGAGGGTGCTTGCGGTCGTGCTGGCAGGTGGAGAGGGAAAGAGGCTCATGCCTCTCACGGCGGACCGGGCGAAACCGGCGGTGCCGTTCGGCGGGATGTATCGGCTCATCGACTTCGTGCTGTCCAACCTGGCCAACGGCAACTATCTGAAGATCGTCGTACTGACCCAGTACAAGAATCACAGCCTCGACCGCCACGTCTCGCGCACCTGGCGGCTGTCGTCGATGCTCGGCAACTACGTGACGCCGGTCCCCGCGCAGCAGCGGCTGGGCCCACGCTGGTTCTCCGGCTCGGCCGACGCGCTCTTCCAGAACCTGAACCTGATCTACGACGAGATGCCCGAGCACGTGATCGTGTTCGGCGCGGACCACATCTACCGGATGGACCCGCGGCAGATGGTGGATCAGCACGAGCAGTCCGGCGCGGACGTGACGGTGGCGGCCATCCGGCAGCCGCTGTCGCTGGCCGACCAGTTCGGCGTGATCGAGACCGATCCGCAGGGCCGCAGGATCGTCGCGTTCCGGGAGAAGCCCAAGGACGCGGTGGGCCTGGCCGACTCGCCCGACGAGGTGTTCGCCTCGATGGGCAACTACGTGTTCAAGACCCAGGCGATGATCGACGCACTGCGTGAAGACGCGCTCGACCCGACCAGCAAGCACGACCTGGGCGGCAACATCATCCCGATGCTGGTCAAGTCGGGCGGGGCCGACGTCTACGACTTCGCGCACAACATGGTGCCCGGCTCCAGCGAGCGCGACCGCGGCTACTGGCGCGACGTGGGCACGCTCGACGCCTACTACGAGGCCCACATGGACCTCATCTCCGCCCACCCGATCTTCAACCTCTACAACGACAAGTGGCCCATCCACACCGGCCACGACCCGCTGCCGCCGGCCAAGTTCGTGCACAACGACGGCGACCGGGTGGGCCGGGCGATCGACTCGCTGGTCTCCCCCGGGGTGATCATCTCCGGCGGCCTGGCCCTGCGGTCCATCCTGTCGCCGATGGTCGTGCTGCATTCCCACTCGCAGGTGGAGGACTCCGTCCTGATGGACAACGTCAAGGTGGGCAGGGGCGCGATCGTCCGCAGGGCCATCATCGACAAGAACGTGGTCATCCCGGACGGCGCGCGCATCGGCTTCGACCTGGAGTACGACCGCACCCGCTTCGCGCTGACCCGCGGCGGCGTGGTCGTCATCGGCAAGAACGAGATCGTGGACCGCTGAGGCCGCCGGGACCGCCGGGACCGCTGCCGGACGGGCCTAGAGTGGTGCCGTGCTGCCAGATCTTCGCCAACCCCGGATCCGAGAGCTCAGCGAGTCGGAGCTGCCCCGCCGCCACTGGCGCGGGGATGACGGCGACGGCGGGGTGTGGCTGTTCGAGACCGTCGAGGGCGACGGCGAGCACTGGGCGATCCGGCAGATCGAGATCGACGCCGAGCGAGGTGTTCACCTCTACTGGTGGCGGCACCTGCAGGACGAGCACGGCTTCCTCACCGACCAGGCGCTGGAGATCTGGGACCTGATGGAGATCAGCGAGGCGGCGTTCCAGGCCGTCTGGGCGGCCGGTCAATGAGCGCGCGAAAGGCCGGCCCCAGGGCTCGTCGCGAGCTCCCGGGACCGGCCAGGCCGAACGGCCCGATGCTCAGTCGTCGAGGCGCCAGCTCTCGCCGTCGAGCGCGTAGTTGAGTGCCCAGCTGCCGTAGTCGCGGCCGTACGGGCGGCCGTCGCCCTTGCAGGCGCTGGCGTGACGCGTCCCGAGCGAGATCTTGTGACCGTGGATGTCCATCCAGGTCTTGACCTCCTTCGTCTGCATGTCGCAGCCGTGGCTCCTGTGGCGGTCTTCGATGTCCGCGGTGGCCGGGCCCGCCAGGCCACCGACCAGCGCGGCAGCGGCGAACGCAGCCCCGCCCGCAGCGATAAGGGTACCTCTCATGATATTCCCCCCGTGATCACGAAGTGTCATCGGTCCATCACTATACGGAGGGCCTTCGAGCGCGCCCCGCACGCCACGCTGGGCGCGACGGCACCTGATCATCCGGGTGCCGCCCCGGGGAGTCGAACCCCGACCTCCGCAGGGCGGCGCCTCTGCCAATTGGGCCAGGGCGGCTTGGGCCCCGGGCCGGGCTGGCGTGGGCCGCGCCCGGGGCGAGGGCTCGTGTCCGGCCGGGGGGCGCCATTCCCACCGGCCAGGCCGAACCCGCGGCCCTCTTCTTTCAGGGCCGTCGTCCGAGTGGCAGGATTCGAACCTGCGATGCTCCTGCTCCCAAGGCAGGCGGGCGGCCAAGCTACCCCACACTCGGTCGTACATGAAGGCATGAGCCATGAAGGCATGAAAAAACCGCCTCGGGGATCGCCCCGGGCGGCCGTCCTGGTGTCCGTCTCAGATCACCAGGAAGCCGGCCCTGCCCCCAGAGGGGACGGTCCAAGTGCCTTCAGCTCGCGCACCGTCGCCCTCCTTTCCTTCGCTGTTCTTGCTGGACGCTGTTCTTGCTGGACGATGTCCACGGTAGCCCGGTGATCGCCCCGGGTGCCACCGAATAAAACTCACTCGCGTGCGCCACTGCGCCACGACGCCCCGGCACGGGTCTCGGGCGTCTCGATGCGGAAGCGGGGCAGCGCGTCGGGGTAGTTCTCCCTGATGTAGGTGACGAGGTGCTCGCGTACGTCGCACTTGAGATCCCAGGCGGACGCCGAGTCCGCGGCGCTCATCAGGCCGCGCAGCTCCACCAGGCCGTTCGGCAGCACGTCGGTGACCTGGAGCGTCCAGTCCTTCTGGTCCCAGAGCGGGTTGCCCTGGATGAAGCGGTAGAGCTCCTCGCGGAGCTTGTCGACCGGCACCGCCCAGTCGACCCTCAGGTAGACCGCCGCGATCACCCGGCTGCCGTGCCTGGTCCAGTTCTCGAACGGGTTCTGGGTGAAGTAGGAGACGGGCAGGACCAGCCGACGCTCGTCCCACAGTCGCAGCACCACGTAGGTGAGCGTGAGCTCCTCGATCCTGCCCCATTCCTCCTCCACCACGACCACGTCGTCCAGCCGGAGCGCGTCGCTGAAGGCGAGTTGCAGGCCGGCGACCATGTTGCCGAGTGTCGGCTGCGCGGCGATGCCGATGATGGCGCCCGCGATGCCGGCGGAGGCGAGCAGCCCGGCTCCCAGCGCCTGTACCTGCGGGAAGGAGAACAGCATGACGCCGAAGGCCACCACGATGACGACCGCGGTGGCGACCCGGCGGACCAGCCCGATCTGCGTCATGATCCGCCGGGCCCGCCGGTTGCGCTCCCCCTCGACCTGGACCAGGCGGTCCATGACGACGTCCGTGAGAGCGTAGCTGGCCTGGATGATCAGCCAGGTGAGCCCCGCGATCGAGACGAGTCCGACCACGCGCTCGATCACCGCGCCGACGGCCAGCTCTTCCCGCGACACGCCGATCATCGACGGCTCGAACACCAGGTTGAACGACAGCGTCGCGGCCACCGCGAAGGCCGGCCAGGCGCAGCGCTCCCCCAGGTGGCGGGCCAGGTCCCACTTGCGCCCGGCTCTGGTCAGCGCCCGTCTGGCCAGTTCCACCAGCAGGATCGCGCCGGCCACGGACACGGCCAGGATCAGCCAGTGAGCCGTCGACGTCACCTTCACAACCTCCCGAAATATCCCACCAAATTACCTAGAACGTCTCATCAAAACTCACATTGCCCTCAACAGCCACCTGGTAAGCGGAAACACGCCGTTCGAAGAAGTTGGCCAGTTCCTGAACGTCCTGCAGCTCCATGAACGCGAACGGGTTGGCGGTGCCGTACCTGGCGGGCAGGCCGAGCCTGGCCAGGCGCTGGTCGGCGACGTACTCAAGGTAAGCACGCATCTGCCCGACGCTCATCCCGGGCATGCCGTCACCGCACAGGTCGCCGGCGAAGGCCAGCTCCGCCTCGACGGCCTCCTCGATCATCCGGGTCACCTGCTCGCTCAGCTCGTCGTCGAACAGCTCGGGCTCCTCGGCCCGTACGGTGTCCACGACGCTGAAGGCGAACTCCATGTGCATGGACTCGTCGCGGAACACCCAGTTCGTCCCGGTGGCGAGCCCGCTGAGCAGGCCCCGGGAGCGGAACCAGTAGACGTAGGCGAACGCGCCGTAGAAGAACAGGCCCTCGATGCAGGCGGCGAAGCAGATGACGTTGAGCAGGAACTGCTTGCGCTCGCCGGGGGTCTCCAGGCGCTGGATCCCGTTGATGGAGTCGATCCACCTGAAGCAGAACTCGGCCTTGTCGCGGATGGACGGGATGTGCTCGATGGCGGCGAACGCCTTGACCCGCTCGTCCGGATCGGGCAAGTAGGTGTCCAGCAGTGTGAGGTAGAACTGCACGTGGACGGCCTCCTCGTACAGCTGCCTGCTCAGGTACAGGCGCGCCTCGGGGGCGTTGGCGTGCTGGTAGAGGTTGAGCACGAGGTTGTTGGCCACGATGGAGTCGCCGGTGGCGAAGAAGGCGACGAGCCGGTTGATCAGGTGGCGTTCCTGGGGCGTCATCCTGGCCAGGTCGGCGAGGTCGGTGTGCAGGTCCACCTCCTCGACCGTCCAGGTGTTGCGGATCGCGGCCCGGTAGCGCTCGTAGAAGTCCGGGTAGCGCATCGGGCGCAGGGTGAGGTCCATTCCGGGGTCAAGCAGCATGGGGAGTTCTCCGTACAGAAAAGGGGTCTACTGGCAGGCTTCGCAGGTTTCCGGGTTCTCCAGGGAGCAGACGTCCGGGGCGGCCTGCTGGACGGTGATCTGCTGAATGGTGGTCTGCGCGATCCGGGTGGCCGGGCGGGAGCGGAGGTAGTAGGTGGTCTTCAGGCCGCTCTTCCACGCGTAGGCGTACATCGACGACAGCTTGCCGATGGTCGGTTCGGCCATGAAGAGGTTGAGCGACTGCGACTGGTCGATGTACGGCTGCCGCGCCGCCGCCAGGTCGATCAGGGCCTTCTGCGGCAGCTCCCAGGCCGTGCGGTAGAGGGTCTTGAGATCCTCGGGGACGCCGGGCACGTTCTGGACCGAGCCGTCGGCCCGCTTGAGGTCGTCGCGCACCTGCTGGGTCCACTGCCCGCGCGCCTGGAGGTCGGCCACCAGATAGCGGTTGACCTGGAGGAACTCGCCGGACAGCGTCTCGCGCTTGAACACGTTGGACACCTGCGGCTCGATGCACTCGTAGCAGCCGGCGATGGAGGCGATCGTGGCCGTCGGCGCGATGGCGAGCATGAGGGAGTTGCGCAGGCCGGAGGCGGCGATCTTGGCGCGCACCGCGTCCCAGCGCGGCGAGGTGGCGGCGTCGTAATGGTCGGGGTGCAGCACTCCCCCGGCGGCCCGGGTGTCGTCGTAGGACGGGTGCCTGCCGCGCTCGGCGGCCAGGTCGGCGGAGGTGTCGTAGGCGGCCAGCGCGATCTCCTCGGCGATGCGGGTCGACAGCGCCAGCGCCTCGGGCGAGTCGAACGGCAGCCGCAGCGTGAAGAACACGTCCGCCAGCCCCATCACGCCCAGCCCGATCGGCCGCCACCGCCGGTTGGCCGCCTCGGCCTCGGGCGTCGGGTAGAAGCCGAGGTCGATAGTGACGTCGAGGAAGCGCACGGCGGTGCGTACGGTCGAGCGCAGCCTGTCCCAGTCGATCTCGGCCCCCTCGCGCAGGTGGGCGGCGAGGTTGATGGAGCCGAGGTTGCACACCGCGGTCTCGGCGTCGCTGGTGACCTCCAGGATCTCGGTGCACAGGTTCGACAGGTGGATGACGTTCTCGGGGCGGGCCGTCTGGTTGGAGGTGCGGTTGGCCGCGTCCTTGAACGTCATCCAGCCGTTGCCGGTCTGCGCCAGCGTGCGCATCATGCGGCCGTAGAGGGTCCGGGCGGGGATCTGACGGACGAATCGCCCGTCGGCCTCGTAGGCACGGTAGGCGCGTGTGAACGCCTCGCCGTACAGGTCGGTGAGGTCGGGCACCTGCTTCGGGTCGAACAGCGACCAGGGCTCGTCCGCCTCCACCCGGCGCATGAACTCGTCCGGCACCCAGTTGGCCAGGTTGAGGTTGTGGGTGCGGCGGGCGTCCTCGCCGGTGTTGTCCCGCAGCTCCAGGAACTCCTCGATGTCGGCGTGCCAGGTCTCCAGGTAGACGCAGGCAGCGCCCTTGCGGCGGCCGCCCTGGTTGACCGCGGCCACCGAGGAGTCCAGGGTGCGCAGCCAGGGCACGATGCCGTTGGAGTGCCCGTTGGTGCCCTTGATCAGCGAGCCGCGCGAGCGGACCCGGGTCCAGGAGATGCCGATGCCGCCGGCGTACTTCGACAGTCTGGCCACCTGGCCGTACCGGTCGTAGATCGCCTCCAGCTCGTCGCGGGGTGAGTCGAGCAGGAAGCAGGAGGAGAGCTGGGGCCGCCGCGAGCCGGAGTTGAACAGCGTCGGCGAGCTCGGCAGGTAGGACAGGGTGGACATCAGGGCGTAGAGCTCGGCGGCCTCGGCGACTGTCGTGGACAGCCCGCACGCCACCCGCAGGAAGAAGTGCTGCGGCCGCTCCAGCACCGCCCGCGTGTCCGGGTGGCGCAGCAGGTAGCGGTCGTAGACCGTGCGGAGCCCGAAGTACTCGAAGCGCTCGTCGGCTTCCTCGCGGATCAGCGCGTCCAGCTCGGCGGCGTTGGCCGCGACGAACGCCGCCAGCGCGTCCTGGACCAGCCCGGCGGCGTGGGTGGCGGCCACGGATTCGGAGAACGAGCGCACCCCGTGCCCGGCGGCCTCGTCGGCGATCTCCTCGGCGAGCAGCCGGGCGGCCACCCGGGAGTTGGCCGGGTCGGTGATCACCCGGGCGGCGGCTTCCTCGATGGCCAGCCGCCGATCGGCCTCAACGATCTGTGTCACGTGCTCTCTCCTCGCGAGCTCATCCTCGATGAGGGCACGCGAGAGCACTGCGGCTCGCCTCGAACGCCGGCCGCGGACGCCCCCGGACCCTCCCTCGAGGCCCTGGACATTCACATCACCGGCAGGTCTTCGGGCTTGCGGGCGCCTGTCTTCCTCCTACTGGCCGTCGCTTCCCAGATCTCTCCAGTGCACGTGACGGCGGTCGTTCCCGCTCACCGCTGCGGGGCAGCCCCGGAATCGCACCGGGTTCCCTTTTGCTCCGCCTCCAGGAGGCGAACCAGCGACGAGCAGGATCCTACATCTAGTGGCAGTTTCCGCAACCGCCCCAGCATCTTGTGTCTCAGCGCGCTCCCAAGAGCCCGAGGTCGCGCATCACGGCCTTGGTCCGCCGCACCTCCGAGGCCAGCCACTGCACGAACTCCTCGCCCGCCAGTGGGATCGGCGCCCATCCTCCGGTACGGCAGGCCCGCCGCCAGGCCGCGGACCCCGCCACCTCCTCGCACATGCCGACGGCCGAGGCGCGGGCCTCGTCCTGCATGGCGGCCGGCCCGACGACGGCGCACCAGTTGGCGAAGTCGACGCGCACGCCGCTCTCCAGCAGGCTCGGCGCGTCCAGCCCGGGGAAGCGCTTGGCGCACGACACGGCGAGCACTCGTACCCGTTCCTGATCGATGTGGGGGCGCCAGTCGGCGAGCGTGCCGACGACCGCCTCGGCCCGGCCCGCGAACAGCGCGGTGGCCGCCTCCGCGCTGCTCTGGTAGCCGGTGTAGTCGACCTGACGGATGTCGGCGCCGACCCCCTTGGCGATCAGCCCGAACAGCAGGTGGTCGGGCTCCCCCAGAGGTCCGCCGGCCAGGGGCGTCCGGCCGGTGTGGGCGAGCAGGTGCGCGCCGAAGTCGGCAAAGGTCCTGAAGCGGGAGTCGGCGGGCACGAGCACCACCTCGACCTCGCCCGCCAGCCGGGCCAGCGGTGTCGCGGTCTCGGCCAGCGTCAGCCCGTCGTTGAGCTCGGCCGCGGCGAGCGCCGGCAGCCCGGTGACGGTGAGCCGGACGGCCTGTCCCGGCCCGGCCACCGGGAACCCGGCCTCGCGCACCGCCGCGACGAACGCCCGCGTCACCGGCCGCCACCGCGCTCCCCCCGCGACGATCGTGTACGGCCGCCCGCCGTTCGCTCCTGGGACGTGGCGCTGGGTGCCGCAGCCGGCCAGGCAGGCGGCCGCCCCCAGTCCGCCTGCGAGAAACCGTCTTCGCCGCATGACGCACCCCCCGAGTCCCCTACTTCACGTTATTGTCACATAACGCAGAGTTACACCTCGGGGTCCTACGGTTTCCGGGCCAGACCCGCCAGCACGTACGAGGGCAGCAGCGGGCCGCCCACCAGCCGGGGCCGGTCAGGACGCCAGTCGGCCGCCTGCACCAGACCCGGAGGCACCAGCTCGAAGTCGCCGAAGAAGGCCCGGATCTCCTCCGGGCTGCGGTCGGTGGACGCCTCGCCCTCCTGCCGGCTGCTGGAGGTGGCGTGCGTGAGCGCCAGATAGCTGCCCGGGGCCACCGCCTCGCGCAGGCGGGCCACCAGGCCATCGGGATCGCGGCCCGCCGGGAAGGAGTGCAGCATCGACACCATCAGGACCGCGACCGGCTCGTTCAGGTCGAGAAGGCCGGTGGCTCCCGCCAGAATCCGGTCGAGGTCGAGCAGGTCGGCCTCCACGAAGACCGCCCTGTCCTCCCCCCGCAGCAGCGCACGCGCGTGCGCCGCCACGATCGGGTCCTGATCGACGTAGACGACCACGGCGTGCGGTGCCACCTCGTGTACGTTGCCCTGCGTGGGCAGGCCGCTGCCGAGGTCGAGGAACTGCTCCACGCCTTCCTGCGCGACGTAACGGACCGCCCGCTGGAGGAAGCCGCGGCTGGCGCGGGCCAGCGGCAGCGCCTCCGGGATCAGATCCGTCAGCCTGTCAATGGCCTCACGATCGACCGCGTAGTTGTCCTTGCCGCCGAGGAGGTAGTCGTACATCCGGGCGACATTGGGGGTGTGGGGGTCGGACTGGGACACCTTTCTGACACTATGGGCTCAGTGTCAAGGGGGACACAGGGCCGAATCCGACTATGACCCATCCGAACGGTAAGCCTTGTCTTACCGCCTATTCGACGGTGACGCTCTTGGCCAGGTTGCGCGGCTTGTCCACGTCACGGCCGAGCGCGACGGCGGCGTGGTAGGCCAGCAGCTGAAGCGGGATGGTCAGCAGGATCGGGTCCAGCTCGATCTCGTTCTTCGGCACCACGATGGCGTCGTCGGCCAGCTTGGCGTCGGGCTCGCGGTGGCCGATCATCAGGACGTTGCCGCCCCGGGCGCGGATCTCGCCGAGTGTGGTGAGGTTCTTGTCGAGCAGCTCGTCGTCGGGGACGATCGCCACCGTCGGGATCTCGGGGCCGATCAGCGCGAGCGGGCCGTGCTTGAGCTCACTGGCCGGGTAGGCCTCGGCGTGCACGTAGGAGATCTCCTTGAGCTTCTGCGCGCCCTCGCGGGCCACCGGATAGCCGCGCACCCGGCCCACGAACATCATGCTGGCATGGCCGGCGTACTTCTGCGCCAGCTGGGCGATCTTGTCGCTCTGCGTGAGGATCTCCCCGATCTGGTCGGGCAGCCTGCGCAGGCCCTCGCAGATGCGCCGGCCGTCGGCGGGCGACAGGTCGCGCACCCGGCCCAGATGCAGCGCCAGCAGCGCGAACGCCACCGCGGTCGAGGTGAACGCCTTGGTGGAGGCCACCGACACCTCCGGCCCCGCGTGCAGGTAGACGCCGCCGTCGACCTCGCGGGCGATGGCGCTGCCGACGGCGTTGACGATGCCGATGACCCGGCCGCCCTTGCGCTTGAGCTCCTGCACGGCGGCCAGGGTGTCGTAGGTCTCGCCGGACTGGCTGATCGCCACGTAGAGGGTGTCCTGGTCGACGACGGGGTTGCGGTAGCGAAACTCGCTGGCCGGCTCGGCGTCGGCCGGGATGCGGGCCAGCTCCTCGATGAGCTGCGCGCCGATCTGGCCGGCGTAGTAGGCCGAGCCGCAGCCGATGACCTTCACCCGGCGGAAGGAGCGGGTCTCGCGCGCGTCCATGTTCAGCCCGCCCAGGTGGGCGATGTTGAAGCGCTCGTCGAGTCGGCCGCTCAGGGTGCGGGTGACGGTGTCGGGCTGCTCGGAGATCTCCTTGAGCAGGTAGTGCTCGTAGCCGCCGGTGTCGTAGTGGCCGGCGTCCCAGTCGACGGTCAGCGGCTCCTTGGCGGTCTCGCGGGCGTCGCTGGCGAAGGTGTGGAAGCCGTCGGCGCGCAGCACGGCCAGCTCGCCGTCCTCCAGGTGCACCACCTGGCGGGTGTAACGGACCAGCGCGGCCACGTCGGAGGCGGCGAACATCTCCTTCTCGCCGATGCCGATCACGATCGGGCTGCCGTTGCGCGCCACGACGACCTCACCCGGCCGCTCGGCGTCGATCACCGCGATGCCGTACGTCCCCACCACGCTCTTGAGGGACTTGCGGACGGCCTCCTCCAGCGAGTCGTTCTCGTCGACGGCCCGGGCGACCAGGTGGGCGAGCACCTCGGTGTCGGTCTCGGACACGAACTCCACGCCGTCGGCGCTCAGCTTGGCGCGCAGCTCGTCGGCGTTCTCGATGATGCCGTTGTGCACGACCGCGATGCGCTCGTCGGCCGACAGGTGCGGGTGCGCGTTCACGTCACTCGGCACGCCGTGCGTGGCCCAGCGGGTGTGGCCGATGCCGAGCGTCCCCTTGAACCGGGCCGGCACCACCTTGGCCAGGTCGGCGACCCTGCCCTTGACCTTGCGCAGCTTGAGGCCCTTGTTGGAGACCACGACCCCGGCGGAGTCGTAACCGCGGTATTCGAGCCGCTGCAGCCCTTCGAGCAGGATGGGGGCCGCGTCCTTCGGCCCGATATACGCCACGATTCCGCACATCTGAGGTCTCCTATCCGTAGATGATCCGGCGTAGCTGCCGCAGGGAAAGCTCGGGGGCCGCCACCCGGCGGCCCCGTAGCTCCGCGGCGACCCTGGGGAAGATCTCGTCGTTGGTGAGGCCGCGAGCCTGCAGCTCGCCGTGGCGTCGCCGTACGAACTCCTCGGTCGACTCGGAGAAGTACGACAGCACGTCGGCCACCACGCGTGCCGCCTCACCAGGTCCCAGGGGGCTGGTCTTGGTCAGGTGGGCGATGAGGTCTTCGTAGGGATGCCGTGCCGTGGACACAGAGGAGGAC
Source organism: Nonomuraea sp. ZG12 (assembly GCF_052068115.1). NCBI lineage: Bacteria > Bacillati > Actinomycetota > Actinomycetes > Streptosporangiales > Streptosporangiaceae > Nonomuraea > Nonomuraea sp. ZG12. Next base: position 202,798 of record NZ_JBQHCW010000011.1, read on the forward strand.
ATTACGCAGATCGATCGGGACATGCCAAGATCCTGCCCGAAATCGGGCAGGATTTAGCTCTAAGGCGCTTCTGACTTCTCCCATGGAGGTTCGGCCACTTACCCACTCGAACCTGGGTGAAGTCCCACGAGAGGGTGAGGAGTTTGCCGTGAACTCAACTGGTCTCCTGCGTAACATCCGTCCCGTCTGACACACCCCTTTCTGGGAATGGTTACGGGGAGTGTTCATCTCGTGACATTTACATGGGGGTTGTCATGCTGCTCTGGGTCGCGCTCACCGCCACCGCCGGCGCCCTGGCCGTGCCGGGCCAGGCCCCGGGGCGGCAGGGCGACTTCGCCGAGGCGGCCAGGGAGTACGGGGTGCCGCAGAGCGTCCTGCTCGGCGTCTCCTACCTGCAGTCACGCTGGGACGCGCACGCCGGCGAGCCGAGCACCGCGGGCGGCTACGGGCCGATGCACCTCGTGGACCTCACCGCACTCCCCGGCCAGGAGCGCGAGCCGGGAGGCGATCACGCCCACGGGGACGCACGCGGCGACAGCGCCCGTCCGGTGCGCCACTCCCCCTCGGACTCCTCTCAGCCGTCTTCCCCTCCCCAGACCGGCGACTCGCAGCGGGAGACTGCGGGACTTCCTGGGGCGGGGAGTCCCCTGGCGGGGGGTCCTTCCGTCTCCGGTGGGGCGTTGTTGAAGGAGGCCGGGCGGTTGACGGGGCTGAGCTCGGCGCGGTTGCGCAGTGATCCGGCCGCGAACATCAGGGGCGGCGCCGCGCTGCTCGCCTCCTTCCAGGAGCGGCCCAGCTCCGACCCGGCCCAGTGGTACGGCGCGATCATCCGGTACGCGGGGTCACGGAGCTTCGCCGACGAGGTGCTCTCGGTGATCCGCGCCGGAGCATCACGCCGTACGGACGACGGCTCCGTGGTGCGGCTGACGGCCGACCCCGGCCTGCGGTCACCGGCTCCGCTGCGCCGGGCGGCGAGCCGGGCCGAGTGTCCGCAGGCGCTGACCTGCGAGTGGATGCCCGCGGCGTACAAGCGGACCGGCAAGAAGGACTACGGCAACCACGACCGTCTTGATCACTCCCGGCAGATCGACTACATCATCGTCCACGACACCGAAGGGACCTACCGGGGCATCTCGGCCCTGGTGAAGAACCCTAAGTACGTGAGCTGGCACTACACGATCCGCTCCAACGACGGACATGTCGCCCAGCATGTGCTGAACAAGGACATCGCCTGGCATGCGGGCAACTGGGATGTCAACAGCCGCTCGATCGGCATCGAACACGAGGGCTACCTGGCCAAGGGCGGCACCTGGTACACCGAGGCGATGTACCGGGCCTCGGCCAAGCTCGTCCGCTATCTGGCGAACAAGCACGACATCCCCCTCGACCGCGCCCACATCCTCGGCCACGACAACGTTCCCGGCACCACCCCCGAAACCCTGCCCGACATGCACGACGACCCGGGCCCCTACTGGGACTGGGCCCACTACTTCGACCTGCTGGGCGAGCCGTTCGGGAGCGCCGGCCAGGATACGTCGTACGACAAGGCCGCACTGCCGAACGACCCATCGAACAGTCCCTCGCACGACCAGTCGCACGACCAGGACCCGTCGTTCGAGCACACCTGGTGGAGCACTCCCATCGGGGAGACCCTGTGGGACGCGCCGTTCAAGATTTCGTTCGGGCCCGCCTGGCACGAGCCGCCGTCCAGCGAGGCCACGCCGCGTAGGGAGGAGGAGTTCGCCAGGCCCGATCGGGACGCGCCGTACCAGTGGTCCAGGGAGGACGCGCAGCTTGAGGGCGGCGGGTCGGTGCTCATCCGGCCGTCCTACGACGATCACCGGCCTCGCTTCACCGGCTGTACGTCCGCCAAGCCCGCCAAGGCGTGCCCCCCGCACGGCGCGTCGGTGGTGTGGCTGCACACCGAACCGCGGCACAAGGCCCCGCTGATCGACGACATCGGCAAGCTCGTGGGCAAGCCCAGCACGTACAGCGTCTACGACCACAGCGCCCGCGCCTCGACCGGCCAGCGGTACGCGGTCGCCGAGCGGCGCGGTGACTGGACGGCCATCTGGTATCTCGGCCAGAAGGCCTGGTTCCACAACCCGCGGTCACGGCCGACCGCCGTCCCGGCCCGAGGCCCGCTCGTCACCCCGATCAAACCCACAGTCAAGGTGTACGGCCGGGCGTACCCCGAAAAATCCGCCTACCGAGGCACGGGGGTCGCTTTCCAGCGCCATGTCCCGCTTCCCTACACCATCCGCCAGGGCCAGTCCTACACCGTCGGCCACACCCTGACCGGCACCTACCAGTCGGCGAAATCGTTCAAGCCGGCCAAGCACGTCATGGTCAAGGGCGACCTGCGTTACCACCAGATCCAGCTCGGCCACCGGGTCATGTTCGTCCGGGCGGAAGACGTACGCATCATCCGTTGATTTTGGCTTCACCGACCTCTCAGTGCACACGGGCACTCCGCGAAGGCGATATGGTTTTCCCGTGACCGGCCAGTGCCGGAAGCACGCGGAAGTGGCTCAGTGGTAGAGCATCACCTTGCCAAGGTGAGGGTCGCGGGTTCGAATCCCGTCTTCCGCTCGGAGTTCAATCTCCTGGTGGAGTGGCCGAGAGGCGAGGCAGCGGCCTGCAAAGCCGTCTACACGGGTTCAAATCCCGTCTCCACCTCGGCGAAGGTCAGCGGAGCCTCCGGGATCCGCTAAAGTAAAGTGCGACGCCATGCGGAAGTGGCTCAGTGGTAGAGCATCACCTTGCCAAGGTGAGGGTCGCGGGTTCGAATCCCGTCTTCCGCTCTGAGTGCACAACTCAATACGGACGATTAGCTCAGCGGGAGAGCGCTTCCCTGACACGGAAGAGGTCACTGGTTCAATCCCAGTATCGTCCACCACACGGCGCATTCCAGAGGCCGTCACACCACAGCGATCAATGAGTGGCTGTGCGAAGCAAGGCGAGACGCTCGACCGGATGCCCGGTCGAGCGTTTTTTCGCGCTCTGGCTGATCGGACCTGTGCTCAGTCCTTGAGCTCGCGCTCCAGCAAGCTCATGAGGACCCTGTCATACCAGCTGCCCTTTCGGGCTTCGGGTTCGCCGACGGGCGATCTGGCCACGAGATCCTGTCGAAGCAGAAGGATGTGCGTCCGGCGCCATCGTGCCGCCAGCGGCCAGGACGGCGGTGCCTGCCGCCAGGGCAGTACCACCGGCGACCTGTACGCCTACCCCCAGCGAACGGATCGGCGCCTGGCCGGCGTTCGGACAGTGGACACCGCCCTGGTCCTCCGCCGGGCCGGAGTCCTCACCTAGGACGTCGATCGTCCAGAAAATGCAAAATACATCCCATTGATTACGCTCTGTGCGTGATCGGCCTTCTGACCGGGTAGCGCGTTGGCATTGGCTCCTCGGAGGAGGAAACCGTGGACATCAACATAGGCCAAGGCATATCGGATGCCTGGCGACAGATTGCGACGTTCGTACCGAAGTTCTTCGCGTTCCTGGTCATACTCGTCATCGGGTGGATCATCGCGAAGGTGCTGATGAAGGTCGTCGACAAGATCCTTGAGCGGGTCGGCTTCGACCGGCTGGTACAGCGCAGCGGCGTGCACACCTGGCTGGCCCGCAGCGACTACGACGCCAGCAGCCTGGTCGGGAAGATCGTCTACTACGCGATCATCCTGATCACCCTGCAGATCGCCTTCAGCGTCTTCGGGCCGAACCCGATCTCCGCGCTGCTCACCGGCGTGGTGGCCTGGCTGCCCAGCGCCATCGTCGCCATCGTGATCATCGTCGTGGCCGGGGCGATAGCCAAGGCCGTCGGCGACATCATCAGAGGCGCGCTGGGCGGGCTCTCGTACGGCCGCATGCTGGCTGTCGCCGCCCAGGTGTTCATCTGGGCGCTCGGCATCATCGCCGCGCTGAACCAGATCGGGGTGGCCACGGCGGTCACCACACCGGTGCTGATCACCGTGCTCGCCACCATCGGCGCGATCGCGGCCATCGGGATCGGGGGCGGCCTCGTCCGGCCGATGCAGCAGCGGTGGGAGCGGTGGATAGGCCGGGTCGAGGCCGAGGCGCCACAGGCCAGGGCACAGGCCGAGGCGTACCAGCGAGGTCGTGGCGACGCCGCCTCGATGACCGAGCAGCCGACGACCCGCCCCACCGGAACCGGGCCCGGCGGTGCCACCCGGTCGGGTTACGAGCAGCCCTGAGCCCGCGGACCGGCCGGCTCGCGCCATGGGCCGGCCGGTCCGTCAGGCGGGTGCCCCGTCTTCGAGGAAGCCCGACTCCCTGGCGAGCCAGCAGGCCGCCGTCAGCCGCAGCGCGGGGGCGTCGAGGTCGCCGTAGAACATCCAGTCACGGTCGCGCAACTCGTCCAGGAAACCCAGGACGTAGTCGCCCAAGGTCTCGCGGTCCAGCGGGATCGCATCCCGCAGCACCGCGGCGTGCTGATCCACCGCGGCCACCAGGCCCGGGTCGGTGGTCATCCGGTCGAGCTGCGCTTGGCCGAGCATGTCCATCACCGATCGCAGCGGTGAGGCGGCCCAGCCGTCCTGGAGATTCACCCTTTAAACCATAAACTATGACAAAACCCCTTTACCCTTCGGCGTCGAGTTCCGCGAGCGTGCGCTGTGCCACACCGAAGGCGGCGTTCGCCGCCGGAACCCCGCAGTACACGGCGCTCTGCAGCAGCACCTCACCGATCTCCTCCCGGGTGAGCCCGTTGCGTAAGGCCGCGCGTACGTGCATCGCGAGCTCGCTGAGGTGGCCGTGCGCGACCAGGGCGGTGAGCGTGACGCAACTACGCGTCCGCCGGTCCAGACCGGGGCGGTTCCAGATCTCGTCCCAGGCGTAGCGGGTGATGAAACTCTGGAAGTCCCTGGTGAAATCGGTCGTGGCGGCGATGGCATGGTCGACGTGTGCGTCACCGAGCACCTCCCGCCTGGTCCGCATCCCGGCCGCCGCGTCGGCGCCGCCCGCCGCAGCGGCACTCGCCACGCGCGACGGCGCAGAGGACAGGTGCCGCACGATGGCGGGCGTCACCGCGTCGGCGCGCTCGACGCTCGCCAGATGGGCCGCGCCCGGCACCGCCGACAGGAGCGCGCCCGGGATGCCGGTGGCGAGGGTCAGCGCGTGCTCGATCGGCGTGGCGGGATCGTCGGCTCCGGCCACGACGAGGGTGGGAGCCGCGATCTCGGGCAGGCGCGACCTCAGGTCGAAGGCGGCCAGCGCCTCACAGCAGGCGGCGTACGACGAGGAGTCGACCTGCCCCAGCATGTCCAGCACCCAGCCGCCGTCGTACCCCTCGGAGAACCAGCGCGTCGCCAGGGCGGGCGCGAGCGAGGTAACGCCCTTGCCCCGCACCAGCGCCGCCCGTCCCAGCCACGGCCCCGGCTCGCCGAAGCGGGCCGACGAACAGCACAGGACGAGGCTGCGTACCCGCTCCGGCGCCTTGATCGCCGCAGTGGCGGCGATCGCGCCGCCGACCGAGATCCCACCTATCGCGAAGTACGGCTCATCCACCAGATCCAGTACGGCCCGCGCCAGGTCGTCGATGGTGAACCCCTCGGCCGGCGGTGAGTCACCATGCCCGGGAAGGTCGTACCTGAGCACCCGCCAGCCGGCGGTCAGCTCCGGCAGCTGGGGCTGCCAGACGTCCAGGGTGGTGCCCAGTGACGGGCCGAGGACCAGCAGCGGTCCGTCAGCGGGTCCGTCGAGGCGGTGATGCAGCTTCACGTGCTCACTCCGATACTGACGTTCACGGTCGCTCCCGGTACGCGGCGAGAATGCGGTCGACCAGTTCCGGGGCGGCGCCCAGGTATCCGGCCGGGTCCAGCAGGTCCTGCGGGGCGTCAGGATCCAGCGCGTCCCGTGGGATGTCGAGGGGGGCGTCCTGGTCCAGGAGCGTGCGCAGGTCGTTCTTGTCGAGATGGGCGGCGAGCCGTTCGGAGACTATGCGACCGCCGGTGAGGTCCACGTTGGCGCGCATCCTGTCCGGGAAGACTCGCAGCCCGCCGACCAGCTCCACGGCCGTCTCCGCCGCGCCCCCGGTCAGCCTGAGACATTCGCGCAACGGCGCCCACTCTGCCTGCCAGGCGCCGGCCCCCCGCTCGTGCTCCCCCGCCTGGGCCAGCGCCTGCGCGTACGCGGGCACCTGCAGCGAGGCCGAGCGGATGAGCACCGACAGGGCGGGGTTGCGTTTGTGCGGCATGGCTGAGGAGCCGCCCTGCGAGGACTCGGCGGCCTCGCCCACCTCGGTCTGGGCCATGAGGATCACGTCGGTCGCCAGCTTGCCGAGGGCCCTCGCCGTACCGGTCAGCGCGGCCCCGAGCTCGCCGACCACCGACCGCTCCGCGTGCCACGGCGCCAGCGGCACCGCCAGCCCCAGCTCCTCGGCGTAGACGGCGACGAGCGCGATCGCCCGCTGCGGGGAATCAGCGGCGGCCACCTCACGATCGCCCGCTGGACGATCGGCATTCTCACGCCCGGCCTCCCCACGCACGGCCTTCCCACGCACGGCCTTCCCACCCGCGGTACCCCCACAGGGCTCCTCGCGGGCGGGTCCTGCGGGGGTGGGCTCGCGGGTGGCTTCGACGAGGGCGGCGAGGGTGCCTGCGGCGCCGCCGAGCTGGGCGGGGAGAGGGATGGCGCGCAGGCGGTCGCGGGTGCGCAGGACGCCTGTCAGCCAGCCGGCCGCCTTGAGGCCGAAGGTCGTCGGCACCGCGTGCTGGCCGAGGGTTCGGGCGGCCATCACGGTGGTGCGGTGGCGCTGGGCCAGGTCGGCCAGGAGGGCCAGGAGGGAGTCCAGGTCGGCGGTGATGACGGCGACCGCCCGGGTGGCGACCAGCATGGCCGCGGTGTCCAGGATGTCCTGGGTGGTGGCTCCCAGATGGACCAGGCGAGCCACGTCCTCGCCGGACCCGCCCTGGGACACGCCCTGGGTCACAGGCTGGGGCCCAGCCCGGGACACGGCCTGGCGCAGGTCGGAGACCAGGGGGGCGACGGGGCCCGCCGACTGGCGGGAGCGGCGGGCGAGGTCGGCGGGGTCCACCGTGAGCGCCGCCGCCGTACGGTCGATCAGGGCCGCCGCCTCGCCGGAGATCAGGCCGGCGCGGGCCTGGGCACGGGCGAGCGCCGCCTCGGCGTCCAGCATGGCCCGCACCCACGCCCGATCCGACGTGAGCGCCTCCACCCGGGTGCCCGCCCGCACCGGCGCCAGCAACCCGCCGTCCACCTCCACCTCCACCTCCTCTGCCTCCTCTGCCTCCACGCGGGAGCGACCTCCCGCACCCGAGGCGCGGTTCGAGCCCACCGTCGCACCCGGACCGCCGCCGGTGCCAGCCGCCGCACCCGAACCCGCGCGGCCGGAACCCCCTGCCGTCGAGCCACCGTGCGAGCCGACGGAGTCGGCGCCCACCCTCACACCGAGGTCACCGGCAGAGCCGGCCGCCGCCCCGCCGCCGAGGCCCGCCGTACCCACTGTCGGAGGGGACGGCGGGCCGGGCGGCGGGGTCGGGTCAGAAGTCAAGGAAGACCGTCTCCCCCTTGCCCTGGAGCCGTACGTCGAACCGGTACGAACCGTCCGAACCGGTCGCGACGAGGGTGGCGCGGCGGGCCGGGTCGAGGGTGTCCAGGAAGGGGTCCGGCTGGTCCGCCAGGTACACGCGGGTGAGCACCGACCGCAGCAGGCCGCGGGCGAAGATCTGCATCGACAGGTACGGCCGGGCCGGGCGGGCCAGCCGGAAGCGGTAGGTGCCGTCGGGCTGGGTGGCGCAGCGCCCGAAGCCGGACACCTGGCCGTCGCCGCGGAGCAGGGCGCCCCGGTCGCCGGTGTCGCCGAGCCAGATCTCCAGGAGGGCGTCGGGGACGGGCTCGCCCGCGCCGTCCCGGACGGTGCCCGACAGCGTGATCGCCTCGGGGTGGGTGCCGGGGACGAGCTCCCAGTCGTGCGGGTAGGGCAGCGCGTGGGAGTAGAACGGGCCGATCGTCTGCGAGGGGGTCAGGGGAAGGGTCGTCATGAGGGCTCCACCGGGGTCCGGCCGAGCACGATGTCGAAGGTGTAGCCGAGCGCCCACTCGGGCTCGGTGACGTCGTGGGCGTAGGAGGAGATGAGCCGTTGCCTGGCGGCGTCGTCGGGGATCGACTGGTAGATCGGGTCGAGCGCCATCAGCGGGTCGCCGGGGAAGTACATCTGGGTGATGAGCCGCTGCGTGAACGCCTGGCCGAACACCGAGAAGTGCAGGTGGGCCGGGCGCCAGGCGTTGGGGTGGTTGCGCCACGGGTAGGCGCCGGGCTTGATGGTGACGAAGCGGTAGCGGCCGTCCGCGTCGGTGAGGCAGCGGCCGCCGCCGGTGAAGTTGGGGTCGAGCGGGGCCGGATGCTGGTCGCCGAGGTGGGCGTACCGGCCGGCGGAGTTGGCCTGCCACAGTTCGATCAGGCTGTCGCGTACGGGACGCCCGTCCGCGTCGAGGACGCGTCCGGTCACGATGATGCGCTCGCCGATCGGCTCGCCGTCGTGCTGCCTGGTCAGGTCGGCGTCGAGGGCGCCGACCTCCTGGTGGCCGAAGACGGGGCTGGTCAGCTCGATCGCGTCCGGGTCTGCCTTGAACGTCACCGGCGGCTGGGAGGGGGCGCGCAGGACGGTGCTGCCGTAGCCTGGGCTCAGATAGGGCGGATGGGTCATCGCGTTCCTTCAGTTGCGGGGGTTGAGTTCACCAGGGGAGTCCTACGTAGTTCTCCGCCAGTGTGGTCGCCGCCGCCTCGGAGGAGGTCACGTAGTCCAGGTAGGACAGCTGCAACCGCCGCCCGTAGGCGTCGTCGGAGTCGAAGGTGTGCAGCAGCGTGGTCATCCACCAGGAGAAGTGCTGCGCCCGCCACACCCGTTTGAGGCAGGCGGCGGAGTAGCCGTCGAGCGCGCCCGCTCCGCCGTCGTGGAAGAACGCGGTCAGCGCCTCGGTGAGCACCCGGACGTCGGCCACGGCCAGGTTCAGCCCCTTGGCGCCGGTGGGCGGCACGATGTGCGCGGCGTCGCCGGCCAGGTAGAGCCTGCCGTGCTGCATCGGCTCGGTGACGAAGCCGCGCATCGGGGTGACGCTCTTCTCGATGATCGCGCCGGTGGTCAGGGCGAATCCGGGCACGGTCTCCAGCCGTGTCCTGAGCTCGGCCCAGATGCGCTCGTCGGGCCATTCGGCCACGTCGGCGTCGGGCGGCACCTGAAGGTAGAAGCGGCTGATCGTGGGTGAGCGCATGCTGTGCAAAGCGAAACCACGCTCGGTCCTGGCGTAGATCAGCTCTTCCGAGGACGGCGCGACCTCGGCCAGGACGCCCAGCCAGGCGAACGGGTAGTCGCGCTCGTAGGTCGTGAGCACGCCCGGCGGGATGGACGGCCGGGACACCCCGTGAAAGCCGTCGCAGCCGGCGATCACGTCGCAGTCGAGCCGCTCGCCGCCGAAGGTCAGGTACGGCCGGTCCTCCAGGGAGTGCGCCGCCACGTCCTCGACCTCGAAGCGGATGTCGCCGCCCGCCTCCAGCCTGGCGGCGATGAGGTCCTTGACCACCTCCTGCTGGCCGTACACGGTGATGGCCCTGCCGGGCACGAGCTTCTCGAAGGCGATGCGGTGCCGCTCGCCGTCGTACCTGAGCTCGATGCCGTGATGGGGCAGCCCTTCGCGGAGCAGGCGCTCGCCCACGCCGGCCTCGATGAGCGTGTCGACCGTCCCCTGCTCCAGCACGCCGGCCCGCACCCGCCGCTCCACGTAGTCGCGGCTGCGCTTCTCCAGCACCACGGAGGAGATGCCGCGCAGGTGGAGCAGGTGTGACAGGAGCAGGCCCGCGGGCCCCGCGCCGATGATCCCTACCTGAGTCCGCATACGGGAAGCATCCTGCCCCGGCGGTGGACAAGCCGACAGGACTCTTCCACTCAGTGGAAGAACATTGCACGATAGGCACATGTCAGGCGGATCCCGCGAGCCGGGTCGTACGGTCACCTCGAAAGTGCTCGCGTTGCTGGGCGCGTTCGACGCGGCGCACCCGCAGCTCTCCCTCACCGAGCTCGCCACCCGCAGCGGGGTGCCGCTGACGACGACTCACCGGCTGGTCGGCGAGCTGGAGCGGTGGCAGGCGCTCAACCGCACCGCCGACGGGCGGTTACGGGTGGGGCTGCGGCTGTGGGAGCTCGGCCGGCTCGCGCCGGACCCGCTGCACGACGTGGCGCACCCGTGGCTGCAGGAGCTGTTCGGCAGCACCGGCGAGAACGTGCACCTGGCCGTCCGCGACGGCCTGGAGGTGCTGTACGTCGACAAGGTGTACGGCAAACGGGCGGTGCCGATCGTCTCCAAGACGGGGTCGCGGCTGCCCATGCACCCGACGGGGGTGGGCAAGGCGCTGCTGGCGTACGAGCCCGACTGGTTCGTCCGGGCCTATCTGGCGCGCGAGCTGGAGCGGCCCACCTCGCACACGATCACCGAGCGGGGCCGGCTGGCGAGGGAGCTGGGAACGGTCCGGGCGCAGGGCTACGCGCTCACGTTCGAGGAGATGTCGCTGGGCTCGTGCTCGGCGGCGGCTCCCGTCCTGGTGGAGGGGCGGGCCATCGCGGCCCTGGGCATCGTGCTGTCCTCCCGGCGGTCGCGGGAGCTGCCCCGCCTGGTGGAGCCGCTGCGCAGCGCGGCGGCCGGGATCGCCCGCGCCTGGTCACAGGCGGCTTAAGTCGCGGCCGGACGATCGCAATGTCACCGCGCGGGCCAGAATATCCGCAGGCCAACCGGGGTACGTAATGACGTTCCAGAGCGGCTGCAGAAGAGGAACCCCCCATGGCACAGACCAGCCCACCCAGCCATATCGGGACGAACAGCGGCGAGCAACCCAGCCTGAAGCAGGTGATGGGCCCGGGACTGTTGCTGCTGTTCATCATCGGCGACATTCTCGGCACCGGCATCTACGCGCTGACCGGCCAGGTCGCGGGCGAAGTGGGAGGCGCCGCCTGGTTGCCCTTCGCCATCGCCTTCTTCGTCGCGTTGATCACGGCGTGCTCGTACCTGGAGCTGGTCACCAAGTATCCGCAGGCCGCCGGAGCCGCGCTCTACGTGCACAAGGCGTTCGGCACGCACATCCTGACCTTCATGGTGTGCTTCGCCGTGATGTGCTCCGGCATCACCTCCGCCTCCGCCGCCTCGCGGGCCTTCGCCGCGAACCTCAGCACCGGATTCGGGCTCGACGTCGGCAACGGCGTCATCCTGATGATCGCGCTGATTTTCATGCTCCTGGTTCTGGCGGTCAACCTGCGCGGAGTCGGCGAGAGCGTCAAGATCAACGTGGTCCTCACCGCGATCGAGCTCTCGGGACTGCTGCTCGTCATCGTGATCAGTCTGTACTTCATCTCCGGCGGGAACGCGGACTTCTCCCGCGTCGTCGCCTTCGAGACTCCCGAGGACAAGAGCGTGTTCCTGGCGGTCAGCGCCGCGACGTCGCTGGCGTTCTTCGCCATGGTCGGGTTCGAGGACTCGGTCAACATGGCGGAGGAGACGAAGAACCCGGCCCGGATCTTTCCCCGCATCATGCTCACCGGTCTCGGGATCACGGGTCTGATCTACGTGCTCGTCTCCATCTGCGCCGTCGCCGTGGTCCCCGTCGGAGAGCTCGCCGACAGCGAGACGCCGCTGTCGCTGGTGGTGCAGACCGCGGCTCCCGGCTTCCCGATCTCCGACCTGCTGCCGTTCATCTCGATGTTCGCCGTCGCCAACTCAGCGCTGATCAACATGCTGATGGCCAGTCGGCTGCTCTACGGGATGGGCAGACAGGGCGTGCTGCCGGCCTTCCTGGCGAAGGTGCACCCCACGCGCCGCACGCCGCACGCGGCGATCCTGTTCACCACCGCCATCGCGGGTGGCCTCATCACCTTCGTCTCGCTGGACCCGGAGAGCCCGGTCGTGGCCCTGCTGGGCGGGACAACGTCGCTGCTCCTGCTCGCGGTGTTCGCGCTCGTCAACCTGTCCGTGCTCGTCCTGCGCAAGGACCAGGTGCCCGGGGAGCACTTCAAGGCGGGCCGGATCCTTCCCGTGGTGGGCACGTTCACGTGCCTCTACCTGGTGCTGCCGTGGTCCTCCGGGCGTCCGGCCGGCCAGTACCAGATCGCGGGTGTGCTGCTGGCGATCGGCCTGGTCCTGTGGATCGTCACCTGGTACGTCCGGCAGAAGGAAAGCGTGAGCCGTTGAGCGTGGCCTGAACCTCTAGTCGCCCAGGCGCTGGATGCGGTCCTTCCACAGAGTGGTGGCGATGGCGGCCTTGTGCGGCTGTCCCCTGAGGAAGGCCTGGGCGAAGTTCTTGGCCTGCTCGTAGGAGACCTTGCCGGGCATGGGCGGCTCGTTCGGGTTCACGTCCACGTCCACCAGGGCCGGGCCGTCGTGGGCGAGCGCCTGGCTGATCGCCGGTGCCAGGTCGCCCGCCTTGCTGACCTTGGCGCCGAACCCGCCGCAGGATCGGGCCCAGGTGGAGAAGTCGGCCACCGGCTCGGGGTAGCGGACTCCGTGCTCGGGGTAGCCGAGGACCATCTGCTCCCAGAGGATCTGGCCGAGCGAGTTGTTGTTGTTGATGATGACCTTGACCGGCAGCCGGTGCTGGGCGGCGGTGAGGAACTCGGCCATGAGCATGGCGAAGCCGCCGTCGCCGACGTAGGCGATCACCTGCCGCCCGGGGTGGGCGTGCTGCATGGCGATCGCGTACGGCAGGCCGGGCGCCATCGTGGCCAGGGTGCCGGACAGGTAGAACTCGCGCCCGCCGCGGATGGTCCAGTGGCGGGCCGCCCAGGTGGCGATGGTGCCGCTGTCGCAGGTCAGGATGGCGTCGTCGGTGGCCAGCCGGTCGAGGACGGACACGGCGTACTGCGGGGCGATGGGGTCGCGCTCGCCGTTCTCCAGTGCGTCCATGTCGGCCCGCCACCGCGCCATTTTTTCCTGATATTTCGCCAAATGGGCGTTGCCGTCGCGGCGGGAGAGCAGCGGCAGCAGCTCGCGCAGCCCCTCCCTGGCGTCGCACACCACCGGCACGTCCGTCGCGATCCTGGTGCCCGCCCTGGCCGGGTCCGCCTCGAACTGCACCACCCGGGCCCTGCCGGGTTCCGGCAGATACTTGGTGTAGGGGAAGTTGGTCCCCACCATGAAGAGCACGTCGGCCTCTTCCATCAGCTCCTCGCTCGGCCGGGTGCCGAGCAGGCCGATGCCGCCCGTCGTGTACGGCGAGTCGTCCGGGATGACCGCCTTGCCGGGCAGCGTCTTGACCACGGGCGCGTCCAGCGCCTGGGCCACCGCCAGCACCTCGTCCCCGGCGTGCAGCGCGCCCGCGCCGACGAGCATGGCCGGGCGGACGGCCCCGTTGAGCACCTCGGCCGCCCACTCCAGGTCCTCCGCGCGCGGCAGGCCGGACGCCCGCAGGTAGACGGGCGCGGTCTGCGGCGGCCTGACGGGTCCGAGGCTGTCGTACGGCTCGGCGCCGGCGTCGGCGACCTGCACGTCGTTGGGGATGGTGAGGTGCGCGACCCCGCGCCGCGCGTAGGCGGTCCTGATCGCCACGTCCACCAGCGACGGGAGCTGCGCCGGGTTGCTGATCATCATGTTGTACTCGGTGACGTCCTCGAACAGCCGGTCCAGGTGGACCTCCTGCTGGTAGGCCGTGCCGAGCACCGACGTCTCCTGCATGCCGGTGATGGCCAGCACGGGCGCGTGGTCCAGCTTGGCGTCGTAGAGCCCGTTGAGCAGGTGGATGCCACCGGGACCGGAGGTGGCCAGGCAGACGCCGATCCGGCCGGTCGCCTTGGCGTAGGCGGTGGCCATGAAGGCGGCGGCCTCCTCGTGGTGCACGAGGACGAAGCGCACCCGGTCGCGATGGCGGCGCAGGCCTTCCATGATGCCGTTGATGCCGTCGCCGGGCATGCCGAAGACGGTGTCGACATCCCACTCGGCGAGCCGCTCTATCAGGGATTCCGCTGCGATTCGAGCCATGTGCAGCGCACTACCCCGCAGATGCACGGACAGGCTTTCACCGGGTAGGTGACCGATATGCGCATTTTGGTTACGGGAGCGACCGGCACGCTGGGCAGGGCCGTGGTGCCCGCCCTGGTCAGGCGGGGCCACCAGGTCCGGGCGTTGAGTCGCCGTGAGCGGGACGGGGGTGAGGTGACGTGGGTGCGGGGCGACCTCGCCTCCGGCAACGGCGTCAGGCAGGCGGCCCGCGACTGCGACGCGATCGTGCATCTGGCCACTCACGGCCGTAAGGGGGCCGAGCGGGTCGACGTCGCGGGCACCCTGACGCTCGTCTCGGCCGCTCGCGAGGCGCGGGTGACTCACCTGCTGTACGTCTCGCTGGTCGGCGCCGACCGGGCGCCCACCGGCCTGCTGCGGCACACGTTCGAGGCCGAACGCGTGATCAGGGGCAGCGGCCTCGGCTACACCGTGCTCCGCGCCACCCACTTCCACCAGTGGCTCGACAAGCTGCTGCGCGGGTTCGCCGGCCTGCCCATGCTGCCGGTGGACCGCTCGGTCCCCTGGCAGCCGGTCGACACCGGCGAGGTGGCCGCGCGCCTGGCCGGGCTGCTCGCCGAGGGGCCGCGGGACGAGACGCTGGAGTTCGGCGGGCCGCAGGTGCTCGGCACCGACGAGCTGGTCAGGACCTGGCTGCGGGCTCGTGGGTTGCGCCGCGTGTGCGTACGGGTCCGCTACCCCGGCAAGCTGGTCGCCGCGCAGCGATCGGGCGCGCTGACCACGGACGCCACTCCCCTGGGCCGGGTCTCCTGGGCCGACTATCTGTCCCCGCCGATGCCCCTGTCCGACGACTTCGCCGTGGAGCACACGGCCTCGCCGACCAGCCCGGCCAACCAGCCGGAGCGCGATCCCGACCTGCGGGTCTACGGCGGCGACGAGGGCTACCAGCGGCAGACGAGGAAATAATCGTTACCCGGCGTCCTCTTGCTGGAGTTCCTCCAGGTTGGGTACGTTGCCCCTCAGGGCACTGAACACCTTGTTCAGTAGGGCTGATCGAGGGGTTCGATGACCGAGTTGGGCGCCCGCATCCGGGCCTACCGGCTCATGCGGCACATGACCGTGCGGGGTCTGGCCGGCGAGGCGCAGGCGAGCCCCAGCTTCATCAGCCAGCTGGAGCGCGGTCAGACCAGCGCGAGCATCGGCATGCTGCGGCGGATCGCCGGCGCTCTCGGCCTCACCGTGGCCGACCTCTTCAACGACGAGGAGGAGGTGGGCCACCGCGTGGTCCGCCGCTCGCAACGGCCGGAGCTGCCCATGAGCCCCGGCACCCGTAAATACCTGATCTCACAGCGTCCGCTGCGGAATCTGGAGATGTACGCGGGCGAGTTCGACCCGGGCGCCTCCACCGGGGCGGAGCCGTACACGCACGGCGACTCGCAGGAGATCCTCCTCGTGCTCCGCGGCCAGGTGACCATCTGGCTCGGCTCGGCGTCCCCGCAGGTGCTGACCGGCGGGGACAGCGTCGAGTACCGCACCTCGGTCCCGCACCGCCTGGCCAACCAGGGTGACGAGGTCGCCGAGGTCCTCTGGGTGATCAGCCCGCCCACCCCTGCCTGAGGAGCTGTGACGACGTGAGAGGCATCCCGCGGACCAAGGACTTCGCCAACGGCGGCGTGTCCTACTGGTACCGGCAGATCGGCGTGCCGGAGCGCCGCGCCGGGCTGCCCGGAGACCGGGAGTACGACGTCGCCATCGTCGGCGGCGGCTACACGGGCCTGTGGACGGCCTACTACCTGAAGAAGGAGCAGCCGGACCTGCGGATCGCGATCCTGGAGAAGGAGTTCGCCGGGTTCGGCGCGTCCGGCCGCAACGGCGGCTGGCTGTCGGCCGAGTTCGCGGGCTCGCGCAGGCGGCACGCCAAGGCGCGGGGCCGCCAGGCGATGATCGACCTGCAGCGCGCGATGTTCCGGTCCGTCGACGAGGTGATCGGCGTGGCCCGCGACGAAGGCATCGACGCAGACATCCACAAGGGCGGCCTGGTCCGCGTCGCCACCAACCCCGCCCAGCGCGCCCGGCTGCGCGCCGACCTCGCCGACCTGCGCACCTGGGGCTACGGCGAGGACGACATGCGGCCGTTGAGCCGCGACGAGCAGCACGAGCGGGTGAACGTCGCGGGCGCCGTCGAGGCCACCTACTCGCCGCACTGCGCCCGCCTCCAGCCGGCCAAGCTGGCCGTCGGCCTGGCCCGCACGGTCGCGGGACTCGGCGTGGACGTGTTCGAGAACACCACCGTCACCGAGATCCGGCCGCGTCAGGGCGGCACGGCGTCGGCCGTCACCACGCGCGGCATCGTCCGGGCCGACTACGTCATCCGCGCCACCGAGGGGTTCACGGCCGGCCTCGCCGGTCAGCACCGGCAGTGGCTGCCGATGAACAGCTCGATGATCGTCACCGAGCCGCTGCCGGCCGAGGTGTGGAAGCACATCGGCTGGGCGGGCGGCGAACTGCTCGGCGACGAGGCGCACGCCTACGTCTACGCCCAGCGCACCGCCGACGACCGCATCGCGATCGGCGGGCGCGGCGTCCCCTACCGGTACGGATCCCGTACGGACGACCGGGGGGCCACCCAGCCGCGGACGGCGGCGCTGCTGTGGCGGATGCTGGTCAAGCTGTTCCCGGCGGCGGTGGACGTGCGGGTCCAGCACTCCTGGTGCGGGGTGCTGGGCGTGCCCCGCGACTGGTGCTCCACCGTGCACCTCGACCACGCCAGCGGCCTCGGCTGGGCCGGCGGCTACGTGGGCAGCGGTGTCACCACCACCAACCTGGCCGGGCGCACCCTGCGTGACCTGCTGCTGCGCCGCGACACCGAGCTGACCGCGCTGCCCTGGGTGGGGCGTCAGGTCAGGCAGTGGGAGCCGGAGCCGCTGCGGTGGGCGGGCGTGCAGCTCATCTACACCCTCTATCGGGCCGCCGACCGGCGGGAGAACGAGCGCGGCACCACCACCTCGCCGTACGCCCGCCTGGCGGACCTCATCTCCGGCCGCTGAATCTCCGGCCGCGAAGTCTCCGGTCGCAGAGTCTCTGGTCGCACAGTCTCCGGCCGCTGAATCGCGGCCCCTGACCTACGCGTCCGGCGCGAGCAGTGTCTCCAGGGCGGTGACGGCCGCCGCCCGGTGCTCGTCCAGCACCTTCACCACGGCCTCCGCGTCACGGCGGCGCAGCAGGTCGAGCGTGGCGCGGTGCTCCCGGATGACCCGCTGCCTGTTGACGTCGTCACCGTAGTAGACCGAGCGGTAGGCGTCTGTGGAGTCCCACAGGGTCGCGATGAGCCGGGCCAGGCGCGGCAGGCCGGCGCCCTCGAAGATCGTCATGTGGAAGCGGCGGTTGGCCTCGGTCATCGCGGGCACGTCGCCCGCCGCGGCGGCCCGCTCG
The DNA here is from genome assembly GCF_052068115.1 of Nonomuraea sp. ZG12. Taxonomy (NCBI): domain Bacteria; kingdom Bacillati; phylum Actinomycetota; class Actinomycetes; order Streptosporangiales; family Streptosporangiaceae; genus Nonomuraea; species Nonomuraea sp. ZG12. Next base: position 220,203 of record NZ_JBQHCW010000011.1, read on the forward strand.
ACCTCCGCCTGTGCCTGCTCGGCCGCCTCCAGGGCGGCCGGGGTGAGGCGCGTGACCGCGCGCCGCACCGCCTCGCCCTCCAGCAGCTCCCTGATGAGGTAGACCTCGCGAAGATCGTCGAGGGACAGCCGTACGACGGAGTAGCCCCGGTGCGGGCGGTAGCCGACGAGCCCTTCGCCCTCAAGGGTCTTCAGCGCCTCCCGCAGCGGCACCCTGCTGACGTCGAGCTCCTCGGCCAGGGCCTCCTGCCTGATCGGCTCGCCGGGGGGCAGCCGGCCGGAGGTGATGGCCTGCCTGAGCTCCGCCAGAACGAACTGCTGAGCCGTGGGCGGCCTGCTGGTCATTGCTCCAATATCTCACGGACCCACTGCTCGTCCTGCCCGAGCGCGGGCGGCGGCAGCCGGTACGACGGCGGGGTCGCGCCCAGGGTGATGGGGTTGGCGACCTGGCCGCCGACGAGGGGTTCAAGGCCCAGTTCCGTCGCTAGGGTGAAGGCCGCGGCCAGGTCGTTGATCGGGCCGCACGGCACCCCGGCGGGGGTGAGCGCGGCGAACCACGCGTCGGCGGTGCGGGTCGCGAGCGTGTCCTCCAGCGCCGCGACCAGTTCCGCGCGGTGGGCGACCCGGCCGGAGTTGGCGGCGAACCTGGGGTCCGCCGCCAGGTCGGCGCGGCCCAGCACCTCGCACAGGGCGGCGAACTGGCCGTCGTTGCCCGCCGCGATGACCATCGGCCGGTCGGCGGCCCTGAACACCTCGTACGGGACGATGCTGGGATGCCGGTTGCCCATGGCCTTCGGCACCACCCCGGCGGCGGCGTACCCGGCGGCCTGGTTGGTCAGGGCGGACAGCAGCGACGACAGCAGCGAGACCGTCACCCGCTGGCCCTGCCCGGTCCTGTCGCGGTGCCGGAGCGCGGCCAGCACGCCGAGCGCCGCGTGCAGGCCGGTGATCACGTCGACCAGGGCCACGCCGGTCTTGGTGCCCGGCCCTCCCGGCTCGCCGGTCACGCTCATCAGCCCACCCACCGCCTGCGCGATCAGGTCGTAACCCGGCAGTTCGGCGCCCTTGCCGAGGCCGAAGCCGGTCACCGAGCAGTAGACCAGCCCCGGGTTGAGCGCGCTCAGCTCGTCGTGGCCGAGGCCGAGCCGGTCCATGGTGCCCGGTTTGAAGTTCTCCACCAGGACGTCGGCGCGGGCCGCCAGCGCCCTGGCGACCCGCAGGTCGGCGGGGTCGCGCAGGTCGAGGGCGATCGACCGCTTGTTCCTGTTGACGGCCAGGTAGTAGGTGGCCTGGCCGCCGGCGTGCGGCGGTCCCCACGAGCGGGTGTCGTCGCCGGCGCCGGGCCGTTCGACCTTGACGACGTCGGCGCCGAGATCGGCCAGCAGCATGGTGGCGTACGGCCCGGCCAGCACCCGGCTGAAGTCGGCGACCAGCAGGCCCGACAGCGCGCCGCTCACGCCGGGGCACCGAGGTAGACGGTCACGGTCTGGGTGAAGAACTCGCGGGCCGCCCTGCCCTGCTCCCTGGGGCCGAAGCCGCTGCGCTTGCTGCCGCCGAACGGCACCCAGGGAAAGGTGCCCGCGGACTCGGAGTTGACGTGCAGGACGCCGACCTCCAGGTGGTCGACCGCCTGGAGCGCGGCGCCGAGGTCGCGGGTGAAGATCGCCGCGGACAGGCCGTGCTCGCTCTCGTTGGCCAGCCGCAACGCCTCCTGCGGTCCCGAGGCCCGTACCGCGCCGAGCACCGGCCCGAACAGTTCCTCACGCCACACGTCCACGTCGGTGCGGGGCAGCGCGAGCACGGTGGGCGGGGTGAACCAGCCCTGGCCGGGGTGCGGCGAGGAGCCGGCGAGCGGTTCGGCGCCCTGGTCCAGCGCCCGGCGCACGCCCGCGGCGACCCGGTCCCTGGCGGCGGCGCTGATCAGCGGCCCGAGGTCCACACCGGCGGCGAGCGGGTCGCCGACGACGAGCTCCCCGGCTCTGGCGGCCACCCTGCTCAGCAGCTCGTCGGCGACCGCCTCCTCGACGACGAGCCGGGAGGTGGCCGTGCACTTCTGCCCGCTGGACCGGAAGGCGCCCGCGCACACCTGCTCGGCGGCGTGGTCGAGATCGGCGTCGGCGAGCACGACGGCCGCGTTCTTGCCGCCCATCTCGGTCTGCACCGGCTTGGCGAGCGCGCCGCAGCGGGCGATGACGGCCCTGCCGACCTCGGTGGAGCCGGTGAAGGACACGGCGTCCACGTCCGGGTGGTCGATGATGGCCAGTCCCGTGCCCGCTTCGCCGTACACGAGGTTGAGCACGCCCGGCGGCAGGCCGGCGTCGGTGAGCGCACCGGCCAGGCGGGCGGCGAGCAGCGGGACGAGCGAGGACGGCTTCCACACGACCGTGTTGCCGTAGCTGAGAGCGGGGCCGAGCTTCCAGGCGGGGATCGCGATCGGAAAGTTGAACGGGGTGATCAGGCCGGCGACTCCGACCGGCTTCCGCATCACCAGCAGGTTCTCGCCGCGGCGAGGGGAGGCGTAGACCTCGCCGCTCTCCCGGTCGGCCTCGGCCGCGTAGAAGCGCAGGATCCGGGCCGCGCCGCGTACCTCGGCCACGCCTTCGGGCAGTGTCTTGCCCTCCTCGCGGCTCAGCTCTCGCCCCCACTCCTCGGCCGCCGCGTCGATGCGGACGGCGGCGGCGGCGAGCACGGCGGCGCGCTCGTGGTGCGGGGTGGCCCGCCAGCCTGGCGCTGCGTCGCGGGCCGCGCGGATGGCGAGCTCCACCTCCGCCGGGGAGGCCGCGTGCCCGTGCGCGACGACCTCGTCCGGGTGGGCGGGATCGGTGTCGGCGAACGCGGCGCCGGAGCCCTCGATCCAGCGGCCGGCCACCAGGTTCATGATCTCCATGGTCAAACTCATCTCGTCTGTGTCATATTGGACATTGAATATTGGATCCAAAATAGCAGGAGGTTAGGTGCACCCCTGGACACTGTTCGCGCTGGACGGTCTGCTCACCGACGAGGAGCGCGACATCCGCCAGGCCGTCCGCCAGGTCTGCGACCGCGAGCTGCGGCCGCATCTGGCCGGCTGGTTCGAGTCCGGCGAGCTGCCCGCCCGCGAGCTCGCGCGCACCCTCGGCTCGGTCGGCGTGCTCGGCATGCACCTCGACGGATACGGCTGCGCCGGGCTGGGCGCCGTCGCGTACGGCCTGGCCTGCCTGGAGCTGGAGGCGGCCGACTCCGGCCTGCGCAGCCTGGTCTCGGTGCAGGGCTCGCTGGCCATGTACGCGATCTGGAAGTACGGCAGCGAGGAGCAGAAGCAGGAGTGGCTGCCCGCGATGGCGGCCGGTGAGCGGATCGGCTGCTTCGGCCTGACCGAGCCGGACTTCGGCTCCGACCCGGCCGGCATGCGCGCCACGGCCAGGCGGGACGGCTCCGACTGGGTGCTGAACGGCACCAAGATGTGGATCACCAACGGCTCGGTGGCGGACGTCTCGGTCGTCTGGGCCCGCGCCGAGGACGGCATCCGCGGCTTCCTGGTGCCCGCGGGCACGCCCGGCTTCACCGCCAACGACCTCAAGCGGAAGGTGTCGCTGCGCGCGAGCGTGACGAGCGAGCTGGTCTGCGACGACGTACGGCTGCCGGCCGAGGCGCTGCTGCCCGGCGCGCGCGGCCTGTCCGGACCCCTCGGCTGCCTGAACGAGGCCAGGTTCGGGATCGTGTTCGGGGCGATGGGCGCCGCGCTGGACTGCCTGGAGACCACCCTCGCCTACACCGCCGACCGGGCCGTCTTCGCCCGGCCCCTCGCCTCCTACCAGCTCACCCAGGAGAAGCTCGCCGACATGGCCGTGGAGCTGGGCAAGGGGATGCTGCTCGCGATCCACCTCGGGCGGCTCAAGGAGCGCGGCACGCTCACCCCCGAACAGGTGAGCGCCGGCAAGCTGAACAATGTGCGCGAGGCCCTCGACATCGCCAGGAAATGCCGCACACTGCTCGGCGCGAGCGGCATCACCCTGGAGTATCCGGTGATCAGGCATGCGGTCAACCTTGAGTCCGTGCTCACCTACGAGGGCACGTCTGAGATCCACGCGCTCGTCGTGGGCCGGGCCCTGACCGGGCTCAGCGCCTTCCACTGACCGGCCGTCAGAAGGTCTGCCAGGTCGACTCGGTGACCTGGCAGAGCCTTCCCCGGTGCACCCGCATGGTGGCCGTGGCGACGTCCAGGGCGATCACCGCCAGCGTCTCCCAGCGCTGGTCGAAGGGCAGCTCGGGGTCGGCGTGCGCGCAGACGGGAGCGACCGGCGCGTGGCAGGTCATCGCCCGTGCCCGCGTGGTGACGTCCGGGTCGCCCAGCTGGGCCAGCCGCCCCTCCAGGTGCCGCAGCCGCGCGTACGTGGCCGGCCGCTCGGTGCCCAGCCGCTCGCCGGCGGCGAGCGCGCCGTCCAGGAAGTGGTTGGTGTGCAGCAGTATGCCGCCCGTCCCGACCTCCGCGACCCCCTCGGGGCAGATCTCCAGCGCCCGTACGCCCGCCTCCGTGACGACGGTGATCACCGTGGACGCGGAGGTCCGCGCCGACCGGGCGAGCTCGGCCGCCTGCTCCAGCGTGGCCGCCTCGTCGAGGATCCGGCGTGCCACCACGTGCACGGGCACGCCGATGCGGGCGTGGTCGGCCGAGTGGCGCAGGATGTTGAAGTGGACGCCCAGGCCCGCGCTGTTCACCCCGATCTTGCCCAGCACACCGAACTCGGTGAAGGTCCGCACGGTGTGGCCCGGTCTCGGCTCGAACGCCCACAGCAGCGGCGCGTCGCGCAGATGGTCGTGCCAGTCCCAGGTCTGCACGGCACGCGGCGGCAGGTCGCCGCCCACCACGACGGCCGTGGAGCACTCCCCCTCGCCGTCGTCGCCGAGCGCGGCCAGGATCTCGGTGCGCGCGTTGACGGCGGCCGCCTGCCACGGTTCCAGTCCGGCCCCGGCGGCGATGCCGATGATCTCCTCAGCCAGGGCGGGCGCCCAGGCCGCCGTATTGTCCAGAGCGCGCTCGGCCAGCCCCCGCACCCGGGCCTCGCTCGCGCCGCCCGCCTCGAACAGCCGAGTGTAGCCGTCCAGGTTGGCGCGCACCTCGGCCTGCCAGCGCGCGCCGAACTCCCGGCCCCGGCCCGCCGCGTCCGGCGGCCTGCCCCCGCCCGCCGTATCCAGCGGGGAGGAGACGTAGGTGGGGAAGGCAGTGCTCGGGTCAAGGGCGGGAACGGTCATCTCGGGTCCACCTCGTTCATCAGGCGTGCCAACTCCGGGTGCGCGTCGCGGTGGACCCGGGCGCGCCGGTCATCGTCCATGTCCTGGCTCAGCTTGAACATGCTCTGCTCCGCCGTCACCCGGACACGGAAGGCGGCCACGCCGGACACGATCCGGGCGAAGTACTCCCGCGACGCCGGGCCGGGCCGCCACGACGGGGTCCGCGGCGACTCCAGCGTCTCCACGGTGCGCTCCACCACGTCAAGGGGATCCGGGTACGGCTCGACCGTGCCCGTCAGGTGCACCGCCGCGTAGTCCCACGTCGGCGCCGCGGGCTCGACGGCGTAGCTGGTCGGCGAGACGTAACCGTGCGGGCCGGAGAAGATCACCAGCACCTGGGTCGCCGGCTCCCACGTCCGCCACTGCGGATTCGCCCTGGCCATGTGGCCGAGCAGGGTCGCGCCGACGAAGCCGGGCTCGCCGCCGCTCTCCACGATCACGGGGACGTGGGTGGCGACGGGCACGCCGGCCACCGAGCTGATCACCAGCGCGAAGGGGTTGGCCCGCACCAGCCGGGCGGCGTGCGCCTGGTCCGCCGTGTCGAAACGGGGGAAGATGTGCATTCCGCCTACTCCGCGCAGCTCAGGATGGCGTCCCAGGCGATCTCCGACGCCAGCGCGCCCAGCCCGGTCGGCCTGACACCGGCCAGATCCACTTCGTCGGTCGTCATCGTGAACAGCACGTCGCCGTCGGCCTCGGTGTGGAACGGCTGGATGCCCCGGTGCATGGAGCTGTGCACCTGGCGGCCGAGCTGGGTGAGCTCGCGGTCGGACAGCCGTACGTTGGTCACCAGCACGCTCAGCGTGGTGTTGCCCATCACCGGGGGCGCGTCCGACAGCGCCGCGTAGTCCACGCTCGGGTGCCGTCGTTCGCCGTCGTCGTGGTAGTTGCCGCGCAGGATCGCGCCGTCGCGGCCGACGATCACCCCCACGGAGTTGATCACCGTCGCCACCAGCACCTTGGCCGTGCCGAAGGTGCCGAAGGCGGCGCCCTGGCCGGCGAACTCGGCGCGGGCGTGCTCGATCTTGCCCGCGGTCGCGCTGCTGCCCGCGCCGCACCGGCCCACCGGGAACTCGCCCTCGCGGGCGGCCCGCAGCGCGGCCCGGCCGAGCGCCCCATCCGGGTGCACGGCGTTGTCGCGCGGCGAGAAGTCGTAGATCACCGCGCCGGAGACCAGTTGCAGCTCGTCCCATCTGGTGCGGTTGCTCCGCCGGCACAGCAGTTCCTCGCTCACCCCCGCCACGGCGGACAGGCCGTACACCGAGCCGCCCGCCAGGCAGATCGCGTGGTTGTAGTCATAGCCGCCGCTCATGCCGACCGCGCCGCCGCGCGCGTCCACGGCGGTCCGGGCGCCGGCCGGCAGGTGCACGACGGTGCAGCCGGTGGGGCCCTCACCGTACTCCGCGGTGCCGACGAACACGCCCGGCAGGTCGAACGCGACCGTCCCCCGACCCGGGCTGGCCTGCGGGGTCAGCGGGAGGTCGGCATTGCCGGGCACGCCGGCCGCGAAGGCCGACACGGGAGCGAGGCTCACAGGGACTCCAGAAGTTGTCGCGAGTACGGATGTGCGGGTGCGGAGTAGAAGGTGGCGCAGTCGGCGGTCTCGACCACCTCGCCGCCGCGCATGACGGCGATCCGGTCGGCCACGTAGCGGACCGCGCCGAGGTCGTGCGAGATGAACAGGGCGCTGAAGCCGAACTCCGCCTGCAGGTCCTTGATCAGGTTGAGGATCTGCACCTGCACGGAGACGTCCAGCGCGCTGACGGCCTCGTCGAAGACGATGAAGCTCGGCCTGGTGATCAGCGCGCGGGCGATCGACACCCGCTGCCGCTGGCCGCCGGACAGCTCGTGCGGGTAGCGCGTGGCCAGGCCGCCCTCCAGGCCGACCTGCTCCAGCGCCTGCTCGACCAGCGTGTCGGCCGGACGACCGAGTACGGCCAGCGGCTCGGCGACGCTCTGGCCGATGCGCATCCTCGGGTTCAGCGACCAGTGCGGATGCTGCAGCACGGCCTGCATCCGCCCGGCCAGCGACCGTCGCCGCCGGGGGAAGGGCCGCCCGTCGAACAGGACGGCGCCGGAGGTGGGCCGCTGGAGGCCGAGGGCGACCCGGCAGGTGGTCGTCTTGCCCGAGCCGGACTCCCCCACCAGGCCGAGCGTCTCCCCCTCGGCCACGGCCAGCGAGACCTCGCGCATGGCGTCCAGCCGGACCCGCCGCAGCGGCGGGCCCGACACGAACGAGACCGTGACGCCGGTGAGTTCCAGGATCACGCGATCACCCCCGAGACCGTGAGGTCGGTGAGTTCTCCGATCACGCGATCACCTCCAGCTCGCCGGCCCGGTGGCAGAGGACGCTCTGCTCGCCGAGCGTGATGGGCTCCGGCCGCTCATGGGCGCAGCGGTCCTCGGCGAACGCGCAGCGGGGCGCGAACGCGCACCCCGGCGCGGCGCCGGTGAGGACCGGAGGGCGTCCCGGCACCGGCTCCAGACGGACGCCGGGCGCCGCGAGCGCCGGAGCGGACCGGGCCAGGGCCGCGGTGTAGGGGTGCCGGGGGCTGCCGAGCACCTGGGCCGCCGGGCCGCTCTCCACCACCCGCCCGCCGTACATGACGGCCACCCGGCCGCACCGGCGGGCCACGCCCGGCAGGTCGTGGCTGAGCCACACGATGCTCGTGCCCGCCTGCGCGGCCAGCGAGAACACCACGTCCGACACCTCCTCACGCACCTGGCTGTCCAGCGAGGCGGTCGGCTCGTCGGCGATCAGCAGCTCGGGCGAGGAGGCCATGGCCAGCGCGAGGGCGACCCGCTGGGCCATGCCGCCGGAGAGCTGGTGCGGGTAGGCCCTGGCCACGCGGGACGCCTCCAGTCTGACCCGGCCCAGGTGGAAGGCCAGGTCGCCACCCCGGCCGAGCACCCTGCGGAGCTGCGCGCCGACCCGCATGGTGGGGTCGAGGGAGCCGATCGGATCCTGGAAGACGAAGCCGAGCCGCTGTCTGCGCAGTCGCCGCAGCTCGGCGGGTGGCAGGTCGAGCACCGGCTCACCGGCGACCCGCACCGAGCCGTCGGAGATCCGCGCCTGGCGGGGCAGCAGCCGGCCGACGGCCGCGCCGAGCGTGGACTTGCCCGACCCGCTCTCGCCGACCACGCCGACCGACTCGCCCGCCGCCACCCGCAGGTCGGCGCCGTCCAGGGCGCGGGCCTGACCGTAGTCGACCACCAGGCCGTCCACTTCGAGCAGTGCGCTCATCCGAGTGACCTCGTCTCCCTGGGCTCCAGCCGGTCGCGCAGCCCGTCGCCGAACACGTTGATGGACAGGATGGCGAGCACCAGCACGACGCCGGGGCCGATGATGAGCCAGGGCGCCGCCATCATGTAGGTGCCGCCCTGCTGGATCAGCACGCCGAGCGAGGCCTGCGGCGGTTGCACGCCGAAGCCGAGGAAGCTCAGCCCGCCTTCCACCGCGATGCCGACCGACAGGGCGTAGGTGCCCTGCACCGCGACCGTGCCGGAGACGTTGGGCAGCACGTGGCGGCCGAGGATCCGGGGCAGGCCCGCCCCGCTGATGACGGCGGAGGTGACGTAGTCACGCCCGGCCACGCTCACCGCGGCGGCGCGTACCAGCCTGGTCATCAGCGGGATGGTGACCAGCACGATGCTGGCCACGGCCGCCATCTGGCCCGGACCCGCGACGGCCGCCACCAGGATCGCCAGCACCAGGGCGGGGAAGGAGTAGAGCACCTCCACCACCCGCATGACGAGTTCGTTGAGGTAGCCGCCTCGGTAACCGGCCAGGATGCCCAGCGCCACGCTGAGCACCGCGGTCATCAGCACCGCCAGCGAGGACAGCAGCAACGTGGTGCCGACGCCCTCCATGACGCGCGGCAGCATCGAGCGGCCCAGGTTGTCGGTGCCGAGCCACCAGTCCGCTCCGGGCGGCTGCAGCCTCGGCCCGACGATCGCGTCCGGATCGCCGCCGAGACTCACCAGCGAGCCGAGCGCCAGCAGGACGAGCAGCAGCAGGACGGCTACCCCGGCCTGGGACAGGCGGTCGAGGCCTTTCACGCGCGCCTCCCGAGTCTCGGATCGACCAGCCCGACCAGCAGGTCGATCAGGACATTCATGAAGATGAACACGGCGGCGGCGAGCAGCACGCCCGCCTGCACGACGGCGTAGTCCCTGCGGCCCACCGCCTGCACCAGGTAGGAGCCGACGCCGGGCAGGTTGAACAGGTACTCCACGATCAGCGCGCCGCCCAGCAGGTAGGCGGTGATCGTCGCGATGAGGGTGAGCACCGGCGCCGCGGCGTTGCGCAGGATGTGGTGCCTGACGATGAACCACGGCGTCTCGCCGCGCGCGACGGCCGCCGTGATGTACGGCTCGACCAGCACGCCGAGCACGGCGTCCCGGGTCGTCCTGGCGGTGGCCGAGATGGCGAAGATGGACAGGACGGCGGCCGGGAGCACGTAGCCGTCCGTCTGCAGGCCGTACCGGGAGATGGCGAAGACCAGCAGGCTGCCCAGCGCGAACTCGGGGACGCTCACGCCGAGCCCGCTCAGCAGCCTGCCCGCCGCGCCGCCGCCGCCCGGCCGGGCACGCAGCGCGGTGAGCACGCCGAGCGGCACGCCCGCCAGCACCGCCGCGCCGACCGCCAGCAGGGTGAGGCGGGCGGTCACCGGGAGGCGGGCCAGCAGTTCGGTGGCGACCGGCTCCCTGCTGATCATCGAGACGCCGAAGTCGCCGCTGCCCACCGCCGACAACCAGCGGCCGTACTGCGCGAACACCGACTGGTCCAGCCCGTAGCGGGCGGCCAGCGCGGCCTTCTGCTCGGGAGTGGCGAACGGACCGAGGATCGTCTCGGCGAAGCCGCCCGGCATCAGGCGGACCGCCGCGAAGATCAGCACCGAGATGCCGAGGAGGGTCACGGCCGAGCTCAGCGCCCGGCCGGCCCACCACAGCAGGAGCCGCATCCTCGTCAGCTCCGCTTCACACGGGCGTCGGCGACCAGCCGCAGCAGGTTGCCGTACCCCTCGGTCGCATACAGGCCGGGACTGACCAGGTCGGCCCGGTAGGCGAGCGCGACCGGGCGGGTGACCAGGGGGATCATCTGCGCGTCGGTGTCCACCTTGGCGCACACCTCGGCCAGCGCCCGGGTCCGCTCCGCTCCCGCCGGGGTCTCGCTCGCGGTGGCGATCAGCTCGTTGAGCTCCTTGTCCGGCCGCATGAAGCCCTTGCTGAAGCCGGCCACCTCCGGGTTCCACCAGGTGGTGACCATGCCCGGGTCCGCGTATCCGGCGAACCAGGACAGTGCGGCGTCGAACTTCGCCGGCGTCTCGCCGTAGACCTTGCCGGACCAGCTCGCTTCGTCCATCTGTTCGATGTTCACGGTGACGCCGGCCTGCTGGAGGTTCTGCTGGATCACCTGGGCGACGGCGGGCGCGGGCGCGGTGGCGTAGATGGTCAGGGTGAAGGACAGATTCTGTACGCCGGCCTGGGCGAGCAGTTCCTTGGCCTTGGCGGCGCCGTCCCCGGTGGCCGACGGCAGCGTGGCCGGGTCGCAGGAGCCGGGCAGGCCGGCGGGGGTGACGCCGGTGGGCTTGCCCTGGCCGCCGAGCGCCACGGCGGCGATCTGCTCGCGGTCCAGCGCCATGTTCACCGCCTGCCGGACCCGGGGATCGGCGAACTTGGGGTTCAGCGAGTTGAGCATCAGGTAGTAGAAGTCGGTGGTGGCCTGCGAGGCGACCTTGACGTCGGCGGCGCCGGAGAGCATCGCGGCGGAGTCCACGTTGCCGAGCGCGGCCAGGCCGACGCTGCCGTTCTGCACGGCGGCGACGCGGGCGGCCTCCTCGGGCGCGATGGTGACGGTCAGGGAGTCGGCGGCCGGCTTGCCGCTGTCCCAGTAGTGCCCATTTTTCACGAAATTCCATGACACGTCCTGGCGGTGGGCCTCCACCTTGAACGGGCCGGTGCCGAGCATCTCCTTGCTGATGTCGAGCGACTTGTCGTCGATCTCCTTCATCGGCAGGATCGCCGCCGGCACGTTCGCGAGCGCCGCCAAGAACGGTGTGTACGCCTTGGTGAGCGTGACCTTGACCGTGGCGTCGTCCACCTTGGTCACCTTGTCGACCGGGCCGAGCTGCCCCTTCCACACCGACTCGGCCGCCAGCAGCCGCTTCAGGCTGCCCACCACGTCGTCGGCGGTCAGCTCCCTGCCGTTCGAGAACTTCACCCCTTGCCGCAGCTTGAACACATACGTGGTGGGGTCAGGGGTCTCCCAGCTCTCGGCCAGCATCGGCCGCGGGCTGAAGTCCGGGCCCACGGTCACCAGCGTCTCGTAGACCAGCGACATGAGCTGCCAGGAGGTGGCCACGTCCGCGAGTTGCGGGTCGAGCCCGGTCGCCGCGCCGCTGTCGATGTGCACCGCGAAGTTGAGCGCGCCGCCCGCGGGCAGCTTGTCGTCCGCGAGCGCGAGGTAGCCGGGGGCGACGGTCTCCGCCGCACCGCCGGGCGTCGCGCCGGGAGTGGCCGCCGTGCCGCCGCCGCAGGCGGTGACGGTCAGGATGGCGGCCAGAGTGGCCGCGACGCTACCAGCCGGTCTGTAACGCATGACGCCTCATTCTCTAGTGGCAGGAGCCCTCGGCCGGGGCGCTCGGCGGGACGTCGAGCGTGGGGTTGCGGTCGAAGAATCCGACGGGCTTCAGGGTGAATCCGCACGTGTCGACGGGCATCACGGGCCAGTCCTCGGTACGGGGGAAGTGGGTCAGCCCGAACGTGTGCCACAGCACGATGTCCTGGCCGTCGATGTCCCGGTCCGCCGCGACGTACCTGGGCAGACCAGCGCCGCCGGGGTGCTGGTTGACCAGGTCACCCGCCGGATACCGCTCCTGTGGGTGGTATCGCGTGACCCACAGGTGGTGCTTGGCGAAGGCCGCCCGCGCCGCGATCGAGGAGTCCTCGTGCGCGAGCAGGGTGGGGCCGCCCTCGGGGTGCAGCGCGTAGCCGACCGGCTCGCCGAAACGGCCCGCGACCTCGGTGTTGACCACGTGCCAGGCCCGGCCGGCGGCGGGCTCGGCGTCCCGCCTGGCCTGCGACTCGCGGCGCAGCCTGGTCGCCCGGCGGCCGAAGGCGTTGCCCACCGGGTTGTCGTCGCCCATCGGCAGGCGGACGACCTCGACCTCGTCCACGGCGTTGGCCAGGCCGTCCACCATCATGTCCAGGCGGGCGGAGAACAGATGCTGGTGGTACGGCGCGGCCAGCCCCGGCGCCACCTGGGAGCTGTAGGGGGCGGCTCGCTCGTCGTAGGCGCCGGTGAACACGATGCCGGTGGCCTTGACCTCCAGCTCGATCGTCCCGTCGAGGTAGAGGTACCAGTAGAAGCCGTAGTCGTAGTTGCCGACGGTGACGAAGAAGGAGATCACCAGCCGCCGCTGCCGTCGCGTCTCCCGCGAGCCGTTGGCCGGATCCGTGTGCTTCCACAGCACACCGAAGTCCTCCTCGTGCATGCAGATCGCGTTCGGCAGCACCTTGGGCCGGCCGTCCCCGCCGGTGACGGTGACGTCGAAGTAGGTGATGTCGCCCAGGCAGTCGCACCCCAGCTCCAGGGAGTTGGCCAGCTTGCCGAGCTGGTACTCGCCGGTGTCGAAGTAGTTCTGCCAGAACCGCACCGGGCTCGGGTCGCCGTACGGCACCAGCATCTCGGCCACCGAGGCGCGGTAGACGATCGGGCGGCCGTCGAAGCCCAGCTGGTGCAGCACCAGGCCCTCGCGCATGTCGTAGCCGAGCCGCACGCTCCAGTTCTCCCAGGTGACGAGGTTGCCCTCGACGCCGAAGCTGGGGCCCTGCGGCTGGGTGATGTGGATCGGGCGCTGGCCGGTGCGCTCCGCGCCGAACGCGCCCGGCAGGTGGTAGTCGCCGTGCTCGGCGGGGATCGGCTGCGCGCCCGTGTCGACGATCCCGATCACAGCCCCCTTGAGCAGGTCCACGTACGCCACCAGACCGTCGATCGGGTGGGCCCACGGGAGGCTCTCCGGGGTGGGCCGCAGGTGGGCCAGGACGCGGGCGACGCGCCGGCCCTCCTCCCCCGGCAGGTCGTAGTGGCCGGCGGACAGGGCGGCGAGCCAGACCTCGGCCGTGTCGTCCAGGCCGCGCCCGGCCAGGGCGGCCGCCCAGCCCGCATCCGCCTTGAGCACCTCACGGACCAGCGCGTGCTCTTCGTCCAGCATGGGCACCTGGCCGTCGGTCACCGGGTCGATGGGCCGGCTTGACCGCACCCGGCCCTCGTCGATCGAGACGACGACGTCGCGGGACTCCTCGCTCGTCAGGTCGATCAGGAGGGCGCGGGCGAGCCGGGGAGTCGTGGCCGAGGCGAGCACCGCGTCCTTCGGCGGCTCCTCCACCCCGAGGTAGGCGACCCGGCCGGAGCCGGTCAGCACACCGTCCTCGGCCATGATCCGCCTCGCCTCGTCGATCTCCGCCGCGCTGAGCGGGTCGAGCGGGTGAGGCCGCTCACCGACGCCGAGAATCCGCCTTCCAGATGACATCAGAGCAGTGCCTCCTTGGTGCCGGAACGTTCCGGCATGGAGGTCAACATACTGAGGCGGCCGGACGAGGACAAGACCTAATCCCAGGTCGAAACGTGGTGGTAACAGGGCCTAACATCAACGCGTGCACCCAGACGGGCCGGCCACCCTCCTCATGGTCGCCAAGACAGCGGGGGTCTCCAAGACGACCGCCTCCGACGCCCTGCGCGGCTCCGGGCGCGTGTCCGAGCAGACCCGGGCCAGGGTGCTGCGGGCCGCCGAGACACTCGGCTACGTGCCCAACGGGTCGGCCAGGCACCTGCGCCGGGCCAGCACCGGCACCATCGGCCTGCACGTCCCCGAGGTTCTCACCCGGTCCGTTTACTACATGGCGTTCGTGTTCGGCGTCGTGCAGGGGGCCTCGGACCACGACTACGACGTCACGCTGATCACCTCCGGCCGCCGCACCCCACGGGTGGACGGCCTGGTGCTCGGCGACCCGCTGAGCGACGACCCGATCGTGGCCCGGCTCATGGACGCCGGCCTGCCCACAGTCACCTGCGAGCGCTTCCCAGGGGTCAGGCAGGCGGACGGGGTGGTGCGGTCCGAGCACGCCGAGATGCTCGACACCCTGCTCGACCACCTGCGCGAGTCAGGGGCGACCCGGCCCGGGCTCATCGTGGCCGGCGACGCCAGCGACTGGGCCGCCTCCGTGCACCGCGGCTTCCGCGAGTGGTGCGCCCGGCACGGCATCGAGCCGCTGGTGGAGACGGTGCCCTTCGACTGCTCCAGCGACGACATCCGGGCCGCCGCCCGTGGCCTGCTGGCGGTGCGGCCCAGCATCGACGCGCTGGTCTGCGGCCCCGCCGGCGCCGCCGCCGACGTGCTGCCCCTGCTCCGCGAAGAGGGCCGTGAGCTGCTGCTCGCCTCCTGCGTGGAAGGCCCCAGCATGCTCCAGGCCGACCCTCCGGTCACCGCCATCGACCTGCGCCCCAGAGAGGCCGGCCGACGCTGCGCGGAGCTGCTGTTCGACCTGCTGGCGGGCCGGGCCCCGGCCGGGACGGAGCGGATCCACCCCATCGAGCTCATCCTCCGCCCCTCCACCCGGCCCCTGACACCACCGACCTGACCCGGCCGGGCCGGTGCCGGAGGCCAGATCCAGACGAGAGGCCAGATCCAAACGAGAGGTCAGCTCCGAGCGAGGGGTCAGGCCCCGGGCGAGAGGCCAGATCCACCGCCAGGTCAGGTCCACGCGAGGTCAGGTCCAGGGGTCGTAGTCGACCTCCAGCGGCTCCTGAGGCGGGCGCTGCGCCTCCGGGACATGCTGGAGGTTGACCCTGATCCGGTACCACAGGCTGCTGCGCCCGCGCATGCCGTCCACCAGCACGTCGGCCGGCTCCAGCTGGGCGGCCACCTCCGGGTGGCGGCCCTTCCAGCGCTCGAAGCCGGCCATCGCCTCGTCCTTGTGCTGTGCCTTGGCGATCTCGATGACGGGCCTGGTCTGCTGCCTGCGGCCGCTGCCCTTGGGCGGCTTGGGCGCGGGGCCGAGCTTGCCGGCCAGCTCCAGCAGGCCGTCGAGGGAGCCGGGGTGCAGGTCCATGTCCTCCCACGGGTCGCCGACCTCCCGCAACCGCTGGGGCACGGTGTCGAGGGTGAAGGCCTCCGGCCGGCAGCCGGGCACCTCGTCCCAGGTGAGCGGCGTGGACACGCGGGCGTCGGGGAGGGCGCGCACGGAGTAGGCGGAGGCGACGGTGCGATCGTAGGCGTTCTGGTTGAAGTCGACGAAGACGCCGTGGCGCTCCTCCTTCCACCACCGGCTGGTGGCCAGGTCCGGGGCGCGCCGCTCCACCTCGCGCGCCACCGTCTCGGCCGCCTTGCGCACCTGCGCGTACGGCCAGCGCCGGTCGATCCTGGCGTAGACGTGGAACCCTCGCGAACCCGACGTCTTGGGCCACGCGGTCAGCCCGTGATCGCCGAGCACGTCCCGCGCGACCTGCGCGGTGCGCAGCACGTCGGAGTAGGGGACGCCGGGCACCGGGTCGAGGTCGATGCGCAGCTCGTCGGGGTTGGCCAGGTCGTCGGCGCGCACCGGATGCGGGTTGAGGTCGACGCAGCCGAGGTTGACCACCCACACGAGCTGCGCCAGATCCGTGCAGACGACCTCCTCGGCGCCGAGCCCCGAGCGGTAGCGCAGCTCGGCCACCTCGATCCAGTCGGGCCGCTTGGCCGGGGCGCGCTTCTGGAAGAACGGCTCTTCCTCGATGCCGTGCACGAACCGCTTGAGCACCATCGGCCGCCCGTGCACGCCGCGCAGCGCGGCCTCGCCGACCGCCTGGTAGTAGCGGATCAGGTCGAGCTTGGTGTGCCCGCCGCGTGGGAAGATCACCTTGTCGGGACTGGTGATGCGCACTTCGCGGCCGGCGACCTCGATGTCAGGCATGAGGTCACGATACGTGGCGGCCCCGACAATCCCCCGTCGTGCCTCGCGCCCACAGCTCGCGGCTGCGGGCCTCCCAGTAGGGCAGGCCCAGGCGGTGGTGGGCGTCGATCGCCGCCCGCGCGTGCGTACGAGCCTCGTCCGTACGGCCGAGTCGTAGGGCGAGCTGGGCCAGCACGTCCCTGACCGAGCCCCAGCCGACGCTGCCCGAGCCCATCACGATGAGCTGGTCCGCGATCGGCAGCAGCCGGGCGTACAGGTCTGCGGGGTCCGGGGTGCCGAGCCGGGCGGCGATCAGCCCCCAGACAGGCCACAGGAAGTCGGCGGACCAGTCCTCGCGCAGGTCGGCGCCCCACCTGGCGATCAGGTCCGTGGCCAGGTCCTCCCGGTCGACGTCGAGGGCGGCCAGCACGGCGATGGGGCGCACCGGCGTGAGCAGCGGGCGGTCGGCGGCGGCGACGAGCTCGTCCAGGATCTCGGCCACCCTGCCCTGGCCGCGCCTGCAGGTGTAGAGGGCGGTCAGGCGGCGGGCGTCCAGCCCCCACAGGCTCGCGCCGTACCGGAGACCGGGGAAGCGGTCCAGCAGCGACTCCACCTCCGGCCAGCGCGCGTGCAGGGTGTGCCCGGCCGTCTCCGCCACCCTGACCATGGCCTCCAGCTCCGGCCGGCGCAGCCGCCGGAGAAGCTCCTCGCAGCGGGCCAGCTCCCGCTCCCACTCGGCGAGCTCGCCGGCCCGCAGGAGGCAGGACATCCGGAAGATCCCGGCGATCAGGCGGGCCTGGCTGCTCAGGCAGGCGATCTCGCGCATCTCCTCGGCCGCGCGCCGCCGCTGCGGGTTGCGGCCGGGGACGAAGGAGGCGAGCAGGTGGTTGTTCAGCGTCCTGGCGAGCAGGGCCGGATCGTCCAGGGTCCGGGCCAGCTCCACCGCCTCGGCGGCGAGGCGTTCGCCCTCGGCCCGGCGGGGGCCGTAGTAGAGCTCGACGCCCAGCGTGCCCAGCAGGGTCGCCCTGTCGTGGTCGGCGAGCGGGCCTGCCAGCAGCTCTTCCAGGACCTCGACCATCTCCTCGTCCACGATTCCGTACGGCCGCCAGTTCCACACCGACTGGCCGCCGAACACCGACACCGCCGCCACCAGCGCCTGCCTGTCACCCAGCCGGCGGGCCAGGGCGACCGCCTCACTCAGGTCACGCAGCGTGCCACCGGCGTCCCCGGCGTCGCGGCGCGCCCGCCCGAGCTCGGTCAGGGTGCGGCAACGGGCGGCCGAGTCGCCGGGCGGCAGGTGGGCGAGCGCGAGCTCCCACAGCTCGACGGCCTCCTGGTAGCCGTGCCCCGCGGCGGCCCGGCGGGCGGCCTCGGTCGCGTGCTCGACGGCCCTGGCCGAGCCGCCCAGCGGGGCCGCGGCGGCGAAGTGGCCCGCGAGCAGTGCCGGGTCCGCGCCGGGGACCTTGTCGAGGTGCTCGCCCGCCCTGAGGTGCATCCGGGCGCGCGCCAGCCGGTCGAGCCCTGTGTCGAGCGCCTGGCGTACCAGGTCGTGGGAGAAGCGGTAACCGGCCGTCTCGGTGATCAGCCCGGCCGCGAGGGCGGGCTCCAGCAGGGACATGACCTCCTCGACCGGCCGCTCGGCCAGCGCGGACAGCAGCTCCAGGTCCACCTCGCGGCCCGCCACGGCCGCCGCCCTGAGCAGGTCCCGGGTGGGGGCGGGGAGCCTGGCCAGGCGGCGGTCGATGACGTCGCGGGCGCCCGGCGGGACCAGATCGCGTTCGCTCTCCGGCAGGCGGAGCAGCTCGGTGAGGTAGAACGGGTTGCCGCCCGAGCGGTCCAGCAACGCCAGCGGGTCGGCTCGCACGTCGCGCAGGCGCAGGTAGTCGCGCACGTCGTCGGAGTCGAACGGGGCCAGCGGCATCCGCAGGCTCTCCCTGGCCAGCGCGCCGAGCGTCTCGCGCAACTGCTCCGGGTGCTCGCCCGGCTCGGGCCTGAGCGTGGCGAGGACCAGCGTGGAGGTGCGGGGCAGCTCGCCGGCGACATGGCCGAGCAGCTTCAGCGAGGAGGCGTCGGCCCAGTGCAGGTCCTCCAGCACCAGCAGGTTAGGGCCGGTGCGCAGGTGCGTCAGCACGTCGTCGTACAGGTCGAACAGCTCGGCGTGCGCCCGAGCCGGGATCACGCCCGCCTGCGTCCACGGCCAGAACGCCGGAGCCCCACCCCCGTCCAGGCAGCGCCCCCACGCCACCCGGAACCCGCGCGCCTCCGCCCGCTCGGCGGCGGCCCTGGCCAGGCTGGTCTTGCCGATCCCCGCCTCGCCGGTGACCACCACCAGCCCGCCCCTGCCGGCCCGCGCCTCCCCCAGCTGCTCCTCGACCGCCCGCAACTCCTCGCCCCGCCCCACCAACCGCCCACCACCCGCGCCGTACGAAGCGGAGGCGACGGCGGAATCCGCAGGCCCGTCCGGAATCGACGCGTCGCGCAAGCCCGCAGACTCGTACGTCGTCACCACCGCACGCGGACCAGCAAGGGTGTCCGGCACCTTCGCAGCGCGCGGGATCGTGTCCGCCGGGTCGGTGTGGGGGTGGCGTTCCAGGTCTGGGGACTGGTTGAAGACGGCCTGTTCCAGGCGCTTCAGGTCGGGGCCCGGCTCGATGCCGAGCTCGTCCGCCAGGAGGGAGCGTACGCGGCGGAGGGCTGCCAGGGCCTCGGCCTGCCGGCCGGCACGGTAGAGGCCGAGCACCAGCAGACCCCAGGCGCGCTCCCGGTAAGGGTGGGACTCGGTCAGCGCCTCAAGGTCGGGGATACCGGCCTCGCCCAGGTCCAGCCGGGCCTCCAGCCGATCTTCCACCGCACCCGAGCGCAGCTCGGCCAGCCGGGCGACCTCGGCGCGGGCGAAGCTCAGGCCGGGGAACTCCGCCAGCGGCTCCCCGCGCCACAGCGCCAGCGCCCGATCGAGCACCGCCGCGGCCTCGGCGTGCCGACCGGACCGGGTCAGGCGGCGGCCGTCGGCGGCCCAGGCGGCGAAGCGGCCCACATCCGTCTCGGCGGGCGTGATGTCCAGGAGGTAGCCGGGCTCGCGGGTGAGGAGCAGCGCGGGCGGGGTGCGCGGCCTGCGGCCCGGCTCCAGCACCCGCCGCAGGTGGGAGATGTACGCCTGCAGCGTCCCGGTGGCCTTGGCCGGGGCCTCGCCCGCCCACAGCTCCTCGATGAGGCGGTCGAGCGAGACGGCCGTGCCCGGCCGCAGGGCGAGCATGGCCAGCACGGCCCGCTGCTTGCGCGTGCCGGGATCGAGCCTGACGCCGTCGGCGTCGTACACCTCAAGCGGACCGAACAGTCGAACCTCCACGACCCCAAGTCAACCTCAAGCCACCGTCAATTCGTTAACCGCACACTCGTTCCCATGAACGAACTGAAGAACGCGATCAGCGGCACGACCTGGACCGTCGGCGACCCGGGCTTCGACGAGGCGCGCCGACCTTGGAACCTGGCGGTGGACCAGCCGGTCCTCGCGGTCGTCGAGGCGGCGGACACCGACGACGTGGCCGCGACGATCAGCTACGCCGCCCTGCACGGCCTGGCGGTGACGGCCCAGCCGACCGGCCACGGCGCCGGCGCCTCGTCCGAGGGCACGATCCTGCTGCGGACTCACCGGCTGAACAGCGTGGAGATCACCGACGGGGTGGCGCGGACCGGGGCGGGTGCCCAGTGGGGGCAGGTGCTGGCCGCCGCGAGCCCGCTCGGGTTGACGGGCCTGGCGGGGAGCTCCCCGGTGGTGGGGGTGACGGGGTACACGCTGGGTGGCGGGCTGAGCTGGTTCAGCAGGGCGTACGGGTTCGCCGCCGACAGTGTGCTCGCCGTCGACGCGGTCGATGCCAGCGGCGCGCGGATCAGGGTGACGGCGGAGACGGACCCGGAGCTGTTCTGGGCGCTGCGCGGTGGCGGCGGTGACTTCGCCGTGGTGACGGGGCTGGAGTTCGGGTTGCATCCGGCGCCCTTCCTGTACGGCGGGCGGATCATGTGGCCGGTGGAGCGGGCGCCGGAGGTGCTGGCCGCCTACCGTGCGGTCACGGCGACGGCTCCGGACGAGCTGACCGTCTGGTTCGACCTGCTGAAGTTCCCTGGCGGGCCGGGCTTCGTCGCGGTGGACTGCACCTTCCTGGGCGAGCACCCGGGCGCCCTGCTGAGCCCCTTCGAGCGGATCGCCGGCGCGCTCAGCGACAGCCGCGGCCTGCTGCCGGTGGCCGAGCTGGGCGGCATCTGCGCCGAGCCGACCGATCCCGGCCCCGGCATGAGCAGCGCGCACCTGCTGACGGGCCTGGACGACGCGGTGGCCGAGGTGCTGCTGGCCGAGCCGATCGACCCGCTGATCAGTGTGCAGATCAGGCACCTGGGCGGCGCCCTGTCCAGGCCCGCCCCAGGCGGTGGCGCGGCCGGTCACCTGGCCGAGCCGTACCTGGCCTACCTGTTCGGCCTGCCGTCCCAGGCCACCGCCGACCGGATCGAAGGCCTGTCGAAGGCCCTGGTGCCGCACACGACCGGTCGCACGCCGTACACGATGCTGCACAGCGGCGAGCACGCAGCGTCCGCCTTCCCCCGCGAGACGCTCGACAGGCTGCGCGACCTCAAGCGGACCCGCGACCCGCGCGGCGTGATCAGGGCGAACTTCCCCGTGCTCTAGCTCTGGTCCCGGGAGTTGTCATTCCAGCCGCGCCACCAAAATTGGACGATGACACAGGAAATCTGGCTTTTCACCTATGGCTTCGTCCGAGCGGACAGCATTGAATCACTGCCATGAGCACCGACACCACCCTGCTGACCGCCGAGGACCTCGAGTTCCTCAGCCGCCCACTGCACGGGTTCCTGTCCGTGGCCGGGGGAACGCAGCCGCCGCAACCCCGGCCAGTGTGGTTCGAGGTCACCGCGGAGGGGACCATCCAGTTCATCACGGAGCCGGACTCGCTGAAGGTGCGGCGCCTGCGGCGCGACCCCCGCGCCTCGATCGTTGTCGCAGCCCCCGTGGGTGAGCGCGAACACTGGGTGTCCGTCGTCGGCCGCGCCACGATGGAGGTCGATGGAGCGCACGACCTGTGTTCCCGCCTCGCCGCTCGCTACTGGGACCTCGACGACCCGGCCCGGGCCCGCGATCTGGCCGCGATGCTGGCCGCCGACCAGCTCCGCGTCGTCATCCACCCGGAGACCGTACGCCGCTACGCGTGATGACCGCCGCCGCAACCGCCCGGCCCATGACGCCTGGACGGCCTTGGGCTACAACTGCCCGAAGTCGCCGTGGCGGCCCGCTCCGGAGGCGAAGCGGGCCACGCCGTCGGCGGCGTCGGACAGCGAGACCAGGCCGTGCCGGAGTTCGCCCCGCATCGCCTCGGCCTCGGTGAGGCCGTGCTGTTCCAGCACCGACAGCCGGTCGCCGCGCAGGCAGGTCTGCGGGAAGCGGGCGATCTCGCGGGCCAGCTCCTCGGCCGCCTGCCTGGCGGTGCCTGCGGGCACGATCCGGTTGGCCAGCCCCATCTCGTACGCCTCCCGCGCGCCGACCGGCCGGCCGGTGAGGATCAGGTCCATCGCCCGGCTCTCGCCGATGAGGCGCGGCAGCCGTACGGTGCCTCCGTCGATGAGCGGCACTCCCCAGCGCCGGCAGAACACCCCGAACACCGCTTCCTCCTCGGCCACCCGCAGGTCGCACCAGAGCGCCAGCTCCAGGCCGCCCGCGACGGCGTGCCCGGCGACGGCCGCGACGACCGGCTTCGACAGGCGCAGCCTGGTCAGGCCCATCGGCCCGTCGCCGTCCTCGCCGACGTGGTTGTCCAGCGCCTTGAGGTCGGCGCCCGCGCAGAACGTCCCGCCCTCTCCCCACAGCACCGCGACGTCGGCGTCGGAGTCGTCGAACGCGCGGAAGGCCCGGGCGAGCGCGTCGGCGGTCTCACGGTCGACGGCGTTGCGCGCCCCGGGCCTGCTGAGCACGACGGTCGTCACCGCGCCTTCGCGCTCCACTCGTACGGTCATGCCGTCTCCTTCACAGGTCACCTCAACCTACGACCGGGGCCCGGCCCAGGCCAGGAGTGAATGTGTCGGTGGGGTCCGGCATGATCTTCCGCATGCGGTTCTCCTATCGGGCCCAGCACCTGCTGGAGCTGATGATCAGAAGCACGGCCGACGCCTCCCCCACCGGCTGGGCCGGGGAGGCGGCGAATCGGCCGCCGGTCACCCCCGAGGCGTGCGCCAGGCTGTTCGAGCCCCTGATCGAGGAATTGTCGATCCAGCAATGGGCGGACCTGTGCGTCGAGGTCGGCACGGTGGTGCCCCTTCCGGCGGGAGTGCCGGTGGGGCGACCGGATGAGGTGGCGCGCGTGGTGCTCGGCTTCGTGCCGCGCGACAGGTCGCTGGACCGGCCCTTCACCGTGCTGGCGGTGGCGGGGCTCGCGGGGCTGGACGCGGAGGTCGCCCCGCGTCTCACCGAGGGGTGTGGACCGATCGCGGTCGCCGAGGTGGACTTGCTGCTCGGCCGGGAGGTGGCCTGGCGGGCGCTGTTCGCCGAGTCGCTGGCGGAGCGGCCCAGCCATCTCACACGGCCGCCCCTTGACGTGCGCAAGCTCTCCGACCTGCCCGGCTACCTCGACTTCGCCCGCGCGACGCTGGAAGCGGCGGAGGTTCGGGTCGCGGCGATCCACGCCGGGGAGATCCCCTATCGGGCGGACAAGGCATTCGACCACGGCGAGACGAAGACCATCGGCCGTGCCGCCCGGCTGGCGCTCTTCCTGGACGAGCCATGGCTGCCCGAGCTGCTGGGGCGGCTCGTGCCCGGGGTCGCGGTGGCGCCCCAGCAGGCCAGGGCGCTGCCCTCGCAGGCCGTGCTGTACGAGATCGCCCGCGCGGTGGAGGAGCATCCCACGCCGGAGGCCATCTCGGCGTTACGCGCCGCCCGTCGGGCGACCCGGCATGCCGGGGTGCCCAAGCAGCTGGACCGCATGTTCAAGCGGATCGAGCCCGCCCTGGCCAACCGGCTGGAGGTGGCCTTCCGGCTCCCCGACGGGCGGGTGCGGCAGGCGGTGGGTGAGCACACGGCGGTGATCTCGACCGAGGGCGAGGTCGAGCTGTCGTGGTGGCACGGGGACAAGAAGCTCAAGTCGGTTCCGGCTGCGGTCAAGCGTGCGCATCCCGATGAGGTCAAGCGGCTACGAGATCTGGCCAAGCAGGTTCAGCAGCAGCAGGCGACGCTGGTCCGGGCGCTGGAGGCCGGATACGCGAGCGATACCCCGCCGCCCTACCACAAGTTGGCCGGGCAGTCGATCGCCGAGCGGCTGATCTGGGAGTTCGAGGTCTCGCCCGGCGTGTGGCGGAGCCAGCTGGGGCTGGGCGTGCCCGACGGGCCGGTGCGCCTGTGGCATCCGGCCCGCGCCTCGCTGGCGGAGGTGACGGCCTGGCGGGAGGTGGTGCAGGACAAGGAGCTGCGGCAGCCGTTCAAGCAGGCTTTCCGTGAGGTCTATCTGCTGACGCCCGCCGAGGAGACGACGGCGACCTACTCCAACCGGTTCGCCGAGCACGTGGTGGACTACCCCAAGCTGTACGCGCTGTTCAAGCAGCGGGGCTGGCAGGCCGACTACATAGGACCTTGGGACGGCGGCGACGGACAGGCACGGCGGGTGCTGGCAGGGGGTAGGTGGCGGGCGTCGTTCGACCACGGGTATCTCTCCTACGCGGAGGCGTACGCGGTGACCGATCGAGTCCACTTCCACCGGCTTACCGAGGGCGCATGGCGAGCGGCGGCGCTGAGCGAGGTGCCGCCGCTGGTGTTCAGCGAGGCGATGCGCGACGTGGACCTGTTCGTCGCCGTCTCCTCGATCGCGAGCTACCCCGAATGGGCCGCCAACAGGCCGGACGAGCTGCGGGGCTACTGGGAGACGGGTTCGTTCGGGCCGCTGCCACCGTCCGCCGAGGTGCGCCGGGACGCGCTGGCCCGCCTGATCGGCCGTACGGCCATCGCCGAGCGATGCACCATGACCGACCGCTTCCTGATGGTCCGGGGTGACCTGCGCACCTACAAGATCCACCTGGGCTCGGGCAACATCCTCATGGAGCCCAACGACGCCTACCTGTGCATCGTCTCAGCCCGCGACCCCCACGCAGGGCTGTTCCTCCCCTTCGAGGAAGACGGCCGACTGGCACTCATCCTCAGCAAAGCCTTCCTCCTGGCCGACGACACCGCCATCACCGACCCGTCCATCACCCGCCAGATCACGGGCTGACCCACCGCGCGGACGTTCGCGTCAACTTTGTCGGAGACGTCCGGCAGGATCTTCCCCATGGAGCTTTCCTCTCAAGCCCAGTACCTCCTGGATCTGATGACCGGAGACAGGCAGGACCACACGGCGTGGCCGGACGTCTCCCGGGTGAACGCGGTCGAGTTGGGCACGCTGATCCCGGCCGCCTACCGGGTCGGGAAGCGGGACGGTGGGGCCAGGATGGCGCGCTTCGCGACCGAGGCGGAGGCGCGCACGAGGCAGCCGGTGTTCACGCCCGAGGCGTGCGTCGATCTGTTCGAGGCGTTGGTCGACCGACTGCCGGCCCGGAAATGGGCGGACCTGTCCGTCGGCATCGGTGCGCTGGTGCGGTGCCCGGCGGGAGCGCCGCTGGAGCGGCTGGCCGATCCCGCCCGCACGCTGGTCCGGTTCCTGCTGCGCGAGAAGCGGTTGGACAGCCCCTTCTCCCTGCTGGCCACGGCCGGGATCGCGGGGCTGGACGCGGAGGTGGCCGCGCAGCTCACCGAAGGGCGCGGGCCGATCGCGGTCGCCGAGGTGGAGCTGCTGCTCGGCTGGGATGTGGCCCGGCGGGCACTGTTCGCCGAATGGGCCCGGGAGCAGTCCCACAACGCTTCCCCTCCCCTGCCCGACGTCCTGGAGCGGCTCGGCGGCCTCCCCGATCACCGGGACTTCGCGCGGGTGACCCTGGAGACGGCCGAGGGCCGCGTCGCGGCGATCCACGCCGGGAAGATCCCGTATCGGGCGGACAAGGCGTTCGCGACCGGGGAGAAGGAGACCATCGGCCGGGCCGCACGGTTAGCGCTGTTCCAGGACGAACCGTGGCTGCCCTCCCTGCTGGACGGGCTGCTGCGCGGCGTGGCGGTGGCGCCCACCGAGGCCAGGACACTGCCCTCGCAGGGAGTGCTGTTCGAGATCGCCCGCGCGGTGGAGGACCACCCGACCCCCGAGGCCATCTCGGCGCTGCGGGCCGCCCGTCAGGCGACCCGGCATGCCGGGGTGCCCAAGCAGCTGGACCGCATGTTCAAGCGGATCGAGGTCGCCTTGGCCGGGCGGGTCGAGGTCGCGTTGCGGCTGCCCGACGGGCGGGTGCGGCAGGCGGTGGGTGAGCACACGGCGGTGATCTCGACCGAGGGCGAGGTCGAGCTGTCGTGGTGGCAGGGGGACAAGAAGCTCAAGTCGGTCCCGGCGGCGGTCAAGCGTGCGCATCCCGAGGAGGTCAAGCGGCTGCGGGCGCTGGCCAAGCAGGTCCGGCAGCAGCAGGCGACGCTGGTCAGGGCGCTGGAGGCCGGACACACCAGTGACGTGACCCCGCCCTATCGCCGGCTGGAGGGGCAGCCGATCGCGGACCGGCTGATCTGGGAGTTCGAGGTGTCGCCTGGTGAGTGGCGCAGCGAGCTGGGGCTGAGCGTGCCGGACGTGCCGGTGCGCCTGTGGCATCCGGCCCGCGCCTCGGTGGCCGACGTGCGTGCCTGGCGGGAGGTGGTGCAGGACAAGGAGCTGCGGCAGCCGTTCAAGCAAGCTTTTCGTGAGGTCTATCTGCTGACGCCCGCCGAGGAGACGACAGAGCTCTACTCCAACCGGTTCGCCGCGCATGTGGTGGACTACCGCAAGCTGTACGCGCTGTTCAAGCAGCGGGGCTGGCAGGCCGACTACCTCGGGTTCTGGGACGGCGGCAGCTCCGGGGAGGCTCGGCGGGTGGTGACCGGGGGGCGGTGGCGGGTGACGCTCTGCCATGATCTCCTGCCGGACGACGACGGCTACGCGGTCACCGACCAGGTCCGCTTCCACCGGCTTTCCGAGGGCGCGTGGCGAGCGGCGGCGCTGAGCGAGGTGCCGCCGCTGGTGTTCAGCGAGGCGATGCGCGACGTGGACCTGTTCGTCGCGGTCACCTCGATCGCGAGCTACCCCGAATGGACCGACGGCGGGCCGGATCGGCTGCGGGACTACTGGCAGGCGGGTTCGTTCGGGCCGCTGCCGCCGTCGGCCGAGGTACGCCGGGACGCGCTGTCCCGGCTGCTCGGCCGTACGGCCATCGCCGAACGGTGTACGGTCACCGACCGGTTCCTGGTGGTGCGAGGCGACCTGCGCACCTACAAGATCCACCTGGGCTCGGGCAACATCCTCATGGAGCCCAACGACGCCTACCTGTGCATCGTCTCAGCTCGCGATCCGCACGCGGGGCTGTTCCTCCCCTTCGAGGAAGACGGCCGACTCGCGCTCATCCTCAGCAAAGCCTTCCTCCTGGCCGACGACACCGCCATCACCGACCCGTCCATCACCCGCCAGATCAGGGGCTGAGCCACCGCACAGACGTGTGGGTCGGACCTTTCCACGTGAGCCTTCGCCGCCGGTATGACCTTCACCGTACGGAATGTCTCGGCAGGTCTCTTTCCGGCTCCGCGAGGCGCCGCAGTATCTCACTACGACGGTGAGAATGGGTGAGAACGATCAACACTGTGATGACAGGTGGGGCCTCCCTCCCGTGCATGGTCTAGGGAGCACCCGCACAAGGCACCCCCGAAAGGCTTTGGAACACTATGCGCTTCAGCTTGACCTCCCAGATGTCGACCGACGGCGTCACCGAACAGTCCTTCACCCTCGGCGAGATCACCGGCGTCCTGTTCACGCCCCATGACGCCACCGGCCCCCGCCCGCTGATCCTGATGGGACACGGCGGCGGCCAGCACAAACAGGCCCCCGGCATCCTGGCCGGCGCCCACCGGTTCGCCACCGAGGGCGGTTTCGCCGTCGCCGCGATCGACGCCCCCAGCCACGGCGATCGGCCGAAAGACGAACAGGTCATGCGGTTGGCGAGCGACATGCAGGCCCACATGGCCGCCGGCAAGGATGCGACCGAGGTGGTCGTTGCCATGCACGACCTGCTGGCCGAGCAGGCCGTCCCCGACTGGCAGGCCGTCCTGAGCGCGGTCCAGGAGCTCGACCACGTGGGCGCCGGGCCGGTCGGCTACTGGGGGGTGTCGATGGGATCCGGGCTCGGCGTGCCGCTGCTCGCCGCCGAACCCCGGATCCGCGCCGCGGTGCTCGGCCTGCTCGGCGCGCAGGGGCTGACCGAGACCGCCGCCCGGGTCACCGTACCGGTGCAGTTCCTGCTCCAATGGAACGATTCGTTGGTGTCCCGGGACCAGGCCCTGGCACTGTTCGACGCCTTGGCCTCGACTGACAAGACCCTGCACGCCAACACCGGCGACCACTTGGAGATCCCCGCGTACGAAACCGACAACGCGCTGCGGTTCTTCGCCCGGCACCTTGTCTGAGGCCACTGCCTTGTAGCTCGCGACGCGCCGGCCAGGCCCGTTCCGGCCGGCACGGTCGAGTCAGCCGTGCGGATGAGCGGAACCCCTCACAGGGCGCCGCTGGTCGGGCCCTGTCAGGGGTTTCTAAGCCTTGGACACTCACCAACAGGCCAACGACGGCCACTGACAGTCGCGGCGAGTGGCGCCGTCTGTCACGGATGGCGCAGAAACCCCGCCATCTGCTCATATAGCGCCTGCGGATCCTCCAAGTGGAGATCGTGACCGACTCCGTCGATCACCACGATCGGGATGTCAGGCCGAAGACGACGCATCCGGTCGCTCTCCTGGGGACCGATGAACCCTTTCTCCCCCAACACCACCAGCGCCGGGCACCGGATCCGCTGCCATTCAGCCCAGTAGGACCGCCGGCACGCGGCGGCGAGTGCGGCCACCGTGACCTCGCGATCGAAACGCGGCCACAGTCCCTCCTTGGCGCAGGAGGATGGAGTGCCGATCGCCGCATACGTCGAATCAGCCCTCCATGGGCTCGTCATTGACAAAACCGACGA
Source organism: Nonomuraea sp. ZG12 (assembly GCF_052068115.1). Lineage (NCBI taxonomy): Bacteria > Bacillati > Actinomycetota > Actinomycetes > Streptosporangiales > Streptosporangiaceae > Nonomuraea > Nonomuraea sp. ZG12. The sequence goes on from NZ_JBQHCW010000011.1 coordinate 248,498, forward strand.
GATCAAAAGGCTCGTGCGTCGGCTCGAATGCGTGCGTAAGGCGGCGCTTCCCGAGTACCTGTCAATACAGCGGATCAAGGAGAGAGTGACGACGTGGAGTTAAGCGGAGACATCACGCGGGAAATCGCTGACCCCAAGGGCTGGATCACCGCATCAAGCGGTCAGGGTGGCGAGTGCCTGGAGGCGAAGCATCTGTCAGACGGCCGTGTCGCCTTGCGCGACACCGAGCAACCGGACACCGACCCGTGGATTCTCCGCCGGGCCGTCTGGGACAAGTTCGTAACAGGCGCGAAAACTGGCATCTTCGACTTCTAGCCCCACCCACCACACCGCCCCCAGCGACCCACTGGTGGCGGCCCTTCCCGTACGCAGCCCGGCGCATGGGAGCCCGTCCCGGAGGATGAACACGTATATCTCCGGCCGCCTGTAGAAGGGCGGCGGAGGAGAGCGTGCCCCGCCACCGCTCACTACTTCAGCTTGAGCCGCTTCCTCGACGCACCCGGGAACACGACGACCAGGTGCTTCTCCCCCGCATCGCTGATCCGTACATAGGCGCGGAGCCGGTAGCCGCCCTTCCCCGCGATCGCCAGATTAGGCATCGGGGCACCCGCGCCCACCTCTCCGTCCTCGCCCATCTCCGGCACGGTGAGCCGGCACCTCGTTGACCTGATCCCACCCGGCTATCCGTTGGGGCGGCGCGGTGCGGAAGGCCTTGACCGTAAGGCACAGGTCAATGACGTCGTCGAGGTGCCCGATGAGCACCGCGCTGCCGGCCACCCCGATCCGGGCGCTGTCGTCGTAGACCCTGTCCATCGCCCGCTCCGCCGCCTTGCCGGCCGCTTCGTCCCCGGGGTCGTGGACCAGATAGCCGGCATCGCCGTCGGCGAAGAGGAAGTAGTTGGCTGTGGCCTGGACGACGCCCTTCGTCCGGGGCCACGGGTCGCGGCACTTCGCGTTCTGCTCGGCGATGTAGGCGGTGTTCGCCGCCTCCGTCTCCCTGGTCGACCGCAGCAGCTCGGGATGGGTCGCGCTGACGATCTCCGGGCAGACGTAGACGAGATCCCACGGGTCCGCGCCCGAGGCGGGCCGCGCGCTCCCGGCCCGCGTCAGGATCGCCTCCTGCTCGTCGCGGTCCTTCGTACGGCACAGCGCCCGACCGTACGCGAGGACCTCCTGGTCCGCCAGGCTGTCCGGGAACATGGGCGGGACTCCGCCGTCTGTGCTCCGCGCCCGGCACAGGAAGGCGGCGTCGCGTTCGGCGGGTTTCAGGTCGCCGAAGCTGGGCCGGTCATAGCAGCCCATCGACCAGCCTGTGTAGGTGAGATGCGCGGTCTGCTCCGGGTGGATCTGTGTGATGATCGGCAGTACGGCCACGGCCGCCACCGCAACGCGGACCATGCGCCGCCGCGCGGGCTCAAGGTCCGCCAGGCGGTCCCCAGCGGGCAGTTCACGGGCGGTCGCCGCGATCCACACGGTGCTGACGAGCCCCACCGCGTCCATCATGACCGGCATCGCCAGACTGCCGCTGAAGATCTCCCCGAAGAGAACGTTGAGCGGGAGCGCCAGCGCATAGACGCCCACCGACAACCACCCGGCGACCAGCGTGCCGCGGCTCCACCGACCGTCGCGCCACTGCCCGACGACCGTGATGATGATCGCCGCCGCTCCGCCCAGCATCAGGCCCAGTCCGACGATGCCGCCCGAGCCGAGCTCTGGGAGGTCGAGTTCGTCGAGCAGTTCGTTGGCCATCCCGGCCAGCTCGACCGCGAACATCGCGCCAGCCGCCGCGCGCAGCACGCGGGATCGCCAGCGGATGACGAGCAGGTAGAGGACGTCGATCGCGGTCCACAGCGCGAGCTGGAATGCCGCGTCGACCGCGTCGGGAAGCAGCGCGATCGGATACCACAGCACGAAGGTGTACGCCACCGCCAGATACAGCAGCCGGCGCAGCGCTTTCTCCCGGCGGTCCAGCGGTCCCGGAGTGGGGGCGCGCAGGATCAGCCAAATGAGCGCGGCCTTCACCAGGGCGGCCACAAGCAGCGCCGCAACCGTCGGGGTGTCGAACCCGCCGCGCTCGTAGAGCCCCGCATAGGCCGGCGGCGACCATTCGACGGCCACCCAGAGCCAGGCGTCGCCGAGCGCCAGGCCCGCGACCGCCGCCGCAAGGATCAGACCTACCAAGCCGATCCTGATAATGCGCCAGGAATTATCCGAAAGCACGGAAAGTGATCTTAGTACGGCACCGCCGGACAGGCGGACACGGCGAACCAAGACGCAAGGCGCTGACCCTGGAGGCGGCTTCCTCCTCGGTCACCTCGCTGGGCGTACAGTATGCCCGGACTTCGCATGCCGTCGTCAGCGCCCAGTTGCGGCCGAGGAGAGTCAGGAACGTCATCGACCTGGCGGCGCTGTGGGAAATGCCGCCTAGCGAAGCTTTACCTGGACGCCTCCGGAGAACATCGAGTCGTGGAGTTCGAGCACGTCGAGCTTGACTCGCTTGGGTACGTCGTAGAGCAGCAGACCCTTGACCGAGTTGCCGGGGTTGATCTTCTCCAGGAACGAGTTGGAGTCGTCCACGAAGATCGCAGCCCCCGTATCCGCCTCGTACTCTCGCCCCTTGGTGTCGTACAGCTTCTGGTTACCACCGCTGAAAGTCTCGGACTCGTTGCCGATGTTCTTCACTGAGGTGATCTCAGGGAAATAATTCGGGACGATGAGGGATGTTTGGGACGCCTATGGGGGCGTTTCGGGCCTTTCGG
>NZ_JBQHCW010000012.1:0-240737 GCF_052068115.1 Nonomuraea sp. ZG12
GGGAGGGTAGGGGGACGGACGTGCCATGACTCGATCCTCTCAAGGAATCAAGTCTCCATCAGACCCGGCGCGGTTCACTGGGTAACAGGTGGGTGGCTCTGGCACTGTCAGGTGGGCGGTACTGGTTTCGAACCAGTGACCCCTCGCTTGTAAGTCAACTCGGATAGTAGCGAAATAAGGGAACCTTGGTCCCTGACCTGCGGTTTCGGTCCAAGCGCGTCCTGACGGATCCACGGGTGGCCGGGGCGATTGTCACCCAGATAGTCACCCAGAACTGCGGTTCCGGCCGCACATAGCCTCACCGCCCCGCTGGACTGCCCTTCTCCGGGACCATGCATTACCGAACTAAACACCGGGAATGCACGAAGACGGACAATCATCACAGGCCACACATGACCCACCGTTACCCTCGGTATATACCCAGCCATGCGCCCGGTCGAGTAATCGGCAGGGCACTGACCTCTACTGGGCGGCATGGACGCAGGCGGTCGTGGCCCTCGACCATTGGGTGAATCAAGAGATCATCGATCGGGCACTGGCGCAGCGGCCGAGGGTTCCACGTCTCAACAATTCAGCAAACTGTCCATTCCGGTCGAGTTGGTGGAGAAGGTACACGGTTCTTCGAGTTCAAGACCTTCCAGCATCCGGACAAGATCACGGAAGGCCTCTCCCATGCCAGCACGGTCAGGCTATGGAAGACCATCGCCAGGGAGCTGACTGATCAAGACCCGAGCAAGCCAATCGAAGCCGACGAGATACACACGCAGTCAGTTCCGATCTCTATCGAGACCGAATTATGTCCAACCCTGGGATCGGCTCCCTGCGCCATGGGCAGCGCTCGAGGGGCGAACGGTGCCCTCGAGCCGCTTCAGGATGTTGAACTCGACGTCGCGGCCCCCATGGAAACCATCCCTAATGGCTGGCCCCGGCTACGCCGCCGATGCCCGAATCACCGGTCGGTGTCCACGAAACGGAGCCTCTGGCACAGAGTCTGCACGTCAGCGGGCGGGCCGTGCAGCTTCCAGAAGACCGTCAGCAGGTGCTTGGCCCGAGCGCTGAGCTTGTCCGACTGGGCGGGAGAGATCGTGCGGTAGCCATGGGCGAGCACCGAATCATTCCGGACCGCGGCGAGGTCGCGCAGGCTCTTGACCGATGACGGCGTGTGCAACCCCGCCTGGCTCATGAAGTCGTCGCCGAGAGCGTATAAGAGCAGCACGGCCGTCTTCAGGTCGACGTCGGTGGGCAGCTCCGCGCTGCCCCGACCGCCGGTGTCGGACATCGCCCTGCGGTAGGCCCGGGTGAGATCGTCGATGTCACCGATCAACCGGTAGTCAGCCTTCTTGCAGCTGAAGCCGGGGAAACGCAGCTCCAGGCGGCGGGCCAGGCAGCCCTCGACGGTCCGGTAGAACAGCAGCGCCGCGAAGTCGTGCCGTCCGATGGCCTGGTAGTGCATGCCCAGGACGTAGAAGCAGACCAGCAGCCTGGTGAGGTCAGGTGGCTCGGTGGTGAGCGAGCGAAGGAACGCCAGTTGCTCGTTGATCCGGTCGTAGGTCTCCGACGTGAGGTCCCGATAGGTGACGAGCGCGCTTTCGACCGTCGCGATCCTGTCGGGCAGGGCTGACAGGTCCAAATCGCACCATGCCCGGTACAGCTCACTGAGCGCACGCATGAAGCGGGCGCGTACGGGTTCGGCGATCTGCTCGCACAGGTCCTGGTACTGAGCGTGGGCGCTGCCGAAGGCCCCGTTCCTGAAGGTCTCCAGCGCGGCCGCCATCTCCTGCTCCCCGAACAGGGCCGTCGGGTTGTCGAGGAGCAGCGGTCGCTCGTCCCCGGGAACGACGCGGCGGAACTCCTGGTCATACTCGCCGTCGAGGTAGCAGATGCCGAGGTTGAGCTGCCAGGCCGCCAGCGCGGCCGCGGCGCTCATGACCTTTTTGCCGCCGGTGATGTCGATCACCGCGGACAACCGCCTGTCGTCCGGCGTCGCGGAGCGGTCCAGCTCCGCTTTGACCTCCCGGTAGACGCCTTGAGGGTCAGTGGGCTCAACGGAGCGGTGTGAGAAGTCCTGGTAGCGAAGCCGCCCAGGGCCGATGACCCGGCTCGCGATGAAGTCCACGCTCGCGTTTGCCTGCTCGGAGTAAATGACGAGCAGGCGACGGGGCCGGATCAGCTCGTAGGCGAGGATCGTGGTGAGCGGTGAGAAGCCGCTCATGCTGATCAGCAGATCGACCGGGCGGCGCAGTGCGCTGTTGCGTCGGCGAACCCGCGTCACCATGTCGTCGAGCATCGTGTCGAGGAAGAAGGCCGTGGCCTGATCCGAGGGGGAACCCCACCCCAGGTTTCCTCGCCGCGCAGGATCTCGCGAATCTTGACGTCCGCCTCGGTGGAGTTCATGTCTTTCCTATTCGCTGTCGGAGGGATCGGCCGGAGAGACGTCCACATCGCATCGCTGGCACGGCCCTTCGGCGCGGCCGCCCTCGTTTCCGCACCTCCCGCAGTTCGGACAGATGTAGACGGTGAACTGACCCGTACGCTGGCAGGAGATGGCGAGAATGCCGTGACCTGGCGCTTCGACTGGGCCGGGATAGCTGCTGAGCTGGGTCCTGCGCAGCTGAACAGTGGGGAATGCGGCCTGGCACCATCGGCAGGTCTGTGTCCCCCAGTCGTTTCTGCACCGGGCGCAGACGATTCGGAACGTGCTTTCTCTCGCGTTGAACTGATGCCCCGCTTCCTCTTTCTCCCCGCACACCGGACATGTGCTGAGCCGGTCCAACAGGCCGAGGGCAATCTTGAGATCCTTGCGGAAGGTCGCCGCCGCGCGTTCTCGCTCCCGCCGCCTGGCCAGCGCCGCCGGCTCGTCCGACCACGCCTTCAGTAGGCCGGAGACCTGCTCCAACTCAGCCTGAGTTGGCGGCCGGCGCAACGTCACCCGATCACGTTCGTCGCCGCCGAGCCACGCACCGCGCCCTCTTAAGATCTCCTCCCTCATCTCCGCCGGGCACCGGACCGCAGGCGGATAGGCGGCCGCATCGGGCGCGATCAGCGCCCACTGCACTGCCCGCACACTTTCACGTGGCCGGATACACCAACCCAGGCCTGTCGCTACAGCGCACCCTTGCCATCTCCACAGATCCGATGCTCACGGAAACCACCTTTCCCGTCACCGAAAAGGATCTTTACAGAGATCACGACACGTGTGATGATCACTCCGTTTTGCACATCTGTTCGAAAGGCTGGAGTGAACACTTCACGAACAGCGTCCGGCTTATCCAGCCAGACGCGCCGCCGCGCTGCCCTGATCGCGGCTCTAACGCTGCCGCTCTCACTGATGAGCGCGCCGGCGATCGCCCAGGACCCCACGCCATCCCCCACCGCCACAACACCGCCGCCAAGCACCCCCACCACGCCCACCGACAAGGCGCTGGCGCAGGCCAAAAAGGACAACCGGCGCGTCGAGATCGAGCCGCTGCGCTCGGAAAGCGCCACGTACTACGCCAACCCGGACGGCAAGACGGTCCGGATGGAAATGCACACCCAGCCGATCCGCGTCAAGGACGCCGACGGTAAGGGCTTCGCCCCGATCGACACCACCCTCGTGGAAGCGGACGGTTCGATCAAACCCAAGGTCGCGAAGGGCGATCTCGTCCTGTCCGCGGGTCGAAACAAGACCCTGCTCAAAAGCCGGACAGCGGACGCCACAGCGAAGATCGCCACGCCGTCGGCCCTACCCGAGCCCAAGCTGAACGGCAACACCGCCACCTACCCCGACGCCTACGGCAAGGGCCGCGACCTGGTGGTGACCGCGAACCCGACCGGCTTCCGGCAGCAGATCACCATCGCCGAACGGCCCACCGGTCCAGTCTCCTTCCGGGTGCCGGTGGACCTGCCGTCGGGCCTGTCGTTCAAGAAGAACGCCGCCGATCAGCCCCTCATCGTGAGCAAGGACGGCAAGACACTCACCGAGGTGCGGCCGACCCTGCTGCAGGACGCCACCGCCTCCGACGCAGGCGCCCCGATCGACGCGGGCAAGATCGGCAAGGCCGCCGTCACCCTCGGCGAGGACGGCAAAACCCTGGTGTTCACACCGGACACGGCATTCCTGGCCGACCCGGCGGTCACCTACCCGGTGACGATGACCGCCGCCGCGGACGACTGGTGGGAGACCGACACCAGCGAATCGAACGGCATGGACACCTTCATCAACGACGTTGACTACCAGGACAGCTGGGCCGGCTTCACCCTCGACCGGATCCTGGCCGGCAAGTCCTACGCCTCCAACGTCGCCAAGCGCTGGCGCAGCTACCTCAAGTTCCCCGACGTGCCCGACGAGTTCGCCGGCAGCACGGTGGAGAACGCCGACCTGATCCTGTGGAACCACCTGTCCAACGACTGCGGGCCGCAGGTCGGCTCCGGCATCACGGCGCGGCAGATCACCTCCTTCTGGGACGAGACATCGCTTCACTGGGACGACCAGCCGTCCGTCACCAACGTGGGCGCGGACACCGAGTACGGCGCATACAGTCCCGACTGCTCCGGCTCGATGGCCTACGAATGGGACCTAATCCATTCGGTCGACGACATCGTCCAAGCGTGGGTCGACGGCGAAACCAACTACGGCATCCGGCTCACCGCCGGCAACGAATCGGACCTCAGGAACTGGCGACGCTACCGGACCTACGAGGCCGGCGGCTGCACCACGGAACCGCGGGAAGAATGCAAGGGCACGCTCCACCCGCCCATCCTCACGGTCGACTTCAAGCTAGCTAAGAAGCCCCAACTCGGCGTTTTGATGCTGGATGCTGGCGAATCCTTCCCTGCCACTCATGGGGAGTTCAACCAACTGGTCGCCGACGGACGAGTAGGCAACACCCTTCCTGAGCCTGAGCCCGTAAGTCATCCTCAGGCTCAGGATTACCTGGTCAACAGTGACCAGGATTACGTCGCTCCTCCCGAAGAGGTGGAGACGCCGCTCCCTCCGCCGGAGGACGAGGTGACAGCACGCTGGTCGTTCGACGAAGGCAGTGGCACAGCAGCCGCTGACAGTTCAGGAAACAATCATCATGCGACCGTCAACGACGGCATCGCGTGGACTCCGGGAGTCAGTACCTCCGCGCTCACCAACGTCGGTGTCAGCAACCCAACCGCAGCCGAACCGATCGCTCAAAGCCTGCTGCCCGCCCGCGTTATCGCCTCCCGTAAGGCTGCAGTTCAGGGAGTAAAGGTCGAGGTTCCGGAAGAGACAACGGAGACCAGCATTACGTACGCCGACCCTGGCGGAAAGTCGTTTACGACTGAGGTCCGCTCAGGGCCAGTCCGAACTAAGCGCAACGGCACTTGGATACCGATCGACACCACCCTGAGCGAGCAGGGCGGAATACTGAAGCCTAAAGCAATGGTGGTCGGTGCCACTCTCGAAATCTCCTCGGGAGGTATGGACCCGTTCGTGACGATGACCGCCGACGGGCGCTCATACGCGTTGAGCTGGCCGACGCCACTGCCCAAGCCGACGGTCAAGGGCAGCGTGGCCACCTACACCGATGCCGCCGGTGTCGGGGCTGACTTGGTGGTGACGGTGTTGCCGACCGGGTTCCGGCATGACGTGGTGCTGCGGCAGCGGCCGTCGAAGCCGCTGGAGTTGCGCATCGGTGTGCAGACCGGCGGTTTGACCTTGTCGGAGGGCAAGGGCGGGCGTCTGCTGCTCACCGCCGGTAAGGGCAAGAAGCCGGTAGCCTCGGCGCCGCAGCCGGTGATGTGGGATGCCAGCGCCAAGGGCCGGCGGCTGCCCAAGGCCAGGCACGCGAAGATCGCCACCGACGTGGTCACCAAGGACGGCCGCACCGAGCTGGTGCTCAAGCCCGACCACGCCTTCCTGACCGACCCGGCCACCACCTATCCGGTGCGCGTGGATCCGACCACCACGCTGCCGTTCAACGATGACATCGAGCTCTACTCCGAGATGGACGCCGGCCAGACGGCCGACCCGACCCTCCCGTACATGCTGGCCGGACGACTGGGTAGCGGCCTGTTTCGGGTACATCTGCGCTTCGACACCACAGCGCTGGCGGGCACCACGGTCACCGACGCCAAACTGTCGCTGCTCAACATCGACGCCCCCACCTGCGGCCCCCAGGTCGGCGCGGGCATCCAGGTCCGCCGCCTGACCTCGGCGTGGGACGAGAACAACCTGCACTGGGCCAACAAACCGACCTCCACCACCGAAGACGCCCAGATCAACAGGGCAGCCTGCGAACCGACACCGATGCAATGGCCCGTCACCGCCATCGCCCAGGACTGGGCAGGCGGCGCCGCCAACCACGGCCTCGTGCTGCAACACCCCAACGAGGCCAACACCAGCGACAACTACCGGCTCTTCCCCTCCTCCGAAGAGACCGACTTCAACTCCCCGCCCACGTTGACCATCACTACCAGCGGCCCCGCCTCCACGCCCACTTTGAGCGGCCTGGGAATCTCTCCTGCGCAGAACGTGGATGGCACCACCGTGGCCACCTCGCTCATTCCGCAGCTGTCCGCAACCGTTGCCGACGCCATTGGCGGTACGCTCACCGGCGAATTCGAGGTCGAGCACGATCCCGCCGCACCTGCCGGACAGGGCAGCGGACAGATCTGGGCAGGCAGTTCGTCTGCGGTCGCATCTGGCACGCAGACGACAGTAGCCGTGCCCGCAGGGAAACTGGCCGACGGATGGATGATCCGCTGGCGAGCTCGCGCCGTCAACGGCAGCGCTTTGACAAACTCGGCCTGGACGGCATGGCAGCTGGCCACCGTGGATGTACCAAATCCGACCGTGAATGCGTTGCAGGTTACGCCTGCGCAGGTGGTGGACGGTACAACAACCACCACAAGCCTCACACCGGCATTGCATGCGACGGCTAACGACCCCGCTGGTCAGCCGCTGCGAGTCGAGTACGAGGTTGACCATGATCCCGCCGCGACCGGCCAGGGCAGCGGACAGATCTGGACCAGCGGTGTCGACAATGTCGCATCCGGTGCGCAGGCCACCATTACTGTCCCGGTCGGAATGGTGACCGACGGATGGAAGATACGCTGGCGTGCTCGGGCCGTCAATGCGGCCACAACCGTCAGTTCGCCTTGGGCTCAGTGGCAAAATCTAACCATCGACATCCCAGACCCGGTGTCCGAACCAACCGTTGGCGCGCTCCAGGTCACCCCATCTACACAGGTGGACGGCAAGACCATCACCAACACACTTACTCCAGCGCTGCTCGCGCAGGTCAACGACGCGGTTGGCGGCAATCTGCGGGGCGAGTTTGAGATCGAGCACGACCCGGCCGCACCCGCTGGTCAGGGCACCGGGCAAATCTGGATCGGAGGTGTTGACAACGTTCCGGCTGGAACCCAGGCCAACCTCTCTGTTCCTGCTGACAAACTCACTCATGGATGGCTGGTGCGGTGGCGTGCTCGTGCCGTCTCGGCCAGCGCGGCGTCTCCGTGGTCGGGCTGGCAGCATCTGACTGTCAATGTGCCCAGCCCCACGGTAACTAACATGTCGCTTACTCCATCAGTGGTAATCGACGGTACGGTGACCACCACACTGATCCCCACGTTGAAGGCCACCTTCACGCACCCGGATGGTCAGTCCATGCGGGCCGAGTTTGAGATCGAGCACGACCCGGCCGCACCCGCTGGTCAGGGCACCGGCCAAATCTGGGCTGGTGCTCTCGACAATGTCGGCTCCGATACCATCGGCGAACTTGCCGTCCCGCCAGGAGAGCTGACAGAAGGATGGAAGGTTCGCTGGCGTGTAAGAGCAGTGACAGCTGACCGCTCCTCGGATTGGGTGGCTTGGCAGCAGGTCACGGTTAAGACGACTCTGCTGGAAGGCGGGCCGTTCGCGCAGACGAATGGTTCGGTTCTTTCCAGCGGCTCGGACTTCACTGTGGCAGCCTGGCTAAGGGTGAGCGACAAGGACGGCACCTACACCGTTCTAGAGCAGAGGGGCGTCCACCAGGCTCCCTTCCACCTCGGCAACGACCCCGAACATGGTCTGGTGTTCACCTTCACCAGCGCCGACGATCCGGCAGCAGCGGTTGAGGGGGTGAGGTCCGCGGTTGAGCCGCCGGTCGACAAGTGGTTCCACGTGGCTGCCACGTACACAAATGGCTCACGCATGGCCAGCCTCTACCTGAACGGGCAGAGTATCGGCAGCACATCCCTCACCTTCACGCCTTGGCACGCCTCCAGCGCAATGACACTGGGCACCGCGATCACCGGCACGTTGGACGAGGTCTGGGTGTACGGCAGGGAACTTCTCGCTGATGAGGTGTTCGCCCTCATGGACGGGAGCGCAGTTGTCCCAGAAGCATCCGATGGCGACTCGACTGCAAGGATCGCGGCCGATCCTCCGTGGACCTACGACAGGATCAATGCGGCAACGTGCAAGAAGGACTGGGGGGGTGGTAAGCGTGAGTACGGTTTGTTGAAGAACCGGTTCAGCGGCTGCTTCCGCAACTCCGTCTTCGTCTATGAGCCGGATGAGTCGGATCAGCCGGCCGACCTTTACGACAACGAAGGCGGCTGGCAAGGTAGTTTAATGTTCATCGCCAAAACATATTCTGGGCGCCGCGGGATCGACAGCGGAGCAACCACCCGTGATATTTGGTTCGAGGTCTACATGGACCACGCCTTCGACGCATGGGACAATTGGGGCGCGGTAAGTGATGTCGAACTTACCGTAGGCATGAGCGTGGCAAGTAATCAAAGCTCCTGCAAACATATCACCTCCTTCAATGGAGACCCCCAGCGCAATAACATTACCAAGACCATGAAGGAATGGTTCGAGTTCTTCGACCCTCCCCAGAATGAACCCAAGCATGTAGGCACTTTCCGGTTCCGCGCCGCTCCCGGAGACGCGCCTTTAGTGCGTAGAGATCGTAGCGGTGCCGATGTCGACAACACCGAAAAGATCTCCAACTGCGTCTTCGACCAGTATGCGAAAATTTCTCATACTGAAGACGCGGAACGCATTAAATGGGTATATGGCGCAGCCAGAAAGGATGCTGTCATCAGATGCGACACTGCCGATAGCAAGCAGGTATCGCGCACCACAGGCGGCTGCATCCTCCCAGTAATCCCTTCCATCGAATGGCGCATGGGCCGGGGATATGACAAGGCAACAACTCATTACTGGAAGGCCTGTTACGATAAGTTAGATACATTCCCAAAAAATCCAGCAAAAATAATCCATGGCTGTGCGATAAACGGGACCAACCGCCCTCCCGAGGATCAGTACCTATGGCGAGTTGGCCCACCCAGAAAGGACAACAGCAACGGCCGGGCTGTCACAAGGTGTCGAAGCCTGTGGCCCAGCTATGGAAATAACAGTCAGGACTGCGACGAGTATCCCTTCCAGTCCGCAGGAAACCGCACCGCTGAGGGCGACAAAGCGGGCAATCTCTCCGTCTGCGCGATGTCCTCCGACCATAACCAGATCGCCGGAAACCTGCTGGGACGCCTGTACAACAATGACAGGATTCTGTACGAAGATGTGATGTTCAACAGATTCCCCGGCAAGCCGGTTCCGCTTCCTAGGATGGAAGACTTGTGCTGGCCGGGGAACATCGATGAAGATTCTAGCTACTACGATGGCGTAGGCTAGAAATTAATCGCCTGCCGTCGTGGAAACGCCTTCCGTTTCCACGACGGCTCATTTATCCCCTCACAGATGAATGGCTCATCACCCATGAATTTTCATGATGCCGTCACCCACTACACAGACCTCATCCAATCCAGCGCACCGTTCGGGGAGGCGCTAGCCTGGACCGTCATTCGCCCTCTCGGGAAGCCCATACCCCTCGAAAATATCGCAACGCGACTGACCGGCGGCGCGCATCCGGTGCTGGTGGAGTCCGATGAGGAGTTCACCGAAGAGGCCGGGTTCCTGGAGGGCAAAGCTGTCTACCTGGGGCAGGCAGGTACCGCGACCATGCTAGTTGAGCCCGGTGGGTTCAGCTATGCTGGTAGGGAGCAGGTTATGGCCTGGCTCAGCCATGACGCGCAGGTTTGGCACCTGGCGTGGAACATCGCTGGCACGAGAGGGCTGTCGTACGCAGCATACGGACAGTGGCTCGCTCGGATTCCCACACTTGACCCGGGAATGCTGTATGGAGTCGATCCAGATGCGGTGGCAGAGGAAGCGGCAGCATTGAAAGAGGTTGCCGACGCTCCCTGGCCGGCCACAAAGGCGACCGCAATGGCGATCGTTGAAGCACGCACCGGCGCGCGCCTACCCATGGACTGGTTCGACCGGCCTCGCCAAGTAGCGATCGTCGATCCGCTCATCTCCGATGATTGCCCCCCACTCGGCTTGTGGCATTACGAACCGGATATGAATGCCAAACTCCATCTGGCGTCCCGGGAGCACCGGCGGGCGGTACTGCTGCGGACGGTCAACGTTCTCGTCGAGCGTTTCAATCTTGGCTTGACTGCGATCACCCGCGCTGTGCGGGCGGTACACGACGGACGCCCCCTTGACGTCGCCCTACTGGAGGAGATACGGAAAGAAGGGGAGACCCTCGGTGAGCGATGGGCCGGGCGCGGCTATGCCGTCCGAGAGGAAGACGAAGACACCTGGCGGCGATGGGTGGCAGCCAACGCGGTCCGCCACGGCCTGCGCTCTCTCGATAGGGGAGCCGATTTCCTCGACTGCCTCACCTATGCCAGATTCGCGCTGTCGGAGGAATGGCCCGAGATCAGAACTTGGATTCGCGAGTCAATACGCGAGGGCGACGAGGCTGCTCAGTAGACCTTCGGTCACCATCTGAAGTGCTCTTTGACCTCAGGCTCGCTACTTCGGATTATGTGGTGATCAAGGTCCGCCGTCTGACGGAGAGGGCGCAGCGCCGGTGTAAGCAGCGGCGGCCGGCCGGCCAGGAGACGGTGCGCTCCGCCACCCGGCGGTGACGTCCCAGCCGTTGGCTGGACTCGATCCCACGGCGGGCGATGCGCGGGATGATGCCCCGGCCGCGCAGGAAGGTGCACAGATGGGCGTAGTTGTAGCCCTTGTCACCATGGAGCTTGGCCGGGCGTCGCCGTCGCGGCCCGCGGCGGGAACGGATCGGCGGGATGCCGCGCACCAACGGCTCCAGCGCCAGACTGTCGTGGACGTTGGTGGCGCTGATCGCGACAGCGAGGGGCAGACCGGTGCGCTCGGTGATGAGGTGGATCTTCGACCCTTTCTTGCCGCGATCGAGCCGATTCGGACCTGTCGGCTCCCCCCCTTTGACAGCCCGCACGCTGACGGAGTCGATCGCACACCGCGACCGGTCAAGCTCTCCCCGGGCGCCGAGTTCGTCCGGCATGATCCGGTACAGCTTGGCCCACACCCGCGCTGCGCTCCACCCGGTGAAGCGGCGGTGCACCGTCTGCCAGGAGGCGCCGAACACCGGCGGCAACTGCCGCCAGGCGCACCCGGTGGTGGCCACGTACACGATCGCCGCCAGGATCACCCGATCCTCGGCCCGCCGCCGCCCGCCACCTTGCGGCCGCGTCGGCGCCGGCGGGACCACCCGCTGAAACAACTCCCACAACTCATCGGGCACCAGTCGCTGAAGGAACGCATCCACGATCGACCTAACGACCGACCCCCAAATGAGTCACGGTCTAAGTGGGTGTTTGATCCTTTGAGGTGATGCTTAGCCTGATATGTCCGTCCGATTGCGTGCCTCGTTTGCGTGCTTTCGAGAGGTATAGGTACGGCGGGATTCGATGAGCAGACCACAGAACGCCGGTCTCATCCTGGAAGATCCTGTCTCATCCCAAAATGCCGAACTCGTCACCATGCGTAGCAGCAAGTTGACGCTGAGGGCTGGGCAGACGATGGCGAATGAGGTACGCCGGAAGCATGGCCGAGCAGCAGCGCCCCTACCCCAGCGACCTGTCCGACGCCCGGTGGGAACTCGTCGAGCCCGTCCTGAGCGCCTGGCGCACCGAGCGCCGCGGCAAGGGCCTGGACATCGGGCGCCCCTGCGAGCACGACCTGCGCGCCATCCTGAATGCCATCGTCTACGTCGACCGCACCGGCATCCCCTGGCGCTACCTACCGCACGAGTACCCACCCTGGCAGACCGTCTACGGCTACTTCGCCCACTGGCAGACCGACGGCATCTTCTCCCAGCTCAGCGGCCTCCTCCGACGATTAGTACGCACCGGCGAAGGACGCGACCCCGACCCGAGCGCCTGCGTCATCGACGCCCAAAGCATCAAGACCTCCACCAACGTCCCCGCCCACAGCCAGGGCTACGACGCCGGCAAGAAGATCGCCGGTCGTAAGCGCAGCATCGTCACCGACACCCTCGGCCTGCTGGTCGCCGTGCTGGTCACCGCCGCCGGCGTCTCCGACAGCGCCGCCGGCCTGCCCCTGCTGACCCAGGTCGCCGCGGACAACCCGGCCATCACCAAGGCCTGGGCCGACAGCGCCTACCGCTCCAAGGTCATCGAAGGCACCGCCGCCCTCGGCATCGACGTCGAAGTCGTCCAACGCGACCCCACCACCAGAGGATTCACCGTGCTCCCACGCCGCTGGGTCGCCGAGCGGACCTTCGGCTGGCTGATGCTCCACCGCCGCCTGGTGCGCGACTACGAGACCCTGCCGGCCCGCTCCGAAGCCATGATCCACAATGCCATGATCAACCTCATGACCCGCCGCCTCACCCGCGAATCCACCCCAACCTGGCGAAGCACCTGAAATACGAACCAGTCAGAACTCCCAGGATCAAACACCCACTAAGAACGTGAGCGGTTCCAATCAGCGCCGATCAGCTGGTGTTTCAGTGCATGGGAACGGGTGACCGTCACGGGTCACCGTAGATGAGCAAGAACGAAGCACCGCGGCCGAAGGACTCGCGGGATGCTGAGAGGCGGTTGGTGCCGCTCTCGGTGTGGCTGTGTTCCGACACCGCGCCCGCAGGAGCTAGTGTCAAGGATCGTCCGCCCGCTACCGACGCGGTATGCGGGCGACATCGCCAGGCCGTTGGGCGAGAGCTAGCACGGCATCTGATCGGCACCTGCACCCGTTCGGGTGGAATCGTCGCCGATGTCTTCACGACAAGTGAGACAGTGCTCGTCGCGGCGGCTGAAATGGGGCGGCTGGGGATCGGGTGTGTTCCGCGTTTGCCGGTCGCCCAGCACCTCGTTGGCCGCCTGCGGGAGGAGCTTACGGCGGATCAGCGGGCGGCGGTGAGAATGCGCCCGCACGGGCCGCACGCGCTGCGGGAAGCACTGCTCGGGCTTGAGGGTGGGGTTGAGCTGTTGATCGCGGCGCTTCCGCCGTACCCGGAATTCGGACGGCCGGTCGACTCGGCGGGGGTCTCCTGCCCCGCGTGTCGAGCGGAGCAGCCGACGCTCGGGGGGACGCAGCTGGGCCGGTTCCTGGAGGATGCGCGGCATGTTCTCGCGCCGGGTGGTCACCTAGCGGTGATCACAACGGCACGGTACGAGCGGGGCAGGCTGGTGGATGTCGCACCGGGGATCATCCGGCACGCGGCGCGGGCCGGGCTTACCTACCTTCAGCACGTCATCGCGCTGCGTGTCCCAGTCGAGGGTGACGCGCTCGTGGTTCAGTCTGGGCCGGCGGAGCTGGCGCAGCTTCGCCGTGCCCAGTCTGCGGAGCTGCCGCCGGTGGTGTCGGTGCACGCGGACGTCTGCCTGTTCACCCGCTCCGCCGGAGGTGTCCGATGAACGAGAACATTCTGTCGTCGGTGCTGGTCACCGGCCAGTTGCAGTCGCGCGTTCAGCGGCGTGGCCGGTATGTCGCGGAGTCAATGCGGCATCCGGGCAAGATGCTCCCGTCGATCGCCGCCCAGGTCATCTCCGCGTTCACCGAGCCGGGCGAGCTGGTGGTGGATCCGATGTGCGGGATCGGGACCACGGTGGTGGAGGCGATGCATCTGGGGCGGGAAGCGGCGGGGATGGAGTACGAGGCGGACTTCGCTGGCATCACCGCCGCCAACATCCAGCACGCCCGCTCTCAAGGGGCGACGGGGAATGCTCTGGTGACCT
The DNA here is from genome assembly GCF_052068115.1 of Nonomuraea sp. ZG12. Taxonomy (NCBI): domain Bacteria; kingdom Bacillati; phylum Actinomycetota; class Actinomycetes; order Streptosporangiales; family Streptosporangiaceae; genus Nonomuraea; species Nonomuraea sp. ZG12. The sequence goes on from NZ_JBQHCW010000012.1 coordinate 14,038, forward strand.
GCGGGGACGCGAGAAACATCGCAACCGTGTTCACGAGCCTGCGGGGCAAGGCCGCGCTGGTGCTGACCTCCCCGCCCTATGGGGCGCATACACATGGGCACATCCGCTCCGGTAGTCGAGACGGTGGCGGGCCGGTCGAGAAGTGGAACCACCGTTACTCCACCGACAAGGGCAACCTTGCGCATCGGCGTCTGCCCGAGCTGATGGAGGGCTTCGGGCGGATCCTGTCCGGTTGCGGAGAACTGCTGCGGCCAGGCGGTGTTGTCGCGATCACCATTCGGCCGATCCGGGTCGACGGGCAGCTCATCGACCTTCCCGGCCAGGTCATCGCGACAGCAGAGGAGGCCGGCCTGGTGCTCACGCACCGTATGGCGGCGTTGCTGTGCGGGCTGCGTGACGGCGGGTTGGTGAATCGGGCGTCGTTCTTCCAGATGCTGGACGCCTGGAGGAACCAGGAGAAAGGGCTGGCGGTGTGCGCCGCGGCCCACGAGGACCTGCTCATCCTGCGGAAGCGGGGTGGCGAGGGGTGAGGGTCTCGCTCTCCGGCAACCGCTGACGCAGGAGCACACCGAGGAGGAAATCCTCCAGTTTCAACAGGCCGTGCGTACAGCCGTCAGCGGCTGGACGAGCAGGAGGCCGTGTCCAGACCGTCGTTGACATTGATCGTCGAGACGAGCGGTCATGTAGGACCACCGGGGGTGGTGGGCCCGTAGGGCCCGGACCGGCCACCGGTGGACGCGGGGACCCGTTCGGAGCCGGAGCGAGTCGTGAACAACGCGGCTGGTGAAGCCGCGTTTGGCCGTGCCGTCCATGGCAGGCGTACCGCTGCGGATCCTGCTCGACGCCGCTGCCCGCAACCAAGAAGCCACAGACCGTGAAGGAGTTGGTGAAATGACGATCGGGTTCGGCTTCTACAGCCGAGTGTCGACCGAGAGCAACCTGGTCCCGGAGGCGTCATGGGGCTGGCGGTTGCGTCTGAAGGACCGCACCTCCAGCAAGACAATCATGGCCGTGTACATCCGCCAGCGGGTCTCCCTGGCCCGCTCGATCGCAACGCAGCTGGGGCACGAATGACGCCACCGTATCCACCGGAGCGGCGGCTATATCGCGTGCACGAGGCCATGGCCCTACTCAGCATGAGCCGCAGTGTGATCTACGAACTCATCCGATCAGGCCGGCTGAGGTCCGTCACTCAGGGCCGTACCCGGCTGATCCCAGCGGCGGCCATCGCCGAATACATCGATCTTCTTGAACGCGAAGCGAGGGCATCATGACCACACGACGGAGCAAGGGAGACGGCGGTCTGCACTGGGACGAAGAGCGACAGCGCTGGACCGCCACGGTGACCCTCGGCTACACCGCCGCCGGGAAACGAATCGTCAAGAAGGCCCGCGGCAAGACCAAGACGGAGGCCAAGGAGAAACTCAAGGAGATCCTCCGGGAGCACGAGGACGGCTCGGCCGTCGCACCGACGAACTACACCGTGCGCGAGGCCACCCAGTACTGGCTCGAACACGGGCTGGGCGGACGGTCGGCAAGCACCGTCCGGATGTACACGACCTATGCCGAGACGCACGTGATTCCCGCTCTCGGCGCACGCAAGCTGCGTGACCTCTCCGTGGAGGACGTGGACGAGTGGCTCGCAAGCAAGCGGGACACGCTCAGCATGCGATCACTCAAGCTGATCCACGCCATCTTGAACCGGTCGATCAAGAATGCGATGCGACGTGACAAGGTGAAGCGGAACGTCGTCGATCTCTGTGAGATCCCCGAAGGGCGGGCAGGCAGGTCGTCCAAGGCGCTGACACTCCCCCAGGCTCAAGCGATCATTGACGCCGCCACGAAGGCGACCCCACGCATGCGGGCCTACCTCGTACTCTCGCTGTTGATCGGCGCCCGGACAGAGGAACTACGGGCGCTCACCTGGTCGCATGTCGTCGCCTACGACAGGAAGTCGGAAGCCTGGCTGCCGGTGAGCGAGGCCGGCTGGGAGCACGAAGAATTCGCGACCTACGTATGGCGGTCCGTACGGGCCAAAGGCGACACCAAGACGGTGAAGTCCCGGCGATCGCTCAAGCTTCCTCGCCTCTGCGCGGAAGCGCTGCGCGAACTTCACGAGGAACAGGACGACACTTCCGGGCTGGTCTTCCGGACCCAGAGCGGCAACGCGCTCACCGCGCACAACGTGCGGCGGGACTTCCGTAAGATCCTCGACCGCGCCGGGCTCATCGGCAAGGAATGGTCACCGCGCGAGATGCGGCACAGCTTCGTCTCGCTGCTGTCGGACTCCGGAGTCCCGATCGAGGACATCTCCCGCCTGGTCGGCCACCGAAGCACGGTCGTCACCGAGACGGTCTACCGCAAGCAAATCCGGCCGGTTCTCATGCAAGGGGCGGAGGCCATGAACGTGATCTTCACCGCATAGTGACCCAGCCCGCATAGTCACCCAGTTAGTGACCCACAGCCCGTTTCCTTGATCGGAAGCGGGCCGTTTCCGCAGGTGGGCGGTACTGGTTTCGAACCAGTGACCCCTCGCTTGTAAGGCGAGTGCTCTACCCCTGAGCTAACCGCCCCTGATCGGCACTACACCTTACGACACCAACGGCGCCGACCGCACCTCCACTTCCCACCCCGCCCCCAGTTCAGGCCGCCCCGCCGCCCGCCACCCCAGCAGCGCCGCCCCCAGCATCCCGGCGTCCACCCCGAGGGCGGCGGGAAGCAGCGGTGGCGCGTCACGGAAGGCGAGTCGCTTGACGAGGCGCGTACGAACCGGGTCAAAAAGCGCGGGCCCCGCTTCGGCGAGCCCTCCCCCAAGGACGATCATGGACGGGTCCAGCAGGAGGGTGTAGGTGGCCAGGGCGAGCGAGAGGGCCTCCACGGCCTCGTCCCAGACCTCGATGGCCACCGGGTCGTCGGAGGTGACCACCTGCTCGGCCCGTACGTCCTCCAGGCCCGCGCGCTGGCTGTAGCGCCTGCCCACGGAGGCGGCCGACGCATAGGTCTCCAGGCAGCCGAACTGGCCGCAGGCGCACTGCTCGCCGTCGGGGAAGACGGGGATGTGCCCGATCTCGCCGCCCCAGCCGGAGGTGCCGCCGTACGGCTCGCCGTTCACGATCATGGCGCCGGCGATGCCGGTGCCGATGGGGAGGAAGAGGAAGTCGGCGACCCCTCGTCCCGCTCCGAGGACGTTCTCGGCGAGGCCGCCGGTGCGGACGTCGTGGCCGAGCATGACCGGGGCGTCGAGGTCGGTGAAGTCCTTGGCGGGGATGTCGCGCCAGCCCAGGTTGGCGGCGTAGATGGCGGTGTCCTCGGAGACCAGGCCGGGCACGGCCAGGCCCACGCCTGCGGGCGTGCCGTCGCCCGAGGTGGCGAGGTGGCCGATGAAGTCGCGGATGGCGGTGACGACCGCCTCCGGGCCCTCGGAGCGGGGGGTGTGCCGCCGCTCCGACAGCAGCACCGCGCCCGACTCACTGACCAGGCCGCCCTTCATGGACGTGCCACCGACGTCCAGCGCGACGACGAACGAAGTAGAGGACACGGAACGAGACGATATCGCAGCTCAGCAAATGTCCGGAAAGGCCCAGGGTGTCAGGCGCGGCCGAGCACCCTGTTGAGTGCGGCCTCCACCTCGGCCGAGAGCCCCGATAGCCCCGGGGGCGTGCTCAGCTCCAACCCCACGAGGGAGTCGGAGCGGGCCGGCCGTACGGAGCCGCACGAGCGGCACTCCACCTCACCGAGCCGGCAGATCAGCGTCGTGGACCCGCAGGTCTCGCACGCCTCCAGGTCCAGGCCGTGCAGTCGCTGGCAGTCCGGGCAGATCAGCACCTGCGTCTCGCGGCGCACGCCGCGCTTCCATGGACTGGCGCCTCGGACCGGATCGGTCTGCCGGGCCCCGCAGCGGTAGCAGGGCATCGTTGCCTCCGTTACGAAATGTCGGCGAGTGCCTTGAGGTAGTCGGCGACGTCACGCGCCTGGCCGGTCGGGTTGACCACCGACCAGCGGATCACGCCCTCGCCGTCGAGGATGAAAGTCCCCCGACGCGCGACGCCCTTCGCCTCGTCGAGGACACCGTACGCCCGCGCGACCTGTCCATGTGGCCAGAAATCGGAGAGTAGAGGGAAAGAAAAACCCTCCTGATCCGCCCAGGCACGGTGGGTGAACAGGGAGTCCACCGAGACGGTGAGCAGCTGCGCGTCGGCCTGGAACGCGCGCAGCGCTGTCAGCTCACCGTGACATACCCCGCTGAAGGCAAGCGGGTAGAAGACCAGCACGACCTTCCTGCCCCGGAACTGAGAAAGTCTCACCGGAGTGCCGTGCTGGTCCCGCAGCTCGAAATCCGGAGCCTGGGCACCGACCTCGACAGGATGCGCGTTCACGCGTCTCATCCTGCCGTACGCCTGACGCTCGTGCTCCTTACCGCCGGCCCTTCGGCGCGACGAGCCTGGTCCCTGACCAGTCGGGCGCGGCGGAGATGCTGCTGGTCTGTGAAAGACCGGCGGTCGTGGCATCCTCCCCGATGTCGCTCGGCTCCACGTGGCCGTCACGCCCGGCCTTTGGAGTCAGCAGCCAGATCTGACCGCCCTCGGCGAGTGCTCGCATCGCGGAGGTCAGAACGTCGAAGAGGTCTCCGTCGCCGTCACGCCACCACAGCAGCACCACGTCGACGACGTCGTCGGTCTCTTCGTCCAGCAGATCGTTGCCGGTGAGGCTCTCGATGGAATCCCGAAGCTCGTCGTCGACGTCCTCGTCCCAACCGATCTCCTGCACCACCTGACCCGCCTTGAGGCCAAGTCGTTCGGCCAGGCCGCGCTCGCCCTGCGCCTGACCCGCGGTCGCGCTCACGTTTATCCCTCCTGCTTGAGTGGCCCCGCTTATGCGGTTTATCGCTTCGGGACAGTCCACACGCTGTGACCCTCGGTCGTCAACGGTCGCCACGGGTACGGCCGTACTCGGCCAGAATCAATCCGATAGAAACGACAGCCGAACCTGGCGTTGCCGGTTGTCGACATTGAGGTCCACGAGGGCCACTGATTGCCACGTGCCCAGGGCCAGTCTCCCACCCAGGACGGGGATCGTGGCATACGGCGGGATCAGCGCGGGCATGACGTGCGACCTGCCGTGCCCTGCCGAGCCGTGGGCGTGGCGCCACCGGTCGTCGGCGGGCAGGAGTTCGCCCAGCGCTGAAAGCAAGTCGTCGTCGCTGCCGGAGCCGAGCTCCAGCAGCGCGACTCCGGCCGTCGCGTGCGGGACGAAGACGTGCAGCAGCCCGTCCTCGCCCTGCGTACGGACGAATTCCGCGCATTCGCGGGTGATGTCGTGCACCGTCTCCCGTGAACCTGTGGCCACCGAGATGAGTTCAGATCTCACACGGAGATCCTATGTATGCATGACCACGGCGTCAGGGCCGGGAAACACCAGCGTGGTGTGCCCGTCGTCGAATCGCACCAGGTACGGAGGCCCGCCGCCGGGGCCCTGGATCTCGATGATGATTCCGCTCCGGTCCCGTTCGCCAACGGTGTTCCCGTGCACCACGAGCCGGTCGCCAAGCGTCGCCTTCATACCTCCAGATTCGTACGTCGAGTGCCGTACGAGAAGAGGCCGGCCCTCCCGGAGGCGACAAGGATTGATGACCAAACCGTTACCGAGCCGGCCGATTCCTGCGAGTCTGCTGGCAAGTTCCGCGCAAGGCGGAATGCCGGGCCGTCACGCGGGCAGGACGAGACCGTGGACCCCGGTCCCCACGACGTCCCCGCGACGTCCCGCGACCGGGGCGGCACCCCGGAGCGCCTGATCAGCGGGGGCGCGGCTAGACTCCGGCGGCCCGGATGTGACGCCCGAACCGGGCCGGGGGATACTCGAAGACGTGTAGGCAAAATTTCGTAGCTTTTCTGTTCTTGTTAAATTGAGATGCGGCGGTAACCTAGGCCGTGATTCGTCCTACCATCGGTGGACTAGGCCACCTGTGACACCCCTGCCTGCAGGGGCACCCTGGTTACTCGCCAGTAGAGATGCACTTTCTACGACTAGCGACCAGGATGGAAAGCGACCCAGACCAGACATCAGTCATCCTCGGAAGGCGAGACCCAGTGGCTTCCGGACGCCAGCGTTTCTCGATCATCAGCGACGGCCTACCCAGCCAGCTGCCTGATGTCGACCCCAGTGAGACCAACGAGTGGCTCGAGTCCCTCGACAACGTCGTCAAGACGGAGGGCCGCACGAGAGCCCGTTACCTGATGCTCCGCATGCTGGAGCGGGCCCGCGAGCACCAGGTCGGCGTGCCGGGCCTGCGCAGCACCGACTACATCAACACGATCCCGCCGGAGCGTGAGCCCTGGTTCCCCGGCGACGAGCACGTCGAGCGGCGCATCCGGGCCTACATCCGCTGGAACGCCGCGATCATGGTGACGCGCGCCAACGCCCGCACCAACGTGGGCGGCCACATCGCCACCTACGCCTCGGCCGCGTCGCTCTACGAAGTGGGCTTCAACCACTTCTTCCGCGGCAAGGACCACGGCGAGTCGGGCGACCAGGTCTTCTTCCAGGGCCACGCGGCGCCGGGCATCTACGCCCGCGCCTTCCTGGAGGGCCGGCTCAACGAGGGGCAGCTCGACGCCTTCCGCCAGGAGCTGTCGCACGGCTTCCACGGCCTGCCCTCCTACCCCCACCCGCGGCTGATGCCTGACTTCTGGGAGTTCCCGACCGTCTCGATGGGCCTGGGCCCGATCGGCGCGATCTACCAGGCGCGGTTCAACCGCTACCTGCTCAACCGCCAGATCAAGGACACCAGCCGCAGCCACGTCTGGGCGTTCCTGGGCGACGGCGAGATGGACGAGCCCGAGTCGCTCGGCGCGATCGGCCTGGCCTCGCGCGAGGAGCTCGACAACCTCACCTTCGTCATCAACTGCAACCTGCAGCGGCTCGACGGCCCCGTACGCGGCAACGGCAAGATCATTCAGGAGCTGGAGTCCTACTTCCGGGGCGCCGGCTGGAACGTCATCAAGGTCGTCTGGGGCCGCGACTGGGACCCGCTGCTCGCCGCGGACGTCGACGGCGTGCTGGTCAACCAGATGAACACCACCCCCGACGGCCAGTTCCAGACCTACTCCGTCGAGTCGGGCGGCTACATCCGCGACAACTTCTTCGGCGGCGACCCGCGCCTGCGCAAGATGGTCGAGCACCTGACCGACGACGACATCCGCAAGCTGTCGCGCGGCGGCCACGACTACCGCAAGGTCTACGCCGCGTTCAAGGCCGCCCGTGAGCACGTCGGCCAGCCGACGGTGATCCTGGCCCAGACCATCAAGGGCTGGACGCTCGGCAAGGACTTCGAGGCGCGCAACGCCACGCACCAGATGAAGAAGCTCACCAAGGCCGAGCTCAAGGAGTTCCGCGACCGGCTCTACCTGCCGATCCCCGACTCCGCGCTCGAAGGCGAGCTGCCCCCGTACTTCCACCCGGGCGAGCACGACCCCGAGATCGAGTACATGAAGGAGCGCCGCGCGGCGCTCGGCGGCGTGCTGCCCAAGCGGGTCATGCGCGCCAAGCCGGTCAAGCTCCCCGGCGACGAGATCTACCAGGGCTTCCGCAAGGGCTCCGGCAAGCAGCAGGTGGCCACCACGATGGCCTTCGTCCGCGTGCTGAAGGACCTCATGCGCGACAAGGAGATCGGCCACCGGTTCGTGCCGATCATCCCGGACGAGGCGCGCACGTTCGGTCTCGACGCGATGTTCCCGACGGCGAAGATCTACTCCCCGCACGGCCAGAACTACGAGGCCGTCGACCGGGAGCTGCTGCTGTCGTACAAAGAGGCGGTGCAGGGGCAGATCCTGCACGAGGGCATCACCGAGTCGGGCTCGATGGCCTCGGCGATCGCGGCCGGCTCGGCCTACGCCACGCACGGCGAGCACATGATCCCGATCTACATCTTCTACTCGATGTTCGGCTGGCAGCGCACCGGCGACCAGATGTGGCAGATGGCCGACCAGATGACCCGCGGGTTCCTGCTGGGCGCCACCGCCGGCCGCACCACGCTCAACGGCGAGGGCCTGCAGCACGAGGACGGCCAGTCGCCGCTGATCGCCTCGACCAACCCGGCCGCGATCTCCTACGACCCCTCCTGGGCGTTCGAGGTGGCGTACATCGTCCAGGACGGCCTGCGGCGGATGTACGGCGAGCAGCCGGAGGACGTCTTCTACTACCTGACCGTCTACAACGAGCCCTACCTGCAGCCCGCCCAGCCCGCCGACCTCGACCTGCAGGCGCTGCTCAAGGGCCTCTACCGGTTCGCCGAGGGCCCGCAGACACAGGGGCCGAAGGCCAACATCCTGTCCTCGGGCGTGGCGGGCCCGTGGGCGATGGAGGCGCAGCGGCTGCTGGCCGAGGACTGGGGCGTCTCGGCCACCGTCTGGTCGGCGACGTCCTGGGCGGAGCTGCGCCGCGAGGCGCTGGCCTGCGACGAGCACAACCTGCTCAACCCGGACGCCGAGCCGCGGGTGCCGTACGTCACCCAGGCGCTGTCCCAGGCGTCGGGGCCGATCGTGGGCGTCAGCGACTACATGAAGGCCGTGCAGGACCAGATCGCGCAGTGGGTGCCGGGTGACTGGTCCTCGCTGGGCACCGACGGGTTCGGCCTGTCCGACACCCGCTCGGCGCTGCGCCGCCACTTCCACGTGGACGCCGCCTCCATCACGCTGGCCGTGCTGACCAGCCTGGTCAAGCGGGGCGAGCTCGACGGCGAGGTGCTGCGCGAGGCGATCGCCCGCTACCACCTCAAGAACGGCGTGACCGAGGCCGGTGGCGCCGAGAGCAACGACACGCAGTCGATGGGCATCTGACACGGGCATCTGACCCGACCGTCACGGCGGCCCCTCGCGAAGAGACTTCGCGAGGGGCCGCTGTTGTACGCGTCGTCACCCTCACTTACGTGAACGCTCACGTATTGTGGGCACTACCTCCCCCTGTGCCGATGAGGGGAAGAGTCGTATGCGCCGCGTCCTTGCCGCTGCCGCCCTGGCCGTGACGGCCACCGCCTGTGCGAGCCCGGCCAAGCCTGCCGCCGATGTGGTGCCCGAGACGGAGAAGATCGCCTGGGGTCCTTGCACGGATCTCACCCGTCCCGACGGTGAGCCGCCGGCCCGCCAGGATCCCACCGTGCGGTGCGGGAAACTCTCGGTGCCCCTGGACTACGGCGCGCCGGACGGCGAGCGGATCGACCTCGCGTTGATCAAGCTCGCGGCGACCGACAAGAAGAACCGGATCGGCTCGCTGCTGTTCAACTTCGGCGGCCCGGGAGCCTCCGGCGTGGACACGCTGGACCAGGCGGCCAAGTCGCTGTCGGCGCTGCGCGCCCGCTACGACCTGATCAGCTTCGACCCGCGCGGCGTCGAGCGCAGCTCCGGAGTACGCTGCGGCAGCCCCGCCGACCTGGACGCCTACACCGCGATGGACACGCTGCCCGTCAATGCGGAGACCCGCGCGAAGGTCGACGCGGCCAACAAGCGGTTCGCCGAGCTGTGCGGCCGCGACGCGGGCGAGATCCTGCCGTTCGTCGGCACTGCCAGCGCCTCCCGCGACATGGACCGCATCCGCGCCGCCCTCGGCGAGGAGAAGCTCAACTACGTCGGCATGTCGTACGGCACGCAGCTCGGCGCGGTCTACGCCACGCAGTTCCCCGGCAACGTGGGCCGGATGGTGCTCGACGCGCCGCTGGACCCGAGGGTCGGGTTCAGGGAGCGCACGCTGGCCCAGACACGAGGCTTCCAGAGGGCGTACGAGAGCTTCCTGAAGGCGTGCGTCAGGGAGCGGTGCGAGGTCGGCGAGAGCGTCGCCGCCGCCAACGCCAACGTGGAGCGGCTGATGAACCAGCTGACCAAGCAGCCGCTCAAGGTGAGACAGCGGGAGCTCACCCAGGGCCTGGCGGTCACCGGCGTCGCGGCCGCCCTCTACTCGGAGCTCACCTGGCCGCTGCTGGGCAACGCGCTCGGCCAGGCGCTCCAGGGCGACGGCTCGGCACTGCTCTACCTGTCCGACTCCTACACCGGCCGTCGCCCGGACGGCACCTACTCCACGCAGATGACCAGCTTCCCGGCGATCACCTGCGTGGACACCACCGAGCGTCCGAGCGAGGCCATGCTGCGGCGCACGCAGGACGCCGCGATGAAGATCTCGCCGCTGTTCGGCAGCGAGGGGTCCGGCGGGCTGTGCCGGGTGTGGCCGGCCAAGGGCAGCGACGAGGCCACCCGGGTGAACGCGACCGGCTCGGCGCCGATCCTGGTGGTGGGCGGCAAGAACGACCCCGCCACCCCCTACCAGTGGGCGCCCAAGCTGACCGCGCAGCTCAAGACGGCCACGCTCGTCACCTACCAGGGCGAGGGGCACGGCGCCTACCTGTCGGGCAACAAGTGCGTCGCCCGGCTCGTGGACGATTATCTGATCAAGGGCAAGCTGCCCGAGCGGGGCGCCAGTTGCGCGGCCGCCTAGGCTCGGCCGGGTGACGGACTACTTCGCGCTCATCGAGAACGAGACCGCGCGCCTGGCCAAGCTGACCACGGCGCCGGAGACACCGCTGCCGACCTGCCCCGGCTGGACCCTCGCGGACCTCATCACGCACCTCGGCACGCTGCACCGGTGGGTGACCCACCTGGTGACGACGCGCGCCCAGGAGCCCGTCCGGTCGCGGGACGTGCCCAACGGCCTGGCCGAGGGCGAGCACGGCGACCAGGCGTGGCTCACCTCCGGGATGGCGGAGATGGTCCGGACGCTGCGCGCGACCGACCCGGACACGCCGCTGTGGACCTGGGGGCCCGGCGGCCGGGCCGGCTGGTGGGCCCGCCGGATGGCGTACGAGCTGGTCGTGCACCGGGTCGACGCCGAGCTCGCGGCCGGCCTCGAGCCGGTCGTCGAGCCGGCGGTCGCGGCCGACGGCGTGGAGGAGTTTCTCGGCAACCTGTCGTCCGCCGGCTGGGTGACCAGGCGCCTGGCCGCGCTGGACGGCATGGCGGGCGCCACCTTCCACCTGCACGCCACGGACACGCAGGGCGAGTGGACGTTCGTCCCGGCCGCCGACGGCGGGATCTCCTGGGAGCGCGGGCACGCCAAGGGGGACGCGGCGGTGCCCGCGCCGGCCGCCGACCTGCTGCTCCTGGTGTACGGACGCCGCCCGGCCGACGGGCTGACCGTGCACGGCGACCGGGCGCTGCTGGAGCGGTGGCTGCGGACCGCCACGCTGTGAGCCCTGGACGCGCCGCCGCTCGGCGGTCGGCGGCGAGTCCAGGAGCAGACCGGTCACTCGCGAGAGCGGGCCCGGGGCGCGGGGAAGGCATGTCCCCCGGCCCGCGACGCGTTCGACACAGGCCATGATGCGACACCGGCGCGACAACCCTATGTCGGTGTTTTAGAACAATTAATCGAGAACGGCGCCGTGCACCACCATCTCGGGCACCTCGGTCGCGAACCCTTCCAGCGGCCGCTCCGGGCAGCGCTCGGCGGTGACGGCCGCCGCGGCGATCCGGTCGAACCGGAAGACGCGCACGTCGTCACGCAGACGGCACCACGCCACCAGATACCAGAACCCGCCCCGGCCACCCAGGAACACGCCCGGCTCGACGTCACGGGAGGTCAGCGCCCCCTTGGCGTCGGCGTACTCCAGCCGGAGCACGCGGCGGCGCAGCAGCGCCTCCTCGATCGCGCGGGAGACTCCCTCCGCGCCGAGCGGCCGGATCCCGCCGGCCGGCTCGGGCGGCTCGGCGACGAGCACCCGGCGGGCCAGCTCCCTGGCGAGCTCCCCCTCGGTGCCGGGCATGGCGGCGACCACCTTGCGTAACGCGCTGCGCGCCTGCCTGCCGAACGGCTGGTCGCCCGCCCGGCCGAGCGCCACGGCGATGGCCACCGCCTCGGCCGGGGTGAAGTTGAGCGGCGGGAGGGACATCTTCTTGTCGAGGGTGTAGCCGCCGGTGCGCCCGGCCTCGGCGTAGATCGGCACCCCCGACTCCTGCAGCGCGGTGATGTCGCGCTCGATCGTGCGCACGCTGACCTCGAACCGGGCGGCGAGCTCGCGGGCCGAACGGCGGCGCGGCGCGATGGCGCGCAGGTCCTCGACGAGCGCGTAGAGCCGGTCGGTGCGGTTCACATCTGCGACGGTACGCCCGGCCACCGACAATCGCGTGCGCGCAGGCGATACAGCGTCATCGCGTCCAGGTCAGCAGCTCCTCCAGCGGCCAGGTGTTGACGATCCGCGCCGGCTCGATCCCGCAGCGCGCCGCCCGCTCGCAGCCGTGCCGCTGCCAGTCGAGCTGGCCCGGCGCGTGCGCGTCGGAGTTGACGGCGAAGACGCAGCCCTGCTCGTAGGCCTGGCGCAGCAGCCGTTTGGGCGGGTCGAGCCGGTCGGGCCTGGAGTTGATCTCGACCGCCACGCCGAACCTCCGGCACGCCTCGAAGACGATCTCGGCGTCGAACTCCGACTCCGGCCGGCGCTCGCCGCGCGCGCCACCGGCCCGCACGACCCGCCCGGTGCAGTGGCCCAGCACGTCCACCCGCGGGTCGGCGATCGCCATGACCATCCTGCGGGTCATCTCGGGGCCGGGCATCCGCAGCTTGGAGTGCACGCTGGCCACCACCACGTCCAGCCGGTCCAGCAGCTCCGGCTCCTGGTCCAGGCCGCCGTCGAGATCGATGTCGACCTCGACGCCGGTCAGCACGCGGAACGGCGCCAGCCGCCGGTTGAGCTCGTCCACCCGGTCGAGCTGCTCGCGCAGGCGAGCCGCCGGGAGACCGTTGGCCACCTTCAGGCGCGGCGAGTGGTCGGTCAGCGCCAGGTACTCGTGGCCGAGCGCCATCGCGGCGCCGGCCATCTCCTCGATCGGCGAGCCGCCGTCGGACCAGTCGGAATGGCTGTGCAGGTCACCCTTGAGCGCGGCCAGGAGCGCGGCCGTCTCGTCGTCGAGGTCGGCCCCCTCGGTGGCCCGCATCCTGCGCAGGTAGGTCGGCACCTGACCGGCCAGCGCCTCGGTGATCACCAGCGCGGTCACCTTGCCGATGCCCGGCAGGTCGGCCAGGCCACCCGAGTCCGCCAGCCGTACCAGCTCCGCGCGGGGCAGGTCGGCGACGACCGAGGCGGCGCGGCGGAAGGCGCGCACGCGATAAGTGGGCTCTCCCGCCCGTTCCAGGAGAAAGGCGATCTCCTGGAACGCCTCGACCGGTTCCATACGTTCATGAATACCAAAGGCTCGGCTCGTCGATTGATGCCGGAGGCCACCACCGATAGTCTGTCCGGCCGGAGAGAGCAGGAGCTAGATGGCCCACACGCCACCCCCACCCCACCAGCCCCACCGCCCGAAGAAGCGGTCGAAGGCGTCCAACGTGATCACTCTCACGGTCATCGGCGTCGTCTCGGTCATGGTGGTCGGCTACTGCGCCGCCACCCAGAACGACGAGGAGGTCACCGCCGACTGCGTCGACATGAACACGCAGTTCGACGACGGCTCCTACCAAGTGGTGGACGAGGACCTCTGCGACGAGGACGACGACGGCAACAGCCACTACTACGGCGGTTCGCGCGGCGCCTACATCTGGTACTACGGCGGCACCCGCGTCGGCACCCGGGTGCGGGCGGGCACCAGCTACCGCCCCTCCGACGTCGCCATCAAGTCCCGCGCCGGCCGCGAGATCCAGCGAGGCGGCTTCGGCAGCTTCCGCACCGGAGGAAGCTGACCCGTGCGGCGCGAGCGAGGCACTCCCAGGGACGACTGGGAGAAGACGATCGAAGGCCAGGGGCTCGCCTACCACCGTGCGGCCCACCCCGAAGGCCTGAGCAGGCCCTACTGGGACGAGTCCGTCCACTACGCCTTCTCCCTGCAGGAGGTGGAGTCGCTGGAGGAGCAGGTCGAGGAGCTGCACGGCATGTGCCTGAGCGCCGCCGAGCACGTCGTCTCGACGGGCCGCTTCGCCGACTTCGCCATCCCCGAGTGGGCCGTCGCGGACGTGACGCGCTCCTGGGAGCGCCGCGACCCCTATCTGTACGCCCGCTTCGACCTGCGCTACGACGGCACCGGCCCGGCCAAGCTGCTGGAGTACAACGCCGACACGCCCACCTCGCTGCTGGAGTCGTCGGTCGTGCAGTGGTTCTGGCTGAAGGACACCCACCCCGGCGACGACCAGTGGAACTCCATCCATGAGCGGCTCATCGACCGCTGGCGGGAGCTGCCGCTGCCGCCGGGGCCGATCCACTTCGCCTGGACCAACCGGGATGAGTCGGGCGAGGAGGCGATGACGCTCGCGTACCTGCAAGAGACAGCCGAGCAGGCCGGCCTGCAGACCGTCGCGGTCGCCATGGAGGACATCGGCTGGGACTCCCTCAACCGCCGCTTCGTCGACGTCGAGGAGCGGATGATCCGCTCGGCCTTCAAGCTCTACCCGTGGGAGTGGATGCTGGCCGAGCCGTTCGGGCGCCACGCTGTGCGCCACGGCACCTGGATCGAGCCGCTGTGGAAGGCGCTGCTGTCCAACAAGGCGCTGCTGGCCGTGCTGTGGGAGCTGTTCCCCGGCCATCCCAACCTGCTGCCCGCCTACCTCGACGGCCCCCGCGACCTGACCTCCTACATCGCCAAGCCGCTGCTCGGCCGGGAGGGCTCCTCCATGCGGATCGTCACCCCGTCGGGCGGCCAGGAGACGCCCGGCTCCTACGGCCAGGAGGGCTTCGTCTTCCAGGGCTTCGAGGCGCTGCCCGACTTCGACGGCCAGCGTCCCGTGCTCGGCGCCTGGGTGATCGCCGACGAGGCCGCGGGGCTGGGCATCAGGGAGACCACCGGGTTGATCACCGACGACACCTCGTCCTTCGTACCTCACCGAATCGAGCAATCATGAACGCCCTCCTGGAGATCCTCGTCCGCGGCGCGGGCGCCATCGCCTCCTACGCCGCCGTCGGCGTGATCCTGCTGATCGTCGGCTTCTACGTGATCGACCTCGCCACGCCAGGAAAGCTGAGCGAGGTCATCCGCAACGAGCGCAACCCCAACGCCACATTGCTGGCGGCCTCCGCGATGGCCGCGATCGGCCTGATCGTGGCGGCCTCCATCTGGTCGTCCGGCGGCCGGCTCGCCGAGGGCCTGGCGGGCACGGCGGTGTTCGGCCTGGTCGGCATCGTGGTGCAGACGCTGGCGATGCTGCTGTTCGACCGGGTGGTGGGCATCTCGGTCCGTGACCTGGTCAAGGAGCCCGAGCTGCAGCCCGGCGCCCGCCTGCTCGCGGTCACCCACGTGGCGATCGGCCTGATCACCGCCGTCGCGGTCATCTAGCCGGACCTGGCACTCTAGAAGGTGTGACAGACCGGACCCGGGAGGACACCACTCGCAGGCTCGAGCGCGCCATGGGCTCGCTCGGCACGGCGGCCATGTCCCGTATGGACGACCAGTTGCCGTGGTTTCGAGCGCTCAGCGCCGAGGATCGCTCGTGGGTGGGCCTGGTGGCGCAGGCCGGGATCGCCGCGTTCGTGGAGTGGTTCCAGCACGCGGGCGAGGACCGGCCCACGCCCAGCATCGAGTTCTTCGGCACCGCGCCGCGCGAGCTGAAGCGGTCCATCTCGCTGCAGCAGACCGTCGACATCGTCAGGGTCGTCGTCCAGGTGGTGGAGGCGCAGACCGACGAGCTGGCGGCGCCCGGCGGCGGCGACCAGCTCCAGCAGGCCATGCTGCGCTACACCCGCGACGTGGCCTTCGCCGCCGCGCACGTCTACGCCCGCGAGGCCGAGGCGCGGGGGGCCTGGGACGCCAGGCTGGAGGCGCTGATCGTGGACGCCCTGGTGCGCGGCGAGGTCGACGACGGCCTGCACTCCTGGGCGGCGGCGCTCGGCTGGACGTCCTCCCCGGTGGTGGTCATCGCCGGCCACGCCCCTGACGGCGACCCGCGCGCGGTGATCGACGGGCTGCGCGAGCGGGGCCGCCGCATCGGCATGGACCTGCTCGCCGGGGTGCAGGCCGACCGGCTGATCGTGATCGTGGGCGGCGCCACCAGTGTGAACGACGCGGCCAAGCAGGTCGTGGCCCGCTTCGGCGAGGGCCCGATCGTCATCGGCCCGGAGGTGCCCGACCTGCACGCCGCCGCCCGGTCGGCCAGGGCCGCGCTGGCCGGGCTGCAGGCCGCCTCCGGCTGGCCGGACGCCCCCCGCCCGGTGCACGCCGAGGATCTGCTGGCCGAGCGGGCGCTCGACGGCGACGGCGACGCCCGGGAGCAGCTCATCGAGAACGTCTATCTGCCCCTCGCCGGCACCCCGCTGCTCGACACTCTGGCCACCTACCTGGAGCAGGGCACCTCGCTGGAGGCCACCGCGCGCCTGCTGTTCGTGCACCCGAACACGGTCCGCTACCGCCTCAAGAAGATCACCGAGCTGACCGGCTACCAGCCGACGGAGGGCCGCTCCGCCTTCACCCTCCAGGTGGGGCTCATCCTGGGCAGGCTCGCGGAGAGCGCGCAGACGTGGCGCGCCCTAACGTAGGACTACCGAAACCCCTATTGTGGGCTTCCTACAAATCACCGTGGACAAAGTTCGTTCACATCTTCATCAGCGTGTCGGACATCTACAGGGCAGGGTTGAGTTCGTGCTTGTACTCGTCGCGCCAGGCCAAGGCGCCCAAACTCCTGGCTTCCTCACACCGTGGCTCGAGCTGCCCGGTCTCGCCGACCGGCTGGCCGCCTGGTCCGAGGTCGCCGGCCTGGACCTGATCGCCTACGGCACGACCGCCGGGGCCGACGAGATCCGCGACACCGCGATTGCCCAGCCGCTGCTCGTGGCCGCCGCGCTGGCGTCGGCCGAGGCGCTCGGCGTGACCCCCGACCTCCTCGCCGGCCACAGCGTCGGCGAGTTCGCCACGGCGGCCCTGGCCGGGGTGCTGACCCCGGAGCAGGCGCTGACCCTGGTGCGCGAGCGCGGCCAGGCCATGGCCAAGGCCGCCGGAGTCACCCCGACCGGCATGACGGCGGTGCTGGGCGGCGTGGAGGCCGAGGTGCTCGCCGCCCTCGACAAGCACGGGCTGACGCCCGCCAACGTCAACGGCGCCGGGCAGATCGTCGCCGGCGGCACGCTGGAGCAGCTGGCCGCGTTCAAGGACGACGCGCCCGCCCGCGCCCGCCTGATCCCGCTGTCCGTGGCCGGCGCCTTCCACACCGTGCACATGGCCCCGGCGGTCGACCAGCTGCGCGAGGCCGCCCAGCACGTCGAGCCCGCCGACCCGCGGGTCAGGCTGCTCTCCAACGCCGACGGCCAGGTCGTGACCGACGGCGCCGAGCTCATGCGCCGCCTGGTCGCACAGGTGAGCAGTCCCGTCAGGTGGGACGCCTGCATGACCTCCATGGCCGATCTGGGCGTCACCGCGATGATCGAGCTGCTGCCCGGCGGCACGCTGACCGGCCTCGCCAAGCGCGGCCTGCGCGGCGTGCGGACCGTGGCACTCAAGACCCCAGATGATCTCGACGCCGCCAGGGAGCTGACCCAGTGAGGATTCTCGACACCGCGCCCGGTGCGAAGGTGCTGGCACTCGGCCACTACCAGCCCTCCCAGGTCGTCACCAACGACGACCTGGCCAAGACCATGGACACCAACGACGAGTGGATCCAGTCGCGGGTCGGCATCAAGGAGCGCCGGGTCGCCCCCGACGGCGAGACCCTCGAGGACATGGCCACCCAGGCGGGCGGCAAGGCGCTGGCCGCCAGCGGCCTGTCCGCCGCCGACATCGACCTGGTGATCGTGGCGACCTGCACGCTGGAGAGCCAGATCCCCAACGCCTCGGCCGTCGTGGCCCACCGCCTCGGCATCGACTCGCCGGGTGCGTTCGACGTCAACGCGGCCTGCTCCGGCTTCTGCTACGCGCTCGCCGCCGCCGACGCCGCGGTCCGCGCCGGCTCGGCCACGAACGTCCTCGTCATCGGCGCGGAGAAGCTCTCACAGTGGCTCGACTGGACCGACCGCTCGACCGCGGTGATCTTCGCCGACGGCGCGGGCGCCGCGGTGGTCGGCCCCTCGGACACGCCAGGCATAGGTCCGGTCGTCTGGGGCAGCTCGGGTGACAAGTCCGAAGCCATCAGGATCCCCGACCGCCACGACTCGCTGCGCCAGGAGGGCCAGACCGTGTTCCGGTGGGCCACCACCGCGCTGCACCCGGTCGCCAAGCTGGCGTGCGAGCGCGCGGGCGTGGACCCGTCCGAGCTTGCCGCCTTCGTCCCGCACCAGGCCAATTTGCGCATCATCGAGTCCATCGCCCGTAAGCTGGGCGCCGACAACGCCGTCGTCGCCCGCGACATCGTCACGGCCGGCAACACCTCCGCCGCGTCGGTCCCGCTCGCGCTCTCGCGCATGCTGGAGCGCGGCGAGGTCCGCTCGGGCGGGCTCGCGCTCATCCTCGGCTTCGGCGCCGGCCTGACGTATGCGGGACAGGTCATCGAGATTCCATAGGATCGCGTACGGCACACGCGCCGTACGCATGTCAGAGCTTGTACGGCGACGCCGTGCAGAACCCAGGAAAACTAAGGAGAACTAGCGACATGGCTGCCACCGAGCAGGACATCCTCGAGGGCCTCGGCAAGATCATCAACGAGATCACCGGCATCCCCGCCGCCGAGGTCACCCCCGAGAAGAGCTTCGTGGACGACCTCGACATCGACTCCCTGTCCATGGTCGAGATCGCCGTGGCCGCCCAGGACGAGTTCGGCGTCGAGATCCCTGACGACCAGCTCAAGAACCTGAAGACGGTCAAGGACGTCCTCACCTTCATCCAGAACTAAGTGATCCTCTCTGCCTGCTGATTCGACAAGGAGTGCGAAACGTGAGTGCAAACCGGGTACGTGTCGTCGTCACCGGGCTCGGCGCGACGACGCCCGTCGGTGGAGACGTCAACTCATCCTGGTCGGCGCTCCTCGCCGGTCAGTCGGGTGTCAGGACCCTCACCGAGGACTGGATCGACACCGTCCCCGTGACGTTCGCGGGGACGGCCGCGGTCGACCCGGCCGAGGTGCTGCCGCGGCCCGAGGCACGACGCCTCGACCGCAGCGAGCAGTTCGCCATGGTCGCCGCGCGTGAGGCGTGGCAGGACGCGGGTGCGCCCGAGGTGGCGCCGGAGCGGCTGGGCGTCGTCGTGTCCAGCGGCATCGGCGGCATCAACACCACCCTGTCCGCCTACGACACCTACAAGGAGCGCGGCTGGAACCGGCTGTCGCCCTTCACGGTGCCGATGCTCATGCCCAACGGCCCCGCCGCCTGGATCGGCCTCGACAGGGGCGCCCAGGCGGGGGTGCACGCCACGGTGTCCGCCTGCGCCTCCGGAGCCGAGGCCATCGGCTACGCGATGGACATGATCAGGGCCGGCCGGGCCGACGTGGTCGTCGCCGGCGGCACCGAGGCCGCCATCCACGGCCTCAACGTGGCGGCCTTCGCCGCCGCCCGTGCCATGTCCACCCGCAACGACGACCCGCAGGGCGCTTCGCGGCCGTGGGACCGCGACCGTGACGGGTTCGTGCTCGGCGAGGGCGCCGGCATCCTGGTGCTGGAGTCCGAGGAGTACGCCAAGGCCCGCGGCGCGCGGATCTACGCCTACGCCTGCGGTGTCGGCTACTCGTCCGACGGCTTCCACATCACCAACCCCGAGCCCGAGGGCCGGGGCATCAGCATGGCGATGACGCACGCGCTCACCGACGCCGGGCTCACCGGCCGGGACGTCAAGCACGTCAACGCGCACGCCACCTCCACCCCCGCCGGCGACGTCATCGAGGTGCAGGCCGTGGCCAAGGCCATCGGCACCCACCCGCTGGTGACCTCGACCAAGTCCATGACCGGCCACCTCCTGGGCGGCGCGGGCGGCATCGAGTCCGTCTTCACCGTCAAGTCGCTCCAGGACCGCATCGTCCCCGCCACCATCAACCTCGGCAACGTCGACGACGGCATCGAGGTGGATCTGGTGCACGGCGCGAACCGGGCGCTGCCCGAAGGTGACATCGCCGCCGTCAACAACTCCTTCGGCTTCGGCGGCCACAACGTGACCGTCGTGTTCCAGGGGGCCTAATGACCGTGCTCGACGACCGAGCACCGAAGGAGGGCTCCGATCCGGAGCCTGCCGATCCCCGGGACCCGGCCGTACGCCTGGCCGCGCTGCTCGACGAGGGCTCGCTGCGGCTGATCACCTCTGAGGACAAGAGCGGCGTGCTCGCCGCGATGGGCCGCGTCGAGGGTGTCCCCGTCGTCGCGTTCTGCAGTGACGCCCGTTTCCAGGGCGGCGCGATGGGCAGCGAGGGCTGCGAGCACATCGTGCACGCCTACGACGTGGCCGTCCGCGAACGGGTGCCGATCCTCGGGATCTGGCACTCCGGCGGTGCGCGACTCGCCGAAGGCGTCGAGTCGCTGCACGCCGTCGGCCGGGTCTTCGCCGCCATGACCAAGGCGTCGGGGGTGGTGCCGCAGATCTCCGTGGTCGTCGGCGCCGCCGCCGGTGGCGCCGCCTACGGCCCGGCGCTGACCGACCTGGTGATCCTCGCCGACTCCGGCCGCATCTTCGTCACCGGCCCCGACGTCGTACGCAGCGTCACGGGCGAGGACGTCACCAGCGCCGCGCTGGGCGGCCCCGAGCCGCACAGCAAGCGCAGCGGCGTCGTGCACATCGTCGCCGAGACGGAGGCCGACGCGCTGCTGCGGGCCCGCCGGCTCGCGGTGCTGCTGGGCCACCAGGGCCGGGTGCGCGCCTCGGCCGTGGACGAGGTGGACTTCTCCACGCTGCTGCCGGAGTCGGCGCGGCGTGCCTACGACGTCAAGCCGCTCGTCAACGGCCTGCTGGACGAGCCGGGCATCGAGCTGCACCCCAAATGGGCGCCCAACATCGTCACGTCGCTGGGCCGCCTCGGTGGCCGGACGGTCGGCGTGATCGCCAACAACCCGATGCGGCTCGGCGGCTGCCTCGACGCCACGTCCGCCGAGAAAGCCGCTCGCTTCGTCCGTATGTGTGACGCTTTCGGAGTCCCTTTGGTTGTCCTCGTGGACGTGCCGGGTTATCTGCCCGGCGTCGGCCAGGAGCACGACGGCGTAGTCCGGCGGGGTGCCAAGCTGCTGCACGCGTTCGCCGAGGCGTCGGTGCCGCGCGTCACGCTGGTCACCCGTAAGGCCTACGGCGGCGCCTACGTCGCCATGAACTCCCGCGCCCTGGGCGCCACCAAGGTGTTCGCCTGGCCGACCGCCGAGATCGCGGTCATGGGCGCGGTCGCCGCGGTGCGCGTGCTCAAGCGCAGGGAGCTGGCCGCCGCTCCGGAGGAGGAGCGGGCCGAGCTGGAACAGCGGCTCGCCCGGGAGCACGAGAAGCTCGCGGGCGGGCTCACCCGCGCGCAGGAGCTGGGCGTGATCGACGAGGTCATCAAGCCGGAGGAGTCCCGCGGCGCGATCGCCAAGGTCCTCGCCCAGGCCACTCCTGCCAGGGGCGCGCACGGGAACATCCCGCTGTGATCCAGTGACACTAAGGGCCCCGCACCGGTAAGAGGTGCGGGGCCCTTTCGCATGGCCTCGGATCTTCGGATGGGTCTCCGTACGGGTCTTCCATGGGTCTTCGGATGGGTCTTCGGATGGGGCTGCTCGGGTCGTCGCATGGGCGGGCTCGGGTGGTCGCGGTCGAGGGGCGCACCTCAGACGGCGGCGTGCAGCCAGCGCACGGGAGCGCCGTCGCCCGCGTAGCGGAACGGCTCCAGCTCCTCGTCCCACTGCTTGCCGAGCAGTTTGTCCAGCTCGTCCTCCAGCACGGAGCGCCCCTGGGCAGCCGTCAGCATCACGGCGCGCAGCCGGTCCTCGGGGATCAGGATGTCGCCGGCGGCGCCGATGACCGCGCTGAAGGCGCCGAGCGTCGGCGTGTAGGCATGCCGGGAGCCGTCGACACCCGGCGAGGCGTCCTCGGTGATCTCGAACCTGATGCGCTGCCACCCCATCAGGGAGGAGGCGATGGCCGCCGCGATGCCCGCGCGACCTTCCCACTCCGCCTGCGCCCGCACCACGTTGGGTGCCGCGGGTTGCGGGGTCCAGGTCAGGTCCACGGGCACGCCTAGGACGCCCGCGACCGCCCATTCGATATGAGGGCACAGCGCGGGCTGAGCCGAGTGGACGTACAGCACGCCACGAGCAGACACCGGACCTCCCGATTCGGTACGAGGTGCGCCTTCCCCAACGGCCTCGTCCTGGGATGATCACAAGTGACTAGGGAGAGACTACCGTCGGTTGTAATCGGACACCAGAGGGGGGCCATACCAAGTTGGTGCGCGTGTGGCATGTGACAGCTGGGCAAGCTGGGAAAGATACCCGCTCATGGACATCGAACCAGTCGGCGCGGCGCTCATCCGCCCAGGCCAGATCCTGACGGATCGCAGCGCGCTGTCGGCCGCCGCACGCTGGACCCAGGCGGTCTCGGAGGCCGACGGGGTCTGCGTCATCCACCTGACGTCCGGGGTGGACCCGTGCGAGCTCACCAGGGATCTGCGCGAGCACGGTTTCCGGGCCTCGCCCAATCACGTCCTCGTCGGCCAGCCCCTGTTCTTCGGCGGCCCGGCCACCAGGCCCTTCCCCTGCCCGCCGGTCACCTATCGGCCGGGCAGGGCCAGGTCCCAGGTGGTGGTGGGGCTGGTCGACACCGGCGTGGCCGCGCATCGATGGTGGGCCGACAGCGACTGGTACGCCCGGATGGGCGCCGAGGACGCCGACGCGACCGAGGGCTCGCAGGCCGGGCACGGCACGTTCCTGGCGGGCCTGCTGACGCGCGGGGCACCCGGCGCGTGGCTGCAGGTGAGCCGGGTGCTCAACGGCGACGGGGTGGGCGACGAGGCCACCGTGGTCCGGGCGCTGCACCGGATGCGCGACCGGCCGCCACAGGTGCTCAACCTGTCCTTCGGCGGCCACACCTTCGACGACAGGCCGCCGCCCCTGCTGGCCGACGCGCTCGCCGAACTGCAGGACACGGTGGCCGTCGCGTGCGCCGGCAACACCGCCTCGGAGCGGCCCTTCTACCCCGCCGCGCTGGCCGGCACGATCGCAGTGGGCGCCGTGGACCACACGCTGGAGCGCCGCGCGCCGTTCTCGGCCCACGGCTCGTGGGTGGACGCCTGCGCGCGCGGCGAATGGCTGTCGAGCAGCTTCCTGGAGCGGGGCGAGTTCGCCGGCTACGCCTCCTGGAGCGGCACGTCGTTCGCCACGGCCATCGTCGCCGGGGCCATCGCCGACGCCGCCCGGGACCTGCCGGTCAAAGAGGCGGCGCTGCGGGTGCTCGACCCCCGGGAAACCCGGCAAATTCCCGATCTGGGAGTTCTCGTCCCCTCGATTCTGTAGAGTTTACGCTCAGTCCTCGGACGATCACGGGGAGGCAGATTCGCCTCTCCGTCCGGGTCGGAAAGGAGGCCGTGATGCAGGACCCACGCGATCCAGCGGAGCTGCTCTCAGCCGCGGCCGACGGCGACCAGCGGGCCTGGGACGAGCTCGAGTCCAGGTTCGGCCCGCGCATGTGGGCGGTCACCCGCGCGTGCGGGCTGGGCGAGGCCGACGCGGCGGACGCGGTCCAGGGCGCCTGGCTGCGCCTGCTGGAGCATCTCCACAGCATCAGGGAGCCGGCGCTGGTCGGCGCCTGGCTCGCGACGACCGCCCGGCGCGAAGCGCTCCTGCTGCTGCGCAAGACGCCGCTCGGCCTCGGTTTCGAGCCGGCCGACGCCCCCGACCCGGCGTCCGCCGTGCTGGAGGCCGACGGCAACCGCCTGCTCTGGCAGACGGTCTCCGCTCTGCAGGAGCCGTGCCGCACCCTGCTCCACCTCGTCGCGACCGACCTCGGCAGCCGCCAGATGGCGACGCGGCTGGGTGTCCCCGTCGGTAGCGTCGGCCCGACCAGGGCCCGGTGCCTGGAAAAACTGCGCACCCTGATCTCACTACAGGAGACGGTGCAATGATCAACGACGAGTACTTTCTGGCGGCCCTCAGGCTCGCCTCCGGCAACGATCCGATCCCGGGCCATGTGTCCGCCGCGGCGCGTGACGTCTTCGAGCTGCGGGTGCCCCGGGCGGTGACCGCCATGCCCGCCGAGGGCGCCACGGCTCGCGGCGTGCGCGGGACGGACGCCCCGCAGTCGGTCCGGTTCGTCGCCGCCGGGCTCACCTTCGACCTGGAGGTGACCGTGGGCGACGGGCTCATCGACGTGGTCGGCCAGGTGTTCCCGGCTCCCTGCGAGGGCAGCCACGTCGAGGTCCGCACCCCTCATCTGACGCTCACCAGGAGCCTGGCCGACAGCGGTCAGTTCGCGGCCACCGGCCTGCCACCGGGCTGGCTCAGCGTGGTCTGCCACCGCCCCGGCCAGGAGCCCGTCCAGACCAGGTGGGTGCGCGTCCGCCCGTGAGAGACCCGGCCGGGCCGCGCCTGCCCGCCGCACCAGCAACCGAGGCACACATGGCGACACCGGTGAGACATCAACCGCCCGGCCGTTCCCCGGACACCGCCCTGCTCGTGCGGGCCGCGGAGATGGCCGTGCTGCGGTCGGTGGTGGATCCCGGTCAGGCCCTCGACGCCGGCCGCACCATCCTCAAGGCGGCCGTGGCGGCCGGATCCGCCGAGGCGGAGGCCGTCGCGCTGCGGGCCATGGCGCTGGCGGCGCGTGAGCTCGGCGATCTCCCCGGCGCGGAGGAGTATCTCCGGCAGGCCGTCCACACCGTGGGCGCGCCCGCCGAGCGGCGCGCCCAGGCCAGACTCTCGCTGGTGACGGTACGGACCGAGCGCGGCCATCCCCTGCAGGCGCTCCGGGTCGCCGCCCTGGCCTGGGCCTACCTGTCGCCGCTCGACCGGGCCAAGCTCGACACGCAGCGGGCCGTCGCCCTGGCCCACCTGGGCCGCTACCAGGAGGCCATCGCCTCCTGCGACCGGGCGCTGCAGGCCCTGGCCGCCGCCCCCGGCACCGTCGACGACCGCCGGTTCCTGGCCGGCGGCCTGCTCAACCGGGGCCTGGTGCACGCCTACCGGGGCGACTGGGACGACGCCATGCGCGACATCAGCACCTGCCAGGAGATCGCCCGGCACGCCGGGCTCCGCCACCTGACCCGCCTGGCCGCCGCCAACCTGCCCTTTCTCGCGGTACGGCGCGGCGACGTCGGCGGCGCCTTCACCCACTACCGCGCGGCCGAGGACACCCTGTTCGGCTTTCCTGAGCGGCTGGCCACGATGCGCGCCGATTTCGCCGCCGCGCTGCTGGCCGCCCACCTGCCCGGCGAGGCCCGGGCCCTGCTGAGCCTGGCCGTGCCCGATCTGGAGAAGACCGGTGCGCACGTGGCGCTGGCGGAGGCGCGACTGAAGCTGGCCCAGGT
Source organism: Nonomuraea sp. ZG12 (assembly GCF_052068115.1). Classification (NCBI taxonomy): domain Bacteria; kingdom Bacillati; phylum Actinomycetota; class Actinomycetes; order Streptosporangiales; family Streptosporangiaceae; genus Nonomuraea; species Nonomuraea sp. ZG12. The sequence continues at coordinate 39,373 of NZ_JBQHCW010000012.1, forward strand.
GGAGCTGCTGACCGGTGACCCGCACGAGGCGATGGCGGTGGCCGAGCGTGCCATGCGGGAGCTGTCGGCGCAGGATCGGCGGTCATGGCTGCCCCTGGCCCGTGAGGTCGTGCTGCGGGCCAGGCTGACCCTGGAGCCGCCGACGCCCGCCCTGCTGGCCGAGCTGGTCATGTGCGCGACCGAGTTGGAGAAGGACACCGCCCACCTGGCGGAGGCGGCCGCGCTGCGGCTGGTGGCGGCCGAGACCGCGCTGGCCGTCGACGACCATCCGGCCGCGTCGGCCCAGCTCGCCCGGCTCACGGCGCACGCCAGGCGGTGCGAGCGCTGGACGCCCGCGGGGACCCGGCTGACGCCCCTGGTCTCCGACTCGGACACCAGCCGCCTGGCCCAGGCCTCGCAGGTGCCGGCTCCCGTACGCCAGCACGCGCTCGCGCTGGAGGCGGCGCTGCAGGAGGACGTCCATGCGGCGTTCCGGGCGGTTCGCGAGGGGCTGGCCGAGGTGGGTGACCGGGCCGACGCCTTCGACGATCCGTCGCTGCGCGCGCACGCCGTCAGGGCGGGTGAGCGGCTGGCGGCGTTCGGGCTGCGGCTCGCGGTGCGTGACGGGGGCGCCGAGGAGGTGTTCGAGTGGGCCGAACGCTGGCGGGCGGTGGCCGCTCCCGCGCACGCCTGCTCCCCCGCGGTCCTCGACCAGGTGCGGGCCGCGCTGGGCCGGGCGGCGCTGGTGGAGTTCGTCCCCGACGGGGAGTCGCTGGTCGCGGTCGTGGTCACCGGGGAGCGGGTGACGCTGCGGCGGCTCGGCGCCCTGCTGCCGGTGACCGAGGCCCTCATCCGCCTGCGCTATTCACTCCGCCGATCCAACCTCCGAGACGGCTTCCTCACCGAACGACCGACCGGCGAGACCGCCGAGCATCCCACCGGCAGCGAAGCCGCCGGGCATCCCGCCGCCGAGGACGACGTGCGGCCGATCAGTGTGCGTCATACGGCCGAGCCCGCCGCCGAGTTGGAGCGCCTGCTGCTGCGGCCGATCGACGCCGAGATCGGGGACCGGCCGCTGGTGCTGGTGCCCACCGGGGTGCTGCACACGCTGCCCTGGGCCACGCTGCCCACCCTGCGCGAGCGTCCGGTGAGCGTGGCCGTGAGCGCCGCCGCCTGGCTCGGCGCCACCCGCCGTGCGCCCGTCACAGCGCCGACCACGGTGATCGCGGCGGTCGGGCCGGGGCTGGCGCACGCCCGCGAGGAGGTCGAGCGGGTGCTCGCCTGCCATCCTCACGCGCGTGAGGTGCCGGCGCGGACCGGCCCGGTGCTGGCCGCGCTGGAGTCCGCCGACGTGCTGCACCTGGCCGCCCATGGGGTGTTCCACGCGCGCAGCCCGCTGCTGTCGAGCATCACGCTGGACGACGGCCCGCTCATGGCCTACGACCTGCTGGGCATGTCACAGGCGGCCCGGCTCGTCGTACTGTCGTCGTGCGATTCCGGGATGGCCCGCACGCCCACCGACGGCGCGCCGCTCGGGCTGGCCGGCACGTTTCTGGCGCGGGGCGCGGCGTGCGTGGTCGCCGGGCTGGTGCCGGTGCGCGACGAGGACGCGCTGGCGCTGATGACCCGCTTCCACGAGCTGCTCGCGGCGGGCCACCCCCCGGCCACGGCGCTGGCGGACGCCTCGGCCAAGACCGGGGTGCTGGGGTTCGTCTGTTTCGGCGCGGGCGATCAGCCGGTGGCGACCGGCCTGGAGGGGTCGGCGACCCAGTTGGACCACGAGCCCACGTAGAGGGCGGCCGGCCGGCCCGCCACCTCCAGGGCGAGCACCTCATGGGCGGCCGTCACGCCGGATCCGCAGTAGGCGCCGGCCGGGACGCCCTCGCCCACTCCGAGCTCGGTGAAGCGGGCCCGCAGCGTCTCCGGGGCCAGGAACCTGCCGTCGCTGCCGACGTTGGCGGTGGTGGGCGCGTTGACCGCGCCCGGGATGTGGCCGGCCACCGGGTCGATCGGCTCCACCTCGCCGCGGTAGCGCTCCTCGGCGCGGGCGTCGAGCAGCACGCCGGACGCGGCCAGTGCCGCCGCCCCGTCCGCGTCGAGCATCGGCATCCCGCCCGGGACGGCGGTGAAGTCACCGGGTGCGACCTCGGGCTCCTCCTTGGTGACCGGCAGGCCGGCGGCGATCCAGGCTCCCAGACCGCCGTCGAGGACCCGTACGTCCTGATGCCCGTAGTAGCGCAGCAGCCACCAGGCGCGCGCGGCGGCCGTCGCGCCCGAGTCGTCGTAGACCACCACCGGCCGCCCGCCGGACACGCCCAGCCGTCGCATCGCCTGCTCGAACGCGGCCGCGTCGGGCAGGGGATGGCGGCCGGCCGCTCCGGGCGCCGCCGTCAGGTCGGCATCGAGGTCGCAGAAGACGGCGCCGGGCAGGTGCCCCTCCCGGTACATGCCGACGCCGGGCGGCCCGCCGAGCCGCCAGCGCACGTCGAGCACGCTCGCGCCGTCGAGCGCGGCCAGGTCGTCCGGGATGATCAGCGGGCTCATCGGGTGGATACCTCCAGAAGTGGCACGTGCTGCTCGGCCACGGTCATCGAGCCGTGGTAGCCGGTGAACAGGGCCTCGATCGGATGCGCGGCCGGGGCGACGATGGCCAGATCGGTGTAGGGGACCGCGATGACGTCGCCGATGCGGCCCAGCCAGTCGGCGCGCACCCGGGGCCCGAACCAGCCGGACTCGACCGCCTCCTCACGGGAGACCACCCAGGCGCGGCCGCGCAGCATCTCGCCCCAGGCGTCGAACACCTCCACGGCGGCGCCCGGCTGAGCGTAGACATGCCTGGCCCTGGCCTCACCGCCCAGCATGGCGACCCCGAGCGTCAGCTCGGGCGTCGCCTCGGCGTCGAGCTTGTCGAGCGCGTTGACCATCCCATGGTCGGCCGTCACGAACAGCGCGGTGCCCGGCGGCAGGCCCTCGGCCAGCCGCTCGGCCATGGCGTCGACGATCGCGAGCTGCGTCAGCCACTCCGGGCTGCCCCAGCCCGTCATGTGACCGGTGGCGTCGAGGTCGCCGTAGTAGACGGTGACGTGGGCTCGCGGGCGCGCCAGCTCGGCGAGTGTCCGCGCCACCCGCTCGTCCACCGTCTCGGCCCCCACATAACGGACCCCGCGATAGACGGCCTCGGTCAGCCCGGTGCCCTCGTAGGCGGCGGGCGCGACGTAGACGGGCTCGATCCCCGCCGCCGCGGCCCGCTCGTAGACCGTCGCGCTCGGCTGCCACTCCAGCGGGTCCATCGCCATCCCGGTCCAGCGCAGGCAGTTGAACAGCCGCCCGGCGCCGGGCACGGCGAGCATCAGGCCCATCATCCCGTGCTCCCCCGGCGACAGGCCGGTGCCGAGCGAGCACAGGCTCGTGACGGTCGTCGCGGGGAAGCCGGCCGTCAGCGTCCGGCCGGCGATGGCGGCCAGGAACGGCGCGGTGTCGGCGTGCGCGCGCAGCAGCTCCGCGCCGAGCCCGTCCACGATGAACAGGCAGGTGCGCGCGGCGGGCGCGATGGCCAGCGGATTGGGCTCGTCCAGGCCCAGCGCCGCGAGCAGGGAGCGGGCGAGATCGGGCAGCGCCGCCCCGCCGTACGCGGGCACCAGCGGTCCGATCTCCATGGCCCGATCCTATCCGCCCGCCCCCGCCCCGGCCATGAGCGCGAACCCGCCCAGGTCGTACGTTCCCTCCGCCCGGCCGGGCAGGCGGTCCTCCGATCGGTGGGACGGGACCTCAGTGCACGGCGGTGGCTTCGGACAGGGCCTTGGCGAACGACAGGACGTGGGCGACCGCCTCCGGGCCGTCGGCCGCCTCGCTGACGCGCAGCGAGAGGTCGTCGGCCGTGATGGCGCCGGTGTAGCCGTGGTCGGCCTCGCAGTTCTCGTCGCCGCAGGTCGCCGGCTCCAGATCCACGTGGGAGATGGCGCCCCAGCCGATCGTGAGCGTCACCTCCGTCGGGGGGACGCCGGGGACGTAGGAGGCGGGGTCGGGAACCACGCGGGTGACCGCCACCGACTGGATCCGGCTGAGCCGGACCGCCTCCGACGTGGTGGAGGCGTGCGCGGTGGACACGCCCTCCACGGCCGGGTGCTCGTCGGTGTGGCAGACCAGGAGCCTCGAGGTGGACAGAACCAGGACGGTGACGTGCCTGCGCACCTCCATGGCGGGATCGAAGGTGGCCTCGTGGTGGACCACGAACGCGGTCACGGCCTCCTTGCCCAGCGCGGATTCGACCGCATCGGAGACGAGGTCGGGATAGTAGCCGCTGCGCTCGATGGCTTCACGCAGGCCCGCGGCTGAGACTCGGGTTTCCCTCATGGACCCAGTTTGCCAGGGCGACACAGTGCAACCACCCGCCGGATATAACGCTCTATAACGTCTTTTACCTGACGAAAACCTGACGTCGTGGCTGTCCGCCCATCCAGGGACGCGCCACGGCAGGAGGGCGGGGGCGTCCAGGAGCCGGACCCCGACGACGGCGATCGCCGTCCGAGGCCCGGTGAGGGCGGCCAGGCCGCCCCACGACGCGGTGGCCACCGCCATGGCGGTCCGGGTGGTGCTGGTCCAGCCGGTCAGCACGCGGCACACTGTACCGCCTCCGGCGCGTCCCGATCCGTGAGCCGCCGTCAAGGCGGGGTGCGGGTCCGACTTCGCCTGCGAAGGCGACCGTCGAAGCGGGAGCCGGGCTGACCCAGCCTGCGAAGGCGACCGTCGAAGCGGGAGCCGGGCTAACCCAGCCTGCGGGGGCCGCCGTCGAGACGGGGGCCGGGTGGGGTGCGCAGGGTCGCCCGCGCGTCGAGGACTATCACCCCGGACTCCCCCACCAGGACCTGGTCCAGGTCGAGTCGGCACAGCTCGGGCAGGTCGTGGCCCAGGCGGCTCACCCTGGTCAGGAGGTCTTCGAGGGCATCGACCGCGACCGGCGGGTAGCCGTACTCACCGAACAGCAGCGGCGCGGCGCGTACGGACCGCACCAGGGCGGCGGCGTCCTCGCGGGTGAGGGGAGCCAGGCGGAAGCCCTGGTCGAGCAGGAGGCGCGCGGTCACCTCGCCCAGCCCGAAGGACACGACCGGCCCGAACGCGGGATCCTCGATGACGCTCACCACGGTCGGCACGGCGGGCTGCGGGGCCATCCGCTGGACTGCCAGCTCCACGTCCTCGCCGAACTGCTGGGCGAACTCGGCGTACGCGTGCCGTACGCTCTCGGCGTTCGGCAGCCCGAGCCTGACGGTGCCGGCGCGGCGCGAGGCGTCGGGGCCGGCCACCTTGAGCACCGCCGGCCAGCCGAGCCGTCCGGCGGCGGCGACCGCCTCGTCGGGCGAGCGCACCACCTCGGCGGGCCACACGGTGACGCCGTAGCAGGCGAGCAATTCGGCGGCGTCGACCCGCACCGGCGGCCCCGCCTCGGCGAAGACGGGCGCCTTGGAGTAGGCCCCGGCATGCTCGGCGACGCTCACACCCAGCGAGCCCGGAACCAGGGGTGGAGCCGGAGCCGGAGCACTGTCCGGGACAGCATCGGCCTGCGACGGAGCCTGTCCGCCGTCGAGGCCGGTGGCGGCAGTCGACGGCTGAGCGGGGGTCAGCGCTTCGTTGGCGAGGGCGCGGGCGCGGTCCGTGTCGATGTCGTCGAGGTCCGGCGGCGGGAGGGCGGGCCGGGCTCGCCAGGTGGCGTAGCGGACCGCCAGCGCCAGTGCCCTGACCGCCTCCTCGGGCGCGGCGTAGGAGGGGATGGAGCCGCGTGCCGGGACCGGGCCGCCGGTCTGCAGGTAGGGGTGCATGCCGAGGTGCCCCTGGAAGGTCGCGAGCACGGGCTTGGCCGAGCCGTGCGAAACCTCCAGGAGCCGGGCGGCCACGGCTGCGGCGTCGCCGGGAATGGGCGGCATGTAGATGACGACCGCCGCGTCGACCTCGGGTGCGGCCAGCTCGCCCGCGAGTGCCGTACAGAACTCCTCGGCCCCGGCCGCCGGGCCGAGGTTGATCGGCGCGCGGGGCTCCAGCCCCGCCGCGACACACCCGTCGGCGGCGAGCAGGCCGAGCGCGTCGGAGTTGGTGATCAGGGCGACGCGCGGTCCGGCGGGCAGCGGCTGGTAGGCCAGGAGCTGGCCGACGTCGAAGAGCTGGATGAGGTCGTCGACCCGGATCAGCCCGGCCTGCTCGAACAGGGAGCTGATCGCCGAGTCGGGCAGGCCGAGCTCCTCGGCGGAGTGACCGACCGGGGTGCCGCCGCTCTTGACCACCACGATCGGCTTGGTCCGCGAGATGCGCCTGGCCAGCCGGGTGAACTTGCGCGGGTTGCCGAGCGATTCGAGGTAGAGCAGGATCACCTCGGTCGAGGCGTCCTCCTCCCAGTACTGCAGCAGGTCGTTGCCCGACACGTCGGCCCGGTTGCCCGCGGAGACGAACGACGAGATGCCCATCCCGCGCTCCTTGACCCGCTGGAGCAGCGCGGTGCCGAGGGCGCCCGACTGGCTGAAGAAGCCCACCCGGCCCCGGCCCGGCACGGTGGCGGCGAGGGTGGCGTTGAGCTTGACGGCGGGGTCGGTGTTGGCGATGCCGAGACAGTTGGGGCCCACCACGCGCAGGCCGTAGGAGCGGGCGATGCGGGCCAGCTCGTCCTGCCTGCCCCGGCCCTCCTGGCCCGTCTCGCCGAACCCGGAGGAGAGCACGATCAGGCCGTGCACGCCCTTCTCGGCGCACTCCTTGACCACGTCGAGCACGCCTTCGGCGGGCACGGCGACGACGGCCAGGTCCACCTCGTCGTCGATGGCGGTCACACTCGGGTAGGCGCGCACGCCGGCCATGGCGCGCACCTCGCGGTGCACCGGGTAGACGGGGCCGGTGAAGTCGGCGGCGAGCAGGTTGCGCAGCGCGGTGTGGCCGACGCCGCCCGGGTCGCGGGAGGCGCCGATGACGGCGACCGAGCCTGGGGTGAGGAGCCTGGCGATCGAGCGGGCCTCGGCCCGGTGCTCGCGCGCGGTGGTCACCTCGGCGGCGGTCTCGGTGGGGGTCAGGTCGAGTGTCATGCGTACGACACCGTCGGCGAACCGGGTCTCGGCCGTGTAACCGGCCTGGCGCAGCACGCCCATCATCTTCATGTTGGCGGGCAGCACGTCGGCGACGAACCGCTCGATGCCCCGCTCGCGGGCGGTGGCGGCCAGATGTTCGAGGAGCACCGAGGCCACTCCCCTGCCCTGGTGGGCGTCCTCCACGAGGAAGGCCACCTCGCCCTCGCCCGGCGCGGTCCGGTCGTAGCGGATGACCGCGACCATCTCGGTGCCGATGGTGGCGATGAGGGCGACCCGGTTGAGGTAGTCGACGTTGGTGAACCACGCGACTTCCTTGTCCGACAGTCGCGGGCGCGGCCCGAAGAACCGGAAATAGATTGATTCGTCGGACAGGCGGGAGTAGAAGGCGCGCAAGCGGTCGGCGTCGGCGGGCCGGATCGGACGCACGTGGGCGGTGCCCCCGTCGGCCAGGACGACGTCGGCTTCCCAGTGGGCCGGATATTGTGCCTCCACAGTCACGAGCGTAAACCCGCATCCCACATGCCAAGAATTCCGGGGCGTTTTGGGCAACGCTTGTGCATCGACTCAGGCCTGGTGTCCTGGGTCCGCCCCACGAGCAGCCCGGAAGCTGTTAGTTTTGCCGTGGCCAGGCTCGATCCGAAGGCAGCAAGGTGGTGGCATCATGACGCGGGTCGTCGTGGTGGGCGATCTCATGACCGACGCGGTCGCTCGCGCCCGTTATGCGCTTGCCCGTGCGAGCGACACCCCGGCGATCGTGACCATGCATGGTGGCGGCTCCGGGGCCAACATTGCCTCGTGGCTCGCGGTCGAAGGCGCCGAGGTGGCCTTCATCGGCCGCAGAGGCGCCGACATCACCGGGCGTAACCGCGACATGGAGCTGATGGGCTATGGCGTGGACGCCAGGCTCGTCATGGATCCTGAGCGGCCGACCGGCACCTGCGTGGTGCTCGTCACGCACAAGGGTGAGCGCACCATGCTGTCCGATCCCGGCGCCAACGCCGCGCTCCTGCCGGAGGATCTGCCGCGCGACCTGTTCAACGGCGGCGGCGGCCACCTGCACCTTTCCGGCTACACGCTGATCAACGAGGGCTCCCGCGACGCCGGCCTCGCCGCGCTCGACATGGCCCACCACTCCGGGATGTCGATCTCCGTCGACTGCGCCTCCTCGGCGCCTCTTGAGCGTACGGGGGCCGAGCCGTTCCTTGAGTGGACCAGCGGCGCCAAGCTGCTGTTCGCCAACATCGACCAGGCCAAGGTGCTGACCGGCCGGGACGACCCCGAGGCCGCCGCCAAGGTGCTGACGGCGTGGTTCCCGCAGGTCGTGATCAAGATGAACGCCGAGGGCGCGCTGTGGTTCGGCAACGGCCGGCCGGAGCCGGTCCGGGTGCCGGCCGAGCCGGTGGACCGGATCGTTGACGGCACGGGCGCGGGCGACGCGTTCTGCGCCGGCTTCCTGCCGCCGTGGCTGGCGGGCAAGCCTCCGGCGGAGGCCCTGGGCGCCGGCTGCAGCCTGGCGTCCAAGGCGATCGTGCACCTGGGAGCGCGTCCGCGCCTCTAGCGCCCGCCCTTCCGGACGACGACGCCTCTGACGCCCGGCTTCCGGACGGCCCCGCCGCGTGGCCGGGCCGTCCCGTTCACGCGCACGTACATCGTTGATCAGGACGTGGTGGCCAGAGCCAGCGGCAGGACCGCGGGGGCGCCCGCGTGGCGGATCAGGGCGGCGGCGAGCGTCATGGTCCAGCCAGTGTCGATCCGATCGTCGATGAGCAGCACCGGCCCGCCGCACGCGGCCACGGCGGCGCCCACGTCCTTGGGCATGGCCAGCGTCCCCCTGACGGCCTGGACGCGCTTGGCGCTGTTGAACTGCCGGCCGGGCGGCCCCGCGCGGTAGCCGAGCTCCCCCAGGTAGGTGAGCCGGCCGACCTGGGACAGTCGTTCGGCGAAACCGCGGACGAGCTGGGGCCGCGTCGAGGAGGGCACGCTGACGACGCCCACCGGCCGCTCCCGCCAGTCCCAGGCGGACAGCACCTGCACCACGGCCTTGAACATGTCGTCGGGCATCGGCCCGTCGGGGGCGTTGAACAGCTCTCGCAGCCGGTTGCCCCAGCCGATGTCGGTCAGCCGGCCCAGCGCCCTGCCCTGCTCGGCGCCGAGGTCGGGCTTGATCCGGCCGGACAGGTCGGACAGCCCGGTCGGCCACTGCCTGCGGGCGTCGATGTCGACGCCCGGCCTGCTCAGCCGCTCGCGGGCGCTCTCCACGGCCGGGGCCGCGATCTGCGGCGAGCGGTGCAGGCCGGTGCAGTTGTCGCAGCGCCCGCACGGCTTGGCGGCCTCGTCGTCGAGCCGCTTGCGAAGGTACTCCTCGCGGCACTCGGTGGTCGTCAGATAGCCGAGCATGGCGTCCTGCTCGGCCTTGCGCTCGCCGGCGATGCGGGAGTAGCGCTCGGCGTCGTAGTCCCACGGCCGGCCGGTCGCCTCCCAGCCGCCCTTGACCCTGCGCACCGCGCCGTCCACGTCGAGGACCTTGAGCATCATCTCCAGGCGGTTGCGGCTCAGGTCGACGGCCGTCTCCAGCGCCGGGGTGGACATCAGGCCCCGCTCCTCCAGCGTCTGCAGCACGGCCCTGACGACCGGCTCGGGCGGGAAGGCCAGCGAGGTGAAGTAGGCCCAGATCTCGCGGTCCTCGGTGCCCGGCAGCAGGATGACCTCGGCCCGCTCCACGCCGCGACCGGCACGGCCGACCTGCTGGTAGTAGGCGACGGGCGACTGCGGGGCGCCGACGTGGACGACGAACCCGAGGTCGGGCTTGTCGAAGCCCATGCCCAGGGCGCTGGTGGCGACCAGCGCCTTGATCTTGTTGTTGAGCAGGGCCTCCTCGGCCTCCAGCCGTTCGGCCGGATCGGTCTGCCCGGAGTAGGCGGCCACCTCGTGGCCCTGCTCGCGCAGGTAGCCGGCGATCTCGTGGGCGGCGGCCACGGTCAGGGTGTAGACGATGCCGGAGCCGGGCAGCTCGCGCAGCGTCTGCGCCAGCCAGGCCAGCCGCTGCTCCGCCGTCGGAAGCCGTACGACACTCAGGTGGAGGCTCTCACGCTCCAGCGCGCCGCGCAGGACCAGGGTGTCCTCGCCCATCTGCTCGGCCACGTCGCGGGTGACGCGGGCATTGGCCGTGGCGGTGGTGGCCAGCACCGGGATGCCGGGCGGCAGCTCCTCGAACAGGGTGGCGAGCCTGCGGTAGTCGGGCCGGAAGTCGTGGCCCCAGTCGGAGATGCAGTGGGCCTCGTCGACGACGACCAGGCCGGCGCTCTCGGCCAGCTCGGGCAGCACGTTGTCGCGGAAGTCGGGGTTGTTGAGCCGCTCGGGGCTGACCAGCAGCACGTCGATCTCACCCTCGGCCACCTGGGCGTAGACGTCCTCCCAGGCCTCGGGGTTGGCGGAGTTGATGGTGACGGCCTTGATGCCGGCGCGCTCGGCGGCGGCGATCTGGTTGCGCATGAGGGCGAGCAGGGGCGAGATGATGACGGTGGGCCCCTCGTCGAGCTCGCGCAGCAGGGCGGTGGCCACGAAGTAGACGGCCGACTTGCCCCAGCCGGTGCGCTGCACGACGAGCACCCGGCTCCGCTCGACGACGAGGGCCTCGATGGCCTTCCACTGGTCCTCGCGGAGCTTGGCGTGGTCGCCGGCCAGCGCCCGCAGCCGGGCCTCGGCCTGTTCGCGCAGCATCGCCGCGTCCGGGGCTTCAATCATGCGTCCTTGTTACCAGGTTTCCCCGACGTTTCGCGCCAGCCGGCGGACGATCAGCCGTCGGCGTGCTCCGGGAAGGCGTTGACGGTGACCCGGTGCATGCGGCGGCGCTCGGTGTAGTCGGCCACCGCGTAGTGCTGGGTGGGGCGGTTGTCCCAGAAGGCGAGGGTGCCGACCTGCCAGCGGAGCCTGACCTGATACTCCGGCGAGCGGATGTGGTCGATGAGCAGCGGCAGCAGCGCCTCGTTCTCGCGGTCCGTCAGGCCGACCAGGCGGGTGGTGGAGGCGCGGTTCACGAACAGCGCCTTGCGCCCGGTCTCGGCGTGCACGCGGACCACCGGGCGCTCGATCGGCGGCCACTTCGCCTGGATCTCGGCCAGGTCGAAGGGGTGTCCCTTGGAGATCGCCTTCTTCATGGACATCGTGATGTCGTGCACCGCGGTCAGCTCGTCGCACAGGCGCTGGATGGCGGGTGAGAGCGTCTCGTAGGCCAGGTAGGTGTTGGCCCAGCAGGTGTCGCCGCCCACGCTGGGCAGTTGGAGGCAGCGCAGCAGCGAGCCCATCGGCGGGGTCGGCTCGAAGGTGTTGTCGCTGTGCCATTCGTCGGCGCCCTCGCCCTTGGGCGCGGTCTGGTCGAGCACGTGGATGGGGCTGGTGGCGTCCTTCTTGAACGCAGGATGGTTCAGGGTGCCGAAGTTGAGCGCGAACTGGACATGCTGCTCGTCGTCGATGTGCTGGTCGCGGAAGAACAGCACCAGGTGCTTCAACCAGCCCTGGCGCAGGATCTCGACCTCTTCCCGCTCCAGCGGCTTGCGCAGATCGACCCCGGTGACCTCGGCGCCGATGTGCTTCGTCACGGGATGGAACTCGATCATGACGCCTCCGTGGGGCAGCGGGAAGGGAGCCTCCCGGGCAACGTAACGCCCAAGCAATTGCTTGGTCAAGACGTCGGGATCGGCGTTGAAGTCGCGGGCACCCGGCTCTCTTCGGCACAATGTTCGACATGGCCCGACGCACGACTGCACCCCCGCCCGAGGACTTCGAGGAGCGGATCGTCGATATCGACGTCTCCTCGGAGATGCGCACGAGCTTTCTCGAGTACGCCTATTCGGTGATCTACCAGCGAGCGCTGCCCGACGCTCGCGACGGGCTCAAACCGGTGCAGCGTCGCATCCTCTACTCGATGAGCGAGATGGGACTGCGCCCCGACCGGGGGCACGTCAAGTGCTCCCGCGTCGTCGGCGACGTGATGGGCAAGCTCCACCCCCACGGCGACACCGCGATCTACGACGCCCTGGTACGGCTCGCGCAGCCGTTCTCCATGCGCCTGCCCCTGGCCGACGGCCACGGCAACTTCGGCTCGCCCGACGACCTGCCGGCCGCCATGCGCTACACCGAGGCCAGGCTGGCCCCGGCGGCGATGCTCATGGTGGAGTCGCTCGACGAGGACACCGTCGGCTTCAAGCCCAACTACGACGGCCAGGAGACCGAGCCCACGGTCATGCCGTCGGCGTTCCCCAACCTGCTGGTCAACGGCACCACCGGCATCGCGGTCGGCATGGCCACCAACATGGCGCCGCACAACCTCGTCGAGGTCATCGCCGCCGCCCGCCACCTGATCAAGAAGCCGGACGCGACGCTCGACGAGCTCATGAAGTACGTTCCCGGCCCCGACCTGCCGACCGGCGGCACGATCACCGGCCTGCAGGGCGTCCGCGACGCCTACGAGACCGGGCGCGGCACCTTCCGCATGCGGGCCAAGTGCGCGGTGGAGCAGATCACGCCGCGCCGCAAGGGCATCATCGTCACCGAGCTCCCCTACAACGTCGGCCCCGAGCGTGTCGTCACCAAGATCAAGGAGTTGGTGACCAGCAAGAAGCTGCAGGGCATCGCCGACCTCAAGGACCTCACCGACCGGCACAAGGGCCTGCGCCTGGTCATCGAGATCAAGAACGGCTTCATCCCCGAGGCCGTGCTCGACGAGCTCTACCGCCTGACGCCGATGGAGGAGACCTTCGGCATCAACAACGTCGCGCTGGTCGACGGCGAGCCCCGCACGCTGGGCCTGCGCGAACTGCTCCAGGTGTACGTCGACCACCGGATCGAGGTCGTCCGCCGCCGCTCCGAATACCGCAGGCGCAAGCGCGAGGAGCGCCTGCACCTGGTCGACGGCCTGATCGTCGCGCTGCTCAACATCGACGAGGTCATCCAGGTCATCCGCTCCTCGGACGACTCCTCCCAGGCCCGCACCCGCCTGATGGAGGTCTTCAGCCTCACCGACATCCAGGCCGCCTACATCCTCGACACCCCGCTGCGCCGCCTGACCCGCTACGACAAGCTGGAGCTCGACAGCGAGAAGGAGACGCTGACCGAGGAGATCGCGGCGCTGACGGCCATCCTTTCGTCCGAGACCCGGCTGCGCCAGGTCGTCTCGGGCGAGCTCGCCGAGGTGTCGAAGAAGTACGGCACGCCGCGCCGTACCGTGTTGCTGGAGGCGTCCGGCGCCACCCGCACCGCCACGGTGACGCTGCAGGTGGCCGACGACCCGTGCCTGGCCCTGCTGTCGTCCACCGGCCTGCTGGCCCGCACGCCCGACGCCTCGCCGCTGCCGGGCGAGGGCGACCGCACGGCCCATGACGTGCTCGTCTCCGTGGTCCGCACGACGGTCAGGGGCGAGGTGGGGGTGGTGACGTCGCTGGGCAGGCTGATCCGCGTGCAGGTCGTGGACCTGCCGACCCTGCCGCCGTCGGCCAACCCGCCCTCGCTGTCAGGCGGCCATCCGGTGTCGGAGTACGTCTCCCTCCAGCCTGACGAGAAGGTGATCGGCCTCGGCTCGCTCGATCCCGACAGCCCGGGGCTGGCGATCGGCACCGCCCAGGGCATCGTCAAACGCGTGGTGCCTGACTACCCTGCCAACCGCGACGACTTCGAAGTGATCACCCTCAAGGACGGCGACACCGTGGTGGGCGCGGCCGAGCTGGACTCCGAGGAGCACGACCTGGTGTTCATCAGCTCCGACGCCCAGCTCCTGCGGTTCCAGGCCGCCCTCGTCAGGCCGCAGGGCAGGCCCGCGGGCGGCATGGCGGGCATCCGCCTCGACGGCGGGGCGCACGTGGTCTGGTTCGGCGTGGTCGACCCGTCGCTTCCCGCGCAGGTGGTCACGGTGGCCGGCTCGTCCACCGCCCTTCCCGGCACACAAGTGGGTGGCGGCAAGGTCTCCGACTACGTCGAATACCCCGCCAAGGGGCGCGCCACGGGTGGCGTCCGCACCCAGCGGTTCCTCAAGGGCGAGGACGTGCTGCTGCTCGCCTGGGCGGGGGCCGCGCCCGCCAAGGCGGTCTCGTCGGTGGGCAAGCCGGTGCCGCTGCCGGACGAGATCGGCCGCCGGGACGGCTCCGGCGTCCGCCTCACGCACACCATCGGCGCGATCGGCGGCGCCCTCGCGGCCGGCCCCACGGCCGCACCACTCCCCGCTCTCCAGGAGGACGATCAGGACTGATCCGGCTCTTCCCACGGCGGCTCACGCACCCCGGCCTGGAGGTCCGCTCCAGGCCGGCCCTTGACCGTCAGTGCTCGACCGTCAATCCTCGACCGTCAATCCTCGACGGTCAGGCAGAACGGGTGGCCGGCCGGGTCGAGGTAGACGCGGAAGTTGTCGTCCTCGCTCGGCTGGACCTCGCTCTTGGTCGCGCCGATCCTGAGCACCTGCTCCTCGGCCTTGTCCAGGTCCTCGACCATGGTGTCGATGTGGAACTGCTGGGGACGCTCCCGGCTCGGCCAGACCGGCGGCTGATAGCCCTCCACCCGTTGGAATGCCAGCCGCATCGGTGACCCGATCTCGGTCACCACCACCCAGTCGTCCTCGTCGTAGGCGACGGGCCACCCCAGGAGCCGGGAGTAGAAGTCGGCCAGAGCGCGCGGGTCCGGGCAGTCGATCACGGTCGATCGAAACTCCGCGATACCGTTCATCACACACCTCCGAAATGATGGGGACGGGGGACAATAGGAGGCATGGCTGCCAACTCGTTCATGGTTCCTCTGGGCACACCTGCGCCTCCGTTCGATCTCACCGCCGTCAGCGGCGGCAGCGTTTCGCTCGCCGACCTGAAGGGCTCCCCAGCCGTCCTTGTGGCTTTCCTGTCCAATCACTGCCCATATGTCCGCCACATCGAGCATGGCCTCGGCGAACTGGCGGCCGGCTACGGCTCCCGGCTGTCGGTCGTGGCGATCTGCAGCAACGACAGCGTGAACTACCCGGACGACGATCCGACACACCTGGCCGAGCAGGCCGCCCGTGCCGGTTTCACCTTCCCGTACCTGCTGGACGACACGCAGGAGGTCGCCAAGGCGTACCGGGCCGCCTGCACACCCGACTTCTTCCTGTACGACGCGGAGTTCCGGCTGGTCTACCGTGGTGAGTTCGACGGGTCCCGCCCGCGTAACTCCGTCCCGGTGACCGGCTCCTCCCTGCGAGCCGCCATCGACGCCGTACTCTCCGGCGCTCCCGTTCCCGAGGACCAGGTCCCGTCCATCGGCTGCGGCATCAAGTGGAAGCCCGGCAACGACCCCACCTGACGCCCGCCCCACGCCCCCGCGAGAGCGCCCGTACGGAATCCGTACAAGCGCCCCCAGAGGCCTCAAACCACCCTCGGCATCCTCGGGGCCTCACGAGGGGCGCGGGGCGTTCTCCGGGGCTGTGAGGGGCGCGGCGGCCCCTTCAGCGGCCACCAGACCGACCGCGAAGGCCCGCAAACCCTGCCGCCTTGCGCCTCCGGCGACGTCCCCAGCACTTTCACCGCAGAACCAGGCATTCACCGCAGACCCTGACACGCCCCTCCAGTACGACAGGCAGGCTGACCTACCGAGCTCCCCGCCAGCCCTACTCCGACGGCACCGTAAGGGCGACCCTGAGGGCCGACCAGGCACGCGCCCAGATGAGAGGCGCGGACACACCGGTTCCCTCGCCTGCCGTACTTCGGCGACGCCCGGGCGGGCTCCAGCGCGAACTCGGGGCACATTCGGGAGAGGGCGCGGCGAAATCACGTCAGATGAGCGGGACGCGCCACCCAGTTTCCTCGCCGGCCCTCCTCCGACGACACCGAGAGGGCCGAACCAAGTACGCGCGCGGGAAGGGCTCGGTGACGCGTCGCCGACTCCCTCACCGGCCCTACCTCTGCGACGCCGGGATGGCGGGCTACAGCGCGAATTCGGCCGCCCTACCCCACCCCCCGAGGAACGCCGGGAGAGCGGCGGGCACACGAACTCGGGGCGGGCACCGGCGTGTTCTCAGGTGGGCCGGAAGGACGTGCTGCCGTATTGCTCGTCGGTGCGGTCCGGCGATGCGGTGATGGCGGCGGGCAAGGACAGCAGGAGGTCGTGGGGCTCGCCGCCCTGCCAGGTGCGGATGAGGCGGTTGCCCGCGTCGCCGGGGTCGAAGTCCTCGCAACCGAGCGGCCCGTAGCAGCCGGCCTGGTCGAGCATGAGGATGACCGGGTCGTCGTCGGGCAGGCTCGCGGCATAGGCCGCCGCGTCGAGCAGGGCCAGGGCTCCTCGGGCGTTACGGCCGCCGTCATTGGACTCCACTCGGTCCAGGCGGCGCCTGGCCTGGCCGCGCAGATATGCGGCGAGCGATTCGGACCTGCTCAAGACGACCTTCTTCAAGGGATGCACAACACTTTGGGCTATGACATCATCACGTAAAGTTAGCAGAGTTGGTGGGACGTTGGCCAAGTCCCGCCAGTCGCACCCCGCACAGGCTTACGAAGGAGGCATGAGGGATTATCTGTGACATGGATGCGTTCGACGACCTGTTTGCCGCCAATGCGACGTTCGCCGGAGTCTTCGAAAACTCCGGCCTCACCGGCACGGCAGCACGCGGCCTCGCCGTTGTGACCTGCATGGACTCCCGAATCGACCCACTCGGCCTGCTCGGCTTGCAGCCGGGTGACGCCAAGATCCTGCGTAACGCCGGCGCCCGTGTCACCGACGACGTGCTGAGGACCCTGGTCCTGGCCGTCTATCTCCTGGGCGTCGAACGAGTCCTGGTCATGCCCCACACCGACTGCGGCATGTCCAAGGTCACCGATGCCGAGGTCCACGCCCTGACCCAGAGCAAGGGCGTCGACACGCGCAGCCTGCAGTTCCACACCGTTCCCGACCAGGACGCAGCCCTCCGCTACGACCTCACCCGCATCAAGTCGTCCCCGTTCCTGCCGGAAGATCTGCCCGTGGCCGGCGCCATCTACGACGTCCGCACCGGCGAACTCCTGCCCGTAGCCTGACCAGCTCTGCGGTAACACAGAGCTGGGAACAACGGCCGGGGCGGACAGGGAACACAATCCCGCCCCGGCTCCACGGGACCACGAAGCCAGGCCACCCGACCCGCCGGACCAGGAAGCCCGATCACTGCCCCGGACAACCCCGCTTGATCACTGCCCTGGCCCTGCCGGACGACGCCGCTTGACACCACACCGGCCATACCGGATCCAGAGCCTGATCGCCGTCCTGCCATACCTGACCGAGGGATTCGAGCATCGACCCGGGCCTTGCCCGGCAACGCCGGTGGATCGACGCCTGCAGCGGCTACGCCTCTTGAGCTGACAAGGTTGCCGGGCGCCCTTCTCGCATCCGGCAGGCAGAGGCCTCCCGGTCACGAAATCCACGGCGTCCCGCACGAGCGGAACCCGCTCACCTCGAGAATGACCGGCCCCTCAGGGAGCCGGCACGATCATGCGTCGATGTGGTCGCGGTCGACCTCGGCGGCGCTCTTGACGATGAACTCGCGGCGCGGCGCCACATCGCTGCCCATCAGCAGGCTGAAGATGTTCTCCGCCTCCTGGACGTCCTCGATGCGGACGCGGCGCAGGATGCGGTGGCGCGGGTCCATGGTGGTCTCGGCCAACTGGTCGGCGTCCATCTCACCGAGGCCCTTGTAGCGCTGCACCGGGTCCTTCCACCGCTTGTTACGCCGCTCCAGGTCGCGCAGGACCTTCTGGAGCTCGGCGTCGGAATAGCAGTAGATGTACTTGTCCTTGCCCCGGCCCGGATTGGTGAGCTCGATGCGGTGCAGCGGCGGGACCGCGGCGAAGACGCGCCCGGCCTCCACCATGGGCCGCATGTAGCGGTGGAACAGGGTGAGCAGGAGGCAGCGGATGTGCGCGCCGTCGACATCGGCGTCGGCCATCAGGATGATTTTGCCGTAGCGGGCTGAGTCGAGGTCGAAGGAGCGACCGGACCCGGCACCGACCACCTGGATGATGGCCGCGCACTCGGCGTTCTTGAGCATGTCGCTCACGGACGCCTTCTGCACGTTGAGGATCTTGCCCCGAATCGGCAGCAGAGCCTGGAATTCCGAGTCACGGGCCAGCTTGGCGGTGCCGAGCGCGGAGTCACCCTCGACGATGAACAGCTCGCTGCGGTCGACGTCGTCGTTGCGGCAGTCGACGAGCTTGGCCGGGAGGGCGGAGTTTTCCAGGGCGCTCTTGCGACGCTGGTTCTCGCGGTGCTCGCGGGCCGCGACGCGGGCCTTGGCGGCGGCGACGATCTTCTCCAGCGTGGCGCGCAGCTGCTGCTTGAGCCCGCGCGGCGGGTTGACGAACAGCTCCTTGAGCTCGCGGCTGACCACGTGGGAGACGATGCGGGTGGCGGCGGAGGTGCCGAGGACCTCCTTGGTCTGGCCCTCGAACTGCGGCTCCGGCACCCGCACGGTGACGACGGCGGTCAGCCCTTCGGAGATGTCCTCCTTGTTGACCGGGTCGTCGCCGTTCTTGAGCAGGCGGGTCTCGCGCAGCTGCTCGTTGAGGGTGCGCACCAGGGCACGCTCGAAGCCGGTGACGTGGGTACCGCCCTTGGGGGTGGCGATCACGTTGACGAAGGAGCGGACAGTGGTCTCGTAGCCCTTGCCCCAGCGCACCGCCACGTCGACGGTGAGCTCGCGCTCGACATCGGTCGACGTCATGTGGCCCTGGTCGTCGAGGACCGGCACGGTCTCGTGGAAGTGGCCGACGCCCTGCAGCCGGAGCACGTCGCAGACGGCCTCGTCGCGGGCCAGGAACTCGGTGAACTCGGAGATGCCGCCGTCGAAGCGGAACTCCTCCTCGACGCGCTCCTCCTGCCTGCCGTCGATCAGGACGAGGGTGAGGCCGGGCACCAGGAAGGCGGTCTGGCGGAGCCTGACGTGGATCTCGTCGACCGACACCTCGGCGTCGGGCAGGAAGATCTGCTTGTCGACCCAGAAGCGCACCCGCGTGCCGGTGACCCGGGTGGCCACCTCGCCGCCGTCGCGCAGGCCGGACTTCTTCTTGAACTTGGCGGTCGGCCCATCGCCGTCGAACACGCCGGGCACGCCGCGGCGGAAGCTGATCTCGTGGATGTGGCCGTCGCGGTCGACCTGGACGTCGAGGCGCGCGGACAGCGCGTTGACGACCGAGGCGCCCACACCGTGCAGGCCGCCGGAGGCGCCGTAGGAGCCGCCGCCGAACTTTCCGCCCGCGTGGAGCTTGGTGTAGACGAGCTCCACACCCGCCAGGCCGCTCTTGGGCTCGATGTCCACCGGGATGCCGCGGCCGTTGTCGCGCACCTCGATGGAGCCGTCGGGATAGAGCTCGACCTCGATGCGGTCACAGTGACCCGCGAGTGCCTCGTCCACCCCGTTGTCGACGATCTCCCAGAGGCAGTGCATGAGCCCGCGGCTGTCGGTGGACCCGATGTACATGCCGGGTCGCTTGCGTACGGCCTCAAGGCCCTCAAGCACCGACAGGTGACGAGCCGTGTAACCCGCCTCCACTAGCGTCACTCCGGCTCCCCTGGTCTCAAGTCATCGAACATGTGTGCGCAGCCTACCGCTCTTCCCCTATGGACGCGTACAAGCTTGCCATGACGGCACGTTTGCCGTTACCAGCGGGCTGATCATCAATACTTTCGGACACATTCTGCTCTGGGCGTAGAGAGGGGGCGGTTGGGAACGTCCACGTCCGGTTAGATGTTGTCCAAGTGACTGACGCCAGATCCTCGCTTCGGCGGGGGTGACCCGAAAGGCGATACGTGACTGGAGCTCTTGCCCCCGTTAAGCCGCTGACGGCCCTCGACCGCTGCGACCGTTGCGGTGCCCAGGCATACATTCGCGCGACCCTGCCCGTTGGCGGGGAGCTGCTGTTCTGCGCCCACCATGGGCGTCAGCACATTGCGGCGCTGCGCGAAAAGGGCGCCGACATCTTGGACGAGTCGGCACGTCTCAGCGAAACCCCTTCATTTACCGGCCCCAACGACGAGCGCTAACGCGTCCGTCGTGATGACATAACCACATATAGCGTTACAGAACGGCGATCCCGGCAACCCGGGGTCGCCGTTCTGCTTAAAACCAAGATCCATGCTAGGGCAGCGGTAGCGTCAACACGCGGATCCCGTACAGGACGCGCGGGTTCTATACCGATCTACGGGTCTGCACTGACGTGCGGATGCCGTACTGAGACACGCAGGTCTGTACTGACATGCGAGAGCCGTACTGAGACACGCAGGTCTGTACTGACATGCGGTAGCCGTACTGAGACACGCAGGTCTGTACAAACATGCGGGAGCCACGCCCAGACACGCTTGTTCCACCCAAGAAAGTCGGGTCTGCACCGAGCTGCGGCCCTGCCGCGCGCATAGGTGCGCGCGGTGTCTGAGGCCGCACAGGTCCGCGCGCGTCCGGCTGACACCCAATCCGTGCGGGCCCATGTCGACGTGCGTGCCTGCACCCCGTACGGATCCGCACGAGGTTTCATCCCGTCGAGCAGATCCGGGAGCCTAGGAATCCGTGCGGCCCGTCCCAACATTCCGGTCCTGGGTCGTACGGATCCGTGGGGGCCCTGCGTGCGGGTCTGCGGGCTGTGAGAGGGCTTGTGCGTTCAGCGGGCGCGGTAGTGGTACTCGCCCTTCACCGCGAGCCCCTCGCTGCCGTACAGCGCCCGTGCGCCCTGGTTGCGGGACGTGACCACCAGGTACGCCGAGGTGCCGTCGAAGTGCCGGACGAGGGCGCGCAGGACGCTGCGGGCCAGCCCGCGCCGGCGAGCACTGGGCAGAGTGGCCATGCAGTAGACGCCCAGCATGTCGCCCTGCGGCACGCCGCGCCCCACGGCGACCGGCACGCCGTCCTCCTCGACGGCGGCGTACCAGGCGGGCACGCCCGTGCAGATGCGTTCCGCCTCCGCCAGCCCGCTGCCGTAGCGGCCGTCGACCGCCCACCACGTCTCCAGCCACCCCAGCCACGGCCGTTCCTCGACCCGCACCTTGTCCAGGACGGGCTCGCGCACCACCGGCCCGGCCATGATCACAGTCGGATCGACCACCTGGTACCCCCGCGCCGCCAGCTCGCCGTCGAGGCCGGGGGTGGCGCCGGGGCCGATGGAGAAGACACAGGGCAGCCCGCGCCGGGCGTAGAAGGTCTCGGCCTCCGCGATCGCCCCGGCCAGGTCCGCCGGGCTGCCCAGGGGCAGCACGGAGTTGGCCCGCTTGGTCACCCCTCCGGCGTGGCGCAGGACCCAGCCGTCGTGCGGGCGCTGCTCGTAGGCCGGCCACGCCTCATGCACGAGAAGGTCGAAATCCACCCCGAGAGCCTAGCCGACCTGCGGTGAGCGAAGTCGACCCCGGTAACGGCGAGCGACCTTCTTCCAGGGGACGGGCGGGTCAGGGGAATCGTCCAGGTGGGCGGTGCCGGCCGTTGGGCTGCGGGGCGCCCGCATTCAACCTTCCCGTCAGATTCCCATGGAAATGTTGAACGCGGACGGTCCACGAGTTCTTCGCCCCCGATGGCCTGTGACGCGCGTACGCGACGTGCCCCGGCAAGCCCCGATCCGGCCCGAACCACCCACGGCCACGACCCGAATCCGATCACCCTGCGTAACAGTGGCCCGCCTACAAAGATTTCATAACTCGTACCGCCGGCGTCCTGACCGACCGTTCACTCAGAGGACGGCGGCATCTTCGGGGCCGAAGCTGTGACCAGGAGCTTTGCCCAATAGGCTGCATCACTGTGCTGATTCTGCTGCCGCCGTCGGAGGGCAAGGCGTCCGAGGGAGCCGGTCCCGCCGTCGAAGGGCTGTCGTTCCCCAAGCTCGACCGGCATCGCAAGCGGGTGATGAGCGCCCTGATCAAGGCCTCACGCCGCCGCGACGCCCATCAGGTGCTCGGCCTGTCCCCGGGTCTGGCCCCCGAGCTGACGAAGAACCTGGCCATCCGGCAGGCGCCCACGCTGCCCGCCGGCGAGCTGTACACCGGCGTGCTCTACGACAACCTGGCGCTGGCCGGGCTGGGCCCTGAGGCGCGGGCCAGGGCGGAGGAGAGCGTGCTGATCTTCTCGGGGCTGTGGGGGGTGTTGCGCATCGGTGACCGGATCCCGCCCTACCGGCTGTCCATGGGCGTGAGTCTGCCGCCGATGGGCGGGCTGGCGGCGTTCTGGCGGCCCGCGATCACCGCCGAGCTGGACCGGCTGCCCGGCCTGGTCGTGGACCTGCGATCGGCCACGTACGCGGGCGCGTGGCGGCCCGGCGAGCGCGGCGTGTCGGTGCGGGTGCTGAAGGAGGGCAAGGTCGTCAGCCACATGGCCAAGGCCACCCGCGGCGAGATCGCCAGGGCACTGCTGGAAAGCGGCCTGAGACCGTCGACGCCGGACGAGCTGGCCAAGGCGCTCGACGATCTCGGCTACGCGGTGCGGCCCGCGCCGGGCCGGCTCGACATCGACATTTGAGCAACAAAAAAGGGGGCAACGAGAGTTGCCCCCTTTTTTGAACGCGATGCCTAGTCCAGGTAGTCGCGCAGGACCTGCGAGCGGGACGGGTGACGGAGCTTGGACATGGTCTTCGACTCGATCTGCCGGATGCGCTCGCGCGTCACCCCGTAGACCTTGCCGATCTCGTCCAGCGTCTTGGGCTGACCGTCGGTGAGACCGAACCGCATCGACACCACACCCGCCTCCCGCTCCGACAACGTGTCGAGAACGGAGTGCAGCTGCTCCTGCAGCAACGTGAAGCTGACGGCGTCGGCCGGGACGATGGCCTCAGAGTCCTCGATGAGGTCGCCGAACTCGCTGTCGCCCTCCTCACCCAGCGGGGTGTGCAGGGAGATCGGCTCGCGACCGTACTTCTGGACCTCGACCACCTTTTCGGGCGTCATGTCCAGCTCGCGGGCGAGCTCTTCCGGCGTGGGCTCGCGGCCCAGGTCCTGCAGCATCTGCCGCTGGACGCGGGCCAGCTTGTTGATCACTTCGACCATGTGGACCGGGATGCGGATGGTCCGCGCCTGGTCCGCCATGGCACGCGTGATCGCCTGCCGGATCCACCAGGTGGCGTAGGTGGAGAACTTGTAGCCCTTGGTGTAGTCGAACTTCTCGACCGCGCGGATCAGACCGAGGTTGCCCTCCTGGATCAGGTCCAGGAAGAGCATGCCGCGGCCGGTGTAGCGCTTGGCCAGCGAGACCACGAGCCGGAGGTTGGCCTCCAGCAGGTGGTTCTTGGCCCGGCGGCCGTCCTCGGCGATCCACTCCAGCTCGGCCCTGACGTCGACCGGCAGGTTGTCGATCTCGCCGCCGCCGAGTTGCTCCTCGGCGAACAGGCCCGCCTCGATCCGCTTGGCCAGCTCGACCTCCTGCTCGGCGTTGAGCAGGGGGACCTTGCCGATCTGCTTGAGGTAGTCCTTGACGGGGTCGGCGGTGGCACCCGCGGCCGCGACCTGCGCGATCGGGGCGTCATCGTCGTCGTCGGTCAGGATGAGGACCTCGTCCTCACTCTTCTCGACGACCACCGCGGCGGCGACCTCCGCGACCTTGGGCTCTTCGGGCTCCTCGTCGGAGTCGCCCTCGGTGTCGGAGTCGCTCACCGCGATCTCCACATCGTCGACGTCGATGTCCTCGAGGTCCTCCAGCACGACGTCAGCGTCGAGCTCGATTTCCTCGTCGTCGACACCGTCGGCCGACTTGGGCTTGGTCTCGGCAGGCCCGGCGCTGTCCGGCTTGGCCTTCTTGGCCGGTCCGGCACTGTCTGCCTTGGCCTTCTTGGCGGCCGGCGCGGCCTTCTTGGCAGGAGTCGGCTTCTTGGCCGCCGGCTCGGCTTCGGCGGTGCCCACGACCGCGGTGACGGTCTCAGGCTGCTGCTCCTTGGCGGCTGCGGCCGCTTTGGTCTTGACGGGGGCGGCTGTGCGGCGCTTTGCTGGACGCGACTTCTTCGGCGCAGCCGAATCCGCGGCGGTCACCACCACGGTCACGCCCTCTTTGCTGAGGTTCCGCAAGAACGCGGCGGCGTGCGACATGGGGATGTCGGCCTCCTCGAAGGCCTGGCGGACATCCTCAGACTCGAGGAAACCCTGCGAGCGCCCACGCTCGAGCAGTCGCTGAATGACGGGCTCGTTCAGCTCTTGTGGCTTCGAGCGAGTCGAACTTGCAGGCGACACGAACACCTCTCGAACGAACGCGTGGCGACAATGGACCCAGATGCCCGCTGGGGGGCTGTTGCCTCTCTCAGAGATCGGTGAGGCCGTGCGGACCGCTACGGACCTGCCCAGCATTCTGGCACGACCTTGCGATCCATACGGCCACCTCCCGGCGGTTGACCTCCACCCTAGGCCGACCCAAGTAGTAGTGCGTACGTAAGGGCGGCACTGATACCCGAAAGCAACCCTTATGACTGATTCATTCAGTCACTCTTCGTGGCAGGCGGCACGTGAATGGCCAGGGCGGTAACGTCATCATCCTGTTCATATCCCGACAGCATCCGGTCAACCAGGAAGTCCAGCAGCATGTGCGGACTTCCGACCACCTCAGGCGGCGCTTCGGTCACAACACTGCAAATCTCTGCGAGTCCGGCATCCAGCCCGCGCTTGCGGTTCTCCACCAGTCCGTCGGAGTAGAGCACGGCGGTATGGCCGGGCGGCACTACGAAGCGGAACTGCCTTCGGCTGGTCGGCCAGCCTAGCGGAGTGCCCGGCTCGGCGTCGCAGAGAATCGCCGTGCCCTGCGGAGAGACCAGGACGGGTGGCGGGTGACCCGCGAGCGCCAGCGTGCCCTCACCGGTGACCGGCTCGACCACCATGTAGGCGAGGGTGGTGACCTGCTCTTCCTCCTCGGTCGCGTCGAAGACCCTGTCGAGGCCCGTCAGCACGGCCGCGGGCGGCGGGTTGGTCAGCGCCAGCGCGCGCATGGCGTTGCGGATGCGGCCCATGCCGGCCGCGGCCTTGACGCCCTTGCCCATGACGTCGCCGACGACGGCCGCGACCCGGCCGTCCTGCAGCACGAAGGCGTCGTACCAGTCGCCGCCGACCTGCACGTGGCGGCTGCCCGAGCGGAAGCGCTGGGCCAGCTCCAGGCCCTTGATGACCGGCAGGCGGTCGGGCAGCAGGCTGCGCTGCAGCGTCTCGGCGGTGCGGTGCTCGCGCTCGAACAATGTGGCGCGCTCCACCGCCAGCGCGCACTGGCCGGCCAGCGCCTCCAGGAAGACGCCGTCCTCCTGTGAGATCTTCTGCGGCCTGGTGAACGAGAAGCGCAGCGCGCCCAGCGCCCGGCCGGCGGCGAGCAGCGGCAGCCCCACCCAGGCCCGCTCGTCGCTGTTGGCGAGGTAGGTGGTCAGCACGTCCTTGTCGCCGCCCGCCTCGAGAAGCTGCAGCTTCAGGCTGACGGGCGACTCGGCGAAGAACGGCCTGCGACTGTTGACCGCCATGGTCATCACGCTGGTGTGAGACAGCGGGATCTCCTCGCCGGAGGACCCGGACGCCTCGGGGACGCCCTCGCCGTTGATCAGCTTGAGCGCCGCGCGGTCGGTGTCGAGCAGCGCCACGGCGGAACGGTCCGCGGCCAGCGCGGTGCGGCCGACGTCGATGATGACCTGCACCACCTGCTCGACCGTGAGCGCCTCGGCGAGCTGGGCGGTGGCGCCCTGCAGCCGGGCGGTGCGCAGGGCGGCGGCGCCGAGCTGGTCGGTCAGCCTGCCGCGCATCTCCTCGGCCTCACGCTGGGGCGTCACGTCGGTGTTGGCGCCCACCCACTCCACGACCCGGCCGTGCCGGATGATCGGCACCGCGCGCACCTCGAAGTGGCGGAAACCGCTGGCCCTGGTGCGCACGCGGTAGTTCCACTCGAACATGGTCCGGCCACGCAGCGCCTCCTTCCAGGCCTCTTCGGTCTGCTGGCGCTCCTCCTGGTGGACCGCCTCCAGCCAGCCGTAGGCGAGATACTCCTCCAGGCCCTGGCCGGTGATCGCGCGCCACTGCGGCGCGTCCTCGACCACCGTGCCGGTGGGCGAGGTGATCCAGACGAGCTGCGACTGCGCCTCGACCAGCGAGCGATAGCGCTCCTCGCTGCGGCGCAGGTCCTCCTCGACCTGGCGACTCTCGGTCACGTCGAGCCCGAGCATAGCGACGGCCAGCAGCTCGCCGGACTCGTCGTGCACCGGGGAGAACGACATCGACCAGTGGCGGTTCTCGCCCTCCGGCGAGCGCACCCGCACGCGCCGCTCGGCGACCGGACCGCCACTGCCGATGACCGTCTGGAAGCTCTGTGTGACGACCTGACCGATCTCGCCGGTCAGCGCCTCGGCCGAGGCGCGGCCCAGCAGCCGCTCGGCCGGGACACCGACGACGTCGGTGAACACGTCGTTGACCCGCTGGATGCGGCCGTCGACGTCGAAGAAGGCAAAGGCGAACTCTGCCTCGGACAGCAGGCCCTTGAGGAGGGCGGAGTCTGAGATGTCCACATCCGACTCCCGGGGACGGGGAACGGAGGTCTCGGCGCTCATGGTCGGCACCTCCGTCGCGTGCCAGGGTCTCCCACGCGGCACATCTCCATAATCGTGTATCGGCGTAGCGCAGCTCCGGGCGACCGGATTCTGCAGTACATCATCGGCGATGGGCATGCGCGGACGGAAGCCCCGGCCGCCATACGGTCAACGCATCCTGTCAAAATCGCTCCACGTTGCGCAGCAAGATCAGGCTACTTGGCCTTCGCCGCCTGCTTGGCCTCCTGTTTGGCGGCTCGGACCCTGACCAGCGTGTCGGCGTCGACCACGTCGGCGACCGACCGGTAAGCGCCCTCCTCGCCGTAGGGACCGGCGGCCTCTCGCCATCCTGGCGGTTGGACCCCCAGCTGTTTGCCCAGCAATGCCAGAAAGATCTGGGCCTTCTGCTTGCCGTAACCCGGCAACTCCTGCAGCCGCTTCAGCAACCCTTTGCCGTCCGCCACGTCTTCCCAGAGCCGCTCGGCCTCGCCGTCATAGTGCTCGACCAGGTAGGCGGCGAGTTGCTGCACGCGCGCCGCCATCGACTTGGGGTAGCGGTGGACCGCCGGCTTTGCGGCCAGCAGCGCCACGAACGCCTCAGGATCATAGGAGGCTATCTCTTCGGCGGTCAGTTCGTGCCCGAGCCGCTCAGAAATGGTGTAGGGCCCCGTGAACGCCCACTCCATCGGCACCTGCTGATCGAGCAGCATGCCGATGAGCAGGGCGAGCGGGCTGCGGCCGAGCAGGTCGTCGGCCTCGGCGCGCTGGGCGAGCTGGATGCGCATGGGAACAGCTTCGCACGAAAGCCGTTCCCGAGAAGCGAACAAAGGCGTTGCGGAGGCTTGACAGTAGCCCGAGAAAAGATGAAATGGGAGCGCAAGTCGCCTGCGTCCATTCCTGGGGGTTTGCCCCGGGCGTACGGAGGAATCTCACATCTATGCTCGCTCTGGCCACACGCTTGCTCAAGGAACCGGTCAGTCTCAGACTGGCCGAGGAGTTCCTGACCGTGCCCGTGGACACGATCGACAGGTGTGTCGACGACGTGTGCGCCTGCGCGCATCACCTCGGCATCACGGCAACGCCCGAGATCGTCGAACGGATCGCCCGCGAACACCTGCTCGCGATCGTCAACTCCGCGCCACCGCCGCGGAGCCCTCGATAACATCGAAGTCACCAGGCCGCGTTCTACGCACCGTTTACGCCTGGAATGCGAGAGAGTGAGGGCGTGCGCCGACACCGACGAGACCCCCGGGAGAGCACCCCGCCCGACGATGTGTTCAAGGAGATGGTGCAGGCGGCCCGTGAGCTGCTTGCCGTACGCAGCCCGCTCGACGCGGAGCTGATGGTCTCCGACATGGTCGGCGCCTGGTGGGGCAGACCGGTGCGGGGCGGCGACGTCGAACAGGTCCTCGGCGAGGGGCTCGTCGACTACGCCGCCAAGGCCGGCACCCCGGCGTCGCTGACGCTGCTGATCTGCCTGGCCTATCTCGGCACGTCGCGGCAGGGCGCCAAGGCGGAGGGCGCGGCGCTGGCGATGATGGAGTCGGGCGTGGCGCGGCCGGGCTGGGCGGACCGGGTCGGCGCGGTCAAGCACACCGGCTGCTACGTCTCCCGTGACGCCTACGGCGACCAGGACACGGTGATCTGCACGTTCGCCTACCGCTGGAACGAGAACGAGACCCCGAGGCACGGCCAGGACCGCCACGCGCTCGTCATGGTCGTCGACCACAACATGTCCGGCATGGCGCGCGACGCCTGGGTCTCCTCCCACGTCGACAAGCTGCTGGAACAGGCCAGGGCCGAGGCGGTCGGCAACCCGATGCTGCTGTTCGAGGAGATCGAGCCACAGCAGGCCAGGGCGCTGCTGGAGTCGGCCATGAAGGCCACCAAGGAGCCCAAGACGCCGCCGCCCGTCAGCGACAGCTACAGCGCCTACCACGCCTTCGCCCGCGCCCGGCTGAAGGCGCTGCCACCCGGCCGCAAACGTCCCGCGCCGCTGCACATCGAGGCCCCGTACAGCCGTGAGCGGCGGGCCATGCTGGCGGCGGAGTTCCTCGCCTCCGACGCGGCCGAGCACCTGTCGGACCCGTCGGCGGCCTCCCGGTGCGCCGACCACATCATCGACTACGGCTGCGAGCAGGACTTCAGCAGGCCGCTGCGGGTCAGCCCGACCAAGTGCGAGACGTTCCTGCTCGACTGGCTGCCCCGCAAGGTGATGCTGTCGGTGGCCGAGCAGGAGGCCATGCCGCACGTCCTGGCCGCCTGGGTCCGCTTCGCCGCGCACCGCACCGGGCTGCCCGAGACGGGGCTGAAGGCCACCCTGGACGCGGTGTGGGAGGCCATCGGCAAGTTCCCGGAGGCCTACCGGGACCCGACGTCGTTCGGCCTGGACCGCCCGCTGCTGGAGCGGCTGCTGCCCGACGGCGACCTGTCCGCGCTGGCCAGGCGGGCCTTCGCGTTCCCGTTCCTGCAGGGCACGCACAACGGCGTCGACCTGGACCGGCTCAACCCCGCCGACGAGGCCGACAGGCGGGTGCTGCTGGAGATCGACCACGGGGGCACGCTCGACGAGGAGCACCTCGCCTGGCACGAGGAGATCGCCACCCGGATGTGGGAGGGCGATCCGCCGCAGCTCTGGGAGGCCGCCCAGCGCCTGCTCGACCTGGGCCACGACCGGCACGACGTGCTGCACGTGCTCATGGAGATCGCCGAGCGGATCGGCGACCATCCGGCGGAGCTGGCGGCGGCCCTCGACGACATCGCCGACATTCCCGACGAGCTCTAGATTCGACCGCATGTCGATGTACACCCGCCTGGCCCCCGGGCGCTATCAGGCAGCCGAGCACACCCAGGGCCCCTGGGACCCCGCCACGCAGCACATGGGACCGGTGACCGCGCTCATCGCGCACGAGCTGGCGATGACCGCCCCGCGCCCCGGCCTGGAGCTGTCCAGGCTCGCCGTCGACGTGTTCGCCCCCGTGCCCGTGGGTGAGCTGGAGGTCCGCACCGACGTCGTACGGGATGGAAAGCGGGTGCAGTGCCTGTCGGCGGCGGTGTTCTGCGGCGGACGCGAGCACGCCAGGGCCTCGGCCTGGCGCATCCGCGAGGCCGCCACCCCCGCGACCCCCGCGCAGGCCCCGCCGCCCCTCCCCGACGCGCCCACCGACAGCTGGCTGTCCACCGGCTTCGGCTACGGCAGGGCGACCGAGTGGCGCTTCGCCCGCGGCACGCCCATGGCGGTCGGGCCCGCCGCCGCCTGGGGAAGGCTCAGGATGCCGCTGGTCGAGGGCGAGGAGATCACGGCCACGGAGCGGCTGGCGCTGTTCGCCGACAGCGGCAACGGCATCAGCTTCGCCCTCGACTTCGACACCCACCTGTTCGTGAACGTCGACCTCACGATCTCGCTGTTCAGGTCACCGGCCGGGGAGTGGATCTGCCTGGACGCCGAGACGGTCATCGGCCCGTCAGGCCGCGGCCTGACCCGCTCGATCCTGTACGACCAGAGCGGTGAAGTGGGCACCGCGACTCAGACCCTCTTCGTCGCGCCGAGGTAGTCCCTACCGCCATGATGGAGTCCATGGTGATCGACCTCAACGCGGACCTCGGCGAGGGCTTCGGCATCTGGCGGCTCGGCGACGACACGGCGCTGCTCGACATCGTCACGAGCGCCAACGTCGCGTGCGGATTCCACGCCGGCGATCCGGTGACGATCAGGCGCACCTGCGCGGCCGCCGTCGACCGCGGCGTGACGATCGGCGCGCAGGTGTCCTACCGCGACCTGGCGCACTTCGGGCGCCGGGAGATGGAGGTGGAGCCGGAGGAGCTCTGCGCCGAGGTGCTCTACCAGCTCGCCGCCGTCGACGGCATCGCGCGGGCGATGGGCGGCCGGGTCTCGTACGTGAAACCGCACGGCGCCCTCTACAACCGGATCTGCCGCGACCGGGAGCAGGCCGCCGCGGTGATCGACGCGGTCGCCGACTACGATCCGTCGCTGCCGGTGCTGACCCTGCCCGGGTCGGTCGTGCACGAGGTGGCGGCGGCCGAGGGCGTCCCCACCGTCAGCGAGGCGTTCGCCGACCGCGCCTACACCTCGGCCGGCGCTCTGGTGTCGCGGCGCGAGCCCGGCGCGGTGATCCACGACCCCGAGGCGGTCTCCTCCCGCGCCGTCCGGATGGCGGTCGAGCACACGGTGACGTCCGCCGACGGCCGGCAGGTTCCGGTCTCGGCCCGCTCGATCTGCGTGCACGGCGACACGCCGGACGCTGTGAGCCTGGCCCGCGCCGTGCGCGACGGCCTGCTGGAGGCCGGAGTGGTGCTGCAGGCCTTCGCATGACCACGCCACCGCGCCAGGACCGGGCTCTGGTCCGGCGCCGGCCGGGTCTGGGGCTGGTCCAGGCTCCGGCTCGGGTCGCCGGCTGGGCTCGGGATCGGGTGGTGAGGGGGTGATTCGGCGGGCCGGGGAGCATGCGCTGCTCGTGGAGACCGGGGCGCTGGACGTGTCGCACCGCCTGGACGCCGCGCTGCGGGCCGATCGGCCGGAGGGGGTTGTGGAGGTCGTGCCCGGCCCTGAGACGGTCCTGGTGGTGGCTCCCGGAGCCGACCAGGGCCGGTTGCGGGCCCGGCTGGGTGAGCTGCTGGCCGGCTGCGCGGAGAGCGGGAAGGGCGGGGAGCCCGCGCCCGGTGCGCGGGCGGACGTGGTGACGATCCCGGTGATCTATGACGGGGAGGATCTCCAGGCGGTGGCCCGGATGGCCGGGATCTCCGCCGACGAGGTGATCGCCCGGCACACCGGCCGCGAGCTGGTGGTCGGATGGCTGGGGTTCTCGCCCGGGTTCGCCTACCTGATCGGCCTGGACCCGGTGCTGCACACGCCCCGGCTGGAGACGCCGCGCACGTCGGTGCCCGCCGGTTCGGTGGCGATCGCCGGCCCCTACTCCGCCGTCTACCCGACGGCCTCCCCCGGCGGGTGGCGGCTGCTCGGCCGTACCGGATCGCGGGTCTGGGACGTCACGGCCGACCCGCCGACGCCGTTCAGCCCCGGCACGCGCGTGCGGTTCGAGGCGGCATGATCGAGGTGCTCGCGCCCGGTCCGTACGCGACCGTCCAGGATCTGGGGCGGCACGGCCACGCCCACCTGGGGGTGCCCGGCTCCGGAGCCGCCGACGCGGCGAGCCTGCGGCTGGCGAACCGGCTCGTCGGCAACCCCGAAGGGCTGGCGGGGATCGAGCTGACGTTCGGGCTGGCACGGCTGCGATTCCTGGCCGGGGCATGGGTGGCGCTGGCCGGGGCGCCGTGTCCGGTGTGGAGCACGGCCCGCGATCCGGGGATGGGGGCGCCGTTCTGGGTTCCGGAAGGGGGTGAGGTGCGGCTGGGGGCGCCTTCGTGGGGACTGCGCACCTACCTGGCCGTTCGCGGGGGGATCGCGGTGGAGCCGGTGCTGGGCAGCCGCTCCACCGACTCGCTGTCCGGCCTCGGGCCCCCGCCTCTGCGCCCCGGCATGGTGGTGCCGGTGGGAATGCGGCGAGGGGGGCCTGAGGAGGCGGCTGAAGAGGAGCCTGTGGAGGTGGTCGCGGGATTGGGGGACATCCGGGTGGATCTGGCGCCGCCGCGGCCCCCCGGGGCGGCTGTGCTGCGGGTGCTGGCGGGACCGCGCGAGGACTGGTTCGTGCCCGGCGCGCTCGCGACCCTGTGCGCGGGACCGTACGAAGTGAGTCAGGACAGCAACCGCGTGGGGGTGCGGCTGCGCGGCCCCGAGCTGGCGCGGGCCAAGGAGGGCGAGCTGCCGAGCGAGGGCATGGTCACCGGCGCGGTGCAGGTGCCGCCGAGCGGGCAGCCGATCGTCTTTCTCACCGACCACCCGCCCACGGGCGGCTACCCGGTGATCGCGGTGGTGTCCGAGGCCGCCCTGGCCATCGCCGCCCAGCTCAGACCGGGCGACGAGGTCCGCTTCAGCACCCGGCTCCCCCGTTGAACGGGCGAGCGTCGTCAAGACTCGACGCGACCACCGACGGGCGCGGCGTCAGGGCTCCGGCGTGACCGCCGGTGGCCTGGTTGTCAGAGGTCGACGTGGCCGGTGACGCAGGTGACGGCGGGGCCGCCCACCCAGACGTCCTGGCCCGCTGAGGTGATGTGGATCTGCCCGGTGCGGCCGAGGGCCGTGCCCTGGCGGGCGGTGTAGGGGGCGGTGACGCGGCCGGTGCGCAGCAGCCACTGGGCGACGGAGGCGTTCAGGCTGCCGGTGACCGGGTCCTCCGTCGTGCTGCCCCCGAGGGGGAAGAACGCTCGCACCTCGTAGGCGTGCGGCGATCCCGGCGGGTAGAGCCCGACGACGCCGATGTCCGCCGGGACCGACCCCGGCTTCAGGGCGAGCACCGCGTCAGCGTCCCTGAGCAGGAGCGCCACCCAGCCGGGGCCGTTGTCGGCCCACTCGGCGTCGACGATCTCGTCCCTGCCGATGCCGAGTGCCTGGGCGAGCTCTGCCAGGAGGCCTTCCTCCACCGGCCCCGACCGCAGCAGCGGCGGCGCGGCGAAGGCGTGCCAGGCGCCCTCGTCGCGGATGCGGACCAGCCCGGCGCCGCACTCCTGGACGACCGTGCGCGGGTCGCGGGGGACGCCGCCGGTCTCCAGCCAGGCGTGGCAGCTGCCGAGCGTGGGATGCCCGGCGAAGGGCAGCTCGCTGGAGGGGGTGAAGATGCGGACCCGGTAGTCCGCCTCGGGCGTGGTGGGCGGGAGCAGGAACGTGGTCTCGGACAGGTTGGTCCAGTTGGCGAACCGCGCCATCTCCTCGGTGCTCAACCCGGCGGCGTCGAGCACGACGGCGAGCGGGTTGCCGTGGTAGGGCGTCTCAGTGAACACGTCGACCTGGCGGAACGGGCGCAACATACGGCCAAGTGTCCCACGATCGCCCTCCCAGCCCCAGGCGATCCACGCTGGGTCCACGACCTCGCCCACCGGTTCCCTCGGCGAACCCGCCCTGCCTATGGACGACTCCTGCTGGGCCCCGACATTCTCCGCTCAGTGCGGAGGCCGCAGCAGCGACTCGATGCGGGTGACGGCCGCCTTCAGCTGGTCCGGTGGCACCGGCTCGAACAGGTCCGTGGCGACCTGACCGTCCTTGGCCTCCCACACTCCCGTGACCCTCCCCCGGTAGATCACCACAGGGGAGATCCAGCCTGCCTGTCGGCTGACCTTCGTCTTCACCGCCGCCGGGATGAGGGCCTCCAGAGCACGGGGCGCGGCGAGGATGAACTGGTCGAAGCCCGGCAACAGGTGCACCTCGTCCGAGGGCCGGGTGGCGGTCAGCGCGTCCAGGTGAGCGGTCAGGGCCAGCGGGGTGCGGCCGTCGTCCGCCTCCACCTCGGTCAGCTCGGGCGCGAGGTCCCGAAACCATCCCTTGAGCACGGCCTTCCTGGCGGTGCCGCCGAAGAGCCAGGCGTCGAACATCTCGGGCGTCGCCGGCCCGTGGGCGGCCAGGAACGCGCGCGCCACCCGCAGGCCCGCCTCCTCCTGCGGCGGCAGCTCCGCCGGCCAGCCGCGCAGCCAGTGACGCGGCGCGGTGAAGGTGACCCTGCCCTCGCTGGGCGGGCCGTAGCACAGCTCGCCGAGCCTGCTGAGTGGCTTGAGCAGCACGCCCCAGCCGGAGGTGAGCGCCTCCCGGAGATGGGTGTCCCCGGTCAGCCCGACCACCGCGTCGACCAGCTCCTGCCTGGTCTTCGGCACGTCGCCGAGAACCTGCGGGACGGCCTCGATGATCGCGGCCATCTCGGCGGCGGTGACGCCGTGGCCGCGCTGCCAGGACCCCTTCTCCCAGAACCGGAGCGTGCTGAGGGCAGAGCAGTGGTCGGCCAGGTCGCCGGCGGGCACGAGGTGCAGGGTGCCGCCGCGCATGAGCCAGGTCTTGACGAGAGTACGGTCGGCCCACAGGGCCCGGTCGACGCCGCCGGGGTCGGGCTCGGCGCTCCTGACCGCGACGGCGAGCTGGGCGGAGGAGGGCACCTGCGCCTGCACACCGCACAACCTGCCGGCGACCTCCACGGCACCGGAGGCGCCGGGCCCGCTCACGAACTGCCTGCGCAGCCGCCAGGCCAGGATCTGGGGCCAGGTCACCTGAATAGTCACCCGCCCACTTCTACACGCCGACACCGACAAACCAGCAGAGGGGTGATGCCGACACCGACAAACCAGCAGAGGGGTGATGCCGACACCGACAAACCAGCCCGGTGGGGAACGCCGGCAGGTCGGACCGTCAGCGGAGGAAGCCGATGTCCTGGTAGCGGAGCCGGTGGAAGCCGCGGGCGCCCACGTTGGCCAAGGTCTCCTTCACCGCCACCAGCTGCGGCCGCTGGTAGAGCGGCAGGACGCTCGCCTGCTGCCAGATGAGCTTGTCGGCCGCGTTGGCTTCGGCGCGCGCCTGCTCCGGGTCCAGGTTCTGGGCCGCCCGATCCATGGCGGTGTCGATGGCTTCGGACCCGACGCGGCCGAAGTTGGCGTTCCACGTCGTGCCGTCGGGCGAGTTCGCGTACACGCCGTAGCTGCTGGACAAGGGGTACGGGGTGCCGATGTAGGCGAACGGGGTGATGTCGAAGTTGCCGGGGATCACGTACTTGCTGAAGAAGTCGTCGCTCGGCACCACCTGGAGGGAGAGCTTCACCCCGATCCGGGTGAGCATGCTCTGTGCCAGTTCGCCCTCGGCCTTGCTGAGCTGCACCCCCGACGGGACGACGAAGCGCAGGTCGAGCGGGCGGCCGTTCTTCTGCCGTACGGAGCCGGTCAGCTTCCAGCCCGCCTGGTCGAGCAGGCGCTTGGCCCGTTCGGGGTCGTAGGCGCCGAGGTCGCCGGCGTTGTCCTGGTAGCCCTGCTGGGTGTTCATGAAGAAGTGGTTGTTCAGCGGCGTGCTCGGCCAGTCGAGGCCCTGCAGGTCGGATCGGGCGATGGCCTGCCGGTCGATGCCGAGCTGGACGGCCTGCCGAACGCGCACGTCCTGCAGCAGGTCGCTGGAGGCGTTGAAGGTGAGGTGGCGGAAGTCGGGGCCCGCGGCCTGCCGCACCTGCGCGCCGGGGGTGGACCGGGCGCGGGCGTAGTCGGGCGCCGAGGTGCCGACGTCGGCGATGTCGAGTTCGCCGTTGCCGAACATGCCCATCAGCGAGTCCTGCTCGGCGGCGCGGTAGATGATCCGGTCGAGTTTGGCCCGGTCGCCCCACCAGTTGTCGTCGCGCACGATGGTGATGGTCTTGGCGGTCTGGTCGAAGCCGCCGAACGTGAACGGCCCGGCCGTCACGGGGATCTCGTTGAGCCAGGCGGTGTTGAAGGCCTCGGCCGTCTTGTTGGTCGAGGCGGGCAGCAGCGGGCTGAAGAGCGCCTTCCAGTCGCCGAAGGGCCTGGCGAACGTCACCACGACCTCGTGGTCGTTCCGGCCCCGCGTCACCTTCGAGATGTCCTGGTAGCCGGTGGAGGAGACGATGTGGAAGTCCGGGTCGCCGCCTTTCAGCGCGTGCCACTGGGCGTGGTAGTCGGCCCAGGTGATGGGCTGCCCGTCGGACCATCTGGCCTCGGGGTTGAGCCGGTAGGTGACGACCTGCTTCGGCGCCCGCCGGGTGACCGTGGCGTCGAGGAGGTAGTCGCGGTTGACGGTGATCCGCGCCTTGTCGTCGGAGACGAACGGCGACGGCAGCAGGGCGTCGCTGATCACGGCGGCCATCGCGAGGTTGCCGTCGACGTGGTTGCGGTTCCACTGGGAGGGGAACTCGCTGATGCCCCAGCGCAGTGTCCCGCCGTCCTTGACCAGGGGACGGGGCTGCGGGTTGATGTCGGACGCCTTGATCGTCTCATCGCCGCCGCCGGGCCCGCCGCTGCCCCCTCCCGGGCCGCCTCCGCCGCATGCCGTCAGGGACAGCGCGACGGTCACGGCGACGGCCAGGCGAGGTGCTTTCATGGGCGGGCTCCTCCGGATCTAGACGACTGCGAGCTTCTCGGCGTAGTGGCAGGCAGCGCCCTGGTCCTCGCCGAGGGTGCGGATCTCGGGTTCGGCGTCCACGCACAGGCTGCGCTCCGCACCGGTCAGCACCCCGGCGAACTTCGGGCATCGGGTGCGGAAGCGGCAGCCCGACGGCGGGTGGGCCGGGTCCGGCAGGTCGCCTTCGAGCAGGATCCGCTCGCGGGCGCGTTCGCGGACCGGGTCGGGCAGCGGGATCGCCGACAGCAGCGCCTGGGTGTAGGGGTGGGCGGGGGTCCCGTACACGGCCTCGACCCGGCCGATCTCGGCGATCCTGCCGAGGTACATCACGGCCACCCGGTCGGCGAGGTAGCGCACCACGGCCAGGTCGTGCGCGACGAACAGATAGGACAGGCCCAGCCTTGCCCGCAGCGCGTCGAGCAGGTTGATCACGCCGGCCTGGATCGACACGTCGAGCGCGGAGACGGGCTCGTCCAGCACCAGCAGCCGGGGCTCCAGCGCGAGCGCGCGGGCGATGCCGATCCGCTGCCGCTGGCCGCCGGAGAAGTCCTGCGGGTAGCGGGCGGCGTGGGAGGGATCCAGGCCGACCAGGTCCAGCAGCTCGGACACCCTCGGCCCCGGCGCCTGCCTGCGGTGCGTGCGCAGCGGCTCGGCCAGGATGTCGTAGATCGTCATGCGGGGGTCGAGGGAGGCCAGCGGGTCCTGGAAGACCACCTGCATGTCACGCCGGATCGCGGTGCGCTGCTCGCGGGTGAGCCGGGCGGTGTCCCTGCCGAGCACCACGACCCGCCCCTCCTGCGGCTGGGCCAGCTCGAGGATCTGCGTCAGCGCCGTGGTCTTGCCGGAGCCGGACTCGCCGACCAGGCCCAGGGTCTCGCCTTCGCGGATGTCGAAGCTGACGCCCGCCACCGCGTGCACGGTGCCGACCCGGCGCTTGAGGATCGCGCCCTTGACCACCGGATAGTGCTTGACCAGGCCGTCGACCTCCAGCACCCGCCGCCGCCCGCGCGCCACCGGCCACCCCGCGCCATCCGCTGCCGGCCGGGCCACCCCGCCGTCACGCGCCCACGGCCGCACCGCGCCGTCTCCGCCCGCCCACGGTCGTACCGCACCGTCTTCGTCCGCCCACGGTCGTACCGCACCGTCTTCGTCCGCCCACGGTCGTACCGCGTCCCAGCGGATGCAGGCCGCCTGGTGCCCCGCCCCGACCTCGAACAGCGGCGGCTCCCGGTCGTCGCACGCCTCGACCCGCATCGGGCAGCGTGGCGCGAACGGGCAGCCGGGCGGGAGCGCGGCGGGCGCGGGCGGGTGGCCGTCGATCGGCACCAGCGCCCGCCGCCCGCCGGCGTCGACGCGCGGCACCGAGCCGAGCAAACCCACGGTGTACGGCATGCGGGTGCGGTAATAGACGTCGTCCACGTCCCCCACCTCGACCGGGCGGCCCGCGTACATCACGAGCACGCGGTCGGCGAAGCCGGCCACCACCCCGAGGTCGTGCGTGATCATGACGATGGCCGCGCCCGTCGTGCGCTGCGCCGTCTTGAGCACCTCCAGCACCTGGGCCTGGACGGTGACGTCGAGCGCGGTCGTGGGCTCGTCGCAGATGATGACGTCCGGGTCGTTGGCGATGGCCATCGCGATCACCACGCGCTGCCGCATGCCGCCGGAGAACTCGTGCGGGAAGGCCAGCGCCCTCTTCCCCGGGTCCGGGATGCCGACCAGGTCGAGCAGGTCGACGGCCTTGACCAGGGCCTGCTCCTTGCTGACCTTCTGGTGCACGCGCACGGCCTCGGCGATCTGGTCGCCGACCCGGTAGACGGGCGTGAGGGCGGACAGCGGGTCCTGGAAGACCATCGACACGGTCTTGCCCCGGAAGGCCGTCAGCTCCCGTTCGGGGGCGCCGATCAGCTGCCTGCCGTGCAGCCGGACCGAGCCGCCGACCCTGGCCCCGCGCGGCAGCAGCCCCATGACGGCGGCGGCGGCCACCGACTTGCCGGAGCCGGACTCGCCGACGATGCCGAGCACCTCGCCCTGCCGCACGGTGTAGCTCAGCCCGCGCACGGCGCGTACGTCGCCGAAGGAGACCTCCAGGCGCTCGACCTCCAGGACCGGGCTCATCGTGACCTCCTGGCGGTGGGGTCGAACGCGTCGCGCAGCGCGTCACCGACGAGGTTGACCGCGAGCACGGTGATCACGAGCAGCCCGGCGGCGAACCAGAACGTCCACGGCGCGTAGACGGCGGTCCTGGAGCCGTCGGCGATGAGCGTGCCGAGGGAGACGTCGGGCGGCTGGATGCCGAAGCCGAAGTAGGACAGAGAGGTCTCGGTGAGGATGGCCGCGCTGACGTTCAGAGTGGCGTCGACGATCAGCAGCGACGACAGGTTGGGCAGCACATGAGAGAAGATGATTTTCATCGGTGGCACGCCCATGAAGCGGGCCGCCTGGATGAACTCCCGCTGCTTCAGCGAGATCGTCATCCCCCGGGTGATCTTCGAGGTGACCATCCACAGGAACAGCGCCAGCATGAGCACGAACAGCGGCCACTGCCCGTCGCCGAACAGCGGCGACATCATCGCCAGGATGAGGAAGGCGGGCAGCACGAGCAGCAGGTCGGTGAGCCGGCTCAGCACCCGGTCGGTCCAGCCGAGGAAGTAGCCGGCGAAGGCGCCCACCAGGGCGGCCAGCGCCGTGGACACCAGCGCCGCGAGCAGGCCGACGAGCAGCGACCGCTGCATGCCGCGCAGCGTCATCGCGTAGACGTCGGCGCCCGTCTGCGAGGTGCCGAACCAGTGGCCGGCCGACGGCGGCCGCAGGAAGGCCA
Source organism: Nonomuraea sp. ZG12 (assembly GCF_052068115.1). Lineage (NCBI taxonomy): Bacteria > Bacillati > Actinomycetota > Actinomycetes > Streptosporangiales > Streptosporangiaceae > Nonomuraea > Nonomuraea sp. ZG12. Next base: position 78,664 of record NZ_JBQHCW010000012.1, read on the forward strand.
GGAAGTCCTTGTCGGTGTAGGTCCACGGGCTGAACAGCGGCCCGGCGAACGCGAGCGCGAACATCAGGGCGAGCACCGCGAACCCGATCCGCCCCTGCCGGGAGGCGAAGAACCGCCCGGCCACCACCCTGAGCCGGGAAGGCGGGGCGGCCCGAGCCGTGGCGGACCCGGTGCGCTCCTCGGCGAGCTCCTCCTCCGACAGCGTCATCCGGCGCCCCTCACCCGGGGATCGAGCACCCGTGGATCAAGCACGGCGTGCAGCAGGTCGGCGGCGAAGGAGGCGCAGAGCACGGCGACCGCGGCGAGGCAGGCGATGGCGGCCACGGTGTTGACGTCGTTGGTGAAGATCGAGCTGATCAGGCGCTCCCCCAGCCCGTGCCAGCCGAAGATCTTCTCGGTGAAGGTGGCGCCGGTGAGCAGCGCGCCGAAGGTGAAGGCGAAGTAGGTCACCACGGGGATCAGCGCCGTCCGCAGCCCGTGCCGGATGAGCGCTCTGCGCCTGCTCAGCCCTTTGGCCATGGCGGTGCGGACGAAGTCGGCGCCGAGCACGTCGAGCATCATGTTGCGCTGGTAGCGGCTGAACACCGCGACCAGCCCGAGCGACAGCGTGATCGTCGGCAGCACGAGATGCTGCAGCCGGTCCAGCAGCGAGCCCCAGAACCCGGCGTCGAGCCCCGCGGTGTACTCACCGCCGACCAGGAGCACCCGGTGGCCGAAGACATGGTCGTTGACCCAGGTGCCGGCCAGGATCGCCACGTTGGCCAGCACCACCACGGGCACCGCGAGCAGCACGAAGGCCAGGGCCGTCGACAGCCGGTCGAACCAGCCGTACTGCCTGACCGCGGCGTAAGCGCCGCAGAGCACGCCGAGCACGCTCCCGCACACCAGCCCGAGCAGGACCAGCCGGAAGGTGACGCCGGCCCGCCGCGCGAGGTCCTCGTTGACCGGCGAGCCCGTCACGCTCCTGCCGAAGTCGCCGCGCAGCACCCCGCCCGCCCAGGTGAGGTAGCGCTCCAGCAGTGGGGTGCGGTCGTTGAGGTTGAGCACGGTGAGCCGCGCGTCGACGACGGCGGGCGGCGGCTTCGGGGTGCGGTCGGCGTAGTTGGAGCGCGGGTCGAGCGCGCCGGCCGCCAGCAGGTAGGCGAGGCTGACCGCCACGGCCACCAGCAGCACGGAGCCGAGCAGCCTGCGGGCCAGGAACCCCGCCATCGCCCCTCCTCACACACTCTGTGTCGCCATATTGCTACACCAAGTGAGCATGTGGGCGCACGCATGTGCCAAAGAGGTGTCTGGTTAGCGTCCGGAAAGTTCGTCCACGGCGGTGCGGACGTCGTCGCTGGTGATGGTGGTCAGCTCGGCGGAGCTGGTGGACTCGCCGGTCGAGGCCAGCGCGGCCAGGCGCACGTCGCGGCGCATGGCCGCGCGCTCGAACAGCGACCTGGCGAACCTGCCGTTGCCGAGACCGTCGATCAGCCGCTCGTCGCACACCCAGGCGAAGACCTCGTCGAGGTCGCTCAGCGCGTCGTCGTCGAAGCGGTCGCCGGCCTCCTCGGCCAGCAGCACGGCGATCTCCGACAGCTCGGCCGGGGAGTAGCTGGGGAACGTCACCCGCTGGCTGAACCTGCTGGCCAGGCCGGGGTTGGTGGCGAGGAAGGCGTCCATCTCGCGCTGGTAGCCGGCCAGCACGATGACGAGCCGGTCGCGGTCGTCCTCGGCCCGCTTGAGCAGCGTCTGCACGGCCTCGGCGCCGAACGCGTCGCCGCCGGAGTAGCCGGGGTTGACCAGGCTGTAGGCCTCGTCGATGAACAGCACGCCGCCCAGCGCCCGGTCCACCAGCTCATTGGTCTTGATCGCGGTCGCGCCGAGATGCTGGCCGACCAGATCGGCCCGGTGCGCCTCCACCACGTCGGGCCTGGCCAGCAGGCCGAGCGCGGCGAAGACGCGGCCGACGACCCTGGCGACGGTGGTCTTGCCGGTGCCGGGCGGGCCGACGAACACGAAGTGGCGGGTCTGGGCCGGAGTGGGCAGCCCGCGCTCCTGCCGCATGCGGGCCACCTGGAGCTGCGCGGCGATCGCGTGCACCTGCCGCTTGACCGGCGCGAGCCCGGCCATCCTGTCGAGATCGGCCAGCGCCTCCTCCAGCGTGGGAGTGGCCACGTAGCCCCGGAAGCGCGCGGTCAGCTCGTCGAAGGCCTTGGTCACGTCGGCGGTCGTGGTCGTCACCAGGTCCTCGGTGGTCGGCGTGCCGCCCGCGCCCACCACCCGCACGTCGCGGGCCTGGGCGGCCGCCTCGACGAGGCTGCGCGCGAACCTGGCGTTGCCGAGCTCGTCGACGAGCCCCCGCCGGTGTACGTCCTCGAACCGGGCGAGGAGCTTGACCTTGGCCTCGGGGCCCATCGCGTCACCACGGCGGCGCTGGAGCAGCTCGGTGATCTCGGCCAGCTCGCCCGCCGAGTAGGTGGGGAAGCGCACCCTGGTGGCGAACCTGCTGGCCAGGCCGGGGTTGCTGGACAGGAACGAGGTCATCTCCTGCTCGTAGCCGGCCAGGATGATGATCAGCCGGTCACGGTCGTCCTCGGCCCGCTTGAGCAGCGTCTGCACGGCCTCGGCGCCGAACCGGTCGGGCTGGCCGTCCCCGGAGTTGACCAGGCCGTAGGCCTCGTCGATGAACAGCACGCCGCCCAGCGCCTTGTCCACCAGTTCGTTGGTCTTGATCGCGGTCGCGCCGAGGAACTCGCCGACCAGGTCGGCCCGCTGCCCCTCGACCACGTAGGGCGTCTCCAGCAGGCCGAACGCGTAGAAGATCTTCGCGAGGGTGCGCGCCACGCTGGTCTTGCCGGTGCCGGGCGGGCCGAGGAAGACGAAGTGCCTGGTGGGACGCCCAGCGGTGTAGCCGGCCTCGGCGCGCAGCCGGGACGCCTCGATGGAGGCGGCGATCGAGCGGACTTGCTCCTTGACCGGGGCCAGGCCGATCATGCTGTCGAGCTCGGCGAGCGCCTCCTCGACGGAGATCTGGGGCAGCGCCGGCTGCTTGTCGGGGGCCGGCTCCGGCCTGCCCTCACGCGCCCGTACGCGTACCTGCTCCTCGGCGCTCATCTCGGACCTGGCCCTGCGGGCGAGCAGGAAGCGGTAGCCGAGGACGGCGGCGGCGGCGCCGTAGGCGACCCAGACCGCGAGGTCGGCCGAGACCAGCGAGAGCGCGGCGGCGAGCGCGCCGGCGGCCACGAAGGCGAGCAGCGCGGACACCCACGGCGTCACCCAGCGGATCAGGTGGGCGCCGGCGGCCACCGGCAGGGCCAGCACGAGCAGCAGCGTGGGGGCCATGGACGGAACCGGGAAGAGCATCATGAAGACGGGGAGCAACACGCACCAGCCCACGACGACCAGCGCGGTCGCGGCGGCACGCGGGAAGCGCAGGGTGAGCGCGACGAAGCAGAGCACCGCCCCGGTGATCAGGAAGGTGTTGACGAGGTCGCCGCCGAGCGCGGCGGCCAGGCCGACCGCGCCGATCAGGACCGCTACGTACAGCACGCGCCGGACGGCCGGTGGAAGCCGGAAGTAACGCTGCCGCACCTGTTCGAACAGATCCCGCATCGCGGCCCGTCCCGCGGTTCGGGTCCTGCTGGACTCCTGCATCACGCCTCCCCGGTCCGCCCCTGGTTATACCGCACCGGACCGTCGGTTGGGCGGACCTGACACGCTAGGTGGAGGTCACGAAAGCCGCTATGTGCCGCCCGAGTTCGGTGCCCGCGTCCTCCTGGAGGAAGTGCCCCGCGCCGTTGATCACCGGGTGGGCCCGGCCCGCCGCTCCCCGCATCGACCTGCGCAGAATGGGCGCCATGCCGCCGGTGATCGGGTCGCTGTCGGAGAAGACGACGAGGAACGGCCGGTCGAGCGTGGTGAGGATCTGCCAGGCGGCGCGGTTCGCGGGCGCGGCCGGGTCGTCGGGCGTGGCGGGCACGAGCGGCGGCATGGCTCGCGGTCCCGCCTTGTACGTCTCGTCGGGGAAGGGGGCGTCGTAGGCGGCGCGGACCTCGGGCGGCAGCTCGGTGACGCAGCCGGACTGGACGAACCGGGCGATGTCCAGGGCGGGCGCGCTGATCACCGCGTCCTTGAACCGGTGCCACACCTCGGGCATGGGAATGTCACCGGTCGGCAAGCCCGTGTTGGCGGCGACGATCCTGGCGACGCGATCGGGATGCTCGGCGGCCAGGCGCAGGCCGATCAGGCCGCCCCAGTCCTGGCCGACCAGGGTGACACCGGTCAGGCCGAGCGCGTCGTACAGCAGGGAGCGGGTCCACTCCACGTGCCCGGCGTAGCTGTGGTCGCCGACGTCGGCTGGCTTGTCGGAGCGGCCGAATCCCACGAGGTCGACGGCGATCGCGCGCAGCCCGGCCGCCGCGAGCTCCCGCATGACGTCGCGGTAGAGGAACGACCAGGAGGGCTCGCCGTGCAGCAGGACCACCGGCTCCCCGTCGGCGGGCCCGGCCTCGACGTAGGCCATCCGCAGGCCGTCGGGCACCTCGGCGTAGCGGGGTTCGTAGGGGAAGCCGGGCAGGCCGGCGAAGCGCTCTTCGGGCGTGCGCAGAACTCGCATAGAACAAGATTCTAGCTAGCGGCGCTGATGCCGCCCGGGGAACTCCCCGACGAGCACCTTCTTGGGAGTGACACGCAGGACGTCCGAGCCGGCCAGCGCGACGCCCCGCACCTCGACCCAGTGCCTGCGCTGCAGGGGGTCTGCGGCGAACACCGACACGCTCGGGTCGGCCTCGATCGCCTCCCACGCCTGCGGCCCGGCGATCACCTTGAGCTCGCCCGAGGCGGTGATCGTGGCCACCGCGCCCACCACCCTGGGCCCCAGGGCGTCGCCGTAGGCCAGCACGACGGTCCTGGCATAGCCGAACGCCTGCCGCGCCTGTGACGTGAGCACGACGGTCGGCTCGGCCCCCATGGGCAGCTCACACATGATCAGCGAGGCGCGCCACGGGCCGGGCACCCCCTTCCACCAGGACCGCGCGGTCCGCAACGCGAACACGGCCGCCACCGCGCCGAGCGCGCCGAATCCCACCCGCCACCCCCAGACCAGCCCGAGCCCGCCCCCGGCCGCGCACCCCACCGCCGCCAGCACGGTCAGCCCGCCCGCGACCGCCACCCAGCGGTCGCGCCCGTGCCGGGTGGCGCGCCAGGCGCGCAGCATCGGGTACGGCACCGCCAGCGCCACGACGGCGGCCCGCGGCTCCACCACCAGAGCCGCACACCCCAACGGCACCAGCACCGACCAGGTACGGCCGAGCAGAACCCACAAGGTCACCCCCGCGTTCCGCCGCCCCGCACGCTCCCCCGCACCGACATCCAAGGAACGCTCGCCCATATCCGTACGCCTTCGGACCTCTCCAGGACGCTCACCCGCGTCCCCGAGTTCCGCACGCCCTCCCGGGCTGAGACCCTCGGGACGGTCCCCCTCGTTCCCGGGCGTCGTGCGCTCGGTGGCGGCCTGTTGGAAGTGGGTCAGGGCGCGTAGGGGGTGGCCACGCCAGGTTTCCGCGAGTGCGCGTACGGCGGCCAGCGCCGGCCAGCCGAGCACCGCGAGGCCGCCCAGCCCGGCCCAGAGCAGGCCCGCCCAGGGCAGCCCACCGGCCGGCAGGCCGGGCACCACGGCGATCCCCGCCGGCGCCGAGGCCAGCGCCAGCCACCCGGCGAACGCGACGACCGCCACGACGCCGCCCGCGACCGGCGCCCCGAACCACGGATCGCGCCCCAGCATGGCCGGCACCCAGGCCCACGCCCGGACCCGGCGGGCCTGCCGTACCGTGAGCGCGGCCAGCAGCACGAGCACGGCCAGGCCGCCCAGCTCCGCCTGCGGCCCCCGGTCGAAGACGAGTGCGGCCACCGCGACGGCGGCGGTCGCGACGGCGACCAGCAGGCGGGTCTGGCGGGACCACACCTCCAGGGCCCTCCTGGCCCAGCCGGTCTCGCGGGGGTCGATCGGCCAGGCCGGGTCGTGGTGCGTCCTGGACCGCTCCCAGCGCAGCAGCGTCAGGCCGAGGTTGACGTGGGCCTGCGGGTGCAGCGGGTCCAGGCGCAGCGCCTGGCGGTATCCGCGCGCGGCCTCGGCGTGCTCGGCGCGGAGCAGGTCGAGGTCGGCGACCAGGACGTGCGTGTCCGGCTCCTCCGGGGCGAACCGCGCGGCGAGCGCGGCCTGCTCGGCGGCCTCGTCCCAGCGGCCGGGGACGTGGCGCAGCACGGCGCCCAGGCGCAGGCGGGCCGCCCACGAGCCGGGTGCGAGGAGCACCGCCCGTTCGGCGGAGTCGACGGCGTCCGGCAGCCGCCCGATGCGCTCCTGCGCGAGGCTGACCAGGCGATAGGCCCACTCGCTGGCGGGATCGAGGTGGGTCGCGGCGCTGGCGGCGGCCAGGGCGCTGTCCGCGCGACCGGCGGATAACATGGTGACGGCTTGGGCGCACCAGTCACGTGGCGACCGGTCGGATGTGCCGCTCTCGCCATCCGTGCCGTCGGTCCCCACGACAGCCATGATCGGTCGACTGATGGACGCTGAATAGATCCCGACATATGGCTGTATCTCTCTAGAGAGGTATCGACCGCCGGTGGATCATTCGATACCGCTACACCCATTGCGTGACATGGCCTAAGCTGCCACGCAAGTTCATGTGGGCCTGCTGTGAACTGATCGGCCTGCAAGGAGGTCCATGACCGTCACACAGGCCGCTCGCATCGCACGGCGCCCCGATCCCGAGCAGCGGGACAACCGCTGGGTCATCCTGGCCCTGCTCTGCTTGAGTCTTCTGCTCATCACCGTCGACGCCACCGTGCTGCACATCGCGGTCCCCGCCCTCACCGCCGCCCTGGAGCCGTCGGCGGTCCAGTTGCTGTGGATCGTCGACGTCTACTCGCTGGTCGTGGCGCCGCTGCTGATCATGTTCGGCACGCTCGGCGACCGCTACGGGCGAAAACGACTCGTCCTCGCGGGGTTCGTGCTGTTCGGCGTCGCCTCGGCGGCGGCGGCCGCCTCCACCACCCCGCTGGCCCTGATCCTCTCCAGGGCGCTGCTCGGCGTGGGCGGCGCGATGATCATGCCGGCCACGCTGTCGCTGATCCGGCAGGTGTTCACCGACCGTCGCGAACGGGCCATCGCCCTGGGCGTCTGGAGCGCGGTCGCCGCCGCGGGGGCCGCGCTCGGGCCGCTCGTCGGCGGCCTGCTCGTCGGCTGGTGGTGGGGTGCGGTCTTCCTGATCAACGTGCCGATCCTGCTCGTGCTGCTGCCCGCCGCAGCGCGCCTGCTCCCGGACTCGCGGGAGCGGAGCGAGCGGCCCTGGGACGGGCTGAGCGCCGTCCTGTCCGTGCTCGGCATCCTGGCGCTCGCCTTCGGGCTCAAGGAGGCGGGCTCGGGCAGCCTGATGCCGCTGGGCGCCGCCGTGGCCGTCTTCTTGAGCGGGGTGGCGCTGCTGGTCTGGTTCGTCAGGCGGCAGACCCGGCTGACCACGCCGCTGCTGGAGGTGGGCCTGTTCCGGAGCCGTGAGTTCACCACCGGCGTGGCCGGCGTGCTGTTCGGCGTGTTCGCGCTGGTGGGCCTGCAGCTCATGCTGGCGCAGTATCTGCAGCTCGTGCTCGGCGACAGTGAGGTACGCGCCGCGCTCCGGATGCTCCCGCTGGTGCTGTCGGCCATCGCCGGAGGGCTGGCCGCGGCGCACATCCTGCCCAGGATCGGCATGCGGGCCACCATGAGCGGCGGCCTCGGCCTCGTCGCGCTCTCCCTCATGCCCACGCTGACCTGGGGCGTCGAGGGCCATCCCGTCATGCTCGCGTGCTGCTTCGTGGGCATCGGCTTCGGCGTCCAGGTCTCCCTGCTCGCCGCCTCCGACACGATCATGTCGTCGGCCACCGAGTCCCACGCCGGCGGCGCCGCCGCCATCGAGGAGACGGCCTACGAACTGGGCGCCGGCCTCGGCGTCGCCGTCCTCGGCACGATCACCACGATCGTGTACGCCCCCGCCCTGCGCACCGTGCCGGGGGTGCCGGAGCCCGGCATGGACCAGGCCAGGCAGTCGCTGGCCGGCGCCGCCCACGTGGCGGACCAGGTGGGCGGCAGCGCGGGCAGCGCCCTACTCGACGCGGCCCGCTGGGCCTTCGTCAACGCCCTGCACACGACCGTGGTCGTGAGCGTCATCCTGCTCAGCCTGACCGCCCTGGCCGTGGCCACGCTGCTCCGTCGTGATAGAGGTGTGTGATGTCCCGATCAGGGCAGACAACAACCGTGAAGCAGACCCTGCGTGATCTCGCCGCGATCGTCGCCCGGTTAGGTGTCGGCGGCATCTTCTTCGCCAACGGCTGGCGCAAGCTCGAGATCGGCCTGACGCAGACCGGCGTGCAGTTCCAGGGGCAGGGCGCACCCGCCCCCCGCGCCTGGGCCACGATCACCATGCTCACCGAGCTGATCGGCGGCGCGCTGCTGATCGCGGGGCTGATGGTGTCGGTGACGGGGCTGATCCTGTTCGCCGAGGCGGTCGCGGTCCTGTGGGTGGCGCCGCCGCTCAATCCCATCACCCTCAACGAGCTGATCCTGCTGGGCGCGGCCTCGCTGCTGCTGGCCGTGGTGGGCGCGGGGCGGATCTCCGTGGACCACATGGTGGTGATCAGGCGCAGGGAGTCGGAGGCGGCCAGCGAGTTCGCGGCCGACCATGAGGCCGACGCGGTGATCGCTTCCTTGCGCGAGCCGTCGAAACCGGCCGCCGACCCCGTCACGAAGACCTCCGACGCCGGGACCGCCGCGACGAAGGACGCCACCAAGGACACCACCAGGGACGCCGCCAAGAAGGAGCCGCCCGCCAAGGCGGCCGACCCGGACGTCTCGCTGGAGGACACCGCTCCGCACGCCAGGCCGCGCCGTACGGACTCCGCCCCGGCCCCCTCCGACGAGCCCGCTCAGGGCGACACGCTGGTGGCGGGCCGCAAGAAGCCGCCGGCCCGCGGCCGCCGCACCACCTCGGGCGGCGACTAGCCGGTCGCGGGCGCGGCGGCGGCTGTCACAGGTCGGCGGTCAGCCGGGCGATCACCCGCATCTTGTTCGTCGCGTCCAGCGCCGCCACCTTGTACGACTCCGCCAGGGTCGGGTAGTTGAACACGGCGTTGACCAGGTAGTCGACCGTCGCGCCACAGCCCATGACCGTCTGCCCGATGTGCACCAGCTCGGTGGCCCCGGTGCCGAACACGTGCACGCCGAGCAGCCGCCGGTCCTCGGTGGAGACCAGCAGCTTGAGCATGCCGTACGAGTCGCCGATGATCTGTCCTCTGGCCAGTTCGCGGTAGCGCGAGATGCCGACCTCGAACGGGATCTTGTCCCGGGTGAGCTCGTCCTCGGACTTCCCGACGAAGCTGATCTCCGGGATGGTGTAGATCCCGATCGGCGCCAGGTGGTGCATCTCCCCCACCGGTTCGCCGCAGGCGTGCTGGGCGGCCAGCCTGCCCTGCTCCATCGAGGTCGCGGCCAGCGCCGGGAAGCCGATGACGTCGCCCACCGCGTAGATGTGCGGGACCGTGGTGGCGTAGTTCTCGTCCACCGCGATCCGGCCCCGGTCGTCGGCCTCCAGCCCGGCGGCCTCCAGGCACAGCTCGGCCGTGCGGCCCTGGCGGCCGGCCGAGTACATGACGCAGTCGGCGGGGATGCGCTTGCCGCTCTCCAGGACGGTCAGCGCGCCCCGGGACCTCCGCTCGACGGCGGCCACGGTCTCGCCGAACCGGAAGGTCACCGCGAGGTCCCGCAGGTGGTACTTCAGCGCTTCGACGATCTCCAGGTCGCAGAAGTCCAGCATCCGCTCGCGCCGCTCCACGACGGTGACCTTGGTGCCGAGCGCCGCGAACATGGAGGCGTACTCGATGCCGATGACCCCGGCGCCCACCACCACGAGCGTCTCGGGCACCTTCTCCAGATGCAGGATCGCGTCGGAGTCGATGACGGTCTTGTCGTCGAACTCCACGCTGGCCGGGCGGGCCGGCGAGGTGCCGGTGGCGATCACGATCTTGTCGGCCGTGATCTTCTTCTCTTCCTCGTCGTCGACGACCCCGATGGTGTGCGGGTCCAGGAACCGCGCGGTTCCCTGCAGGAGGGTGACGTGGTTGCGGCCCAGCTGGCTCCGGATCACCTGGATCTCCCGGCCGATCACGTGCTGGGTGCGCATCCCGAGGTCGGCGACCGTGATCTCGTCCTTCACCCGGTAGCTCGCGCCGTACAGCTCCCGCTGGTTGAGTCCGGTGAGGTAGAGGACCGCCTCGCGGAGCGTCTTGGACGGGATGGTGCCGGTGTTGATGCACACCCCGCCGATCATGTTGCGTTTCTCGACCACCGCCACTCGTTTGCCGAGCTTCGCCGCGGCGATGGCCGCTTTCTGCCCGCCGGGACCCGTACCAATGACAACCACCTCGAAATCGGCCACATCGCCAGTGTGCTGGCTGCGGGCGATCAGGAGAAGGGCTGCGCCCCGGTGTTCGCCGGCCGGTCGTCGAGCGCTTTGCGGGCGTAGGCGCGGACGTCGGCGTCCGGGTCCGACAGCGCGGCCCGGAGTGCGGCGGCGGCAGGGGGCGCCGTCGACCATCGGGTGAGCGCGAGCACGGCCGCCTTGCGTACGTCGAGGTTGGCGTCGGCGAGCGCGGCGGCGAGCGGCGCCACCGCGGTCCGCCGGTCCGAGGCGGCCAGGCAGCGGGCCGCGCCGACGCGCACCTCCCAGTCGGGAGCGGTGAGCCCGCGCAGCGCCTGCTCCTCCAGCGGGGCGCCGACGGCTCCCGACGCCTCCAGGGCGGCGGCTCTGACCAGCGGGTCGGCGTCGTCGGCCAGGAGGGCCAGCACGGGGGACGGCTTGCCGATGAGGCCGAGGCCCTTGGCGGCCCAGACCCGGACCTCGCGGGACGGGTCTGCGGCGGCCGCGGCCACCCGGTCGGTCTCGTCGAGCGAGACCAGCCCGCGGATCGCCTCGATGCGCACCCGGCGGTCGGGGTCGGCCATGCCCGCGCCGAAGAGGTGCGCGTCGCCGAGCCGCAGGGCGCGCAGGACGTCCAGGCCGGTGGCTCTGACCAGGGCGTCGGCGCTGGTCAGGCGTTCGGCCAGGGCGGCGCCGAACGCCGGGGTCGCGGGCAGGACCTCGACCAGCTCCCGGAGGCCGGCTGCGGCGGCGCGGCGTACCGTGCCGTGGTCGTCGGCGAGCGCGGCGACCAGGGCCGCGCCCGCGCCTTCGGGGACGGTCTCGGTGAGCGTGGCGATGGCCGCACGGCGGACCTTGGGGTCGGCGTCGGCCAGGTAGGGGGCGAGCCGGTCCACCGTGGGCTGCTCCTCGGCCAGCCGGTTCAGCTCCAGGATCCGGGGCGAGCGCCCGACCGCGGTCCGCTCCGCGCTGGCGGCCGTGACGCGCCGGATCGCCGTGGCGGCCTGGGCGCCGAGCGGCACCGGCTCGCCGCCGGCCGGCGTGAACTCCGGCACGGGCACGAGGTACGGCTCCACCGGCCGCTTGACGAACTCCATCGCGCCGTCGGACCGCCTGCGCAGGTTCAGGTGGTACAGCCAGGCGGCGTCGTCGCGGGCGGGCAGGTCGGCGCGCTCGTGGTAGAGGCCCCAGCGGCTCTCGGTGCGGGTGAGCGAGGCGCGGGCGGCCATCTCGGCGCAGTCGCGGATGAAGTCCACCTCGGCGCAGCGCATGAGCTCGTGCGGGGTGCGCGCGCCCATCGAGGCGATCTCGTCGCGCATCCGCTCGAAGGACTCCAGCGCGATCTCCAGCTTGGCGCCGGTCTTGGGCGGGGCGATGTAGTCGTTGACGAAACGCCGCAGTTTGTACTCCACCTGCTGCTGCGGCGGCCCGTCGGGGTGGCGCAGCGGGCGGTAGATCAGCTCGTGCGCGTCGGCGATCTGGCCTTCCGGCAGCGCGTCGGCGGTGCCGTCGTGCCGGTTGTGCGCGGCGGCGTGCGCGCCGGCGAGGTCGCCGAACACGAACGCGCCGATCATGTAGTTGTGCGGCACGCAGGCGAGGTCGCCCGCCGCGTACAGGCCGGGCACCGTGGTCGCGCCGTGCTCGTCCACCCACACCCCGGAGGCGGAGTGGCCGCCGCACAGGCCGATCTCGGAGATGTGCATCTCCACGTCGTGGGTGCGGTAGTCGTGGCCGCGCCCGGCGTGGAAGGTGCCGCGGGTGGGCCGCTCGGTGAAGTGCAGGATGTTCTCCACCGCGCTGATGGTCTCCTCGGGCAGGTGCGTGAGCTTGAGGTAGATGGGCCCGCGGGCCGAGTCGATCTCGGCGGCCACCTCCGCCATCATCTGCCCCGACCAGTAGTCGGAGTCGACGAACCGCTCCCCCTTGCTGTTGACCTGGTAGCCGCCGAACGGATTGGCCACGTACGCGCAGGCCGGGCCGTTGTAGTCCTTGATCAGCGGGTTGATCTGGAAGCACTCGATGCCGCTGAGCTCCGCGCCCGCGTGGTAGGCCATGGCGTATCCGTCGCCGGCGTTGGTGGGGTTCTCGTAGGTGCCGTACAGGTAGCCGCTGGCGGGCAGGCCGAGGCGGCCGCACGCGCCGGTCGCCAGGATGACCGCCCCGGCCGAAACGGTGACGAACCGGCCCGAGCGGGTGTCGAACCCGGCGATCCCGGCCGCCCGGCCGTCGACGGTGAGCACTCTGACCGGCATGACCCGGTTCTCGATGCGCACCTTCTCCCGGATGTCGCGGCGGCGCAGCACCCGGTAGAGGACCTTCTTGACGTCCTTGCCCTCGGGCATCGGCAGGACGTAGCTGCCCGAGCGGTGCACCCTGCGCACGGCGTACTCGCCGTACTCGTCCTTCTCGAACTTCACGCCGTAGCGTTCGAGGCGCTTGACCATCTCGTGGCCCCGGGTGGCCGTCTGGTAGATCGTCTTCTGGTTGACGATCCCGTCGTTGGCCCGGGTGATCTCGGCGACGTAGTCCTCGGGCGTGGCCTTGCCGGGGATGACGGCGTTGTTGACGCCGTCCATGCCCATGGCCAGCGCGCCGCTGTGCCGTACGTGCGCCTTCTCCAGCAGCAGGACGCGGGCGCCCTGCTCGGCGGCGGTGATCGCGGCCATCGTGCCGGCGGTGCCGCCGCCGACGACGAGCACCTCGCACTCCAGGTGCAGGCGGTCCTCGATCGAGGGGATCTCCATCTACAGTTCCTCCAGAATCCTGGCGCGCAGCTCGCCCCTGTCGGCGGCGGGGTCGCGTGGTCCCGGCACCTCGATCACCGAGCGGACGCCCTGCCGTTCGAGCACCACCACCCGGTCGGCGAGCAGCAGGGCCTCGTCCACGTCATGGGTCACGAAGACCACGGTCGCCCGGGTGTCGCGCAGCACGTCGAGCAGGAGGCGCTGCATCTGGGCGCGGGTCTGGGCGTCGAGCGCGCCGAACGGCTCGTCCATCAGCACGGCGCGGGGCGCGCCGACGAGGGCGCGGGCGAGCTGGACGCGCTGCCGCATGCCGCCGGACAGCTCGCGCGGCAGCTTGTTCTCCGACCCGGCGAGCCCCACCCGGCCGATCCAGGCGTGCGCCGCCGCCGCGCGCTCGCGCCGGGGGATCCCGCGGATGCGCAGCGGCAGCTCGACGTTGCGCCTGACGGTCCGCCACGGCAGCAGACCGTCGTCCTGGAAGATCATCGCGCGGTCCCCTGACGTGGCCGCAACCTCCGCGCCGCCCGCCAGCACCTTTCCGCTGTACGGCCTGAGCAGGCCCGCCAGCGACCGGAGCAGCGTGGACTTGCCCGACCCCGAGGAGCCGACGACGACCAGCACCTCGCCGGGGACCACCTCCAGCTGGATCTCACGCAGGATCAGCTCGGGCCCGTAGCCCAGGGTCAGCGACTCCAGGGTGAACCCGAGTCCGGCCTGCGCCCCGGCCGTCCTCTCCTGCCGGGCGAGCGTCGTCATGCGGTGCTCCCTTCCGCGCGGGGCAGCCAGCGGGTGGCCTTGCGCCCGATGAGTTCGATGGCGGCCGAGGTGAGCCAGCCGAGCAGGCCGATGGTGGCCATCCCGACGATCACCGCCGGGTAGTCGACGAGCGTGTAGGACTGCCAGGTGCGGTATCCGACGCCGAACTCGCCGGAGATCATCTCCGCGGAGATCACGCAGATCCACGCCACGCCCATGCCGACGGACAGCCCGCCGAACAGGCCGGGCAGGATGCCGGGCAGCACGACGTTCCAGAGCACGTGGCGACGGCCGCCGCCGAGCGTCCTGACGGCGTCCTCCCACAGGGTCGGCAGGGCGCGCACGGCGTGCCGGGTGCTGACCATGATCGGGAAGAAGGCGGCGACGAAGGTGATGAACACGATGCCCTGCTCGTCGGTAGGGAAGAGCAGGATCGCCACCGGGACCAGCGCGATCGCCGGGATCGGGCGCAGGGCTTCGAGCAGCGGCAGCACCACGTCGCGGGTGGGGGCCGAGCGGGCGACGGCGATGCCCACGGCCAGGCCCACGACCGCGGCCAGGCCGAACCCGGTGAGGATGCGCACCAGGCTCTGCAGCAGGTCCAGGTAGTAGACCGAGGTGGCGAGCCGGCGCGCGGCCTCACCGGCGATCTCGTCCAGCGTCGGCAGCCGGTCGAAGGCCAGCCACAGGCGTGCGTCGGTGACGGTGAGCACCTGCCACAGCCCCGCCGCCGCCAGGAGCGAGGCCACCTTGACCACCCCGCTCCACCGCCGGGCGCCCATCAGGTGTCCCCGCCCTGCTCGGCGGCCTTGAGCGCGGCCTCGTAGGAGATCGGCTCGGCCTTCGGGTGGTCCTCGCGGTAGGCGTCGGCGCCGTCCTGCGTGGTGAAGGGCAGGAACCGGGCGTTCGCCGTGGCGCCGGGGTCGCGGAGCCAGACGGAGTCGGCGGCGAACCACTTGGTGCCGGTGACCGTGTCCGGGACGTACGCGGCCCGTACGGTGTCGCCCGCCTTGGCGATCTGGCGCAGCAGGCAGGTCGGCGTGGCGGCGGGCCGGGTCGTGGTGGCGCCGGCCGGCCACAGCTCGGAGGCCGTCCTCGGATCGTCGACCGGGCCGCCGCAGACCGGGTCGGTGCCGGTGATCGCGGCGGGGTTCGTCAGCCGGGCCACGTCGGTGTCGTAGGCCGCGCCGTACGCCTTGCGCAGGTAGGTGTCGTTGACGAAGGCCGGGACGTCCACCCCCGGGAAGTCGGTGCCGATCCGCTTGAGGAACGGCACGTCGTGCTCGTGGGCGGCCTTGAGCTGTGGCTTGAGCGTGACGTCGAAGGTGGAGATGCCGCCCCGCCCGTTGTAGAGGTAGACGACCTCGGCCGGCAGGCCGGTCGTCCGCGCCACGGACTCGGCGGCCTCCAGGGGGTGCTCGTGCAGGTAGCGGGTGGCGTCCATCTGCGCCTTGAGGAAGGCGTCCACCACCTCGGGGTGTTCCTCGGCGTACGCCTCGCGCAGCACCACGCCGTGGAAGGTGGGCACGTCCAGCGCGGAGCCGTCGTAGATCAGCCGGCCCTTGTCCTGGAAGACCAGCAGGCCCGGCCAGGCCACGAACTGCGCGTAGCCCTGGACGCCGCCGGATTCGAGCTGTGAGGAGCCGACCGCCGGCTGGTGGTTGACGATCTCGGTGTCGGCGGCCGGATCGAGGCCCGCCCGTTCCAGCGCCTGGACGAGCGTGCCGTGCCCGGCGGAGCCGACGCTGGCGGAGATCTTGGCGCCCTTCAGGTCGGTGAGGGTCTTCGCCGTGGAACCGGGCGGGACGACGACCATGTTGAGGCCGCCGCGCAGGTTGTAGCCCGTGATGGAGACCAGCTCCGTGCGGGCCGCCGGGATGTGCTGGGTGCGGGAGGCGTTGATCAGCAGCGGGTAGTCGCCCATCGAGCCGATGTCGATCTTCCCGGCGACCATCTTGGCCGTGATGGGGGCGCCGGTCTCGAAGTCCTGCCACTCGACGGCGTACTTGTCGCCGAGTCGCTTCTCCAGGTAGCCGAGCGAGCGCAGCAGCGTTCCGGCGGTCACGGTGTTGATGGTCTTGGACTGGTAGCCGACGACGACCGTCGTCCTGTCCTGCCCGCCCGCCTGGCCGGACGCGGGAGCGGCGACGGTGCAGCCGGTCGCGGCCAGCAGGGTGAGGACCGCCAGGGTCACGCGCATCGGTCGTTCCTTCATCGCAGCAGGTAGGGGATGTTGATGGTGACGGCGTCGACGGGGCACCTGGCGGCGCACGGGCCGCAGTACCAGCACTCGTCGACGTGCATGTACGCCTTGCCCGTCTCGTCGCTGATGGCCAGGGAATCGAGCGGGCACGCCTCCACGCAGAGCGTGCAGCCGTCGATGCAGAGTCCCTCGTCGATGGTCACGGGGACCTCGACCCGCTGGGTGATCAGTGCCATGGCTTCTCCTCCGGTTCGCGGTTCAGATGACCGCGCATGGTCAGCCGGTCGCCTCTGAAGCGGATGAACTCCAGGTCGACCGGCCGCCCGTCGGCCAGGTGCGTGAGCCGCTCGACCATGAGCAGCGCGGCGCCGCGCGGCGCGTCGAGGGCGGCGGCGGTGTGCGGGTCGGCGTTGACCGCTTCGAGGGTCAGCTCGGCCGTGCCGAGCGGCTGGCTCGCGATCTGTTCGAGCAGCACGAAGATGTCGTTGTGCACGAGATCGGCGTCGAACAGCGGCTCGCCGACGTCGCGGACCAGGTAGGTCAGGTCCAGGGAGAGCGGCAGGCCGTTGAGCAGCCGGAGCCGTTCGAGGTAGATGACCTGCTCCCCGGTGGGCAGGCCGAGCCGGTGGCGGACCGTCGCGGGCGGCTCGATCAGGGTCATCGTCCTGACCTGGTTGGTCACCTCGCCGTGCTCGTGCAGGGTCTCGGCCAGGCCGAGCAGCCGGTGCAGGCCGTGGGGATACTTCTCGCCCGCCACGGTGGTGCCCACGCCCGGGGACCGCTCGACCAGCCCCTCCTCGCGCAGCAGGTGGAGCGCCTCGCGCACGGTGTTGCGCGAGGTGTGGAACTCACGGGCCAGCGCCGCCTCCAGCGGCAGCCGGCCGTGCGGGAACTGCCCGAGCACGACCTGCCTTCTCAGCAGATCGGCCACCTGCCGGGCACGATCGGCCCGGTGCCGCCGCGCCACCACCCGTACCATCCCTGCCTCCCGGCCGTCTCGCCTGTGCTGCCGGGAATCAACCTACTAATCAGGTAGGAAAAAGGGAATAACGAGGAGATTGCGCCAGGTGGACGATGGCGCGACAGGCCCTCCACCAGGCGTTCCGACTTCTGTGTGGCAAGATCTGCCACCTGTTCTCAGGCGGACGCGCCCGCCATGATCCGGTCGACGATGCCACGGGTGCCCTCCTGGCGGGCGCAGTGGGCACAGCAGTACCAGTGCTCGCCCGACTGGACCCCGTGGCCGATGACCTTGGTGCCGCAGTGCTCGCAGATCGGCGCCATGGCCTGGATGGCGCACTGGAAGGAGTCGAAGGTGTGGACGGCCCCCTGAGCGTGCACCTCGAAGGCCATGTCGTAGTCGTTGCCGCAGGTCTCGCAGACGGCCATGGTGATCCCCTCTTTCGTGGACTCGCCGATGGGCTACCCGGTGGCAGGGATTCATCTCCTCAACGAACGGCCATATTCAGGCCGCGAGAGCGCGGCCATCGCCAGCAGCGGGAGGGCGAACAAGCCCAGGCAGGCGAGGGCGCCGGGCAGGCCGAGCCACGCCGCCAGCGCCGCGACGAGCAGCGGGGAGGCCACGAAGGCGGCGTAGGAGATGGTCGACACGCTGGACACCAGCGCTCCGGTGGGGTCGCCGGCCGCGGCACGGCTGAGCAGGGCGGGCACCAGCGGGCCGAGCGTGAGCCCGGTGAGGGCGAACCAGGCCAGCGAGGGCCCCGGCGAGTCGGCCAGCCCCGCCAGGACGATGCCGCCGCAGCCGCCCGCTCCCCCCACCAGATACAGGGTGCGCGGCGTCAGCCGGGGCAGCGCCTGGGCGATGAGGCGACCGGCGGTGAGCGCGGCCATGTAGGCGGCGGGTGCGGCGCTGGCCAGCAGGACCGAGGCGCCCTGGTGGTCCTCGAGCAGCAGCACCGACCACTGCTCGACGGCGTTCTCGATGGTGAGCACAGCCGCCAGGAGCCCGCCGAGCAGCAGCGCGGCGGTCCAGCGGCGCGGCCGGGCGCCGTCGCCCGGCACGGGCGGCAGGCCCCGGCCCATGGGCAGGAGCGTCAGCGAGGCCGCCGCGACCACGACGACCACGCCGATCACCAGCAGTATCGCCTGCGTCTCGACACCCTGCTCGCGAGCCAGGCCGGTGGCGGGCGCGGCGGCGATCACCGCGACGGGGAAGGCGGCGTGCACCGGCTGGAACAACCTGCGCCCGCTCTCCCGCTCGGCCCGCCCGGTGGCCATGTTGAGCGTGACGTCGAGCGCTCCGCTGGTGGCGCCGACGACCAGCAGCGCCACGGCCAGCTGCGGGGCCGAGGCGACCTGGCCGACGGCAACGATGCTCAGCGCGAAGACCACCGTGGAGGTGAGCAGCGCGGATCGTTCCCTGCCGGAGGCCAGCCGGCCGACCAGGGCCATCACCGGGATCGCCCCCACCGGCGTGCCGATCAGCGCCAGCCCGAGCTCTGCCGTGGAGACCCCGAGCTGCTCCTTGACCGCCGGCAGCAGCGCCGACCAGGAGCCCCAGAAGACGCCCCAGGCCGCGCAGACGGCGATCAGCGGCGCGGCATTTATCTTCACGAACGCTCCACTGTTCGGTCAGTTCCCAGTAAAGTCGGTCGACGTCCTGTAAGTCCCCCTGCGAAGGGAAGCTCGTGCTCACGAGAACGGTCATCGCGGCCACTCTGGTCGCCGCCGGGATCGCCGCCACCCCCGCGCCCGCCTACGCCGCCTCCGCGGCCCAGTCCCCGGAGAGCATCTGCGGTCCCGGCTTCCACCGGGTCGCGGACGGCCACCGCTCGATGAAGACCCGCGCCGGCGCGGTGTTCGGGCATGTGTACCTCATGTTCAACAAGCGCGGCGGGAAGAACTGCGTCGCCGCGATCAAGACGGCCTACCGGGGGACGCGTACGGTCACGGGCGCCGCGCTCAACATCCGGGGCGGCGCCAAGTCGGTGGACGTGCGCGAGTATCGCTACTACGCCGAGACCGGCCACCTCACGGGAGCCTGGAAGTGCGTGAAGTACGCGGGCTGGACCAAGGACCCGCGCGGCCGGGTGGAGGCGTGGGGCGGCCGAGCCTCGTGGGGTAACTGCGCGGGCTAGAGGATTCTCCGCCGAAGCTGTCACAACGAGCGGCCCTGCCCCGTCCTCCTTGAGTAAGCACCACATCAAGGAGGTTCCCATGACACAGCGGCTCAATGTGGCGGCGCTCGCTCCGGAGGCCTACAAGTCGTTCATCGCCGTGGAGGCGTACCTGCACACCTGCGGGCTGCCCCTCGGCACGCTGGGGCTGATGAAGCTGCGCGCCAGCCAGATCAACGGCTGCGCCCTCTGCGTCGACATGCACAGCCGTGACCTGAAGAAGGCCGGCGAGGCCGACGAGCGGATCTGGTCGGTGGCCGCCTGGCGGGAGGCCACCGTCTACAGCCCCGCGGAGCGGGCCGCGCTCGCGCTCACCGAGGAGGCGACCCGGCTGGCCGACCGCGCGGCCGTGCCCGACGCGGTGTGGCAGGAGGCGGCCGAGCACTACGACGAGCAGCAGCTCGCGTCGATGGTGGTCGCGATCGCGATGATCAACGCCTGGAACCGGATCGCCGTCACGACCAGGACCCCTCCCGGCGCCATGTGACCAACGGTGGGCGGCACGGCTCCGTGTCGCCCACCGTCACCGGGCCCAGCAGCCTGCTCATCACCGTGCTCATCACCGTACGAAGACGTACAAATGCATTGAGCGTCCGCGTGTCGCCGGTTAGGTTGGCGCCCAGGGCAACCCGTCGCCAAGCCGCTGTCAAGCGGCGCGGCGCAGAGTGGGCCCAGGGCGAGCACCGAGAGGGGGCAGACCATGAGACGCGTGAGAACCGTCAAGACGACGAGCAAGCGGCGTCCGGACCGTGGAACAGACCTGGACCTGCGATCTCCGTCGGGCCGACGTCTTCCCTACTGATCTGATCCTTACACCGAACATACAGGGGTATCTGTAGATAACATAAGTAACAGGATTATCACGGGGGGGCTCACATGAACAGGCTGGTAGCAGTCGCACCGCACGTCGTCAGGCACAAGGTCCGCGACATCCGCTCGGCGGACCGGCGCAGGACCACCGCCGATCCGAAGGTCGTCGACCTGCGCGCCTACAGCGGCCGCAACGTCATCCGCTTTCCCGGTGGTCCCACTCCCGCCGCCTAGGAACGTTCCAGGCCGGTCGGCGCCCCGTCTTCACGGGCGCCCGGCCTCAGCCGTAGAGCTTCTTGCTGTAGGCGGCCTCGGCGTAGTACGCCTCCAGCTCGGACAGGGTCTCCTCGGTCGCCTGAACGTCCTTGATCAGGGTGGCGTTCGAGGGCAACGCGTCGGGAGCCCAGGTGCCGGGCTTCCAGACCCCGCCGCGCATGAACGCCTTGGCGCAGTGGAAGAAGATCTGCTCGATCTCCACGACGAGCGCCAGGCGCGGCCGGTGACCCTTGACGATCATCTCGTCGAAGAACGGCGCCTCCCTGACCAGCCGGGCGCGCCCGTTGACGCGCAGGGTCTCGTCGCGGCCGGGGATCAGGAAGATCAGGCCGACCCGCGGGTTGGCCAGAACGTTGTGGAAGCCGTCGGCCCTGCGGTTGCCGGGCCGGTCGGGGATGGCGATCGTGGTGTCGTCGATGACGTACGTGAAACCGGCGGGGTCGCCCTTGGGCGACACATCACAGGCGCCGTCGGCGTCCGAGGTCGCGATCAGGCAGAACGGTGAGGCCGCCAGCCACTGCCGGTCACGCTCGTGCAGGCGCACCCGCTCCTTGGTGACCGCCCGGGGCATCACCTCGCCCAGCAGCTCGCGCAGCTCGGCCTCGGACTCGATCTCCACCCAGCTCATCTGAACTCCCTTCGGGGGCTGCCGCGATTATGTCAGGGCAGGGGCTCCAGCATCCGGTGAGGAGCGCGCAGGGCCACGCTCACCGGGTCGTCCCGATCGGCCTCCAGGCCGGGGCCGGGCCGTACCTCCACCTCGTCGAGCGGGACCCACACCTGGCAGGCGGGACAGCGGGCGGAGTCGAGCCTGGAGCCGCAGGCCAGATGGCAGAACAGCCGGCGCGGGCCGGTCTCCGACAGGTGTCGCTCGCCCCACTGCGCGAGCGCCAGCAGGGGCACCCAGAGCTCGCGGCCCATGGGGGTCAGCACGTACTCCTCGCGCACCGGCGCGTCCTGATAACGGCGTTTGCCGAGGACCCCCGCCTCCACCAACGTCGTCAGCCGCCGTGACAGCACCGCCCTGGGGATGTCGAGGTGGGCCAGGAAGTCGCCGTAGCGGCGCACGCCGTACATCGCGTCACGGACCACGAGGAACGTCCACCTCTCGCCGATCACTTCCAGGGCCTTGGCCAGGGAGCAGTCCTGACCTGCGTAGTTCTTGCCGAGCGCCATGGAGACCATTTTAGTTCATTCATTGAACCGTGATACCGTCCACGTCATGAGTTCAATGACCGAACTGACGGTGCGGCGGGGGACACTCGCCGTGGCGTCAGCGGCCCCGCTGCTCGTGCTGACCAACTACACGTTGCCGATGGTCGCGCTGCCGCAGACCGCGCGGGATCTCGGAGCCGGGCCGACCGGACCGGTGTGGATCCTCGGCTCGATCGCCCTCGGACTGTCGGCGCTGCTGCTCGTCTCCGGCGGGCTCGCCGACGACCGCGGGCGCCGGCGGGTGCTGGTGATCGGGACCGGCGTGCTCGCCGCCGCCGGCGTCGTGGCCGCGCTCAGCACATCCCTGCCGATGTTCGTGGCGGCGCGGACCGTGCAGGGCGGCGCCAGCGCCGCGATGCTCGCGGCCAGCCTGGGCATCGTGGGCCACGCCTTCCCCCCAGGCCCTGGACGGGTGCGCGCCACCGGCGTGTACGGCGCCATGATGGGCCTCGGCACGGCCGTGGGACCGCTGCTGTCGGGACTGCTGGCCATGGCGGTGAGCTGGCGGGCGGTCTACTGGCTGATCTCGGCCGCCGCGCTGGCCCTGGCCGTGGCGTCCGCCCGGATGCTGGAGGAGTCCCGCTCCCCCGCGCCGCGCCGCTTCGACGTGCCCGGCGTGGTGCTGCTCACCCTCGGCACCGCGGCGCTGCTCACCGGCGTGACCGAGGGACGGCTCGGCTGGTCACGCCCGGTGGTGCTGGCGGCCTTCGTCGCGGCGGCGCTGCTGATCGGGGCGTTCGTGCAGGTCGAGCGCCGGCGTCCGGAGCCGCTGCTCGACCTGGAGCTGCTGCGCCGACCGGCGTTCCTGGTGGCGACCGGCGGCGCGCTGGTCGTCGGCGCCGCGGTGGTGGGGCTGCTGTCCTACCTGCCGACCGTGCTGCAGATCGCGCACGGCCTGAAGCCGCTGGAGACCGCGCTGCTGTTCGGCATCTGGTCGGGCTCGTCGTTCGCCGCCGCGCTGCTGGTCCGGCGGGTGCGGCTGGAGACGGCCGCGCGGCTGGCGCTCGGGCTGGCGCTGAGCGCGGCGGGGTTCGTGGCGCTGCTCGGCGTGGGCGTCTCGCTCTGGCCGCCGCTCGTGGTCACCGGGCTCGCCGTCAGCGGGATCGGGTCCGGCTTCATCAACTCCTCCATCACCCACCTGGCCATCGAGAGCGTGCCTCCGCACCGGGTCAGCATGGGATCGGGCGCGAACAACACCGCCCGCTACGTCGGCTCCTCCCTGGGAGCGGCCGGGGTCGCGGCCACCATCGGCGGATTCGGCTTGCAGGCGGGCACGACGGTCGCCGTGGCGGCCTGCGTCGCGCTCACCACGCTCACGGCCATCGCCGCGCTGGCCACCCGCCACCGCTGAGCCGTCACCACGGCGGACCCTCGCCACCGCCGGGTCGTCACCACCGCCGGGCCTGGGCCATCGCCCCCAGCAGCGCGTCACGCTCGACCTCGAACCGGCCCGCGTCCATGCCCTCGCGCTCGGTGCGCAGGTGCAGCATGGTCAGCTCGGTGGCCGCCTGCTGATAGTCGCTCATGGCCCGGCCCAGCCTGGCGCGCCTGGCCCACTTACGGGCCGCCCGCCGGGCCGGAAGAGTGGACAGCATGCGGATGTCCGGCGGCGTGACCAGCCCGGTCTGCTCGTATCCGGGCAGGTAGACGGCCATCTTGGCGACGAAGTGCTTGCGCTCCCTGACGGTGATCACGATCAGCAGGATGAGCGCCACCATGATCACCAGGTACGCGCCGCCGAGCGCCGGCAGCGACCCCATCGTGGCCGCGCCGTTCCACAGGCCGTGCAGCAGGACCGCGCCCAGGTAACCGAGCGGGATCGCGGCGAAGCGGAAGGCGTTGCGGCGGGTGAGCGCGTAGGCGACGCCCACCCCGATCAGCGAGGTGTAGACCGGGTGGCCCAGCGGGTCGATCAGCCCTCGGACGACGAAGAGCTGCACGGCCGCCTCCAGGCCGTCCTTCCCGTAGGCGATCAGGTAGTAGCCGACGTTCTCCACCACGGCGAAGCCCAGCCCGGCCATCGAGGCGTACACGATGCCGTCGGTCAGCCCGTCGATCTCCCGCCGCCTGCGCAGGAGCAGCAGCAGCGCCGAGCCCTTGAGCGCCTCCTCGATCACCGGCGCCAGGAACACCGTGCCCACCACGTTGACCTGCTCCGGCCCGTATCCCGCCCGAGCGAAGAGTGCCTGCCCGGCGATCGTGAGCACGATCGCGATGACCACCGCCACCCCCGCGCCCCAGGCGAACGCGAACAGGAGGTGGAGCTTCGGCTCCGGCTCCAGCCGGTCCAGCGAGAGCACCGCCGCCAGCAGCACCGGCAGCGGCGTCACCGCCAGCGCCGCCGCCACCCCGAACCCGACCGGCCCGCCGTCCAGCAGCAGCGCCACCAGCACGACCAGGGCCAGCACACTGGAGATCACCAGGCCGATCAGCAACGCCTTGCTGGGGCGCTGATCGAGCATCGACGTTCGGGCCGGAACGGTCATCGCGGAGCCTTCCTTGTTCTCGGGCTCCCACTGTGACGCAGCCGCATCGACGCCCGCTTGCCGATCACTTGCGAAACTCGTTGTAGAAGGGATCGACGACCCCCTCCGGGTACGAATACACCGCCCGGCCCGACACGAACACCCTCAACGCCCGGCTCATCACGTCGAGCGGATCGCCCGACCAGATGACCACGTCACCGTCGAGCCCCGGCCGCAGCGCGCCCACCCGGTCGTCGATCCCCATGATGCGAGCCGGGTTGACGGTGATCGAGCGCAGCGCCTCCGCCGCGTCCAGCCCCTCCTTGACCGCGAGGGTGGCCTGGTGGACCAGGAAATGGATGGGCACCACGGGATGGTCGGTGGTGATCGCCAGCTCGACCCCGGCGCGGGCCAGGATGCCGGGGTTGCGCAGCGAGCGCTGCCGCAGCTCCACCTTCGACCGGCTGGTGAACAGCGGGCCGATGATGACCGGGACACCGCGCTCGGCCAGCAGGTCGGCCAGCAGATGCCCCTCGGTGCCATGGTTGATCACCAGGCGGTAGCCGAACTCGTCGGCGAGCCGCAGCGCGGTCGCGATGTCGTCGGCCCGGTGCGTGTGCTGGCACCAGGGCAGCTCGCCGTCGAGGACGCGGACGAGCACCTCCGACGTGGCGTCCCGGTCGAACGGCTTGCCCTCCTCCTCGGCGGCGGCGCGCTTGGCGCGGTAGTCCTGGGCCTTCATGAACGCCTCGCGGATCACCGCCGCCACGCCCTGCCGGGTGGACGGCAGCTTCTTCTGGTCGCCGTACACGCGCTTGGGGTTCTCGCCGAGCGCGCTCTTGACGCTCACCGGCTCCCTGATCAGCATCTCGTCGACGGTCCTGCCCCAGGTCTTGATCGCGACCGTCTGCCCGCCGATCGGGTTGGCGGAGCCCGGCTTGATCACCGCCGTGGTGACACCGCCGGACAGGGCGTCGGCGAAACCCAGCTCCGCCGGGTTGATGGCGTCCAGGGCGCGCAGCCGGGCGCCGTTCGGGTCGGTCATCTCGTTCGTGTCGCGCCCGGCCCAGCCCTCGGCCTCCTCGTGCACACCGAGATGGCCGTGCGCCTCCACGAACCCGGGCAGCACCCATCCTCCCTGCGCGTCCACGACCGTGAAGCCCGGCGGCACCTCGACCTCGCGGCCCACCTCGACGATCTTCCCGTCCCTGATCAAAACGGTGCCGTCGTCGATGGAGTCGCCGTCGACGGGCACCACGTGCCCATGGGTGATCGCGAGATTCATGGCCCACAACCTACCCGGGCGGCCGTCAGGTGAGGGGACACGCCTGCCGGGTACCCGCAGGAGATGACCGCCGAACTGTACGAGCGCTGGCTGCTCGAGATGTGGAACGGGGACTTCCGGCTCGCGCACGACCTGGTCGGCCCCGGCTTCGTCGGCCACTGGCCGGGGATGGACGTACACGGGCCCGACGAGCTGATCGCGACGATGGAGCAGGGGCACGCGCCGTTCTCCGGCGTCACCGTCACCCTCGACGTGGGCCCGATCGTGGACGGGGCGACCGTGGCGGCGCGGTGGACGTTCGCCGGCTCCTACCGGGGCGGCCTGCCGGGCGCGATGGCGCCGGTGGGCACCGGGATCGCCTTCAGCGGCCACGACATCCTCCGCGCCGAGGGCGACAGGTTCGCCGAATACTGGGTGATCTCCGACACCCAACACCTCTCCCGGCAACTCGGCATGACCTGACCGCCGGCCTCCCCCCGGCAACGCCACACGTGCTGACTACTCCTACTACTGTGGGTCGATAAGTCGGGATAAAGGAGGATGTGTGACCCACGGTCCCGGGACAGGCCCGGCCCCCCGCGCGCTCCAGGACGCGGAGCTCGCCGACCTGCTCGCCCACCAGCGCTTCGGCGCGCTCGCGACGCAGCAGAGCAGCGGCCACCCCCACCTGTCCACCGTCGCCTACACCTGGGACCCCGAACGGCAGGTCGTCAGGATCTCCACCATCGCCGACCGCCTCAAGGTCCGCCAGCTCCAGCAGGACCCGTACAGCGCCCTGTACGTCGCCAGCGACGACTTCTGGTCCTACGCCGTCGCCGAGGGCAAGGCCGAGCTGTCCCCGGTGAGCACCGAACCCGGCGACGAGGCTGGCCTCGAACTGCTCGCCATGCAGCCGAACGCCCCCGCGGACCAGGAGGCGTTCCTCCGGCAGATGGTGCACGACCGGCGGATGACCATCCGCCTCCAGGTCACCCGTCTGTACGGCACCGCACTGGACGTCACCGGCGAAACGTCCCCGTCGGCCCTGCTCCCAGAAGGCCTCGCGGCCCACCCACCCTGGTGACCCACCGCTCCGACCGTCAGCTATGCGACCCGTACCGACAGTGCTATACCCGCGTCTACTGGGGCAGAGCACTTATTCGAAGGGTGCGGTATTCCTCGCCGCCGGACGGGCTGCAACGCCTCCGGGCCAAGGCGTCCCTTAAGGAGGGGAAGCCGGCTCTCCACGACGGCGCAATCCGTCGAGGATGACGCCGAGCAGGTGCCGGGCTCTAGTGTCCCACTCGGCCTGCTCAAGGCGGGTCAGATAGCCGATGAGCAGAATGACGTCACGGGCGTCGACGTCGGAGCGGATGACCCCACCGGTCTTCCCGGCGTCGAGGAGCATGGTCAGCGCGTCACCGATCGGGCCGAGGCCGTGCGCGGAGAGGTCCCGCCACACCGATGCCTCGATGGCGGCGAACACTCCGCGTTTGATCTGCGCGTACTCGACCACCCGGTCAAACCAGCGGGCCAGCGCGGTGAGCGGATCGTGCTCGGCGAGCAGCGCCGGAGCCGCCGCCACGAGCTCACCGACGTCCTCTCGATAGACCTCGACGAGGAGATCCTCGCGGGTCGGAAAGTGGCGGTAGAGCGTGCCCTGGCCGACCCCCGCCTGTTTGGCGATCGCATTGAGCTTGATCTCGTCCGCGTCCGCGATGGCCGCTCGTGCGGCTTGGATGATCCGTGCGCGGTTGTCGGTGGCGTCAGCGCGGCGGCGGGTGGAGTCCATTCGTCCCTCTACTCGTTCACCTATACGGACACGTGTCCGGTAAGCTGCCAGCCATACGGACACGTGTCCACTTTAATGGAGGGACCCCCATGACAGCCATCGACGGCAAGGTCGTCGCCATCACCGGAGCGAGCAGCGGCATCGGCGAAGCCACCGCGCGCCTGCTCGCCGAGCAAGGCGCGGCCGTCGTCCTCGGCGCCCGACGGACACAGCGCCTCGACGAGCTCGCCCAGGACATCCGCGACCGCGGCGGACGCGCCATCGGCTGTGCCACGGACGTCCTCCGGCAGGAGGACCTCGAACGACTCGTCGGCGAGGCCGTGGCAGAGTTCGGTCGGCTCGACGTGTTGGTGGGCAACGCAGGCATCGCCAAGATCGGGCCCGTGGCCGACCTCGACGTCGACGGCTGGTCGGCCATGATCGACGTCAATCTCCGCGGAGTGCTCAACGGCATCGCCGCCGCCCTGCCGGTGTTCCGCCGGCAGGGCGGCGGCCACCTGGTGACCACGGTGTCGACTGCCGGCCTGACGATCACCCCCACGATGGCGATCTACGCCGCGACCAAGAACGCCGTCCGCACCCTGCTGGAAGGTCTGCGGCAGGAATCGACCGACGGTGTCCTGCGCACGACGGCCGTGTCGCCGGGCTTCGTCCGCACCGAACTCGCCGACTCGATCGACAACACTCAGGTCCGCGAGCAGATCCTCAGCAACATGGGCAAGATCGGCATCGCGCCAGAAGCCGTCGCCCGCGCCATCGCCTTCGCCATCGAACAGCCCCACGACGTCGAAATCGGCGAAATCACCATCCGCCCGACCGTCCAGAACTAACCGCCATCCTTGCGCTCGCCGGTCCGAATCCCCTGGTCACGGGCGCCTGTTCGTGTTGCGTCAAACGCGACGATGTCGTGCCGTTCGCTCCGAGAGCGGTGGTGCCGATTCGCTCGGTCCCACCGCTCTCAACAGCAGATTCGCGCCTGAAGGTGCTCAGCCTCAGCTGCAGCCGCTGGTGGAGCCGCAGCCCTCGCAGACGTAGCAGCTGCCCGCCGGGCGCATCTTGGTGCCGCATGTCATGCAGAGCGGTGCGTCCGCCGTGAAGCGCTGGTGGCTCTCCAGCGTCAGCTCCAGCTCCTTGGCCGCCTCCGGCCTGGGCCGCTCCTCGATCGGCGCCGACTGGGCCAGCGCCTCGCGGTCGACCGTGTCCTGCAGCGCCGCCGGGTCCTCGCCGCGCTGCTGCGCCGCCCGCTCGGTCATCGAGAAGATCCCCAGCGCCGCCCGCTCGTCGTAGGGCAGGTGGTCCAGCGCCAGGCGGCGGAAGATGTAGTCCATCACCGAGGTCGCCATCCGGATGTCCGGATCGTCCGTCATTCCGGCGGGCTCGAAGCGCATGTTGACGAACTTGCTCATGTACGTCTCGAGCGGCACGCCGTACTGCAGCCCGATCGAGATCGCCACCGAGAAGGCGTCCATGACGCCCGCCAGCGTCGAGCCCTGCTTGGACATCTTGAGGAAGACCTCGCCGAGCCCGTCGTCAGGGTAGGAGGAGGCGGTCATGTAGCCCTTGGCGCCCCCCACCGTGAACCGGGTCGTGGTGCTGGGCCGCTGGTTGGGCATCCGGCGCCGGGTCGGCCGGTTGACCTCGATGACCTTGACCTCGGGCTCGGCCTCGGCTTCGGCCTTCTTCGACTCGTTCTTCGAACCGCCGACCGACAGCGGCTGGCCCACCTTGCAGTTGTCGCGGTAGACCGCCAGCGCCTTCAGCCCGAGCTTCCAGCCCTCCATGTAGACCTGCTCGATGTCGTCGATTGTCGCCGACTCCGGCAGGTTGACGGTCTTGGAGATCGCGCCGGACAGGAACGGCTGCGTGGCGGCCATCATCCGGACGTGACCCATGGGCGCGATGGCCCGCTCGCCCATGGCGCAGTCGAACACCTCGTAGTGCTCGGGCCGCAGGCTGGGGGCGTCCACGACGTGTCCGTGCTCGGCGATGTACTCGACGATGGCCTCGATCTGCTCCTGCTGGTAGTGCAGCTGCCGGAGCGCGCGCGGGATCGTCTGGTTGACGATCTGCATCGACCCGCCGCCGACGAGCTTCTTGAACTTGACCAGCGCCAGGTCCGGCTCGATCCCGGTGGTGTCGCAGTCCATCATCAGGCCGATGGTCCCGGTGGGCGCGAGCAGGCTCGCCTGCGCGTTCCGGTAGCCGTTCTTCTCGCCGACCTTGAGGCACTCGGTCCACTGGCGCGTCGCCTCGGCGTGGATCTTGGCGTCCACGGTGCCGACCGTGCGCAGGTCGTCGTTGGCGGCGGCGTGCTTACGCATGACCCGCTTGTGCGGCTCGGCGTTTCGGGCATAACCGTCGTACGGCCCCACGACCCCGGCCAGTTCGGCACTGCGGCGGTAGGACACACCGGTCATCAACGACGTGATCGCCCCGGCCACCGCGCGGCCGCCGTCGGAGTCGTACGCGTGGCCGGTCGCCATGAGGAGCGCGCCCAGGTTGGCGTAGCCGATGCCGAGCTGGCGGTAGGCGCGGGTGGTCTCGCCGATCTTCTCCGTCGGGAAGTCCGCGAAGGTGATCGAGATGTCCATCGCCGTGATGATCAGCTCGGTCAGCTTGACGAAGCCGGCGATGTCGAAGGAGTTGTCGTCGTTCAGGAACTTCAGCAGGTTGATGCTGGCCAGGTTGCACGAGGAGTTGTCCAGGTGCACGTACTCGGAGCAGGGGTTGCTCGCGGTGATGCGGCCCGTTTCCGGGGTGGTGTGCCAGTCGTTGATCGTGTCGTCGTACTGCACGCCGGGGTCGGCGCACTCCCACGCCGCCTTGGCCATCTTGCGGAACAGGTCACGCGCGTCGACGGTCTCGATCACCTCGCCGGTCAGGCGGGCGCGCAGGCCGAACTGGTCGCCCTTCTGGACCGCCCGCATGAACTCCTCGGAGACGCGCACCGAGTTGTTGGCGTTCTGGTACTGCACCGAGACGATGTCCTTGCCGCCCAGGTCCATGTCGAACCCGGCGTCACGCAGCGCGCGGACCTTGTCCTCCTCGCGCGCCTTGGTCTCGATGAACTCCTCGATGTCCGGGTGGTCCACGTCGAGCACGACCATCTTGGCCGCCCGGCGGGTGGCGCCGCCGGACTTGATGGTGCCCGCGCTCGCGTCCGCGCCACGCATGAACGACACCGGGCCGCTGGCCGTACCGCCGCTGGAGAGCAGCTCCTTGGACGAGCGGATGCGGGAGAGGTTGACCCCCGACCCCGAGCCGCCCTTGAAGATCACGCCCTCTTCCTTGTACCACTCCAGGATCGACTCCATCTGGTCGTCCACGGAGAGGATGAAGCAAGCGCTCACTTGCTGAGGTGACTGGGTGCCGACGTTGAACCAGACCGGGGAGTTGAAGGCGAAGACCTGGTGGACCAGGGCGTGCTTCAGCTCGTGGTCGAAGATCTCGGCGTCCTCCTCACTGGCGAAGTAACCGTGCTCCAGCCCCGTCTTGGTATAGACGCCGACCACGCGGTCGACGAGCTGCTTCAAACTCCACTCGCGCTGCGGCGTGCCCACGGCGCCGCGGAAGTACTTGGTGGTCACGATGTTGGCCGCGTTGACCGACCAGAACTCGGGGAACTCGACGCCCCGCTGTTCGAAGTTGATCGACCCGTCGCGCCAGTTGGTCATGACAACGTCGCGGCGCTCCCACGTGATCTCGTCGTACGGGTGCACGCCGGGCGTGGTGAAGATCCGCTTCATCTTCAGGCCCTTGCGCGGACGCTTGCCCCCGCGCGCCACTGAACCACTGGACGTCTCCGTCATGACTCCCCCTTCTCCGCCTTCAACTGTTCGATCTCGGCCTCGAAATCCGCCAGGCTCTCGAAACCGCGATACACCGATGCGAAACGCAAGTACGCCACCTCGTCGAGCTCGCGCAGCGGCCCGAGGATCGCCAGCCCCACCTCGTTGGCGGCGATCTCGGCCGCGCCCCTGGCCCGGATGGCCTCCTCGACGCTCTGCCCGAGCTGGGCCAGGGAGTCCTCGCTCACCGGCCTGCCCTGACAGGCCCGCCGCACGCCCGCGACGACCTTCTCTCGCGAGAAGGGCTCGGTCACCCCGCTGCGCTTGTTCACCATGAGCAGTACGGTCTCCTGCGTGGTGAACCGCCGCCCGCATTCGGAACACGTCCGGCGACGCCTGATGGCCGCGCCGTCCTCGGTGGAACGGCTGTCGATGACCCTGGTGTCGGGATGGCGGCAGAACGGACAGTGCACGCTTACGCCTCCTCGAACCGGGGTCACCACCGGCGCGAAACCCGCGTCACCATAGGCTCTCGCACGCGCCCTGGCTCGCCAGGGTGCGTTCGCGGAAACACTAGGTGTGGTGAACTACATCGGTGTAACTACTAGATGTTGTGGTCCAACCGTAGGAGGGTGCGACCATGAACGCAAGTTGGAAACCGCCTGAACGCGGAACGCGCTGATCAGCCCCGGCCTTCCCTCCCGCCTCGGGCGTGTCGCCCCCCTCACGGGCTCGCGTGTCACTCGCGTTGCTGTACGTCGCGTCGGTGAACTCCACTCACAGGGCTGCCATAGGCAACGCCTGTCAAAGAGCGGCGATTACCTGGCGTCCCTGCGGGCCGGAGAGTCGATCACCAGGCACTCCACTTGTGGATCTCCACCCAAGGCTGACTCACACGGGCCGGTCCGGCGGACGCGTGACCCGCCGCCAGGGTCCCGAGCCAGAACCCGGCCAGCGACAGCAGCGCCAAGGCCATCACCAGCACGGCCCTGCCCCGGCGCGTGAGCCGCACCGGAGGCGCCTGGGGCGGCTTGGGTGTCTGGGGCGGCTTGGGCGCCGCGCTCTGGACGGCGCCGGACCTGCGGAGCCCTGACACGGCATGCGGCCTGCCGCCCCTCCTGCGCGCCGCCCCCCGGATCGCCATCAGGTCGTAGACCTCGGCGCCACTCCCGGAGTCGGCCACGCGCCCACCCTCCCGGCTCTGACCTGAGGCCCGCAACGGCCCTCGGTGAGCCTTCACACCCGGCCGACGCCCCCTGCCGGCCCCCGCCGTCTCACCGCCACGCCCCACGGGCGTCGCACCCCGCACCGGCCGCCCGCCATCCGCCATCTGGTCGTACGGCCCATCACCGCCCCGCCCACCCCGCCGTCCCCCGGTGCGCCCCTCCTGAGCCGCACCCCGCCCTCCGACCCGCCCACCATCGCGCCCCCACAGCCCGGCCCGCTCCCCCGGAACCGCACCGCCCTCACCCTGAACCACGCCCCGCTCCCCCTGAACCGCAC
The DNA here is from genome assembly GCF_052068115.1 of Nonomuraea sp. ZG12. Lineage (NCBI taxonomy): Bacteria > Bacillati > Actinomycetota > Actinomycetes > Streptosporangiales > Streptosporangiaceae > Nonomuraea > Nonomuraea sp. ZG12. Next base: position 111,047 of record NZ_JBQHCW010000012.1, read on the forward strand.
CACGCTGACCCTGGGCCGCACCGCGCTGGGCCTGGGCCGCACGGCGCTCACTCCCGCCCGAGCCACGCTTTCCAGCCCACCCAGCCCACCCAGCCCACCCAGCCAGTCCAGCACGCCAACCGCCGGCCCGCTCGCCGTCGCGCGCCTGCATCTCGGCCCTCTCGCCGTCACGCGCCCGCGTCGTCTTCCTCCCGTCCTGCACCCGCGCCCCGACACGCTCATCCCCGACCGCACGCCTCAGCCCAACCCGCCCATCCGCACGGGCACGACTCAGCCCAACCCGCTCATCCCCACCGGTACGCCTGGAAGCAGCAGGCTCACCCCTGCCTACACGCGGCCGTCCGCCCTCCTCGCCATCGCGCACCCGCACACCGGAAAGCCCATCCCCGACTGCACGCCGCAGCCCAGCTTCTTCATCTCGACCGGCACGCCTGGAAGCAGCAGGGTCACCCCCGCCTCCGGCCGACTCACCGTCGCGCGCTCGCCTCTCGGCTCGCTCTTCTCCGGCCACACGCCGCCTTCCGACCGCCTCGCCTCCGCGCGCCCGTACCCTCGCCCGCTGATCATTGGTACGCCTCGGCGCCTCGGGCCGTTCATCGTCCCGCCGGGGTGGCACTGTCAGCTCATCACCGCGCGCACGGGCTTCGCCCCGCCTTTCCGGTACGCGTACGCCGGCCCGCTCGTCAGCACGAGCAGGCCGCGCTCGCGGCGACGGCGGGAGGGCGTCAGAGTCCGCGCGAGGCGGAGGCACGAGCCGCAAGCGTGACCTCCCCGCAGATGCCGCCCGGCGGGTACCTGCCCCAGCAGCCCGGCGCGCACCTGCCCCAGCAGACGGAACGCTCTCCGCGCGACCTACCGATTTTCCGGCCTCCCCGGCACCGCCATCCCCGACCCCGCGAACCCCGGTACGGGGGACAGCGTCGTCCGCAACGTCGTGGCGACCCTCCTCTGACGACACCTCGTCGCCCGGCGCGCCACCCTTCGGCCCCCGCTTGCCCAAAGCACCCCCGCTCGTGACACGCACACCCTCACTCGGAGCATCCTCGCCCAGAACACCCCCATTCGAAACGCACAGGACCGGAACTGTCACGGCCGGATTACCCGCCGCAGAGACGCTCCCAGCCGTTTCCGAGAGGCCCCTCCTCACGACAGTCATCCCCCGGTCGACCTCTCCGGTCAGGCCCCCGCCCGGGACGCCGCGCCCCCTGCTACCACTCCCAGAGCCTTCATCCCCGCGACCGTCACCCTGAGTCATATCGCCCCCCGCACGCCTCCTGCGGGCACCACCGACCCCCGCAGCTTCGCTCCGAATCCGCCCATCCACAGGACTCGAACACGTCGCCGCCACTTCACCGGAAATATCGCCCGTACAGACACTCGTCCGGTCTTGATCGGAAATGTCCGAGCGGCCGTCCCTCCCCTGGACAGCCTCCATCACAAGGGTGAGACACTTGACGTCGTCGCTGGTCGGGTCTGTGTTTGTCGTCGCTCGCACGATTGACCTCCCGCCGTCGTGGCCCGAGAAACGCCACATAAAGATCGGCAAATCGAACACGATGTCGATCGAACTCCCGTACGATGTTGTACACCACGCTGCAAGCAATTTCGAGGAAGACTCGAACAATTGTTTGAAAATGATCTTCAACAGCGATACGGTCGCTGTGTGCGACATCGGGACCACGGACCGGGAGGCCTGCCGGTGAGGCGGGCCATCGGGCGAGGAGGCAGAGCATGAGCGAGCGGGATGACGCAAACGGGGTCACGGACCTCGCGGTGCGCCGGCGTGACTCCCTGGGGCTGACCCCCAGGCAGCGCAAGATCCTCGAGGTGATCCGCGAGTCGGTGCAACGGCGCGGCTATCCGCCCTCCATGCGTGAGATCGGCGAGGCCGTGCAGTTGACCAGCACGTCGAGCGTGTCGCACCAGTTGACCGCCTTGCAGCGCAAGGGCTATCTGCGGCGTGACCCGCATCGCCCACGTGCATTGGAGGTTCGCCTGCCGGGCGAGCCGGTGCTCTGGGTCGACCCCGACGCGAGCAACGACGAGACCCCGGTCAGCAGGCCCACCGCCGCCTACGTTCCGCTGGTCGGCCGCATCGCCGCCGGTGGTCCGATCTTGGCCGAGGAGAGCGTGGAGGACGTCTTCGCCCTCCCCAAGCAGCTCGTCGGCGAAGGCACGCTCTTCCTCCTGCAGGTCGCCGGTGACTCCATGATCGACGCCGCCATCGCCGACGGCGACTGGGTCGTGGTCCGCCAGCAGCCGGTGGCCGAGAGCGGTGACATCGTGGCCGCCATGATCGAGGGCGAGGCCACGGTCAAAACCTTCAAGCGCAAGGACGGCCACGTCTGGCTGGTCCCGCACAACGCCAACTACGAGCCGATCCCCGGCGACGAGGCCAGCGTCCTGGGCAAGGTCGTAGCAGTCCTCCGCCGCCTCTGAGGCCGGCTTATCCCACTGACACCCAGCATCGGTGCGGCTTTGCGCCGCACCGACGCTAGGTCTCATGGGTACGGCAATTCCGGGAGCAGGCCTGTACCTAGGTGCACCCTGTCCTGCACCCAGCGTGATTCCTCGGGTGAAGCCCGGTCCGTAACGTCGCCGGTATGACACTCATCGAAGCGAAAGACCTCCGCAGAAGTCGCGCACGCAACATCGCTCTCTGGGTGCTTCACGTGCTTGCCGCAGCCTGCTTCCTCCTGGCGGCCGCCGGTAAGCTGACCGGTGCCGAGCCGTCCGCCTCCACCTTCGAGGCGCTCGGGTGGGGCGACTGGTTCCGCAACCTGGTGGGCGTGCTTGAGATCGTCGGGGTCGTAGCGCTTTTCATCCCCTTGCTGACAGGGCTCGCCGCGCTGGCCTTCGCCGTGCTGATGGCCGGTGCGGTCGCGACCGAGGCGTTCGTGACCGGTGGCGGCGTGGTCCTGCCGTTGATTCTCCTCGTGGTGTCCGCGGTGATCGCCTGGGGCCGCCGAGACAGCATCGCCCGCCTGCGGGCTCTGGTCACCCGGCGGTAGTACGAAGCCGACCATTGGGCGGGGACCTTCCCAGCGGCGACGCGTCATTGGCCCGGCGCATCCGCAGGGAAGCTCAGCGGATCCCGGCGAGATGGCCGGCCAGGATCGTGGTGACCGACAGCGCGGTGTCGAAGTTCGGGACGAGCCGGTTTTTCGTCAGCGCGAAGGCGACACCCCGCGCGGGGTCGGCGTAGGCGTAGCTTCCGCCGCCACCCGGCCACCCGAATGCCGTGCAGTTCTCCTCGGCAGAGGCACCCATCCTGCCGATCGGGAAGCCCAGCGCCATCCGCGCCGGAGTGCCGAAAACCTGATCCACCCCCTCGAACGCGAGCGCGGACAGTTCCGCCAATCGCGCAGAGTCCACGAGCCTGCCCTGCAGCACGGCGTTGTACATCGCAGCAAGGCCATGCGCCGTAGCGATACCCACCGACGGTATATCGGCGCCCAGGATCTCGCCGTTGTTGCCGAAATCGGCACTCGGCCGGTTCTCCCACGGCGCGAGGATCACCTCACCGCTGTCCGGGGCGGCAGGCCATGGCCGCGCCTGCTCCTCCAGACGCGCCAACCCCGGCAGTGACTCCTCCGGAGCGGCGAAGTAGAGCTGCCCCTCGATACCGAGCGGCACAGTGATCCACTCACGCAGCAGCTCGCACATCCGCCGCCCGGTCGCGCGGCGGGCCAGCTCACCGACGAGATAGCCGAAGGTGTAGGAGTGATAGCCCATGGCGGCGCCCGGCCGCCAGCGCGGCTCGGCGGCGGCCAGCGACTCACATACCCCGAACCAGTCAGGAAGCTCGCCCGGGGTGATCTCGCGCGGCATGGCCGGAAGACCGACCGTATGGGTCAGCACGTGCCGCAGCGTCGCCGTGGCCTTTCCGTGCACACCGAACTCGGGCCACAGGTCCGTGACCGGGCTGTCGTAATCGAGGAAACCACGCGCGACGAGCAGATGCGCGAGCGTGGCCGCCACGTTCTTGCCGGTGGAGAAGCTGAAGATCGGCGTACCGGAGGTGACCGGCCGCCCGCCGGCCCGATCGGCCGTACCGGCCACCGCGTCGACGATCAGCGCGCCATCCCGATAGACCGCGACCTGCACACCGGTCTCCGCGCCGGCACCGACCAGCGCATCGATATGACGCTGGATCTGTTCCTGTATCTCACTCATCGCTACCCTCGTCACTCCCTGCCCGCGCGGAGGAATCGTCCCTCCGGCCGGCGGAGGATGGTGTGCCGACCGCCATGGTCAAGCTCCTCGGAACTGCTCAGGCCCCGCCGTTCACGGACTCGACGGTGCCGCGAGAGTCGCACACCGTGCGCCATCCCGGTCACAGGCATCCTGAATCCTTCTCGCGGGGGGCACCTTCCGAAGGTAAGACGATCGGCGGCGGGAACAATCATCGCGCCGGGCCGTGTCAACCGACGGCCGCCCACCGCGCCGACGACCATCAGCCACGAAGCCCTCACGTGCTGGTCGAACTGGCCGGCATACGCTGCTGCTACCCACCCACGAAGCACACGCCGAACGCGAGCTCAGGACGTGCGTGGGTTGGCGGTGTGGTGCTGGCCTAGGGCGATATAGGCGGGTATTTCTAGACTGGGTGGGTGAGCGACGCATTTGTGGGCGCAACCCTGAAGTCAACCAACGATGGACTCAAGTGGGCGAAGGCCGGACCCGAGGTCATTCCGGCCTGGGTCGCCGACATGGATCTGCCCACCGCCCCGGCGGTGATCGAGGCGCTGCATCGGCGGGCCGACGGCGATCTCGGCTATCCCGCCTGGCTCGACCGGCCGACGGGCGGTCCGCTGGCGGAGGCGTTCGCCGCGAGGATGACCGCGAAGTACGGCTGGAGTCCGGACCCGGAGCTGGTGCGGCCCTTCTCCGACATCAACCAGGCACTCCAGGTGCTGCTCCACGTCTGGACCGAGCCGGGTGACGCGGTGGCCGTGCACACCCCGGCCTACCATCCGTTCCTCGGCACGCTGGCGTCGATGGAACGCCCGCTCCGTCCCATCCAGGCCCGGCCTGACGGCGATTCGTGGCGGTTCGAGGTGCCGGATCTGTCCGGGTGCAAGGTGCTGCTGCTGGTCAACCCGCACAACCCCACCGGCAGGGTCTTCTCCCGCGCGGAGTTGGAGGAGCTGGCCGAGCACGCTGAACGGCACGACCTGATGGTCATCGCCGACGAGATCCACGCCGATCTGGTGTACGGCCCGGAGCGCCACATCCCCTTCGCCACCATCCTCCCGGCACGCACGGTCACCCTGACGTCGGCCACCAAGGCGTTCAACCTGGGCGGCATCCGGTGCTCGGTGGCGCACCTCGGCGCGCCGGAGGTGCGTAAGGCGCTCGACGCCCAGCCCGCCTTCCTGTACGGCTCGCCGGGCGTGCTCGGGGTGGAGGCCACGGTCGCGGCCTGGCTGCACGGTGACGGCTGGCTGGAGGAGACCCGCGCGCTGCTGGACCGCAACAGGCGCGCGATCGCCGCACGCCTGCCCGACGGGGTGACGTACCGGATCCCCCAGGCCACCTACCTGGCGTGGCTCGACTACGGCCGGCCGGGCATGGCCGATGTCCTGGAGCACGAGGCCAAGGTGCTGCTCAGCGACGGCGCGGCGTTCGGGCCGGGCGGCGAGACGTACGTACGGCTGAACTTCGCCACCACCGAGCCCGTTCTCGACGAGCTGCTGCGGCGGCTCGCGACCATGACGACGTGACGCCCGCAGGCCCTCCGTGCGGAAGATCCGTGCGGAAGATACGCACGGGAGGTCCGCACGGAAGATCCGCACCGAGGGCCTGACGTCTACGGCAACCGCCGCGCAGCTGCCCTACGGCAGCGGCGGGAGGTCCGGAGGGCTGGCCGCGGGGTGCTCCTCCAGGGCGGCGAGGGCGAGCTCGACCGCTTTGTCCAGCTGCGGGTCACGCCCCGCGACCCGGTCGTGCGGGGCCATGACCACCTCGACGTCCGGGTCGACGCCGTGGTTCTCCACGCCCCAGCCGTGGCCTTCCAGCCAGAACGAGTAGCGGGGCTGGGTGACGACGGTGCCGTCGACGAGGGAGTAGCGCGAGTCGATGCCGATCACGCCGCCCCAGGTGCGGACGCCGACGAGGGGGCCGATGGCGCGGTTCTTGATGCCGGCGCTGACGATGTCGCCGTCGGAGCCGGCGAACTCGTCGGTGACGGTGACGATGGCGCCGCGCGGTGAGTCCCCGGGGTAGCGCATGGGCTCGTAGCCGCGTGCCCGCATCCAGCCGGTGACCCGCCGCGACAGCTTCTCCAGCACGAGCTCGGAGACGTGCCCGCCACCGTTCTCGCGTACGTCCACGACGAGCCCCTCGAAGGCCATCTCCGTACGCAGGTCGCGGTGGAACTGCGCCCAGCCGGAGGCCACCATGTCCGGGACGTGCAGGTAGCCGAGCCTGCCCCCGGACGCCTGCCTGACGTGGGCGCGGCGGCTCGCGACCCAGTCGTGGTAGCGCAGCCGGGTCTCGTCGGCGATGGGGGTGACGACGACCTTGCGCGGGTCGCCGCCCGTCGCGGGCCGCACGGTCAGCTCGATGGGGTGGTCGGCGGTGCCCGCGAGCAGCGGCAGGGGGCCGCGGATGGCGTCGACGGGGCGGCCGTTCACGGCGGTGATGGCGTCACCCTCGCGTACGGCCACGCCGGGGGCGAGCAGCGGCGAGCGGGCGTCGTGGTCGGACGACTCGCCCGGCAGGATGCGTTCGACGCGCCACACCCCGTCAGGGTCGCGGGTGAGGTCGGCGCCGAGCAGGCCCTGGCGGCGGCGCGGGTCGAGGTGCGCGCCGCCGGCGATGGCGTAGGCGTGGGAGGTGCCGAGCTCGCCCTGCACCTCCCAGAGCAGGTCGATCAGCTCGGAGTGGGTGCCGATGCGCTCGACGAGGGGCGCGTAGCGGTCGAGCACGCCCTGCCAGTCGACGCCGTTCATGTCCTCGCGCCAGTAGTGGTCGCGCATGAGCCGGCCGGCTTCGTGGTAGCCCTGCCGCCATTCGGCGATGGGGTCGAGCTGGACGGCGATCCGGTCGAGGTCGATGCCGACCGTGTCGTCGCCGTCGGTGGCGGGGCGGGTCTGCAGGCCGTTCTTGCCGTTGCCGACGAGCCGGGTGCCGTCGCCGCTGACCTCGAAGGCCTTGAACTCCTTGCCGAGCTCGGACTTGGCGCGCTTCTTGAGATCGTAGCGTTCCAGGACGATCTCGCCGGTGCTCTCGGTGCCGTCGCCGAGCCGGCCGGTGAGCGGGTGGCGGAGCCAGACGAGCGCGTCCTTGGCGGTGCGCAGGTTGCCGTAGTTGGCGGCGGGCACCGGGACCGGCACCACCCGGGACTGCAGCCCTTCGGGGTCGACCTCGGTGCGCGGCGGGGCGTCGTCCTTCTGCTTGTCGTCCGCGGGCGGCTGGTCGTCCTCGCCGTTGAAGCCGCGCCCCTGCAGGCTGGGGTCGAACGGGGAGGGCGTGGTGGCGCGCAGGGGCACGAGGTACGGCCGGCAGCCGGTGGGGAACGACAGGTCGAACACGTGCGCGTCGTAGACCGGGTCGAACGTCCGGACCGACAGGAACGCCAGATGCTTGCCGTCCTTGGTGAAGACCGGGCCGTAGTCGGAGAAGCGCAGCGGGGTCACCTCGATCGACGAGGTGCCGTCGACGCGGCCGATCTTGATCTGGGACAGCGGTTCCTGGTGCGGGTGCACCCAGGCCAGCCAGACGGAGTCGGGTGAGAAGGTCAGGCCGCTGATGTCGCCGTGCGCGGTGCGGTCGAGCTCCCGGAGCTGCCCGCTCTCCAGGTCGACGACGAGCAGCCGCCCGTCGTGGGTGGCGACGGCGGCGTGCTTGCCGTCGGGCGCGGCGGCCAGGTCGAGGACGCGGCCGAGCTCGCCGGCGGCCAGGGTGCGGATCTCGCCGCCGGGGCTGCCGATCTCCAGCCCGTCCTCACCGGTGGCGTCGGACACCCAGATGGCGTGGCCGTCGGCGTCGAGCGCGCGCGGGAGCCGTACCCTGACTCCGGGCTGGACGCGCAGCGCTCCGGCGGGGCCGTCGCGGTGGGTGAGCCAGTGGGCGGTGCCGCGGATCTCCACGGCGCTGGCCCGTCCGGTGGTGTCGGGCGAGAAGGCGCCGACGCGGGCCGGCGCGGGCTTCCTGGCGCGGGCGGGGCGGGGGCCGCTGAGGTTGACCTCCAGGGGGTACGGCTCGGCGTCCAGGCTCTCCAGCAGCCACAGGTCGCCGGCGTGGCCGTAGATGACCCGCTCGCCGTCGGTGGTGGCGTGGCGGGCGTAGAACTCCTCGTGGGTGCTGTGGCGGCGCAGGTCGGAGCCGTCGGGCAGGCAGGAGTAGAGGTTGCCGATGCCGTCGGTGTCGGCGAGGAAGGCGATCCTGTCGCCCACCCACATGGCCGCCCAGTGCTGGGCGGCGTTGCCGGCGAACAGGCGGGTGAACTCGCCGGAGCCTTCGGCGTCGACCCAGATCTTGCCGGCCGTGCCGCCCCGGTAGCGCTTCCAGCTCGACGGGTCGCGGAACATCGGCGACACGGTGACCACACGGTCACCGCTGGTGGACAGGTCGCTCACCCATCCGTACGGCAGGCGGGTCGCGGGGCCGCCGTCGAGCGGGATCTCGTGCGCCCAGGTCCTGATGCGCCCGCCCTGGCCGGTGGCGCTGACCGCACGCACCCGCCCGTCGGCGCTCCAGCCGCGCACCTGGGTGGTCGGGGCGCCCCAGTGGGTCAGCCGCTCGCCCTGCGAGCCGTCGAGCTCGGCGGCGAACACCTCGGGGGCGCCTTCGCGGCTGCTCGTCCAGGCGAGGTGGCCGCCGTCGGGGGAGAATCTCGGGTTCGACACGGGGGTCCGGTCAGCGGTGAACCTCCAGGCCCTGCCGCCGGTCACGGGGGCGAGCCAGACGTCGTCATCCGCTACGAAGGTGACCAGGTCACCGCATAGATGGGGGTATCTCAGGTAAGCGCCAGTTGTCACAGCTGAACCCTAATAGCAGGTCCCAGCCATGGGTTCATAAAAATCTCGCCGCCCTGAGCCGAAACCGGCCCTGGCCCGGTTCGGAAGCGGGTCAAGACCCTCACCGGCGTGGATACGAGAAAGGGGCGAGGGAAGAGGGCTCGCGTCCGCTTCGTACAGATGTGAGGCTTTCATGCGATTCTTCACCCGCACCCACCAGATCCCGCTCCGCCTGGCGACCGGGGCCTTCTTCCTGAACTCCGGCCTGAGCAAGGCCGAGGCCGACGAGCCGACCGCCGCGGGCTTGCACGGCATGGCCTCGAACACCTATCCCTTCCTGTCCAAGCTGGACCCGCAGCGGTTCACCCGGCTGCTGTCGAAGGCCGAGATCGCGCTCGGCACCGCCCTGCTGATCCCGGTGGTGCCACCGCTGCTTGCCGGGGCCGCGGTCACCGCGTTCGCGGGCGGGCTGATCGGCCTGTATCTCAGGACGCCCGGCATGCGCGAGGAGGGCAGCATCCGGCCCACCCAGCAGGGCCTCGCCGTGTCCAAGGACATCTGGCTGCTGGGCATCGGGCTCAGCCTGGTGCTGGAGGAGCTCGGCGACCGCCAGGCCCACCTGCGGCCGGTGATCGTCGCCGAACGATAACTAGCCCGGACAAATCAGGGTAGTTCGGACAGCATGCCAGAATTCGGCTACACCCTGATGTGCGAACAGACACCCGCCCGCCGGCTGGTGGACTTCGCCGCCATGGCGGAGCGAGCCGGCTTCGACTACGCGGTCATCTCCGACCACTTCTTCCCGTGGATCGAGGAGATGGGCCACTCACCGTACGCCTGGTCGGTCCTCGGCGCGGCCGCGCACGCCACCGAGCGCCTGCCGCTGATGACCTACGTGACCTGCCCGCTCATGCGCTACCACCCGGCCGTGGTGGCGCAGAAGGCCGCCACCATGGGCGAGCTCACCCAGGGCCGCTTCACCCTCGGCCTGGGCGCCGGCGAGAACCTGAACGAGCACGTGATCGGCGAGGGCTGGCCCTCCGTCGACGTCCGGCACCGCATGCTCAGCGAGGCGGTACGGATCATCCGCGAGCTGTTCGGCGGTGACTACGTCACCTTCCAGGGCGAGTTCTACGACGTGGACTCGGCCAAACTGTACGACCTGCCCGCCTCCCCGGTCCCGATCGGCATCGCCGCCTCCGGCGGCGCCTCGGCGCGGCTCGCCGCCGAGTACGGGGACAGTCTGGTGATCAACGAACCGATGCCGGACGTGGTGGAGCGCTTCAGGGCCGCCGGAGGCGCGGGCAAGCCGGTGTACGGCCAGCTCCCCGTCTCGTACGACACCGACGCCGAAGCCGCCAAGGAACGCGCCCACCGGCTGTGGCGCTGGTCGGCGGTGGGCGGCTGGAAGGTCATGGCCGAGCTGCCCGGCCCGGTCAACTTCGAGGCCGCCGCCGGCACGGTACGGCCCGACGACGTCGCACGGAGCGTGCCGTGCGGCGACGACGTGGACGCGGTCGTCGAGGCGGCCAGGAAGTACGTCGAGGCCGGCTACACGCACCTCGCGCTCGTGCAGATCGGCGCCGACCAGCAGGAGCCGTTCTTCGGCTGGGCGCAGGAGAAACTGCTGCCCGCGCTGCGCCGCCTGTGAGAGACGGCGCGACGCGGGGATCAGGGAACGATGTTGACCAGCTTCGGGGCACGCACGATCATCTTGCGAGGCGTGCCCCGCAGGTGGGCCTGGACCTTCTCCGAGGCCAGCGCCAGCTCGCGCAGCTCGTCCTCGGAGACGTCGGGCGAGACCTCCAGCCGGTCGCGCACCTTGCCCGCCACCTGCACGACGCAGGTCACCGACTCCTGCACCAGCAGCGCCGGGTCGGCGGCAGGCCAGCCGGCCTTGGCGACGGTGCCGCCGGTGTGGCCCAGCCGCTCCCAGCCCTCCTCGGCCGTGTAGGGCGCCACCAGCGACAGCATGACCGCCAGTGCCTCCGCGGCCTCACGCACCGCCGGGTCGGCCGCGCCGGGGCCGGAGTCGATCGCCTTGCGGGCGGCCGACGTCAGCTCCATCAGGCGCGCCACCGCGACGTTGAAGCGGTAGGAGTCCAGCAGCTTGGTGACCTCGTCGATGGTGTGGTGGGTGACCTTGCGCAGCGCCGGGTCACCGCCGTCGTAGGAGACTCCGGGCGGGCTCGCCACCTCGTCCATGACGCGGAAGGCGCGGGCCAGGAACTTCTGCGACGCGGCCGGCGACAGGTCGGCCCAGTCGATGTCGTCCTCCGGCGGCCCGGCGAACACCATGGTCAGGCGCACCGCGTCCACACCGAAGTCGTCGATCTGCTGGCCCAGGTCCACACCGTTGCCCAGGGACTTCGACATGGCCTTGCCGCCGTTGATCACCTGCCCCTGGTTCAGCAGCCGCCGGAACGGCTCGGTGAAGCTGACCATGCCCATGTCGTGCAGGACCTTGGTGAAGAAGCGCGCGTACAGCAGGTGCAGCACCGCGTGCTCGACGCCGCCGACGTACTGGTCGATCGGGCCCCACTTGCGGACCTGCTCGACGTCGAACGGGCCCTCGGTGTAGCCGGGCGAGCAGTAACGCAGGAAGTACCAGGAGGAGTCGACGAAGGTGTCCATCGTGTCGGTGTCGCGCTTGGCGGCGCCGCCGCACTTGGGGCACTCGACGTTGACCCACTCGGTGGCGCTGGCCAGCGGGGAGACGCCCTTGGGCGACAGGGCCTCGCCGCGCAGGTCGGGCAGGGTGACGGGCAGCTGCTCGTCGGGGACGGGCACCTCGCCGCAGTCGGGGCAGTGGATGATCGGGATCGGCGTGCCCCAGAAGCGCTGCCTGGACAGCAGCCAGTCGCGCAGCCGGAAGTTGACCGTGCCCTCTCCCCTGCGGTCGACCTCCAGAATATCGATGATCTTGGCGATGGCCTCCGTCTTGGTCAGGCCGTCCAGCGGGCCGGAGTTGACCAGCTTGCCCTCGCCCGGGGTGGCGACGCCGGTCTCGCCCGGGTCGGCCAGGCCGGTGTGCACGACGACCTTCACCGGCAGCCGGAACTTCATGGCGAAGTCCAGGTCGCGCTGGTCGTGCGCGGGGACGGCCATGATGGCGCCGTGGCCGTAGTCGGACAGGACGTAGTCGGCGGCCCAGACCGGGATGCGCTCGCCGTTGACCGGGTTGATCGCGTAGCGGCCCAGGAAGACGCCGGACTTGTCCTTGTCGGTGGACAGCCGCTCGATGTCGCTCAGCTTGGCGACCTCGGCGCGGTATGCCTCGAAGGCCGGGCGCAGCTCGTCGGTGACGATCTCCTCGGCCAGCGCGGCGTCCACCGCGACCACGAAGAAGGTGGCGCCGAACAGGGTGTCGGGGCGCGTGGTGTAGACGTGGACCGGCTCGTCGCGGCCCTCGATCTCGAACAGCACGTCGGCGCCCTCCGAGCGGCCGATCCAGTTGCGCTGCATGGTCATCACGCGCTCGGGCCAGCCGCCCTCCAGCTCGTCCATGTCGTCCAGCAGCCGCTGCGCGTAGTCAGTGATCTTGAAGTACCACTGCGTCAGCTCGCGCCTGATCACGTCGGCGCCGCAGCGCTCGCACTTGCCGGCCACGACCTGCTCGTTGGCCAGCACCGTCTGGTCGTTGGGGCACCAGTTGACCAGGCCGCCCTTGCGGTAGGCCAGGCCGCGCTCGAAGAACCGGTTGAACAGCCACTGGTTCCAGCGGTAGTAGTCGGGGTCGCTGGTGTGCAGGCGGCGCGACCAGTCGAAGGAGACGCCGTAGCGCTTGAAGGAGTTGGCCTGCGTCTCGATGTTGGCGTAGGTCCACTCGGCGGGGTGCGCGTTGCGCTTGATCGCGGCGTTCTCCGCGGGCAGGCCGAAGGAGTCCCAGCCGATCGGGTGCAGGACGTTGTAGCCCTGCTGGAACCAGTAGCGCGAGACCACGTCGGCGATGGCGAACACTTCGCCGTGGCCCATGTGGAGGTCACCCGAGGGATAGGGGAACATGTCGCACACGTAGCGCCGTTCGCGGGTGTCGGCGGCGTCCTCGCTCGCCCGGAACGGGTCCAGCTCCTCCCATCGCTGCTGCCACTTGGCCTGCAGCGCCTGCGGGTCGTACTCACTCACGGCGGTCGTCCTTCTGATTGACTCGGACCCATAAGAAAACCCCTCGTGCGCAACGAGGGGTAGCCGCGACGGCGAGATGCTCAGAGCCGTCGCGGCCCGCTAAGAAGCAGGGTCGCGGAACGCATAGGTCAAGCCTAGCGCACGTCTTCGGCAGAATGCAGACGGTCGATCGAGGTACGGGGGCACAATGGACCCTTCAGGTCTGGTGAGATCTGATGGTGATCTATCCGTTGTGACCTCATATGTCCCTTTAGAATACTGTCGTCGCCGTGGTGCATCCAGCTGAGCCAGAACGCTCGGAGGCCGACCTGCCCATGCAGGATCCGCCGACCGATCCGCACGGCTTCGCCCGTTTCCCTGCGGAACCGGCAGGATCTCCTAGAAGATCCCATGAGATCATGCATGACACGTCGAAGTCGGACAGTAACTCGGGAGGGCCGGCAGCAATGGCAACGGAGAATTCCGGAGCACCCCACCTGCCGCCGTCCTGGCCCGAGGCACCGCAGCGGGACGCCCCCGCCTGGCCGGAGCCCCCGCGGAACGACGTCCCGACCTCCTGGCCCTCGGCCGGCGCGGGCCCGCAGCAGTCCGCCCCGTCCTGGCCGGAGCCGGCATCCCGCGAGGCGCAGGCCGGCTGGCCGGAGCCCGCCCGCGACGAGGTGCCCACCGGCTGGCCGCAGAGCTCGCCGCAGCCCCAGCCCTCCTGGCCGGAGACCTCCCAGCCCGCGCACGGCTCCCAAGGCGGCCGCCCCGAAACCTCACCCGCTCACGGCCCCGGTCCCGGCGCGTCGTCACCCGCCTACGGCACCGGACCGGGCACGTCACCCGCGCACGTCACCGGACCCGGTGCCGGCGCCCGCACGTCGTCGCCCGCCCAGGACCCCTGGCCGGAGCCGCCCGTGCACGACCCCGTCCCGGCCTGGGCCGAAGCCCCCGCCAAGCAAGCCGCCGCCTGGGCCAACCTCTCCTCCCCGGCCCCCTGGCCGCAGCACGACGCCGCCCACGCGAGCGCCGCCTACGACCGGGCCCCCACACCGCCGCACGACCAGACCCTGCCCGGCGCCATGCCCCCGCACGACCGCGCCGGGCCGTACGACCAGACCTCGCCGCCGCGGGACGAGCGGGCGAGCACCTACAACGCGACGCACGACCAGACTCCGCTGGACGACAGAGGGACAGCGGTGTACGGACAGGGAGTTTCTCCGTTGGACGAGCGCGCCGCCGCGCCGCGTCACCAGGCCGCCACCCCGCTCGACGACCGCGCGACGCCGCGCGGTCCGGGCGGCGGTCCCGCCGATGACCGGACCATGACGTACGGCCAGCAGAACGGGCACCCGGGCGGGCATCCGGGCGGACACCCGGGCGGGCAGCAGAACGGGCACCCGGGTGGGCAGCCGGGCGGCCGGGTGGACGAGCGGCCCGGCCAGGACGGCGGCCGGCCCGGCGAGCAGCATCCGGAGCAGGGCAGGCCGGGGCACAACCTGAGCCGCGACCCCTCCGACCCGGACCGGCCGTTCGTGACGGCGGGGCAGATCAGCGGCTCGCGCACCCCGCCGCCCGAGCGTCAGCAGGAGCTCTGGAACACCGTTTTCGGCGACAACTACCAGGCGATGGGCGAGCCGGAGTCGCTGGACGACCCGGGCAAGCCCATCTGGATCTACGCGCTGGCCGGTTCGGTGGCCATCGCGCTCGTCGCCGCGCTGCTGTGGGCGTTCCTCGCGGGCCCGCTGGCAGGCGAGGAGCCGCCCAAGACGGACGTGGCGGTCACCAAGTCCACGCCCCCCGCCGCGCCGACGAAGAAGCCGGTGAACGCGATCGGCCGGCTGCCGAGGTACCGGGGCAAGGCCGCCCCGGTGATCGGCACGGTGCCGAACGCCCAGGCGGGGATCACCGTCCCGCGCCTCGGCGGCACCTGGCGGCTCGACCAACGGTCCACGGTCAAGGGCACCTACGGCTTCGACACCCGCCAGTACGCGCTGATCGACGCGGACACCGCCGGCCAGATCCTCACCGGTCCGCTGCCCAGCCGGCTGACCGATTACTACACCACTCCCGACGACCTGGAGCCGGTGATCAAGGCCGTCGTGGTGGACGCGCGCAAGCGCTTGTTCCCGGAGGGCAACACGGTCCGCAAGATCGCCCAGCAGTCGATCAAGGTGGGCGACGCCACGGGCAGGCTGATGGCCTACTCGCTGACCTCCCCCACCGAGAAGGCCACCATCGTCACGGCCGCGATCAACACCGGCGGCGAGGTGCCGGCGATCGTCTACATGTCGATCCCGGCGGAGGGCAAGGCCCTCCTGCCCGACATCAACACCGTGGTGAAGCGACTCAGCCTCAGCCAGGGCTGACCGGCCGGGTCAGAACGTGCACTCCATGTGCTTGATGCCGTTGATGAAGCTGGAGTGCAGCCGGTCGGGACTGCCGCCCTCGATCTGCGGCACCCGGCTCAGCAGCTCCCGGAACATCACGGTGATCTCGCGGCGGGCCAGGTGGGCGCCCAGGCAGAAGTGCGGCCCGGGGCCGCCGAACCCGACGTGCGGGTTCGGCCGGCGGGTGACGTCGAACCGGCCCGGGTCGGCGAACACCTCGGCGTCCCGGTTGGCGGCCCAGTAGTACAGCAGGACCTTCTCGCCCTCGCGGTAGAGGTGACCGTTCATCTCGTGGTCGCGGGTGACCTTGCGGCGCATGAAGTTGACCGGCGAGGCGAGCCGGACGATCTCCTCGACCGCCGTGGGGGTGTGGTGGTCGAAGTCGCTCAGCCACAGCGCCCGCTGGTCGGGGTTGCGGGTGAGCAGGCGCAGTCCGTACGAGATGGCGTTGCGGGTGGTCTCGTTGCCCGCGACGACCAGCAGGATGAAGAACGAGCCCAGCTCCTGCATGGTCAGCCGCTCGCCGTCGATGTTGGCGTTGACCAGTGACGAGGTCAGGTCGTCGGTGGGGTCCTCGGCACGCTGGGCGGCCAGGTCCTGGACGAGCTGCTGCAGCTCCATGCCGGCGGTGAGCAGTCGCTCGGCGATCTTGTCGAGGTCGTTGCCGGCGTACTCGGGGTCGAACCCGCCGAGGATCACGTTGGAGCGGTCGAAGACGAAGCCGTAGTCGCGCTCCGGGATGCCCATCATGTCGCAGATGATCTTCAGGGGCAGGCGGGCGGCGACCTCGGTGACGAAGTCACAGCCGGGACCCTTGGCCAGCAGGTCGTCGACGATCTTCGTGGCGGCGCTCTCCACGTCGGCCTCGAATTGCTTGATCATCTTGGGCGTGAAGGCGCGGGAGACGATCCGGCGCAGACGCGCGTGCCGTGGATCGTCCATGTTGATCATGGAGCCGAAGTACTCGGCGAACTCCGCCGGCATGTCCGGGATGTTCGTCGCGCCGCCCTGGCCGGAGCTGAAGACGTCGGGGGTGCGGCTGGCTTCGAGGATGTCGGCGTGCTTGACCAGGGCGTAGTAGCCGGGGCCCCTGGGCGCGAAGGAGATCTCGGGCTCCTCGAAGAAGGCCGGCGTCCGCAGCCCGCGCAGCAGCTCGAACGCCTGCTCGCGCTCCGCCATGGGCTTGGCCCAGAAGAGGCTGTCCGACAGGTCGAAGTCAACGACGCTCATGAGGCCATCCTTAGAGTCGGGGGCACGTACGTCAATGCTTTGGCACGTACACCGTACGTACGCGGCAGGAAAACCTGTTGAAACGCGCGCCGGATGATCGCTATGGTTCCCCGCGTGACGTACTACTTCTTCCTCCGCTAGCGACCCGCCGGCGGGTCGCGGACGACCCCACCGCCGGTGATGCGGGACGGCCGACCGCCGTCCCGGGTCGCTTCGTGGGAGAAAGTACGTGCATACTCCGCTGTCCGCGGTCAGTCCTGCCCTTGTCGTCGCCAGGACGGTGCGTGGCATCGAGCCACTGGTCGCCGCGGAAGTCCACCGCCGCCGGCTCGGCACCGTCCGCGAGCTTCGCCACCGCGAGGTCTGGTTAGAGCCCGCCACCCCCGTCCCCGCCCTGCTGGGACTGCGAACCGCCGACGACGTCCTGCTCGCGGCGGCCGTCGTCGACGGCATCGGCCACGACCGATCGGCCCTACGCCGCCTGTCTCAGGCGGCCCGCGACCTCGACACCACGCGCTTGACCGGGCACACCCGGGCATCCGACGACGAGCCTGGGCCGGTGACGCCGCCATCGGGACCGGGCCGTGTGCCGGGGCTGGAGGTGTCGGCGTCGTTCGTGGGGCGGCGCAACTACACGCGGTTCGAGATCGAGGATGCCGTTGGCGAGGAGCTCGGCGGGCGGCTGTGCCTGCCGTACCACTCGCGAGCACGGGGCGGGGTGCCGCCGCGTGGGTCGATGGCCTGGCGGGTGACGATCGAGGGTGAACGGGCGCTCATCGCCCTGCGCGCCTCCGGCAGACCGTTGCATCGCAGGCCGTACAAGATCGACTCGATCGCCGGCACCCTGCACCCGCCGCTGGCCGCCGCCATGGCCGAACTCGGCGGGCTCAGCCGACCCAGCAAGCTCGATGGGCCCGGCGGGCTGGATGGACCGAGCAGACCAGGTGGACCGAGCAGACCAGGTGGACCGGGCGGACTCGGTGGACCGGGCGGACTCGGTGGGCCCGGCGGGCGCGATGAGCGGCTTACGGTGCTCGATCCCTGCTGTGGTGCCGGGACCACGCTGATCGAGGCGGGTGTGCTCGCGCCGCACGCCCGGCTGCTCGGGCTGGACCACGACCCGGGCGCGGTGGCCACCGCCGCCGCGAACGCCGCCCGCATGCCCACGGCCGGACGGCCGGCCTGGGGAGTGGCCGACGCCGGGCGGATACCGGTGGCGGACGGGAGCGTGGACCGGGTGCTGGTGAACCCGCCGTGGGGACTGCAGGTGCCTCCCAAGGGCCTGCTCACGCGAGACCCCGGGCGGTTGTGGCGGCAGGTGCGCCGGGTGCTGGCCGACGACGGCCTGGTGGTGGCCCTGCTGCACGACATGGCGGCGGACCCGCCCGGGTTCGCGCCGGTCCGGCGGCTGGAGGTGAGCCTGATGGGGCGGCACCCGGTGATCGCGGTGCTCAGAAAACAAGGCCGCATCGGGTCCCGACGGCCCTGAGCCCACGCCGGTCACCCGGCACTGGGCCAGGCTCAGTGCCGGGTGATCAGGTCGGCCGCCTTTTCGCCGATCATGATGGCCGGGGCGTGCGTGTGGCCGCGGTTCAGCGTCGGCATGACGGACGCGTCCACCACCCTGAGCCCCTGGACACCGCGCACCTTCAGGGCGGGGTCCACGACGGACTCCTCGTCCGCGCCCATCCGGCAGGTGCCGACCGGGTGGTAGAGGGTCTCGCCCCGCTCGCGCACCCACTGCGCCAGCTCGTCGTCGGTCTCGGGCGCGGTGTAGGGCGCCATCGGACCGTCCGCGTACGGCTGCATCGCGGTGGTGGTGAAGACCTGCTGGGCCACCTTCAGCCCGGCGACCAGCCGCCTGACGTCGGCTTCCTTGGCCAGGTAGCCGGGGTCGATCAGCACCTCGCGGCCGTTCAGCCCGACCCGGCCGCGGCTCTCCGGCTGCAGCAGGATGACGCCGACGGTCAGGCCGTGGGCGGTGGGCGGGGTGAGGCCGTGGTCGATGAAGGGGCCGGGCGCGAAGATCAGCTCGATGTCCGGCGCCGGCTCCTCGGGCGAGGTTCTGAGGAAGGCGACGGCCTCGCCCACGTTCGTGGTGAGCATGCCGGAGCGCAGCACGAGGTAGCGCAGCAGGTTGCCGATCGACTCGGCCCTGGTCAGGGTGACGGGCTGCTTGCAGGCGATGAACACCCCCGACGAGAGGTGGTCCTGGAGGTTCTTGCCCACCTGCGGCGAGTCGCGCACGATGGGGACGCCCGCGTCGCGCAGCTCGTCGGCCGCGCCCACGCCCGAGCGCAGCAGCAGGTACGGCGAGCCGATCGCGCCCGCCGACAGGATCACCTCCCGCCTGGCCCGCAGCACGGTGCCGCCGCTGTGCTGGACGCCGGTGGCGCGGGTGCCGTCGAAGATCACGCGCTCCACGTTCGTGCCGGTGAGCACCGTCAGGTTGGGGCGTTTGCGCGCCGGGCGCAGGTAGCCGTCGGCGGCGCTCCAGCGGCGCCCGCGCTGCTGGGTGACGGGGGTGGGGCCGTAGCCGTCGTTGGAGGGGCCGTTCATCTCGGTCAGCCGGGGGATGCCGAGCTCCTCGCACGCCTGCAGGAAGGCGGCGGTGGTGACGTTGGGGCTGCGCAGCTCGGAGATGAACAGCGGCCCCGCCGAGCCGTACACCTCGCCGTGGTTGCTGCCGACGCGCCGCTCGGCCCTGGCGAAGTACGGCAGGACCTCCTCGTAGGACCAGCCGGGGACCGCCCACTGGTCGTAGTCGCGCCTGCAGCCGCGCAGCCACATCTGGGCGTTGAGCGAGGAGGAGCCGCCGATGACGCGGCCTCTGGGCCAGTAGAGCTCGCGGCCGGCCATCTCGCTCTGCTTGGCGGTGGTGAAGTTCCAGTCGTAGTCGGTCTTGAAGAGCTTGGCGAAGCCCGCGGGCATGCGGATCTCCAGCTTGTCGTCCTTCCCTCCGGCTTCGACCAGTGCCACGGACACCTCGGGGTCCGCCGAGAGTCTGTTGGCCAGCACGCATCCGGCCGACCCGGCTCCGACGATCAGGTAGTCGTACTCCACGGCCCCTCCCAGGGTGAGCAACCTGGTACTTGCTTACTCCACGTGGCGAGGCGCGTCCATACGTAGTTGTGACCTCTGTCACCTACCGGTCGGTATGGGTTGCTGCGAAGATGTCGCGCGAAGGCCAAACATGGGGAGGAAGGCACACATGCTGAACCTGTCGAGCGTCCTGGAAGACAGTGCGAGGAACACCCCGGACGGCACCGCCATCGTTTTCGGTGACATGCGCCTGCCGTACTCCATGATCGAGACTGTCGCCTGCCAGGTCGCGAACCTGCTGGTGTCCCGTGGCATCGGCAAGGGCGACAAGGTGGCGCTCGCCTGTCCCAACCTGCCCTATTTCCCGTTCGTCTACTTCGGCATCCTCAAGGCCGGGGCGACCGTGGTGCCGCTGAACGTGCTGCTGCAGGCCCGGGAGATCACCTACCACCTCAACGACAGCGACGCCAAGGCCCTGTTCTGCTTCGAGGGGACCCCCGAGCTGCCGCTGGGCGAGCGGGGCAAGGCGGGCTTCGAGGGCGCCGAGGGGTGTGAGCAGTTCTTCGTGCTGCCCGCCACGCCGCTGGCGACGGAGTCGGAGTACGGCGAGTCGTTCTGGGCGGCGCTGGGCGGGATGTCAGGCGAGTTCGAGACGGTGCAGACCGCGGCCGACGACACCGCCGTGATCCTCTACACCTCCGGCACCACCGGCCAGCCCAAGGGCGCCGAGCTCAGCCACCAGAACATGCTGATGAACGTCATGGTCAACGACAAGATGTTCCCGCGCACCGACGGCGGCGACACCTACCTCGCGGTCCTGCCGCTATTCCACAGCTTCGGCCAGACGGTCTGCATGAACACCGGCTTCATGCGGGGCGCCACGCTGGTGCTGATGGCGCGCTTCGAGCCCGGCGAGGCGCTCGCCCTCATGAGCCGGGAGGAGGTCACCTTCTTCGCCGGCGTGCCGACCATGTACTGGGCCCTGCTCTCCAAGATCCACGCCGAGAACGCGACGGTGCCCACCTCGCTCAGGATCGCCGCGGCCGGCGGCTCCGCCTCCCCCGTCGAGGTGCTCAAGGACTTCGAGAAGACCTTCGGCCTGAGCATCCTGGAGGGCTACGGCCTGTCGGAGACCTCCCCCGTCGCCAGCTTCAACCAGCTCGGCCGGCCCACCAAGCCCGGCACGATCGGCACGCCCATCTGGGGCGTGGAGATGAAGCTGATCGACAACGACTGGAAGACGGTCGACGGCGAGGGCCCCGGCGAGATCGCCATCCGCGGCCACAACATCATGAAGGGCTACTACGGCCGGCCCGAGGCCACCGCCGAGGTGATGAACAACGGCTGGTTCCGCACCGGCGACATCGCCACCCGGGACGCCGACGGCTACTACTCGATCATCGACCGGGCCAAGGACATGATCATCCGCGGCGGCTTCAACGTCTACCCGCGGGAGGTGGAGGAGGTCCTGGTCACGCACGAGGACGTCTCGCTCGCCGCCGTCGTGGGCGTCCCGCACGACACCCACGGCGAGGAGATCAAGGTGTACGTCATCCGCGTCCCCGGATCCTCGCTCACCGAGGAGGAGCTCATCGCCTGGAGCCGCGACAACATGGCGGCGTACAAGTATCCGCGCATCGTCGAGTTCCGCGACACGCTGCCGATGACGGCCACCGGCAAGATCCTCAAGCGCGAACTCCGCTGATCCCGTCCCGGGACCCTCTCCAGGGAGGGTCCCGAGGCGCACGCGGATCAGGGCCAGTCGAGCGACGGACGCAGCGGCACACCCGCGCGGCCGTCCTGGTCCAGCTTGACGCCGAGGACCTGGTGCAGCTGGACCTTGTTGCGTTCGAAGCCGACGATGGAGCCCGCCATGTACAGGGCCCAGACGCGGGCCGTGCCCATGCCGACCTCGGCGACGGCTTCGTCCCAGTTGGCCTCCAGGTTGTCGCACCAGAACTTGAGCGTCCTGGCGTAGTGCTCCCTGAGGTTCTCCTGGTGGCGGATCTCGAAGCCGCAGTCCTCCATCTCCCTGACCAGCACGCCGACCGACTCCAGCTCACCGTCGGGGAAGACGTAGCGGTTGATGAAGCCGCCCTTGTTGAACGTCTTCTCCTTGCCGGTGGGCCGGGTGATGCAGTGGTTGAGCATGCGGCCGCCCGGCTTGAGCTTGCCGTACAGGAAGCTGAAGTAGGAGGTCAGGTTGGCCCTGCCGATGTGCTCGGTCAGGCCGATGGAACTCACCGCGTCGAAGCCCGACTCGGTGACGTCCCGGTAGTCCATGAACCGGACTTCGGCCAGATCCTGCAGCCCCGCCTCGGCGATGGCCTTCTGCGCCCATTCGGCCTGCTGCCTGCTGAGGGTCACGCCGAGGGCCTTGACGCCGTAGTACTTGGCCGCGTGGATGACCATGCCGCCCCAGCCGCAGCCGACGTCGAGCAGCCGCATGCCGGGCTTGAGGCCGAGCTTGCGCGACACCAGGTCGAACTTGGCGAACTGCGCCTCCTCCAGCGAGGAGGACTCCTCGGGGAAGACCGCGCAGGTGTAGGCCATCGACGGCCCGAGCACCCACCGGTAGAAGCGGTTGGACACGTCGTAGTGGTGGTGGATCGCCTCGGCGTCACGCTGCTTGGCGTGCTGGGAGCCGAGCCTGGCCAGCGTGCTCTGGCGGATCTCCTGCGGCGGCGACGGCACCCGCATGAGCAGCGGCTTCACCCCCAGCGAGCGAACCGCGGCGAGTTTCTCCGCCGCGGTCAGGTCGATGGTGGTGATTTTCCACATGCGGTCGAGCAACGTATACAGATCACCACGCACATCAAGGTGACCGGACACGAACGCCCTGGACAACCCCAGCTCGCCGGGCGCCTGTGCCAGATAGGCCACCGCGATCGGCGACTTCACCTCCAGCGCGACATCGGAGCCGTCCGGTCCCGCCTTGCTGCCGTCGTAGGCCGTGAACGCGATGTTGGCGTCAGAGCCGACGATTTTCTCGAAGAGAGACGCGAGAGCCATCTCATCACCTTCCCCGTACACACTTGTCGTACAGGTCCAGCAGGCGACCATGAGGGTCGTATTCCCGCTTGACCGGCCAATAGGCGTCGCCGTTGTAGAGCTGCCAGAACTGCTCACGGCCGTAGTAGGACGTCGAATAGAGAGACTTGTGCCCGTCCAACTCGTGCACTGAGCTCTCGATGAGCCGGTTGTAGTAGCCGTCGAACTGTCCCCGAGGCAACGGGACCAGGCCCCAGAAGCCGAAGTTGACGTACAACTTGCCCGGTTCGAGCGGATAGAGCGGCCAGTCACCGGTGGCCCGCAGCGGGCACATCCACACCGGCGTCATGCCGACCTTGTCATGGAAGAACTCCAGGAACCGGGCGCCCTGCTCGACCGGCACCTCCACGTCCTGGATGACCGACTCCTGCACCGGCTGGCCGCGCCACCTGTCGACGCGCGCGACCACGCCGTAGCGGCGGTCGAGGGCGACGAGCTTGCGGTAGACGTCGGAGCGCATCCAGCGGCGCGGCATGAGCGAGCGGACCACCGGCTGCTGCACGCCGAAGGCGCGCGAGCACCAGAACCAGTCGGTGTCCCAGCGCCACAGGTAGTCGCGGACGGTCAGCCAGTCGCGGTTGCGCTGCTGGATCGACTGGTAGTAGATGCGCATGCCGGTGTAGTCGGAGACGTACGGCGCGCGGTCGGCGAAGCGGCCGACCGTGACGTACATCTCCTGCGGGTCGAAGTAGACCCCGTCCACGAAGTCGACGGGCTCGCCGTCGTACGTCCGGCTCTCGCAGATCTCCTGCATGGCCAGCATGCACTTGTCGGCGTCGGTGAAGCGGATGTGGGTGAGCCGGACGTACGGCTCGACCCGGCGCAGTTTGATCCTGATGCGCAGGGCGTAGCCGAGCGTGCCGTAGGAGTTGGGGAACGCCCGGAAGAGCTCCTGGTGCTCGTTGTCCGCGCGCGCCACGACGATCCGGCCGTCGCCGGTGAGGATCTCGAGCTCCTCCACCGACTCGTGCGGCAGGCCGTCCCTGAAGCTGGTGGACTCGATGCCCAGTCCCGTCACCGCTCCCCCGAGGGTGATGGTCTTGAGCTGCGGGACCACGTACGGCATGAGCCCGTGCGGCAGCGTGGCGTCCACCAGGTGCTCGTAGGTGGTCATGCCCTGCACCTCGGCGGTGAGCGTCTCGGGATCGACGCTGATGACCTCGTCGAGGTCTCTGGCCGACAGCTTGGCCGTCTTGCCCGAGTCACGGAACCTGAAGAGGTTGGACGTGGCCTTGGCCAGGCGTGGCGCGGCGTCGCCGGGAATCTCGGCGTACGACTGCCTGATGTGCTCTACTGCCCGTTGGTGTGTCGACATCGTCGTCATCACGCAAGCACCCCCTTGAGCCGGTAGAGATCGTCGTGAAGACGGTATCTCCCTGACTCGACCCGGAACAGACCGGGGTCGTTAAAGACACGAAAACTCTCGATCGTGCCAGCCGGCACCACTACAAAACAGACGAATCCGCGAATTTCCTTCGGATTATCGGCGAGACGCCGTTCACCACGTTCGCCACCTGGCGCCCGTCGAGCGCGGCGGTGAGGTTGTCCACGGTGACCGTGATCAGGCGTCCGGTGGACTCCGGGGTCACCCCGGCCGCGTGCGGCGACAGCAGCACGCCGGGCAGCTCGCGCAGCGGGTCGTCCCTCGGCAGCGGCTCGGTCTCGAAGACGTCCAGCGCGGCTCCCGCCAGGTGGCCCGCACGCAGCGCGGCCACCAGCGCCCGCTGGTCGACGACCTCGCCCCTGGCCGCGTTGACCAGGATCGCGCCCTGCTTGAGCCGGGCCGGGTCGATCAGGCCGCGCGTCTCCGGCGCCAGGGCGATCACCGCGACCACCACGTCACTGGAGGCCAGCAGCGTGTCCAGGTCGGTGTAGCCGGGATCCTCCCGCGGCGTGCGCGTCCAGTAGGACACCTCGCAGCCGAGCGCCCGGAACAGGGCGGCACAGGCCACGCCGATCGGGCCGTAGCCGACGATCCCGACACGTTGGCCGTGCAGCTCGCGCGGCCGCAGACCCTGCTGCGGCCAATCGCCCGCGCGCACGGCGGCGTCCGCCTCGCCCAGCTTGCGCGTCAGCGACAGCGCGGCGGCCAGGCACCATTCGGAGACGGCGATGGCGCTGACGCCCGCGGTGTTGGCCACCGGGACGCCCGCCGCGGTCAGGGCGGTCAGGTCGTGGCCGTCCACGCCGACCGAGGGCTGCTGCACGAACGCCAGCCAGGGCGCCGCCGCGACCGCCTCGCCGTCCAGGGCCAGCTTCCCCGTCCAGTCGCCGAGCACGATCTCCGCCGAGGGCAGCGCGGCCAGCATCGACTCCCGGTCACGGGCGGCCGGCACGCGGACCTCGACCCGGTCTCCGAGCGGCTTGAGTAGCGAGCGGATCAGGGCCTCGTCCAGAGGCGGGAGCGCCAAGAGGTGCCACGGTTTCATGCGTTAACCGTAAAACTCCCGATCACTCTGCGCATCAGGTTGGCGTTACGCCGCCACTGAGGCTCGGTGACCGTCCAGGACAAGACGTAGGCCGTGTCGCCGATCGCCACGGCGCGCCGCACCTCGCGGTACCGCGTCCCCTGCGCGGCCCACGGCGTGCCGCCGCCGGCGCCGGCGGTCCAGGTGAACTCCCACTCCACGGCCTTGACCCCCTGGTGCCTGACCGTCCGGCGGCCGATGCTGCGCACCTCCGCGGCGTCGAGCTTGAGGGACTCCTCGGCGTCGCGCAGGAGCTGGTGCGGGTCGAGGTTGGCGTAGACCGCCTCGACGGCCAGATGGCCGCTCCCGTCGCGTCGCGTCCACTCGGTGTACGACTCGGCGCGCGCGCCCCGCCAGCCGGTGGGCCGCGCGATCGACCAGCCGTCGCGCGAGGTGTAGGCCCGTACCGGCGCCCGCCGCACGACCGGCGTGATCGTCGGGGTGGGCGTGGGCGTGGCGCTCACCGTGGGCGTGGGCGACGGGCTCGGCACCGGGCTGGTGGATGCCGCCACGTGCTGGGTCAGCCGCGGCGCGCCCTCGGCGGGGCCGGCGAGCCTGAAGTAGGTGACCGTGCCGGCCGCCACCACCAAGACCGCCGCCGTGGCCGCGGCGATCAGGCCGCGGCTGGTCCGGCGCCGCCTGGCCCGTCCCGGCTCGGGCACGAGCTGGTCGACGTGGGCGGGCCTGGTCGCGGTGATCGCGGCCAGCATCTCGTCGGCCTGCTGCGCGGTCAGCCGCTCCTCGGGCTCCTTGCTCAGCAGCCCCTTGAGCACCGGGTGCATGGCCGGCGGGATCCGGCGGTAGTCCGGCTCCTCGTTGAGCAGCGCGTTGAGGGTGGCCATGGGGTCGCCCCGCTCGAACGGCGAGCGCCCGAGCAGCGTGGCGTAGAGGGTCGCGCCCAGCGACCACAGGTCCGAGGCCGGGCCCGCCTCGGCGGCGCGCACCCGCTCCGGGGCCAGGAAGCTCGGCGAGCCCGTCACCATGCCGGTGCTGGTGAGCGAGGAGTCGCCTTCGGCGGTGGCGATGCCGAAGTCGGTGAGCACCGCCCGGCCCTCGGCGGTCAGCAGGATGTTGCTCGGCTTGACGTCACGGTGCAGGATGCCGAGCTCGTGCGCCGCGCTCAGCGCCGACAGCACCTGCCGCCCCACGTCGGCCGCCTGCCGTACCGGAAGCGCGCCCGAGGTGGCGACGACGTCCTCGACCGAGGAGGCGTGCACCAGCTCCATGATGATCCAGGGACGGCCGTCCTCCTCGACCACGTCGTAGATCTGCACGACGGCGGGATGGTTCAGCTTGGCCGCCGTCCGCGCCTCACGCGCGGTGCGGACGAGTTGCCGCTCCTGCTCGGCCCGTGGCTGCCCCTCGGGCAGCACCACCTCTTTGATCGCACACTGCCGATTGAGCAACGTGTCCTGGCCTTCCCAGACCACGCCCATTCCCCCACGGCCAAGCTCGCGTAGTAATTCGTAGCGCTTGGCGATCAACCGGCTGCTATCCGAAACCATGTCCTACCCCTGTAGACCACCCACAATAGTGGGCAAGTTTCCCATACCCGTGGCTCGTCTGAAGGCAGGTCCGGAAGGCGCCTTGCCACGACTCACCGAATGTTGTTCTACTGATGCCGTCGCGATCGTCCCAAGGTCATTTGAGGAGTCGTTCATGTCCGAAGCCCGACAGGGCCCGCTGGCCGGGATACGCGTGCTGGAGCTCGCCGGGCTCGCGCCCGGGCCGTTCGCCGGGATGATGCTCGCCGACCACGGGGCCGAGGTGCTGCGGGTGGACCGGGTCGCCGCCGTCTCCGACCGGCCCAGGACCGACGTCATGGACCGCGGCAAGCGCACGATCGGGCTGGACCTGAAGTCGCCGGAGGGCGTGGCCGCGTTCAAGGACCTGACCCGCGGCGCCGACGTGGTCATCGAGGTCTTCAGGCCCGGCGTGGCCGAGCGGCTCGGCATCGGCCCCGACGACCTGCACGCGGTGAACGAGCGGCTGGTCTACGGCCGGATGACCGGATGGGGGCAGGACGGCCCGCTGGCCCCGACGGCCGGGCACGACATCGACTACATCGCGATCTCCGGCGTGCTGTCCATGCTCGGCCGCGAGGGCGACAAGCCGACGCCGCCGATCAACATCCTCGGCGACTTCGCCGGCGGCGGCCTCATGCTCGCCTACGGCGTGTTGCTCGCCCTGCTGGAGCGCGGGCGCACCGGCCAGGGGCGGGTGATCGACGCGGCGATGGTCGACGGGTCCGCGATCCTGTTCGCCATGTTCTACCAGGGGGTGCAGGGCGGGGGCTGGGGTCCTCGCGGCACGAACCTGCTCGACACCGGCGCCCCCATGTACGACACCTACGAGACCGCCGACGGCCTCTATCTGGCGGTGGGCTCGCTGGAGCCGAAGTTCTGGGAGGCCATGGTGAGCCTCATGGGGCTGACGGACCTGCCGGACAGGGGCGATCGGGAGCAGTGGCCGGCGCTGAAGGAGCGGCTGGCGCGGGAGTTCAGGACCAGGACCCGCGCCGAGTGGGAGGCGGTGTTCGAGGGCTCCGACGCGTGCGTCTCGCCGGTGCTGTCCATGACCGAGGCGCCGGAGCACCCGCACAACACCGCCCGGGGCGCCTTCGTGGAGGTCGGCGGCCGGAGCCAGCCGGCGCCCGCGCCGCGCCTGCTCGGCACGCCGCCCCCGGACCTCTCCCCCGCGACCAGGCTCGACGACCTGTCCTCCTGGGGGATCAGCGCGGAACGGGCCGACAAGCTGCGCTCACAGGGAGTGCTGGCCTGACGCGACCTCGTACCGCGCGTAGTCCTTGAGGGCGAACGAGTCGTGCAGCCGCGCGCCCTTGGCGCCGAGCGTGCTCACGGCCCTGGTCAGCCCGGCCGGGAGGTGGTTGATCAACCGCATGCCCTGCAGGAGCGCCCACAGGTCCGTGCGGCTGCGGGGGACGAGCCGCTTGGCCACCCCGACGGCGAACGCGCGGCTGCGCCGTACGTACGCGCCGAGCTCGGCCTCGTAGGCGGGGAAGGCCCGCGCGGGCTCGCCACCGACCGCGGCGAGCTCACCCGCCAGCACGTACGCCCCGACGACGGCCAGGCTGGTGCTGCCGCCGACGGCGGGGCCGGGGCAGTAACCGGCGTCGCCCACCAGGGTGACCCGCCCGCGCGACCAGGTGTCGAGGTGGAGCTGGGTGATGGAGTCGAAGTAGAAGGCGGGCGTGGAGTCCAGCTCGCGCAACAGCCTGGGCACCTCCCACCCCAGGTCGGCGAAGTGCTCGCGGAGCAGCTCCTTCTGCCGGGGGACGTCGCGGTGGTGGTAGTCGAGCGGCTCCGGCGTCCTGAAGAAGAAGGCGGCCCGCGCGTCGGACGGGCGGGCCGCGCCGTACGCCGCCATCCGGCCGACACCGACGACGCCCTCCACCCGGTCGTCGCGCCCGAAGTGATCGGGCAGGGAGACCACGGCCAGGTAGGCGCCGATCCAGGTGGTGAAACGGGACTCGGGCCCGAAGACGAGGCGGCGCACGTTCGAGTGCAGGCCGTCGGCGCCGATCACCAGGTCGAAGGCCCTGCCGGGGCCGCGCTCGAAGGTCACCTCGCCGGCCTCGGAGATCGAGGTGATGGAGTCGTCGAAGACGTACTCGACGTCGTCGCGGGTGGCGTCGTAGAAGATCTCGCTCAGGTCGTCGCGCATGATCTCGACGTGCCGGGAGGAGACCGCCGGCATCAGCTTGCGCAGCTCCAGCTCCACGGGCCGGGCGCGGCCCGGTGTCCACAGGGTCAGCCGCTCGGTGCCGGTCCTGCCGGCCTGGACGCGGTCCAGGACGCCCATCTTCTCGACGATGTCCATGGCCGGCCTGAACAGGTCGACGGCATGGCCGCCCGCCTTGCGTAACGCGGGCGCCCGCTCCACCACCGTGACGGTGAAGCCGTACCTGGTCAGCCAGTAGGCGAGCACGGGCCCGGCGACACTGGCGCCGGAGATGAGAACGTTCATGGCGAACCTCCTTACTTAACGGATGGTAAGCCAGGGTTCGCCGTGAACACAAGGACTTACTTAACGATAGGTAAGCGTTAGGGTGGGTCCATGGCCAGGCCCAGTGACACCAAGGCGCGCATCCAGGCGGTGGCGCGGGAGCTGTTCGTACGACAGGGCGTGCAGCAGACCAGCCTGCGCCAGATCTCCGACGAGCTGGGCATCACCAAGCCCGCCCTCTACTACCACTTCGCCTCGCGCGAGGACCTCGTCAGGAGCATCATCCAGCCGTTGGTGGACGACATGGACCAGTTCGTGGCCGACCTCGAACCGGGTGACGCCCGCGAGCTGCTGGAGGACTACTTCGACCTCAGCTGGCAGCACCGCGACATCATCGTCATGCTCGTGCGCGACCTGGCGGTCCTGTCCCACACCGACCTGGCCGAGCGCATGTTCGCCTGGCGGCGGGAGATCATCTCCCTGCTGCTGGGCCCCGAGATCACCCAGGAGCAGCACATCAGGGCGACCGTGGCGCTCGGCGGGATGGCCGACTGCACCGTGGTGTACGCCCACCTGACGACGGCGGAGGTGCGGCCCGTCGCCGTCGAGGCGGCGCTGGCCGCGCTGGGGATGACGGGCCGCTAGACGGCCACGTAGAGGTCGGCGCCGTCGGGGTGGTGCACCTCCAGGTCGGTGGTGAAGGACCGGGCGGGCGTGCCCCCGGACTCGGTGTGCTTCCACACCCGCTGCCAGGCGTCGACGATCGCCTGCGGCATCTGCCCGCGCGCCTCGGCCTTGAGCACCCGGGCCGCGGGCACGCGCACCGCGACCATGCCCTCGGGCAGTCGCGGCACCGTGCGCACGGCACAGCCGACGATCTGCGTGTAGGCGCCGTGGTGATCGCTCTCGTAGTCGGTGAGCACCGCGTACAGGCGCTCGTCAACGCGACCGGCCACGTGCGCGAACGCGCCCGGAGCCCCCGCCCGCTGCCACAGCGGGGGCAGCTTCGCCCGTGCCGGGTCGAGCTCGTCGGCGTTCGTGGTCCGTACGGCAAAGCCGACGACGATCACTTCGTCCCGATTTGTGACGTCCACACGCCTCTCCATCCCCCATAAGTACCCCGGCCGATCATAAGCCACCGAGAAAGGGGGAAATCCCTTGGTGACCCTGTCACCTCATAAGATGGATGAACGTGAAATTCTTGAACGGCATGGAACCGCAGTACGACCTGACCTACAGCGACGTGTTCATGGTCCCGTCGCGCTCGGCGGTCACCTCCCGGCTCGCGGTGGACCTCTCGACCCACGACGGCACGGGCACCACCATCCCGCTCGTCGTGGCCAACATGACCGCGGTGGCCGGTCGCCGGATGGCGGAGACCGTCGCGCGCAGGGGCGGCATCACCGTGATTCCGCAGGACATCCCCTTCGACGTCGTCGCCAACGTCATCGATTGGGTGAAGAAACGCGATCTGGTGCACGACACCCCCCTCACCCTCACCCCCCACGACACCGTCGGCGAGGCGCTGCGCCTGCTGCCCAAGCGCGCGCACGGCGCCGTCATCGTCGTCGACTGGGACAACCGGCCGGTCGGCGTGGTGACCGAGGCCGACTGCCAGGGCGTGGACATGTTCACCCAGCTCGCCCAGGTGATGTCCAGCGAACTGCTGACCCTGCCCGCCGGGCTCGACCCGCGCGCCGCCTTCGACCGGCTGCACGACGGCCGCCACCGCCTGGCGCCCATCGTGGAC
This sequence comes from Nonomuraea sp. ZG12, assembly GCF_052068115.1. Classification (NCBI taxonomy): domain Bacteria; kingdom Bacillati; phylum Actinomycetota; class Actinomycetes; order Streptosporangiales; family Streptosporangiaceae; genus Nonomuraea; species Nonomuraea sp. ZG12. The sequence goes on from NZ_JBQHCW010000012.1 coordinate 142,017, forward strand.
GGCGACGGCCGCCTGGTCGGCATCCTCACCCGCACCGGCGCGCTGCGCGCCACCCTCTACACCCCGGCGCTCGACACCGAGGGCAGGCTCCGGGTGGCCGCCGCCGTCGGCGTGAACGGCGACGTCGCCGCCAAGGCCAAGGAACTGCTGGAGGCCGGCGTCGACTGCCTGGTCGTCGACACCGCCCACGGCCACCAGGACAAGATGATCTCCGCCTTGACGGCCGTGCGCGCGCTCGACCCCGGCGTGCCGGTCGCGGCGGGCAACGTGGTGACCGCCGGCGGGGTGCGCGACCTGGTCGACGCGGGCGCCGACATCATCAAGGTCGGCGTCGGGCCCGGCGCGATGTGCACCACCCGGATGATGACCGGCGTCGGCCGGCCACAGTTCTCCGCCGTGCTGGAGTGCTCGGCCGAGGCCCGCCGGCTGGGACGGCACGTGTGGGCCGACGGCGGCGTGCGCCACCCGCGCGACGTGGCGCTCGCGCTCGCGGCCGGAGCGGCGAACGTGATGATCGGCTCCTGGTTCGCCGGCACCTACGAGTCGCCGGGCGACGCCCGCACCGACGCGGACGGCCGCAAGTACAAGGAGAACTTCGGCATGGCCTCCGCCCGCGCCGTGCGGCTGCGCACCGCCGAGGACAGCCCGTTCGACCGGGCCAGGAAGGCGCTGTTCGAGGAGGGCATCTCCACCTCGCGGATGTACCTGGACCCACGGCGGCCCAGTGTGGAGGACCAGATCGACGCCATCGTGGCCGGGCTGCGCTCCTCGTGCACCTACGCGGGCGCCGCGGACCTGGAGGAGTTCCACGAGCGGGCGGTCGTCGGCATCCAGGGATCGTCCGGCTACGCGGAGGGCATGCCGCTGCACCAGAGCTGGTGACCGCCAGAAGCCGGTGACCCTCAGAAGCCGGTGACCGTCAGACGCGCCGCCAGCCGCCCGCCGCGTGGATGCCGCCGTCCACGTGCACGGTGGCGCCCGTGACGAACCTGGCCAGGTCACCGGCCAGGAAGACCGCCGCGCCCGCCGCGTCACCCGGGTCGCCGAGCCGGCCGAGCGGCGGAACCCGTACCGGATCGAACTCGCCGGCCGGCATGCTCTCCCGCACCCCCGACTCCCCCTCCGTGGGCAGGGCGTCGGGGGCGATCGCGTTCACCCGGATGCCGCGCGGGGCCAGCTCCAGCGCCAGCGACCTCGTCAAGCTCTCCAGCGCCGCCTTCATGGCCGCGTAGACGGCGAACCCGGGGGCCGCCTGATGGGCCTCGCTGGAGGTGACGTTGATGATCGACGCGCCCGCGCCCATGAGCGGGAGCATGCTCCGGATCATGCCGGTGACCTGAGTGAAGTTCTCCTCGATCAGGGTCCGCTCGCCCTTGGCCGACACGTCGGCGAACGGGGCGTGGAACGTCCCGCCGGCGTTGTTGACCAGCACGTCCACCCGGCCCCACCGCTCGGCCACCGCCCGCGCGAACACCTCCACCGCCACCGGGTCCCGCACGTCCAGCGTCATCGCCAGGGCGCCACCCTTGCCCTGGTTCGCCCGGTCACGGCGTGGCTTGTCCCGGTCGCAGACCGCGACCTGGGCGCCGAAGGCTTCGAACGCCTCCGCGATGGCCCGGCCGATCCCCCGGGCGGCTCCGGTGACCACGGCTACGCGTCCGGTGAGCAGGATCGCATCGGGAGAAAGGGCGGCCATGGACGATGACCATATCCCGACCGCATAGAGTCGTCGGGTTCATTCCCATCGTCATCAGGAGCACTTCGTGGCACTCGAGAAGCCGGAGATCGACTTCCCGGAGGGCAACCCGCCCGCCGAGCTGAAGGTCGAGGACATCGTCGTGGGGGACGGCCCCGAGGCCAAGCCGGGTCACACCGTGAGCGTCCACTACGTCGGCGTCGCCTTCTCCACCGGAGAGGAGTTCGACGCCTCGTGGAACCGCGGCCAGGCCTTCGAGTTCCCGCTCGGCGGCGGCCGGGTCATCGCGGGCTGGGACCAGGGGGTCGCGGGCATGAAGGTCGGCGGCCGGCGCAAGCTCGTCATCCCGCCGCACCTCGGCTACGGCAACGCGGGCGCCGGCGCCCGCATCAAGCCGGGTGAGACGCTCATCTTCGTCGTGGACCTCCTCGGCGTACGCTGACCCACCACCCAGTGGGCAGGACCCGGACCCCTGCGGTTCCAGGCCCTGCCCACTCCCCGGCCCCTTTCCCCCGGCCGAACAGGGGCCTTTCGATCACGGCGCTTTGATCACGGCGCTGCCCAGGTTGCCGAATTGTCGCCGGGGTGAGGCACGATAGCGGTGTGCTTCTGATCGACGTGGTCCGGGTGTCCGAAGCGGTGACGCGCACGTCCGCACGGCTCGGCAAGGTCGGCCACCTGGCGGAGTTGCTCGGCCGGGTGGGCGCCGGCGAGGCGGAGATCGCCATCGCCTACCTGTCGGGCGAGCTGCCGCAGCGCCAGGTCGGCGTGGGCTGGCGCGGGCTGCAGGACCTGCCGCGCCCCAAGCTGGCCGCCACGGCCACGCTCACCGACGTCGACGCCCTGCTGAGCAAGATCAAGGCGGTGTCCGGCCAGGGCTCGCAGGCGGCCCGCAAGGCCCTGGTGACGCAGCTGTTCGCCGGGCTCACCAGCCAGGAGCAGGCGTTCATGCTCAAGCTGCTGGGCGGCGAGCTGCGGCAGGGCGCGCTCGACGGCGTGATGATCGAGGCGATCGCCAAGGCGTCCGGCGCCCCGTCCGCCGACGTGCGGCGAGCGCTGACGTTGCGCGGCTGGCTGCCCGCGGTCGGCGCGGCCGCGCTGGCCGGCGGGGTGGAGCGGCTGCGGGCCTTCAAGCTGGAGGTGGGCCGTGCCGTCTCCCCGATGCTCGCCGGCAGCGCCCCCAATGTCGCCGCCGCGCTGGAGAAGGCCGGCGCCCCGGCGGCCCTGGAGTGGAAGCTCGACGGCATCCGCGTCCAGGCCCACCGCTCCGGCGCGGAGGTCAAGGTGTTCACCCGCACCCTCGACGACATCACCGCCCAGATCCCCGAGCTGGTGGAGGCCGTGCTGGCGCTGCCCGTCGACGACCTGGTGCTCGACGGCGAAGTGATCGCCCTGCGCCCGGACGGCCGCCCGCACCCCTTCCAGGTGACGGCCGCCCGCACCCGCAGCAGGATCGACGTCGTCCGGCTGCGCGAGGAGACACCGCTGCACGTGTTCTTCTTCGACGCGCTCCGGGTCGGCGGCGCCGACCTGCTCGACCTCCCCTACTCCGAGCGGCAGGCGATCCTCGCCCGGACCGTCCCGCCGGGCCTGCTCACCCCCCGCCTGGTCACCTCCGACGTGACGGAGGCCGAGGGATACTTCACCGAGGTGATCAAGGCGGGCCACGAGGGCCTGGTGGTCAAGTCGCTCACCTCCCTCTACGCCGCGGGCCGCAGAGGCGCCGGCTGGATCAAGGTCAAGCCCCGGCACACCCTCGACCTGGTCGTCCTGGCCGCCGAATGGGGTCACGGCCGCCGCGAAGGCAAGCTGTCCAACCTCCACCTCGGCGCCCGCGACCCCGAGACCGGCGGCTTCGTCATGCTGGGCAAGACCTTCAAGGGTCTGACGGACGAGCTCCTCGCCTGGCAGACCGAGCGCTTCCTGGAGCTGGCCGACGGCCCCGCCGACGAGTGGACGGTCCCCCTCCGCCCCGAGCTGGTGGTGGAGATCGCCTTCGACGGCGTGCAGCGCTCGCCGCGCTATCCCGGCGGCATGGCGCTGCGCTTCGCCCGCGTCCTTCGCTACCGCCCCGACAAACGTCCCGAGGATGCCGACACCGTGGAGACAGTCCGTTCCCTGATGGTCTGACACCGGTCAGGTGATGCCCCCAGGTCGCGTCGCCGCGGCGGTTCGGGGAAGGGAGCAGACATGGGGGACAGTTCACGGCCGCGGATCGCCGTCTCGAGCTGCCTGCTCGGCGCTCCCGTGCGGTACAACGGCGGCCACAGCCAGGACCGCTTCCTGCGCCACCTGCTCTCGGAGCATGTCGACTGGGTGCCCATCTGCCCGGAGATGGAGATCGGGCTGGGCACGCCCCGTGACACGCTCCACCTCGAGGAGTCGCCGGAGGGCGCCCGGCTCATCGCCGGCAGGACGCGCCAGGACCACACCGAGTCGATCAACGCGCTGGCCGCCTCCCGCATCCCCCGGCTGGACGCCGACGGCTACGTCTTCAAGGCCAGGAGCCCGAGCTGCGGGGTCCGCGGCGTGGCACTGCACCGGGACCGCACCGTCGTCGACCATCGGCAGCGCGGCCTGTTCGCCGCCGCGGTGCTGGAGGCCCGCCCCTTGTTGCCGGTGGAGGACGAAGGGCGGCTGCACGACCCGGTCCTGCGTGAGGCGTTCGTCGAGCGGGTCTTCGCGCATGCCCGGCTCCGCGCCCTTCTCGACGGCGACTGGCGGCCGCGCGACCTGATGGCCTTCCAGGCCCGGCACAAGATGCAGATCATGTCCCACACGTCCTACCAGGAGACGGGCCGTCTGGCCGCCGCGTCCGGCACCCGTCCCCGCGACGAGCTCGCTGTGGAGTACGCCGAGGCGTTCCAGCGGGCGCTGACCCACAGGACGACGGTCGGACGCCACGTGAACGCCCTGCAGCACTGCCTCGGCATGCTCGACCTGGACGACCTCCGCCGCGACGACCTCCTCGACGTGATCAAGTCGTACCGGGACAGGCAGGTGGCGCTCAGCGTGCCGACAGCGCTGCTCCGCCACCACGCACGCGGCGAGAAGGCGGCCTATCTGGAAGAGCAGACGTACTTCCGCCCGTACCCGGACGAGCTGGCCCTGCGCAACCACATCGCGCCGTGACCCCGGCTCGCAGACTGCGGCCGGTCAGGCGAGGGGGAACGGCAGGCCGTGCTCGTTCTGCGGGCGTGGGCCGAGAATCCGGCGCTCCGCGGCGGTGATCCGGAGATCGTTGATGCTCGCCTCCCGGCGCGCCATCAGCCCGTTCTCGTCGAACTCCCACAACTCGTTGCCGTAGCTGCGCCACCACTGCCCGTCGGCGTCGTGCGACTCGTACTGGAAGCGCACGGCGATGCGGTCGCCGGTGAAGGCCCACAGCTCCTTACGGAGCGCGTAGTCGAGCTCCTTCTCCCATTTACGCGTCAGGAAGGCGACGATCTCTTCGCGGCCGGTGACGAATCGGTCGCGGTTACGCCAGACCGACTCCGGGGTGTAGGCCAGGGCCACGCGCTCGGGGTCGCGGGTGTTCCAGGCGTCTTCGGCGGCCTGGACCTTGGCTTGGGCGGTCTCGGCGGTGAAGGGCGGGACAGGCGGACGCGTCATGCGTACTCCTTGGTGCTCAACGTGCGGTGATCGGGCAGCCTGCGCGAGCGATCATGAGACGATCGTAGGCGAAGGGTGAGCAGACGGTCGCGAAGAGTCAGCGGCCGGGCGGGTCATCCGGCCTTCAGTCCCAGTCCACGACGATCGCCTGTACGGGACAGGCCCGGACGGCCTCGTCGAGGGCACGCTGATCGGCGCCGTCCGGCGTGGCGTCGTACACCAACTCGTCGTCCTCATCGAGGGAGAACACCTCGGGGGCGGCGAAGACGCACTGGGCGTGGGTCTGGCAGAGCGCCATGTCGACGGCGACGCGCATCATGAGTCCTTCCGGGCGGGGTTGAAGCGGGAGTAGCTGCCGAACGACCAGCGCAACCGGGTGGCGCCGGTGACCTGGACGACCTGTTCGACGTCGAAGTCGACCAGCCGCTGGGCGCCGGGCACCGCCGCGGCACGCTCCGGCGACCAGTCCACGCGGGCACGGCCGGTCAGGTGCAGCGTGTGACCACGTTCCCAGTCGACGAACAGCAGGCCACAGCGCGCGTCGAGCTCAAGATTGCCCAGCGTCATGTACATCGAGTTGCCGACGTAGTCGGGCCAGGTGAGCCGCCGGTCGCCGGTCGCGGTGACGAAGCCGGGATTACCGCCGCGGTGTGACACGTCAGTGCCCAGCCCGGCCGCGTGGGTGGCGACGAAGAACGTGTCGGCCGCGCCGATCCACCGCAGCTGGTCGGCGTCCAGCGTGCGGGTGGTGTGCGCCGTCGTGGTCGCCGTGGGCGGGTCCTCCTCGGTCACCGTACGGGTCTGGATGTATTTCGGGCAGTTCGCGTACACCTGCTCGGTGTGCACGAGCAGCCGGTCGCCGTCCTTACGGGCTCTGCCGTTGACCCGCATCCTCCGGCGGCCGGCCGGGTCGATGGCGAGCATGCCGATGTCGCGCTCGGTGTCGAAGCACCCGGCGAGCGGATCACCGTCGCGAGGCGACAGGTTCGCGACGACGGTACGGGGGTCGGGCGCGGTGGTGAAGCCTTCCGGGCCGGTGAGCAGCCCGGCCCAGACCGTCCCGTCGTCGGCGGCCGCGCCGATCACCAGCAGGCGCTGCCGGCTGAGGAACTCCGCGGCCACCGGCGGGATGGCGGCGCGCACACCGGCCGACCCCAAGCGGCCGGCGGTGACGCCGGCGCGGCGCTGCACGAGCTGTTCGCCTTCGTGACGCATGACGCTCCTTGGTCGAGGCCGGGCCGCGTCGGCCCGGGATCACTGGCTTTAGAAGAACCCGCAGGTCGGCGCGCCCTGCGTGGGCGCCGGCGCGGCATCGACGCCGGCCGGGGCGTAGATCTCCAGGCGGATGCCGTCGGGGTCGGTGAAGAACACACCACCGGAGGACGCGCCTTCGCCATGCGGAACGATCCCGTCGTAGACCAGCTCCGCGCCCAGATCACGCAGGACGGCCTCGGCGTGCCGCACGGCTTCGAGGTCGGGCACCTGGAACGACAGATGGTGCAGTCCGGGCAGGTTCGTGGCGAACGCCCCCTCGCCCTGCTGCCACAAGGTCACCTGCAGGGTGCCGTCACGGCCGAGGAAGGCAAACCTGCGTGCGCCTTCGGTCTGCTCTCCGAGGATCTCGAAGCCGAAGACCTGACGGTAGAAGGCGGTCGAACGGGCGAGATCGGTCACGTTCAGGCCGACATGACCTGTCTTGAGCGTGCTCATACTGAGCCTCCGAAGATTTCTAATGGTTGACGTGGACTCCTTCCGTTAGATAGTTGCGCATGTTTCTCACGGAGTCAAACGGCCGGTACCGTTAGAAGTATGGAAGTCGCCGATCTCACCAGCGGTGGAGCCCCGCTCCTGGGCGAGCCGCTGCCGATCGAACTCGGCAACACCGCCTATGCGGTACGCGGCCATCCCAAGGAGGGCCTGGAGACCGTCGAGCACCTCGCGGCCTGGCTGCGAGACGTACGCCCACGCCTGGCGATCCCCCTGACGGACGCCGACCTGCTCGACGTGACCCCCGACGACCTGCGCCTCGCCCTGGAGTCCCGGGAGGCCATCCGCCGCCTGGCGGCCGGAGCCGCATCCGGCCGAAGCCCCGCCCCCGACGCGATCGCGACCCTCAACCACCACGCCCGTCACACCCCCCGCTGGCACGAACTACGCCTCGCCCAGCACGACACCCCCCACCCGGCCGAACAGCTGAGGGACAGCACTCACCAGCCGGTCGATGCACATGAGGACGGCGCCGACCGGCCAGTCGGGCCTGGTGAGGACGGCGCCGACCGGCCTGCTGGGCAAGCCGAACCCCAGGTGGTGGTGTGCACCGCCGGTCGCCCCGTGGCAGCCGTGCTCGCCGCGATCGCCGAAGACGCGATCATCCTGTTCGGCGGACCGTCACGACACAAGGTGTACGCCTGCCAGGGGCCTGGCTGCATGCTGCACTTCGTCCGCGAGACACGACGGGAGTGGTGCTCAGGCGGCTGCGGCAACCGAGCACGAGCGGCCCGCCATTACGCCAAGGTGCGGCACCTCTGACCCGTCCACACCACAAGCCCGTCGGCCTGGCACCGGGAGTGTCCGGCCCGTCCTTACCCGACGAGTTCGGCGATGTCTTCCGAGCTCAACCTCAGCGTGCCGGCGGCGATGTTCTCTTCGAGGTGGTCCAGTGAGCCGGTGCCGGGGATGAGCAGGATGTTCGGAGATCGGGTCAGCAGCCAGGCCAGGGCCACCTGCGGTGCGGTCGCGCGGTGGCGGGCGGCGACGGCGTTCAGGTGCTCGGCCGCGAGCGGCTGGAAGCCGCCGACCGGGAAGAAGGGGACGTAGGCGATGCCGTCCTCAGCACAAGCGTCGATGAGGCGGTCGTCATCGCGCCGGGACAGGTTGTAGAGGTTCTGGACGCAGACGATCGGCGCGATCTTGCGGGCTTCGGCGAACTCGGCGGCGCTGACGTTGGAGATGCCCAGGTGGCGGATCAGGCCCTCCTCGCGCAGCGCGAGCAAGGTCTCCAGGGGCGCGGCCAGCGGTGTCCGGCTGCGGTCGAGGTCGCCCATCCGCAGGTTGACCACATCCAGGCGGTCCACGCCGAGCGTGCGCAGGTTCGCCTCGATGCCACGGCGCAGGTTGTCGGGGGTGAGGCCGGTCTTCTCATCGGCGGGGAGGTCGAGGTCGGAGCCCTCGACCAGCGCTCCCACCTTGGTCACGATCACGAGGTCGTCCGGGTAGGGATGCAGCGCCTCTCGGATCAACTCGTTGGCCGCCACCCCGTCACGCGCGTAATAGTGCGCGGTGTCGATGTGGTTCACCCCGAGTGCCGCGGCCCGGCGCAGGATGGCCAGGGCTGTTTCCCTGCTGGGCCTGTCGCCCCTCGGCCAACCGGTCAGCTTCATCGCGCCGTACCCGATCCTCGCGACGCTCAGGTCGCCGCCCAATGCCCACCGTTCCGTTGCCACGACGCCCACCCTAGATGTCCCCGGCGACTGGTCATGGACCGGACAACCCCAAGGCCGGCACCGGGCTCATACCTACCCTGCCAAGCTCGTCGGGCACCCGAAGCCACCCCGCCGGCGCGGGCGACGCCGGGCCCGCCACGACTGTGAGACCCCGTACGACTCTCCAAAGAAACCGACGAACCCGCCCTCAACGCGTGAAGGCGGGTTGTAAGTCGGAAGGAGTGGCTACTTGATCAGCCGGACCGTGAGCGGGTAGCGGAAGGCGGTTTCGGAGAGGGCCGCGACGCCGCCCACGATGGACAGGACGATGGCGGCCACCCAGATGACCGGCAGGAGCACGATGCCGATGACGGTGAACGGCAGCAGGAAGGTGGCGCCCGTGACCGTGAGGTGGAAGTTGAGTGCCTCCATGGCATGGCGCCGGATGTAGGGCGAGGTCTTGCCGCCCGTCAGCAGCATGATGAGCGGGCCGATGATGGGGAACCCGAGGAGGGCGAGCAGGTGGGCCGCAGACGCGCCGAGGCGTTCGTTGCTCTCGGGCGGCGCCTCCGTGCCGGCCAGGGGCGTGGGCGGAGCGAGCCGGGGCACGGACCTCGTGCCGTACAGCTCCGACATGATGGGCATCAGGTCGCCGTGCGTACGCGCCGTCATGGCGCGCTCCAAGCGCTCGTCGAATTCGAGCTTGTCGAAGCGGCCTTCCGCGTAAGCCGCCTGGACGTGCTCGACCACGTGCTCGCGGTCCTGGTCGGTGACGCGCAGATGTGCTGGCGGCACCTGTCCCGGCTTCGGGGGTGTGGGTACCCCAGCCATAAGAGCCATGCCTCTCCTTCGGTCGGACAGTCATCTCCCATACTGCGTGACGACTGGCGAATGTGGCATCGGGTGAATCCCGGAGGTATCCCCTAGATCACCCCGACGCGCCGAGCCGCTGGACGGTATAAAAAGGATCCATGAGATGGCGAGACCGCTACGGCCTCCGGCGGCGGCGTGGCCCGAAGATCGCGAAGTTCGATCGTGAGGCGACGGACGCCGACATCGAAGCGCTCATCGCCTTTGCCCGTTCGCGGCGTGGCGTTGAGTTCTACGTCGAGCCCGAGACGTTCGCGACCGACACGACGGCCGTCGCCGTCGCCGATGACGGCGAATGGACCCGGCGCAGGGTCGGCTCCCCCGCGGTGATCCGCAAGGTGGCCCGTGACCTTGCCTTACCGGTTTATGACGTGCAGCTCACGGGCTATCCCCAGCGCATGCGCGCCTACAACGACCGTCGCCGACGCGAAGAGGACAACCTGGACTAACCGCACGCGACATCGACGCCCGGTGGCGGGTCGTCCTCGCCGATCCGGTCGAGCAGCGGGAAGAGCCAGCTCGCCCGGGCCTCGCCCATGGCGGTGTCGAGCTCCGCCGGGGTCGGCAGGCGTCCGCTGAGCATGCCCGGGGACATGAGATTCTGCAGGGCGTGCATGAGCAGGTTGGCCATGGAGTAGTGCGGGTCGGCGGTGAGGGCGCGCTCCAGGGCGATGGTGGCCAGAATGCTGTCCCCTGATCGCCAGGCGGCCATCGCGAGCAGCGAGGCCGCCGCCGGCACGAAGGACGGCTCCAGACGGCGGGTGAGGTCCTTCCACAGCCCGGCGTGGCTCTCCTCAAGGAGCGTCCAGGCCTCGTCCCGCACCCTGATCACCGCGAGGTCCAGGCCCAGCCTGGCCGCCTCCCCGTCGTCGAGGCGGCCATCGGCGACCAGTGCCGCGCGGACCCTGGCGAGTGCTTCGGCGGTGAACTCCTTCGCGAAGGCGTCGGCGTCGGCGCAGGCGATCAGCCGGGAGCGCAGGTCGCGCACGGCCTCGGCGGTCGCCCTGCGCATCGCCACCCGGACGGGGCCGGTGACGGGCGCGATCGTGTGCTCCAGGGCCCGGCGGTCGGGCAGCGCGACCAGGCCGCGCACCGTCGCCTCGGCCGCTATCCGGCTGGACCTCGGATCGTAGGCGGTGCCTTCGGGCGGGCAGCACAGGGTGCTGTCGCAGACATAGGACCAGAACCGGCCGCCGTCCGCGCGCAGCGCCTCGCCCACCTCCACCCCGGCCCGCGCGGCCAGCGACCTGGCCTCGTCGACCGCGGGCGTGACGTGCTCGCCGGGGCCGTAGCCGACCACGACGACCTCGCTCACCGCCTCGCGCTCGAACAGCGGCACGAGCGGCGACAACGTGCCCGGCGGCATCGGCAGCCCCCACCGGGCCGCCACCTTGGCCCGGCCGCGATCGAGGCCGATCACGACGAGGCTGTCCACCGGGTGGAACCCGACCAGATAGGGCACGGCGGCCAGCACGTCGGCGGGGCTGGTCAGGGTGAGGCAGGGCTCGTGAGCGTTGGTCGTCATGGACAAGGAGAGTGCCTGAGCGGGGCAGCTCCCCGAGGGCCGACCTCGCCGTCTGTGGATGAGCGGCGGCGATGACGTTCAGCCTGTGGAAAAGAGCCGCCTACGCCGGGACCAGGCGCTCACGGACGAGCAGGGCGCCGCCCACGACGGCGGCCGGCATCGCGATGACCGCCACGAACGGCACCAGGAACAGCAGGAAGACCACCACCCCGAAGCCCAGCGCCGCGGCCTTGTTCCGGCGCAGCAGGGCGAACCGCTCCTTGCGCGCCATCCCCCGGCGCTCCAGTGCCAGGGTGGTGAGCTCGACCGTCAGGAAGAAGCCCGAGACGGCGGCCCCGAGCACCGGCACCACGGTCTGCCCGACCACCGGGATGAAGCCGAGGAAGAACAGCGGGACGGTGAACAGGAGCACGTACGCCAGCGTGATCAGGCTGTCCTTGATGGACCGCGGCAGGGTCCGCCACCAGGGCTGCTCGTCGGCGTGCTCCAGCACGTCGGCCTTGGCCGACAGCTTCTCGTAGAACGGCTCGCCGATGGTCAGCGTCAGCGCGGCGAAGGTGAGCACCGCCACCGCCAGGCCACCGAGCACGATGGCGACGGCGATGGTGGCGCGGAAGAACTCACGCCAGCCCCACGAGTCGGCGAACGGGGTGAGGAACTCCGCCAGTGTGGACGCGTTCGTGCCGAGGAGGATCAGCGCCACCACGTAAACCGCGAACGCGATCAGCGCCGGGATCAGCCCGAACAGCCACCAGCGGCCGTTCCTGGCGACCCAGCCCACACCCTGCATGAAGAAACCGACGCCGGAGGCGAAGTCGCGCAGTGATCGCATGCCCGGCAGGCTAGCGCCAGAACGCGGTGACCGTGTAGCCCAGCTCGTCGAACAGGGTGCGCAGCAGCGGGAGCGAGATGCCGAGGACGTTGCCGTGGTCGCCGTCGATGCCGTCGACGAACCAGCCGCCGCGCCCGTCGAGGGTGAACGCCCCCGCCACGTGGAGCGGCTCGCCGGTGGCGGCGTAGGCGGCGATCTCCTCCTCGGAGGGCTGCCCGAAGTGCACCACGGTGGTGGCCACCTCGGCGGCCTGCCGGCCCGACGGCACGTCGATCACGCAGTGGCCGGTGACGAGGCGGCCGGTCCTGCCGCGCATCATCCGCCAGCGCTCGACGACCTCATCGGCGGTGGCGGGCTTGCCGTAGGGGCGGCCGTCGAGCTCGAGGATGGAGTCGCAGCCGATGACCAGGCCCTCGTCGAGGCCTTCGGCGACCGCGGCGGCCTTGGCCTTGGCCAGGGCGAGGCTGAGCGCGGCGGGCGAGTGGGCAGTGAACGCCTCTTCGTCGACCCCGCTCACGATCACCTTGGGGTCGAGGCCGGCGCTGCGCAGCAGGGCCAGTCGGGCGGCGGAGGCGGAGGCCAGGACGATCACCGCCCCAGCTTACCGGTCACCCGCCCCCTCCCGGCCTGCCGCTGGCGCCACGGTGTCGCCGAAGATGCCCTGGAGTACGCCGGCGATCAGGTCCTCCAGCCCGGCGGGCCCGGCCGAACGCTCCCGGCGCAGGTCGGCGGCCATGCTCCGGGCGTCCATGCCGGCCTTGATCGCCCGGTCGGCGAACAGCGACATGATCATCGGGGCGAGCAGCGGCAGCACCTTCATGAGAGCGCCCACGTCGGCGTCGGCGAGACGCGCCAGCCCTTCGGCTGCGTACTCGACGCCCTGGCCGCCGAGCACGTGCGCCAGGATGTGCTGGCCGTCTCGCGTCAGCGACGCCACGTCGCTGTTGAACGGGTCGGTGTCCACGTGCTCGTCCAGCGCGCAGCGCAGCGCCTCGGCGCCCTCCGGGTACGCGGCGCTGCGGGCCAGGCCCGCCACGATGATCCCCCCGGCCGCCTGAAGGACCCAGCGGGCCGTGCCGACGTCGGTGCCGAGCATCCCGGCGAGCTGTTCCAGGCCGGGATCGCCGAGCTCTGCGAGGAGCTCGTCAGTCAGTGTCACGGCATGTCCCCCCGATCTTCGTTCAGGAAGAGGTGCCCAGCACCGCCTGTGTCTATCTCCGGCCTTGCGCTAACTCTTCGCCAAAGGCTCGGCCTTCTTCTCGGTGGCCAAGGGCTCGGCCTTCTTCTCGGCGCCCAGCAGCCCGGCGGCGGCGTAGGCGCTCTCCTCGTCCAGCGTCTCGTGCTCCAGCAGGGCGGCGACGATGCCTTCGAGCTTGTCGCGGTTGTCGGTGAGGATCCGCACCGCCCGCTCGTAGCACTCGTCCACGATCCGCCGCGTCTCCTCGTCCACGATGGCGAGCGTGGCGGGCGAGGCCTGCGGCTGGCCGTCGTTCGGCAGGATGGTCAGCGGCCCGACCTTGTCCGACATCCCCCAGCGGCCGACCATGCCGCGCGCGATCATGGTGACCTGCTCCAGGTCGTTCTCGGCTCCGGTGGTGATGACGCCGTAGATGACGTCCTCGGCCGCCATGCCGCCGAGCGCGCCGGTGATGCGGCCGCGCAGATAGCGCTCGTCGTAGGCGTAGCGGTCGGTGTCGGGGGTGGAGAGTGTGACGCCGAGCGCGCGGCCGCGCGGGATGATGGAGATCTTCCTGACCGGGTCGGCGCCGGCCTGCAGCATGCCCAGCAGCGCGTGACCGGCCTCGTGGTAGGCCGTCCTGGTGCGCTCCTCTTCGGGCATCACGATGCTGCGGGCGGCGCCGAGCTGCAGCTTCTCCAGCGCGTCCGCGAAGTCGCCCATGCCGACCTTCTCCCGGCCGCGCTTGGCCGCGAGCAGGGCCGCCTCGTTGACCAGGTTGGCCAGGTCGGCGCCGGTCATGCCGGGGGTGATCTTGGCGAGCTGTTCGAGGCCGATCTCGCCTTCGAGCGGCACGCCCCTGCTGTGCACCTGAAGGATCGCGGTACGGCCCGCCGCGTCGGGCAGGCCGACCTGGACGGTGCGGTCGAAGCGGCCGGGGCGCAGCAGCGCGGGGTCGAGGACCTCGGGCCGGTTCGTGGCGCCGATGACGATCACGCCTTCGGTGCCGGAGAAGCCGTCCATCTCGGTGAGGATCTGGTTGAGCGTCTGCTCGCGCTCGTCGTGCCCGCCGATGCCGCCCGCGCCGCCACGGGCGCGGCCGATGGCGTCGATCTCGTCGATGAACACGATCGACGGCGCCACCTTGCGCGCCTCCTCGAACAGGTCACGCACCCGGGACGCGCCGACGCCGACGATCATCTCGATGAACTCGGACGCGCTGGCCGAGAAGAACGGCACGTTGGCCTCGCCCGCGACGGCCCTGGCCAGCAGCGTCTTACCGGTGCCGGGAGGGCCCGCGAGCAGCACGCCCTTGGGCAGCTTGGCGCCGAGCCTGCGGTACTTGCCGGGGTCCTTGAGGTAGTCGACGATCTCGACGAGTTCGTTCTCCACCTCGTCGATGCCGGCGACGTCCTCGAACGTGACGCGCACCTGACCGGCCTCGACCGGCTTGGCCGCCTTGGACTTGCCGAGGCCGCTGAGCCCGCCGCCGCCCATCATGCTCGCGCCGCGCCGCATGATCCAGATCCAGAGCCCGGCCAGCAGCAGCACGGGCAGCAGGGACAGCAGCAGGTTGAGGAAGAAGCCGCGGCCGGAGCCGAGCGGCTCGGCCCTGATCTCCACACTGGCCGACTGCAGCCGCTGGGAGAGCTGGTCGGTGTTGGCGAAGGTGGGGATCTCGGTGCGGAACTCCGTATAGGACTGGTTGTCGCTGGCCGGGTCGGTGGCGGCGGCCTTCAGCTTGCCTTCGACGGACAGGCCGGTGGCGTAGATCTCCTTGACGTTCTTGGCGTCCACCTGCTTGGTGAACTCCGTGTAGGAGACCGTCTCCACCGGGGCGCTGTCGAAGAAGGAGGAGACGAAGAAGAAGGCGGCGTAGACCGCCAGCAGCGTGATGGCGAACCGCCACCAGTTGATCTTGGGACGCCCTCCTGGCGTGCCTGGAAGCCCTTCGGCACGCCACGGCGGCTTGATCTTCTTGCCGTTGGGCACCTGCGGCGATCCAGCGCGTTCCACAGTCAATCCCCCGTCACGCCGCAGTCGATGAGCTCTAACCCAGGTCACGCACCCCGGCGACTATGCGGCTGATCTCGCGCCAGCGGTTGCGTTGCGTGTCCGGCACTGTCACAAACGCCAGTCCCGGCTTCGCCATTCCGCCATCCGATACCACGACGGCCGCCCGGCTGCTGCGCTTGCCGTAAGTGACCTGATAGAGCAGCATCCAGCCGTCCTTGGCGCGCTGCGAGGCCAGCCAGCGGATCTTGGCGCCCCTGGGGTGGTGGTTGAGCGTCCACCGGGCGGCCAGCAGCGCCGTGTCTCGCGGGGTCTCCTGCGCCTCGATGGGCAGCGGGCAGGTCAGGAGCATGCCGCGCCGGCTGTCGCGGCGGTTCTTGGGCAGCATCTGCCGGCTGGTGAACGGCGCCGCGCGGTAGGTCTTCCACGGCTTGCCGAGGTTGGGCACGGCCAGGCCGCTGCGGTTGTCCTTGATCAGGTGCTTGGTCCCGGCGGGCAGGGACAGGCGCTTGACCTTGCCGGTCAGTCTGGGGACGCGGGTGTCGGCGTACAGGGCCTCCATGGCCGTGTAGCCGGGGGCGAGCGACGCGCCGGGGGTGGGCGTCCGCTTGGCGGTCGGGCTGGCGCTGGGCGTCGGCGAGGCCGACGCGGAGGCTGAGGCGGAGACGGCCGAGATCGGCTCCGTGCCGGCGGACGGTGGTGGGCCGGACGAGGCAGGCACGGCCGATGGCGCGGCGACCGGCCGGGCGCCGGCCTCGTCCGGCCTCGACGGGAGCGCCATGACCACCGCGACGCCGGCGACCGCCAGCGCGGCGACCACGGCGAGCCCCCGGTAGACATCCCGCATCCGTAGATCACCGATACGGGAGCGCCGGGGCGAGGAAACAGGGGTTCCCGGTCTGTCTTCGGTTCTCACAAGGGAACCTTCGGTCTCATCATCCCCATCGAGCACGACGGGAGCGTACGACAAATTCCCCTGTTCCGCGCCAGAAGCTATCGAAGTGTCATCTTGACATTTGTGCGGCCTTCTGCGGGGGTATCTCGGTCAAGATCGGGCGACCCTCCCGTAGAGCCAGGGGGCCTCGGCGACGAACGTGCACGAACCCGGCTCGAGCTCGGTGAACCCGGCGTCGCGCACCACCGGCAGCCCCGCCGCGATCTTCTCCGCGAAGGCGTCACCGGCGGCCGTACGCACGGACACCGCCAGCCCCGCCGCCCGCCAGGCGGCGCGTTCGGCGGCGTCGCTGACCCACCAGGCGAGCTGGGCGGCGTGCCCGGCCTGGGCCATCGCCTTGCCCGCCGACATCGACAGGCCGGGGTTGGCCCACAGGATCGGCGGCGTGGCGGGCCCCGGCTCGGCGGTGTCGGTCAGCTCCGTGCCGGACACCTGCAGCCGGGCCAGGTCCCGCGGCCAGGCGTCCAGCGGCACGGGCGGGTGCACGCGCACCTCGGCCGTGCGATGTTCGATGGTCCGGCCGGGCAGCGCGACCGCCCTGCGCCACTCGGCGCCCCTGGCCCGGCGCACCACCTTGCGGATCTTCCCGGTGACCTCCCAGTCGTGCAGCTCCGCGACCCATTCACCGGGGTCGTCGAGCAGGCTGAGCACGGCCGTCGCGGCCGCTTCCATGGCGTCGGTGCGCTCGGGCGGGGTGGCCCTCTCGATCCTGACCACCAGCGGCAGGACCATCAGTTCTGAGTCGTTCATCGCTTCTTAGCATGCCTGATGGCCAGCGACATGCCGGTGGCGACCAGGCAGAGCAGGCCGGCGCCGTACCAGGCGAGGTCGTAGACGCCGAGCTGGTCGCGGGTGAGCCCGGCGGCGACGGCGGCGATCGCCGCGCCCACCTGGTGGGAGCCGAACACCCAGCCGAACACCACGGCCCCGTCGCTGCCGTAGATGCTGCGGCACAGCGCCACCGTGGGCGGCACGGTCGCCACCCAGTCCAGGCCGTAGAACACGATGAAGATCAGCATGCTGGGCTCAGTGGTGGCGGCGAACAGGCTCGGCAGGACCATCAGCGACAGCCCGCGCAGCCCGTAGTAGACGGCGAGCAGCATCCGGGGGTCCACCTTGTCACTGAGCCAGCCCGAGGCGACCGTGCCCACGATGTCGAAGATCCCGATGATCGCGAGCAGCCCGGCGGCGGCCGGCTCAGCCATGCCGTGGTCGTGCGCCGCCGGGATGAAGTGGGTGCTGACCAGCCCGTTCGTACTGGCTCCGCAGATCGCGAAGCCGCCGGCGAGAAACCAGAACGGGCGGGTGCGCGCCGCCGACCGCAGCACGGACAGCGCGCGCACCGCCGCGTTCGTGGTGGCAGGGATGGTACGGGGTTCGTCCGGATCCGCTCCCAGGGCAGTGGTGCCCACGTCCTCGGGACGGTCGCGCAGCAGCCACCAGACGAAGGGCACCACTGCCAGGGCCGCCCCGGCGACGGTCAGCGAGGCCACCCGCCAGCCCGGCCCCTGGGCGAGGTGGGCGAGCACGGGCAGGAAGATGAGCTGTCCGGTGGCGCCCGCCGCCGTCAGCACGCCCATGACGACCCCCCGGTGCCGGACGAACCACCGGTCGGTCACCGTCGCCGCGAACACCAGGGCCATCGACCCGGTGCCGAGCCCGACGAGCACGCCCCACAGCAACTGGAGCTGCCAGCTCGCCGTCATCAGGGTCGTGAGCCCGCTCCCCGCCGCGACCAGCAACAGCGCGAAGGCGACCACGCGGCGCATGCCGAAGCGGTCCATCAGAGCGGCGGCGAAGGGTGCGGTCAGGCCGTAGAGCACCAGGTTGATCGAGACGGCGAGGGAGATCGTGCCCTTGGACCAGCCGAACTCGTCCTGCAGCGGGGTGATCAGCACGCCGGGCGTGGCCCGGAAGCCGGCGGCGCCCAGGATGGCCACGAACGCGACGGCGGCGACGAACCAGGCCCTGTGCAGCCGGGGACGCTCGGTGGTGGTGCTCAGGGTCATCCCGCAATCTTGCTTTATCTGGACATATGGGTGTGAGTGGCCGATCAGCCAACATGCGAACGAATTCGGCCATGGCGCATCGGATCGCGGCCGTCGTGCTCGACCGCTTCGCCCTGCTCGACCGCTTCGCCCTGGGAGCCGGGGCAGGTGTCCCGGACCGCGGAGTCGCCGCCGGGAAACCCGCCACCCTCAGGTGTCTCGTCGGTCAGTCACGGTCCCGACGCGCGGTCAGGCGTCCCACGTCACCGGAAGCCGGTGGACACCGTAGATCTCGGCGTCGTTCTTGAACGGCAGTTCCCCGGCCGGCACGGCGAGCCGCAGAGAGGGCACCCGCCGGAAGAGGGTGTTGAAGACGATCTCCAGTTCCAGCCGGGCGAGGTTCTGCCCGAGGCACTGGTGCCGGCCGTATCCGAAGGCCAAGTGGTTGCGGGCGCCGCGGTCGAGCTTCAGCCGGTCCGCGTCGGGAAAGATCTCCGGATCGTGGTCGGCCGTGTTGCTCAGCGAGACGACGGCCTCGCCGGCGCGGATCGTCGTCCCGGCAAGCTCCACATCGTCCGTGGCCACGCGCGAGTTGCCGTACTCGGCGATGGTGAAGTAGCGCAGTAGCTCCTCGACCGCCATCGGGGTACGCGACGGGTCGGCGAGCAGCGCGGCCAGTTGCTCCGGCCGTTCGAGCAGGGCCAGCACGCCCAGCGAGATCATGTTCGCCGTGGTCTCGTGGCCCGCGACCAGCAGCAGGAGCGCCAGCGCGACCACGTCTTCCGGATCGGCGCCGTCGGCGAGTTGCCGGCTCAGCACGTCGTCGCCCGGCTCGCGGATCTTGCCGTGGACCAGCTCGGCCAGGTAGACCCACAGCGCCTTCATCGTCTCTTGCAGCTCGTCGGGCGGCGTATCGCGGTTGACGAGGGTCGCCGTGTGGGCCTGGAAGAAGTCATGGTCGGCGTACGGCACCCCGAGCATCTGGCAGATGACCAGCGAGGGCACCGGCAAGGAGAACGCCCGCACCAGGTCGACCGGCTGCGGACCGGCCAGCATCGCATCGATCAACTCGTCGACGATCTCCTGGATGCGCGGCCGGAGCTCGGCTGCGCGCCGGACGGTGAACTCGCCGGTGATCGCACGCCGGGCGGGGCCGTGCTCCGGAGGGTCCATGTTGATGAGCATCTTGCGCGAGCCGCCGGTGGAGGAGGGAACGGCACCGGCGCGAAACGAAGGGTAATGCGGGTGGTCACGGTCGGAGCTGAATCGGGGGTCCGTCAGCATGGCCCGGAGGTGATCCATGCGGCTCAGCGCCCAGGCCTCCTGGCCGTTGGGCAGGCGCACCCGGGAGATGCCGCCGTTGTCGCGCATCTCGACGTGCTGGGCCGGCGGAGCGTAAGGACAGGTCCGTGCGATCTGCAGGGGTTCGGAAGTCATGCGGAACGTCTCCCATGTCACTCGGCTAAGTCAAACGTTCGAATAAATCAAACGTACGTTAGACTGCAGACAGCCGACAACCCCGCGATCCAGCATCCAGATCATGGATCCGGCGGATCTGCTCGCCCGGCCCGACGTCGCGAGTCGTCAGATCCCGGTCGGTGGCGCGCTCATCGCCGCCGTCAGATACGTGATCGCCCAGCGCCGGGCCGCCTCGCCCGCCATCGGGGACAGGCTGTCCGGGGGGCGCTGGTAGACCTGGACGCGGTCCACGGCCGTCACGGCGAGGATGCCCCGCATCCGGAACCACAGTTCCTCCGGGGAAAGGCCGGGCAGGGCGCGCTCGAAGGCGGCCAGGTAGCGGTCACGGACCGCGGCCTCGGCCGGGCTGGTCCAGGTGCGCGCCTCCTCGGCCGGGTCGGTGAGGATCGTCACGATCAGCCGGGACGTCCGGGCGCCGCCCTCGTCACCGGCCGGCATCTCGTCGAACAGCGGCCCCGCGAACGCCTCCACCAGGTCGGCGACCGTCGGGTCCGGGGTCCGGGCGAGCAGCCGGTCCAGCCCGGCGCACTGCGCGGCGTTGATGGGCTCGATCATGCGGCGGGCGACCGCGGCCAGCAACTCCGCCTTCGAGCCGAAGTGATACCCGACAGCGGCCAGGTTCGCGCCGGCCAGGTCGGTGATCGCGCGCACCGAAGTGCCGCGGAAGCCACGCTCGGCGAAGAGGCGCTCGGCCGCGTCGAGGAGCTGGGTGCGGGTATCGGGAGTTGCCATGCGCCCAATATACGTGCGTATGATCTAAACGAACGTATGAATGAATATGCGGAAGAGGGTTGCCATGAGACTGCTCGTGTACGGCGCCGGAGTGCTCGGCAGCCTGTACGCCGCCCACCTGCATGAGGCCGCCGGGAACGACGTCTCGCTCCTGGCCCGGGGCGAGCGCCTGACCGCCCTGCGCCGGCACGGCGTGCAACTCGCCGAGGGAGACGGCCCGGCTGTCCGGCGGGTGCCGGTGCCGGTGGTCGAGCACCCGGCCGACGGGTACGACCTGATCACCGTCTTCGTCCGTACCCATCAGGTGGACGCGGTGCTGGAGTCACTCGCCGGTGTCGACGGCGACGTGCTGTTCCTGCTCAACTGGGCGGCCGGCGCACAGCCGCTGGGCGCGGTGATCGGCCACGAGCGGGTGCTGCTCGGCTTCGGCGCGACCGGCGGCACGATGGACGGCGACGTGGTCCGCTACCGCCCGGCCGGCTTCTTGACCCGCCGGGTCCCGATGACGATCGGCGAACCCGACGGCCGTACCACCCCGAGACTGGAACGGATCCTGCGGACGCTCGGCACCGCCGGGCTCAAGGCCAAGGCCGAGCCGCGGATGGATGCCTGGCTCAAGACGCACGCCGCGTTCGCAGTGCCGCTCGGGCAGGCGGCGAACGCGGCGGGCGGCCCACTGGCGCTGGCCGGCGATCCGGACGCGGTACGCGGCATGGTCCGCCTCATGCGGCAGAACTTGGCCGCCATGCCCATGCCGCCGGTCCCTCGCGGGTTCAACGCGTTGCGGATTCTGCCGGAAGGACTGCTCGTGGCCCTGCTACGGCGCTTCTTGCGCAGCCCGACGGCCGCACACAGCGGACTCAACGACACCTCGCCCGCGTCGGCGGCTGAACTCGAGCGCATGGCCGAACAGATGCGTGCCTATGCCACGGTTCGGTAGGCGATGGGCGTGGACGGTGGCCTTCCGCCACACGTTCCGCCGCCCGTAAGATCCCTTTCGGAGATCCACAACGAGAGGGGTGGTCGCGTGGGTGGCTTCGACGAAGTGCCCGCCGGGATCGACGCTCGCGTGCCGAGCGTCGCCCGCATGTACGACTACTACCTCGGCGGGAAGGACAACTTCGCCTCCGACCGCGAGGCCGCCGAGAAGATGATCGAAATCGGCCGCCAGATGGGCAACGACACCCGCCAGATCGCCCGCGCCAACCGCGCCTTCCTCGGCCGGGCCGTCACGATGCTGGCCAAGGCCGGCGTCCACCAGTTCATCGACCTCGGCGCCGGCCTGCCGACGCAGGACAACGTCCACCAGGTGGCCAGGCGGCACGTCCCCGACGCGCGGGTGGTGTACGTGGACAACGACCCGATCGTGCTCATCCACGCACGGGCGCTGCTGGGCGGCGACCCCGACGTCATCACGGTCCAGGGCGACGTCATGAACCCGGACGCGATCTTCGACGACCCGCAGGTGACCGGGCACCTCGACCTCACCCGCCCGTTCGCCGTGCTCATGGTCGCCGTCCTGCACTTCGTCGTCGACGACGCGGACGCCGCCCGGATCACCGCGACCGTCCGCGACCGGCTGGTCCCGGGCGGCCACCTGGTGCTGTCTCACATCTACGAGGGCAACGCCGCCGACGACGTCGCCGAGGCGAGCCAGCGGATCTACCGGAAGACGGCCCCCGGCGGCCTCGCGCGGCGCGGCCTGGCCCAGATCTCCGGCTTCTTCGACGGCATGGACCTGCTCCCGCCGGGCGTCGTTCCGGTCGCCGACTGGGACGCGCGGACGCCCCCCGAGTCGGTCGACCTGGTACGCGCGGGCATCCTGGCAGGCGTGGCCCGCGCCCGCTGAACACGCCGATCAGCCTCGGGCGACGGGCTCAGTCCCTGACGGCCGGCGCGTAGAGGTCCTCGGCTCCCACCAGGACGATGCCCGGGTCGGAGGCGGCACGGGCGCGGAGTTCGTCGGTGAAGCCGGCGGCGCTGTAGCACAGGAGGCGCGCGGTGGCCGCGCCGTGGCGGTTCTGGGCGGTGAGCAGCGCACGGATCCGGGTGAGGCGGTCAAGGTGGCCAAGGCCCATGATGTCGCCCCATTTGACCTCACCGAGGGCGAGCAGGGGTTGCCGGTTGTCGTCGTCGAGGCTGTAGGCGACGACGTCGATTTCGTGGCTGGTACGGGCGGCAGGGTCGTTGACAGTGCCCGATCCGACGCGGTGGGGGAAGTCGCCCAGCACGTCCTCGGGAGCGTAGTGGCGGGTCCATTGGCGGCACAGATGCTCGAAGTGCGGGCCGAGCACGTTCGCGGTGAAGCGCCGTTGCGCGCGCTGCCACAGCCGGGAGGCGTCCCGGGTGTGCTCCAGGTCGGACCAGATGGGGCGCATGACGGCGTGGTGGAAGGTGATCAAAGGCTCGGCGATGCGGAAGCTTGAGCGGTTGTCCTTGAAGACGTCGGGCTCACGGCTGACCAGGCCGCAGTCTTCGAGAACGGTGAGCGGGTGAGTAAGGTCGCCGGATTTGCGGCCCATGAAGGAGGCGATGCCGCCGCGAGTGGTGTTGCCCGATGCGATCGCCGCGAGCACTGAGTGGTAGAGGGCGGTGTCGCGCAGGTCGGGTTCGTCGGCCAGGAGGTAGCGGGCCTCGCGGAAGAGTGGGCTGGTCGGGGACAGGACGGTCCGCAGGACCCAGGCGTCGAAGTCCTCGGGCCCGGCCGGCGTGTCGTCGCGGGCGAATTCACGGCGGTAGGCGGGCGTGCCTCCGACGATGGCGTTCACCTTGATCGCGGTCACCGGATCATGCACGTCCCAGAACTCGGCCGCGAGTTGATGATCGAGGGTTGGGACGACGAGTTCCAGGGCGGCCCGGCCGCGTAGGGGCGCGCTGCCGCTGAGCAGCCGACCCATGAACGACATGGCGGAGCCGCACAGCAGTAGTCGCGAGCGGCTTTCGTCTCGTTCGGCCCTCAGTGGGGCGAGGGCGTTCTGGATGATGGAGGGCAGCCTCGGATTGGCCCGGGCGAGGTAGGGAAACTCGTCGATGACGACGGGGACGGGCCGGTCGCGTCCCAGCGCGAGAAGAGCGTCCACGACCTCGCTCCAGCCCTGGAAGGACAGGGGCACCGGCGCCCCGAGACGCTCCCCAAGGGCCGCCCCGATGCGCTGCAACGACTCGCCGTCCGTGGCTTCCTCAGCCGCGTAGTAGAAGCCACCGGCGGCCTGACACAGGGCTCTGAGCAGGAAAGTCTTGCCCTGCCGTCGCCGTCCGGACACCACGCCCAGAGAGGCGCCGGGCGAGTCGTCCGTCGCGAAGGAAGTGAGGGCGGCCCACTCGCGATTCCGGTCGAACATCTCGGCGGGCCTGGGAAGGAGCGCCATACACTGCCCCTTTCATAAGTACAGTTCTCATAACTATACTTATGAAAACTAGGTGTCCGCCGCGGCTCGGCGGAGCTCGTCGACGGGGTACGGGGTTCGTTTGGTGTCGGTCGTGAGCCGGCGGTGGAAGTCGTGCAGGATCAGGACGGGTCCGGCGTGCCGGTCGAGGATCGCGGCGAGGGCGGGCGGGACGGGCTCGGTGTCGCCCGCGAGCCAGCGGCGCAGGAACGACTCGTGCTGGGCGTCGTCGTCGCCGAGGCCGGGCAGGTGGTGGCGGAGGAGGTGGGCGGCGACGTAGTGACGGTCGTAGGTGAGGTGATCGGTGAGGAAGGCGGTCTCGGCCGGCGAAAGGGCGAACCGGGACGAGAGCGCGAGCCCGAAGTCGGCGAAGTAGAGCAACCGGCCGTCGGTCAGGACGTTGTGGAAATGGGCGTCGAAGTGGACCAGGCCCTGCGAGCTCATGAAGGCGGCCCCTTGGGCGAGCTGCCGCTCGGCCCATGTGTGCCGTGTGAGGTCCCGGCCGTCGGCCAGCCAGGCGCTCAGCCTGTGCGGGATGTGCTCCAGGAAGACGACCAGGCTGAGCGTGGATCGGCCGATGGCCTCCAGGCGCTCGCGCACGGCTGCCGAGCCCTCCCAGTGTCTGACGGCGCCGTCGATGCCGCCGAACTCGTCGGCGAACCCCACCGGAGGGGAGTCGGGGATGACCCGCCAGTGGTACATCAGGGGGAAGCTCTCGAACGTGCCGGAGAGAACCCAGTCGGTGGTCATGGTGTGGGCCGCCAGCTCGCGCCAGGCGCCGAAACCGGCCGAGCCGAGACCGTACTGGTAGAAGGTGGGCAGGTCGAAGACGTTGGCCGTCGAACGGAGGCGGGTTTCGAGGTCCGTCAGCGGGATCCGCTTGACGAAGACCCGCCTCCTGTCGACGTCCAGCTCCGCCGACCTGCCGCCGATGCCGGCGCCGTGCGTCGTGGTCGCGGCCATGAGGCCGGCGATCCGGCTGTCGCTCAGCGTCGACAGCCGGGCGGAGACGGCCTGGTGGGCGGCCAGACGCGCCGCGTGCCGCGCTACGCCGGCTCCTTGACGGCCGAGCCCGTCGTGGCCCGCCGCCCCGTGACTCGGCGGCGGCGGGTCGGCAGCCCGAGCATCGGGTTGGCGACGCCCCAGGCGGCGCCCTTGCAGACCAGCTCCTTGTAGACGGCGGCGACCCGGCCCGTCAGGACCGCCTTCACCGCGCGGTCGTCGGCGGTGACGTACTGGATCAAGCCCTCCTTGCGGCCCAGTGAGATGCACTGGTTGAAGTAGCGGATCGGTGCGTTCGGGAGCTTCCCGCCGGTCAGGCGCGCCGCGATCGCGTCGGCGGCCTGCCATGCGGTCGGGGTTCCCGAGGCGCACGACATCCGCAGCGGCTTGTTCCCGGGGCCCATCACCATGGCCGCGTCGCCGATGGCGTACACGTCCGGGTGCGAGACCGAGCGCATGGTCCCGTCGACCACGATCTGGCCGGTACCGGTGACCTCCAGGGCGGTCGCTTCCGCGATCGGGTGGACCGCGAAGCCGGTGGTCCACACGGTGACGGCGGCCGGGATGATCGTGCCGTCGGCGGTGGTGACGTGGTCGGCTTCGACGGCGGTGACCTGGGCGTGCTCGTACACGGTGATCCCGAGCTTGCCGAGGACCTTGCGCAGGTGGTCGCGGCCCTTGGGTGAGAGCCAGTCGCCGAGGCCGCCGGCGGCGGCGAGGGCGACGTCGAGGTCCGGGCGGGCCTCGGCAAGCTCGGTCGCGGCCTCCACGCCGGTGAGGCCGCCGCCGACGACGATCACGGTCTGCCCGCCGCCGAGACGGGCCAGGCGCTCGCGCAACCGGAGCGCTCCGGGGCGACCGGCGATCTCGTAGGCGTGCTCGGTGGTCCCGGGGACGCCTTGGGCGTTCCAGCCACTGCCGAGGGCATAGATGAGCGTGTCGTAGGCGAGTGCGCCGGACTCGGGCGCGATCGAGTCGACGTCGGTGAGGGTGACGGTCTTGCGGTCGACGTCGACGCCCGTGATCTTCGCGAGCCGCAGGTGGACGCCGGTGCCCGCGAACATCTCGCTGAACGGCCGGGGCTTGAGGTCCTGCCCGGTCGCCAGCTGGTGCATGCGGACGCGTTCGACGAAGTCGGGCTCGGCGTTGACGAGGGTGATGGTGACGTCCTCCCGGTGCAGCCGCTTGGCGAGGCGGCCGGCGGCGATGGCTCCGGTGTAGCCGGCTCCGAGGACGACGATGCGGTGCTGCATGTCCTGCTCCTGTCTGGTTCGGGTTCGCCACTTGAACCGGGCGGCCCGCCGATTCCTGACAGGAACGCGGTGTGAAGCACCTCACACGGCTCAGAAGACGGTGAGCAGGGGCTCCCCGTGGTCCGCTGCCGCCCAGTGCGCGGTCGCGCGTTCGAGCTTGTCCGGATTGACCTGATTGCGGAACGCGGCGATGCCGTCGGCGGTGACCTCCAGGCACAGGACGCCGATGACCCGGCCGTCCACGACGGCCACGACGGCGGGGTCGCCGTTGGCGGTCCAGGCGTAGACCCCGGCCGCGCCGCCGGCGATGGCGCGCTTGGCCGCGCCGGGTTTGAGCAGCCCCCGCAGGAACTTCGCGACCGCGACGGCGCCCTCGAACACCTTGGGGTGGGCCGGGACCTTCCCGCCGCCGTCGCCGACCGAGATGGCGTCCTCGGTGAGCAGGCGCACGAGCGGCTCGATCTGGCCGCCGGCGGCTGCGGCCAGGAACTCCTCGACGATCCGCCGGGCGGCGGCCTCGTCGACCTCGATGCGGGCCTTGCCGTCCGCGACGTGCTTCTTGGCGCGGTGGAAGATCTGCTGGCTGGCGGCCTCGGTGATGTCGAGGATCTCGGCAATCTCCCGGTGCGGGCAGTCGAAGGCCTCCCGGAGCACGTACACCGCCCGCTCGTTGGGAGAGAGGCGCTCCATGAGGGTGAGGACCGCGTACGAGACCGATTCGCGCTGTTCGGCGGTTTCGGCCGGGCCGAGCAGCGGGTCACCGGCGAGCAGCGGCTCGGGCAGCCATTGGCCCACATACGTCTCGCGGCGCGCCCGCGCGGAGGTGAGCTGGTTGAGGCACAGGTTGGTGAGAACCTTCGTCAGCCAGGCCTCGACGACCTCGATACGGCCGACGTCGGCGTTCTGCCAGCGCAGGAACGTCTCCTGCACGACGTCCTCGGCCTCCCCGGCGGAGCCCAGGAGGCGGTAGGCGATGGCCTCCAGACGTGGTCGGGAGGCCTCGAACCGGTCGACGTCGTTCGCGGTCAAGGGCATGACCCGATCCTAGGTCGAACGGCGCGGATCGCCGCCGCCGCGATGGCGCCGTATCGGCCGGAAACGACGAAATCCCGTCCGATCGGACGGGATTTGGTCAGTTCAGGAACGGCTCTCAAGGGGTGGAGCTATGGGGATTCGAACCCCAGACCTCCTCCATGCCATGGAGGCGCGCTACCAACTGCGCCATAGCCCCGTGCAGTGCTGCGTTCCCCAGTGTATCGGACTTCCCCGGCCCCCAAGTACGCCATTTCAGGCGGCCACCGCCCGCCCGGCGCACCCCTGGGATACGGACCAGGGGGCGCCGGGGCAGGTGGCGTGCCGTATCAGCCAGCCGGGGAAAGGGTCAGGCCGCCGCGCGGGCCTGGTCGATGAGGGTGACCAGTTCGGTCACCATCGGGTCCTCCGCCTCGCTCGCCAGCCGCCTCCCCTGCTCCCCCAGCGCGTCGAGGTCCATCCCGAACGCCTCCCGATCACGCATGTACAGCGCGAAGGCCGCCGCCAGCACGTCCACCCGCAGCCGCACGGGCGCGTCCTTCCACAGCTCCTCGGACAGCGCGTCCACGTCGACGGAGTCACTCGTCTCGGCGGCCACCCTGGTGTCGGGGTGCTGCCACCGCACGGTCGCCGTGGCGAGCTGTCCCGTCGCCCCCGGCTTGAGGCGTACGGAGTACAGGGCCGTCACGGAGTGGCCGGGGCCGACCTCGCCGCCGTCGCGGGAGTCGTCGCGGAACTCCTCGGTGGCGAGCGCCCGGTTCTCGTAGCCGAGGAGCCGGTGGCTCGCCACGACCGACGGGTTGAACACGACCTGCGCCTTGGCGTCCCGTGCCCGCAGCTCGATGTTGGCCGGGAGCTGCGTGGTGAACGTCTTCTCCGCCTCCTCCGGCGTGGAGACGTACACGGCCGAGCCGTCGCCGTTGTCGGCCAGCTGCTCCATGAGCTCGTCGCCGTACTCCCTGCCGACGCCGACGGTCAGCAGCGTGACCTGCTTGCCCGCGTATTCTTTCACCCGGTCCAGGATGGTCTGCCAGGCGGTGTTGCCCTGGTTGGCCAGGCCGTCGGAGAGCAGGATGACCTTGTTCGTGGCGGCGGGGCGGAAGGCCTCGGCCGCGTGCTCGTAGCCGAGCAGCATGCCGCTCTCCAGGTTGGTGCCGCCCGCGACGACGAGCCGGTCGACGGCGGCGTGCAGGTCCGCCCTGGCGGTGAGCGGCGTCATCGAGGCCAGCGCCTCGGCGGTGTCGCTGAAGGCCACGATGGACACCTGGTCACCGGGGGCGAGCTGGTCGAGCAGGGTGTGCAGGGCCTGCTTGACCAGGTCGAGCCTGCCTGGCTCGGCCATCGAGCCGGAGACGTCGACCACGAAGGTGAGGTTGGCGGGGCGGCGCGCCTCGGCGGCCGTGGCGCGCGTCTGGAGGCCGACCCGCAGGACGGCCTCGTCGCGGGTGCCCGATCGGGCGCCGTCGACGTGGACGGCGAAGCCGTCGCCGGGCGGCTCTGCGTAGTCCTGCCGGAACGAGTTGACGAACTCCTCCGGCCGGATTTGGCCCGGCTCGGGCCAGCGGCCCTCCTCAAGCGTACGGCGGGCGTAGGCGTAGGAGGCGGTGTCCACGTCGAGGGCGAAGGTGGAGATCTGCGCGCGGGTGGTGTCCTGCTCATCATCGGGGGGCTGGCTCGCCGATGAGGTGGGGCGGGGCCGTTCGTTGCCGGATGCGCGTTCGGGAGCGCGGTCGGGAGCGGTGGCGTTACCTCCAGGCCCGCCGCCGCACGCGGCGAGCGCCAACAGCGCCGCAACCCCGACACTCGCCACTAAGGGACGAAATTTCATCGCAATGCACCTCCAGGCCGTATGACGGCTCCCCGCCCCCAGGTGGCCGGGCCGGTGACGTAAGCGAGCGCAAACCGCTATCCACGCGTGATCGATTGTGGTGAACCGGTCATATCCGGTAGGCATGGACCTCGTGCGTGTCTATTTGGGACTGGCCGCCAAGGGCCACGACGTTCCCACTCATGTCCTGGACCGGGTCCGCTCCGTTGTCGAGACCGTGTTCCCGGTGCCTCCGGACGTGATCCGGGGGCAGGAATGGCATGGCAGGGGGGTGTCGCTGTTCGGGTGGAGCAACGAGCCTGACGACTCCCGGCAGCCGCCGCTGATCGCCGACCACGGCGGCCGCGTCCTCGGGCTCAACGGCCACCTGGCCGATCCGGGCGAGGCCACCCGGCTGCTGGACGATCCCTCCAGCGGCGACGTAGGCGGCTGCTTTTCCGCCTGGGTGGCGCGCGACGGCGAGCTGACCGCCGCCACCGCGATCAACCGGGTCTGCCCCGTCTTCTACACCGAGACGCCGGAGCTGCACATCGTGGGCAGCCGGGCCCTGCTGGTGCACCTGGCCGCCCGGCGGGACGACCGGATCGAGCATGACGTGCTCGCCCTGCAGACGATGATCCGGCAGGGCTTCTTCCTGTCGGACGAGACCCCGTACAAGGACGTGACGGCACTGCGGCCGAGCTCGCGGCTGGACGTGCGGGACGGGCGCCGGACGATCACCGAGACGCCGCTGCCGGAGGCGGCGCCCGCGCCCGAGTCCGCGCGGCGCAAGCGGGCGGCGATCACGGACCTCGCCGACGCGCTGCTCGCCACCGTCGCGCCGCTGCGCGACGCCGGCGAACCGGTGAACCTCGCGCTGACCGGCGGGCGCGACACCCGCATCCTGGCCGCGCTGCTGCACGCGGCGCGGGTGCCGTTTCGGGTGACGACGAACGGGCTCGACACCCACCCCGACGTGATCCTGGCCCGCCGGATCGCGGCCCTGCTCAAGGTCGAGCACACGGTGATCGCGCCGCCGCAGACCGCTCAGCAGGACGCGGTGCTGGTGGAGCACCCGCTGAGCCGGGCCTGGGAGACGCTGCGCACCTGTGAGGGCATGACGTCGGCGTACGAGTCGATCGTGGGCTACCTGCCCTACACCGGCAAGCCGACCATGTCCGGGCAGAGCGGCGAGACGCTCAGGGCGGGCAGCCTCAACCTCCTGCAGACCGACCTGAGCGACAAGGCGCTGCTGCGGCGCGTCAACAACACGTTCTACAAGGACGAGAAGCTGTTCACCGCCGAGGCGAACGAGCACGCCCGCGAGCTCGCCAAGCCCTGGCAGGCGCGGACGAACCGGCTGGAAGCCCTGGATCACATCTACATCTGGTACAAGGTCGGGCGCTGGCAGGCCAGCGCCCGCGCGGGGTCGCTGCGCCGGGGAGACCCGGTCCGGCCGTTCCTGGACAACCGGGTGGTACGGGCCGCGCTCAGTCTGGACCAGGGCTGGCGCCTATCAGAAGAAGTGATTTATACGCTAATTCTGCGATTCGCCCCTGAGCTGCGGGATGTGCCCATCGAGGGGAAGCCGTGGCGGTTCGCCGAAGAGCTGGCGGCCCAGCGCAAGTGGTGGACGCGGAACCAGGTCCCAGCCGAGCACATGCCGACGGCCAAGACCGGCGGCGGCTGGAGCTGGCGCACCAGCCCGGGGCCCGCCCTGACGGACGTCCTGCGCGAGCAGGTGCTCGGCCGGCTCGACGTCCTCACCCCGATCGTGAACCCGGACGAGGTACGCGCCCTGTTCGCCGAGCCGGTGGTCAAGAAGCCGGGGCTCGCCTGGCACCTCTACACGGTCAGCACCCTGCTGACCGGGACGTACCCGGGCAAGCAGCCGGAGGGCCTGGAGAAGATCCCGGTGTCCAAGCCGTAGCCGGGCGGTCACCAGTGCAGCAGGAGCAGCTCGGTGGAGAAGCCCGGCCCCAGGGCGAGCAGCAGGGCGGGCTGCTCCGCGCGCCCGCGCGTCTGCTGCAGGACGTGCAGCACCGACACCGACGACAGGTTGCCGTGTTCGCGCAGCGACTGCCAGGTCACCTCCAGCGCCTCGGCGGGCAGCTCCAGGACCTCCGCGATCCGGTTGATCACCTTGGGCCCGCCGGGATGGCAGATCCAGGTGCCCACCTGGGCGGCGGTCAGGCCGTAGTCGGCCAGGAAGGCCCTGATGTCGCCGGCCAGCACCCGGTCGACGAACTCGGGCAGCCCGGCGTCGAGCATGATGCGGAAGCCGTGCCCGCCCACGTCCCAGCCCATGAGGTGCTCGGTGTCCGGGTAGAGCTTGCTCCGGGTCGCGACCACCTCACGCCCCTGGCCGTGGCCGGTCGCCACGACGGCCGCCGCGCCGTCGCCGAACAGGCCGCTGGCGATCAGGTTGGCGACCGAGACGTCGTCACGCTGCACGGTCAGCGAGCACAGCTCCACACAGACGAGCAGCGCCGTGTGGCCGGGCCAGCCGCGCAGGTAGTCGTGCAGGCGGGACAGCCCGGCGGCCCCGGCGGCGCAGCCCAGCCCGAACACCGGGACCCGCTTGACGTCCGTCCGCAGCCCCACGCGCTGCGCCAGGCGGGCGTCGAGCGACGGGGTGGCCAGGCCGGTGGTCGAACAGAACACCAGGAGATCGACCTTCTCCGGCGGCGACCCCGCCTTCTCCAGCGCACCGGCGATCGCCCGCTCCCCCAGGTCGAGCGCGACCTCCACGTACGCCTCGTTGGCCCGGTCGAAGGAGTCGAGCTTGGCGTAGTCATCGAGCGGCAGCGCGAGATTGCGGCCGGTCACCCCCGTGGCGAGGTGAAAGCGTCGCAACAGCTCCCCGTCGGCCGCGGTGAGCTGGGCGAACGCCTCGGTGATCTCTTCCTGCCCATAGCGGTGCTCCGGCAGGACGGTCTGCACCCCCGATATGTACATATACCGTTTCTGCCGCTGAGACGAGCGGGCTAACCCGCCGGAGCCGTCAGCCGGTGAGCTGGCGGGTGATGGACACGTCGGTGATGGCGGTGTCGGCCGCCAGGAGGAAGGCCTTGGACAGGATGATCGACAGCATCCCGCCGTCCTGCTCGAAGGGCAGGAAGACCCGGCCGGGCCCCTCGCCGCCGGGGACGACGCACAGGTAGGCGTCGTTGGGCTCCATGAGGATGTTGCCCGAGCCCAGATGGATCTTGTAGGTGCGCAGGTCGCCGCGCACACGCAGGAAGCGGTCGGTCAGCTCGGCCCGGTCGGCGATGGCGAGGCCGGGGAGCAGCCGGGTGAGCGCGTCGCGCCGGATCTCGGCCGTCTCGGTCAGGCCGCCGAAGCTGTAGGAGTGCCAGTAGTCGCCCTCCCCCTGCGGGTCGAGGCCCGTCGAGGTCACCCCGACGGCCAGGTCGGCGTCGCGCAGCGCCTCCGAGAGCGGCAGATGCGGCACCGTGGCGAGCGGGACGGGACGGCCGTCGGACAGGAAGCGGATGGCGCCGCTGACGCAGTGTGAGCTGCCGCTGAAGCCGTCGCGCTCGGCCGTGCCCCAGTCCAGGTGGAAGTCCCACTCGGCGGTCAGGCCGCCGGGGAGCTCCTTCATGGTCTGGCACTGGTGCGATCCGCCCGCCCCGTCCCACCAGCCGAGCGACATGCCGGTCCAGCCACGGCCGGTCAACAGGGCCTTGGCCTGGCCGTACTTCAGGATGTGGGCGGCGAAGCGCAGCGAGTGGTCGCCGGTCCGCTCCTCGGCGGGCGTGAGCAGGTAGACCTCACGGTATGCCTGCTTGAACGGCTGGCGCAGGCCGGTGTCCATGAGGTGGTCACGCCAGACGCGCACCTCGTCCGGGGTGGCGGAGATCGGGTGCCACAGCCGGACGGGGGTCTCCGGTCCGGGACTGACGCGGCGCCCACGCGGATCGGCCAGCTCCCAGCCCTCGGCGGTCCTGACGGGCAGCCCCGCCTGCCCCTGGACGACCTCCCAGATCAGCGCCCTGGCGTGCGTGCCGGTGACGGGATGGTCGAGATAGAAGGCGCGGACATCGCTCCAGGGCAGCACGCGCCCGGTGGCCAGGGCCCGCTCGACCCGGTGGCGCTCGGCGGGCAGCGTCTTCTTCAGCTCCTTGGCGGCGGCCTTGAGCTCGGCCAGCAGCTCGCCGTGCGCCGCCCGCACCGCCTTGGGGACGGCCTTGCGGACCTTGCCCGCGTCGTCGACGTAGCTGATCGTGCCGTCGACGGAAAGCCGCAGGCCGTGCTCGGTGCGGGTGCCTTCGGGGCCGAGGCCGTGAGCCGGGACCGTGCGCTCCAGCAACTGCTCGGGTGACAGACCGGTCCGCTCCGCGACCCCGTCCAGGGTCTTGCGGACGAGTGTGAGGATGCTCTTCTTGCGGACCTTGGCCTGGACCCGGGCCAACTGGGCCACCACCTCCAGGCCGCCGCGTCTGGCCAGCACGCCGATGGCGGCGTTGGTGGTGCGCTCGTTGCGCGAGTCAGGGCCGGAACCGCCGACACCGGTGCCGGTCGCCACCGCCACGTCGCCGAGCAGCCCCGTCACCCAGGGCTCGTCGACCTGCTCGCAGGTCCACACCATGCCGCGGACGAGCACGGCGGTGCGCTCGTGGAAGTAGGTGACGTCGGGCCTGTGGGGGCGGGTCCGGTCGACGTGCTCCCGATGGTCGGGGATACGGGCCAGCACGTCGCGGACCAGCGTGACCGCCTCCGGCGTGACGAGGTCGGCGGCGGTGGCGAGCCAGGCCTCGTCGGGCCTCGGCTTGGTGGCCGTCGTCCAGTGACGCAGCAGCGCCACCACCTCGGGAGCCCCCAGCCGGTCGGCGAAGTCGTCGCGGAGCAGCGTGGCGAAGCCGTCCAGCTCCGGGACGAGCGCCCGAGCGCGTTCGGCCGGGGTCTCGGCGTGCTCGGCCACCAGGTGTCCCAGCCGGACAGTGGTTGTGTCCGTCACCTGCCGCCACCGTTCGAACCCCAGATTCGCCCTGGCCTGCCGGAACCAGTGCGCGTACGGCTCGCGCTCGGCGATCGGCAGCTCTTCGGCCACGGCGACGGGCAGCGTGAAGAAGTCGTCGTGCCGCTGGCGCTCGCCCGGCGGGGTGACGGTGATCCGCCACAGCAGCTCGATCTCCTCCGGCATCCAGCGAAGCCGGCGCCGCGCCACCGCGGCGGGCACCGGGGTCAGCACGAAGGCGCGCTCGTGCGACTGCCAGAGGAGGTGCATCCGCAGCTGCGCCCACAGGCCCATGGCCCGCCACTCGGCCTCGCCGAACCCCTTCGACACCGTCCGGAACGGGGTCTGCGCGAACGGCATGGGCCACACAACGGGCCGGGAAGGCTCGAAGACGGCGTCCAGCCGGTCGAAGACGTCGTGGGCCGCCTCGTCCAGGAAGCCCAGCCAGCCGCGCTGCGACTCCGGCAGCTCGTCGATGATCCGCACGTCAGCCGCCGACCAGCGGGACGAGCTTGATGAAGGAGACCACCGGGTCGCCGACGAGCGCGATCTTCTCGTCGAGGTCGTCGATCTGCCGGTCGCCGACCAGCAGGATGAATCCGTTGCGGGCGAAGGCGGCCTCGGCGGCGTCCGCCTGCTTCTCCCAGTCGAGCGGGCGGGCGGACCTCATCCGGTAGCCGTTGAGGTCGGCCTCCGCGTCGGTGGGCTTGATCAGCCCGCGGAAGTGGTGTGACGGGGCCGCGTTGTGCCGCGCCACCTCCTCGCGGACGCGCAGCCGGACGAGCTCGCGGGCCGTGATGCTGTCGGGCAGGTCGGGGAGCGTGAACTCCCCGAGGGTCCTGCCGGTCGCGGTCTCGTCGCGGAAGATGACCAACGTCATTGCGTTCCCTTGATCGCCGGGGTCGATGGCGTCATTAGAGCAGCCACCGGCGACAGAAAACGCTCAGACGGTGTAGTCGAAGGTGTAGGAGTGGGAGCCGTCCGGGGCGATGGCGATGTCCATCTCGCCGCGCAGGCCGCGCAGCTCGCCGGTGCCGGAGTCGGGGACGACGGTGACGCGCAGCGACCGCCCGGCCGGGTCGCTCACCGCGCTGTGCTGGACGACGAAGCTGCCGGACCGGCCGTGCAGGGCGCCCTCGACGCGCTCCACCGCGACGTACGCCCTGGACTCCTCGACCGGGGTGGACACGACCGTGAGGTGCACGACGCTGGTCGCGGTCAGGTCGCCGTGGAAGGTCTTGCTCATGGTGACGTGTCCGAGCGTGACGCCGTCGCGGTCGTCGAAGGGCGGCTGGGCGTTCCAGTCGGCGGTGTCGAAAGGGCCTGTTGCGATCATGTGTTCATGGTGGCGGGCGTACCTGTCAGTTCCCGTCAGGTACCGGCGAGCCGTTCGACCACCGGCGCGAACTGCTCCAGAAACCGCCCGTTGACCGACACGTACGACACGCCGAGCTTGTCCCTGCGCCTGTTCAGCCTGTCCACCATCTGCTCGACCGTGCCGGACAGCATGCCGACGGCCGTGCCGTCGAGGGCGCCGAAGCGGCTCACCATCCAGGCGGGCTGCTCGTCCCCCACCACGGCCAGGTTGATGTTGAGCTCCAGCTCGTCGAAGCGGTCCCCGGCGAGCTCGTACAGCTCGTCGAGCTTGGCCGTGAGGTGCTCCTCGGTGCTGTGCGGCGGCAGGCCGAGCGCCACGGTGCGGGCCCTGGCCGCCGCCAGCCGGAGCATCTTCGGCCCCGTGGCGGCGATCAGGATCGGCACGTCCTCGACGGCGTCCAGGGTCCGCTCCAGCCGGTCGATCCGCCGGCTCGGGGTGCCGTAGCCGACGCCGAGCCGGACGGCGTCGGCCTCGGCGTCCGGCCGTCCGGCGCCGAGGCCCAGCTCGAACCGGCCGCCGCTGAGCGTGCGCAGCGTGGCCGCCTCCCAGGCGACGGCCGCCGGCGTGCGGAGTGGGGCGCACAGCACGTACGTGCCGACGCGCAGGGTCGTGGTCGCCGTCGCGGCGGCCGCCGCGGCCGCGAACGGCGACAGGGTGCCCAGCGTGTCGGGCACGAGCAGGGTGTCGTAGCCGAGGCTCTCTGCCCGGCGCGCCAGGCCGGCCCACGCGCCGGCGTCGGGGGCGTGTCCGGCGACGACGCCGAACCGGAAGGGATGGTCGATCATGCCTCAACGATCACCCATCGGCCCGTCCCGGCACATCGTCCGCCAGGCTGGTGACCCGCTACGCCGCCGGACGCACGTCCCCGGCCGGGCCCTACTCCTCCAGCAGTAGGCGGGTGAAGTCGCCGGCGAACCTGCCCTCCGGGTCGTGCCGCCGCACCAGCTCGCGGAACCGCTCCGGGCAGGCCGGCCGGCGGGTGAACACCTTGCCCCAGTGCGGCCGGGGGCCGAACGGCGCCAGCACGTCCTCCACCAGCTTGACCACCGGTATCACGGCCTCGGTGTCCTTGACCCAGGTGAAGTGGACGGCCACGCTGTCGCGGCCGTAGGACGGGCTCAGCCAGAGATCGTCGGCGGCGACCGTGCGCACCTCCGTGATCTGCAGCACCGGCCGGATCCGGTCCCGCACGGCCCGCAGCTCGCGCAGCGCGTCGGCCGCGTGCGCCCGGTCCATCAGGAACTCCGTCTGCAGCTCGTCGCCCGCGCTGCTGGGCGGGGAGTCCGCGCGGAAGTGCGGCAGCCGCTCGTGCCACGGCCCCGGCACGCCGAGCTGCTCGGTGCAGCTGTCCGGCGGCATCCCCGGCACCGGGTGCCGTGGCCCGTCCGCGGCCCGGGTGCCGTGCCAGTCGCCTTCGGGCAGGGGGGTGCGGCGCTTGATCCAGGCGCTGGTGTCACGCCAGTCGGTGAACAGGCTGACGCTGTAGCCGTCGCCCATCAGCTCGTCGAACGGCGCGTCGTCGGGCACGCCCTCGCGCACGTACTGGTGCAGTTCGAAGGTGGGCACCAGGTCGAGCGTCAGCGTGGTGACGATTCCGAGCGCGCCGAGCGCCACCACCGCGCCGGGGAAGTCGGCGTCGCCGCGTTCGAGGGTGAGCAGGGAGCCGTCGGCGGTGACCAGCTCCAGCGCCGACACCGCGGCCGACAGGCTCTGGTTGCCCTGCCCAGAGCCGTGCGTGCCGGTCGCCACCGATCCGGCCACCGAGATGTGCGGCAGCGAGGCCAGGTTGCCCAGTGCTAACCCGCTCGCGTGCAGCTCGGCGGCGAGGTCGGCGTACGTGGTGCTCGCGCCGACCCGCACGCGCGCCGCCGCACTGTCGATCTCGATCCGGTACGGCATGCGGTCCAGGCGGACCAGCTCGCCGGGGGAATCGGCGACGTCGTTGAAGGAGTGCCCGCTGCCCAGGGCGCGCACCCTCGGAGTGGCGGCGACCAGGCGCTGGAGCTCGTCGAGGGACGTGGGGTGGTGGAGCCGTGTTGCCCGGAATGCGGTGTTTCCCGCCCAGTTCGTCAGCGTCACCGCCCAACCTTGCCACACCGCCGGGGACGCGGATCAGGACGGTCGGCGTCAGATCTCGATGATGATCTTGCCGCGCGCGTGACCGTGCTGGATGTCGGGCAGCCTGACGGGCAGCTGGTCGAAGGGCACCTGGGCCTGGATGTGCACGCGCAGGTCGTCGCTTTCGACGAGCGCGGCGAGCTCGGCCAGCAGCGGGCCACTGGGGCGGTGCACGAGGTTGACGGCGCGGATCTCCCGTTCGGTGAGCTCGTCGGGGTCCAGGGCGCCGACGGTGCTGACGATGATGCCGCCGGGACGCAGCACCCGGATCACGTCGCCGATCGCCTCGGGCGGGTCCACCAGGTCCAGGACCGCGTCGACGCCGTCGGGGCAGAGCGCGAGCACCTGGTCGGCGACGGGAGCGGCGGTGTGGTCGACGGTGTCGGACGCCCCCAGGTCGCGGGTGAGCGCCTCGGCGTCGGGCGCGGCGGTGGCGATGACCCGGGCCCCGCGCCGGGCGGCGAACTGGACGGCGCTCTGGCCCACGCCGCCCGTGGCGCCGATGATCAGCACGGTCTGGCCGGTGTCCGGCCGGGCGGTCTCGACCACCTCGTGCGCCGCGCCCGTGGCCGTCGGCACGGCCGCCGCCTGCTCGAAGCGCACGCCGTGCGGCTTGTGGGCGATCGCGCCGTCCTCGGCGGCCACGCCGTACTCGGCGAAGGAGCCCAGGCCACGCGGGTAGTCCGCGAAGCGGCCGAAGACCTCGTCGCCCGGACTGAAGGCGGTGACCTCGGCCCCCGTCGCCTCCACCACGCCCGCCCCGTCCGTGCCGAGGATCAGCGGGAACGTGAACGGCACCATGCCCTTCATGGCCCCGTTCGCGACCTTCACGTCGACGGGGTTGTAACCGGCGACGCGCATCCGGACGAACACCTCACGCGGGCCCGGCTCGGGCGCGGGCAGTTGCATGATCTCCGGATCGGCTCCGAATCCGGTAATGGCGATGGCGCGCACGAGGACCCCCGTCGACGACTCCTGGACGAGGTAGACGTCCCCCTGGCCACCACCGCCAATCCGGTCATGGCGCTTCTTGGCAGGACTTTTCAGGCGCCTGTCAGAAGCCCTGGGCGAGCCGGTAGTAGGCCTGGTTCCAGCGCAGCTCCTTGGTGAGCCGGCGGGTGGTGGTCTCGGCGTCGATGACCACCAGCTCCACCCCGAGCATGTCGGCCAGGTCGGACAGCTCCTCCGTGCCGACGGCCGTGGACAGCACCGTGTGGTGCGGTGCTCCGGCGGTCAGCCACGACTCGGCCGAGGTCCGCAGGTCGGGGCGGGGACGCCAGACGGCGCGGGCCACCGGCAGGCTGGGCAGCGGCTCGGGCGGAGACACCACGTCGATCTCGTTGGCGACCAGCCGGAACCGGTCGCCCAGGTCGGCGAGGCCGACCACGATGCCGGGACCGGGCTCGGCGTCGAACACCAGCCGCACCGGGTCCTCCCGGCCGCCGATGCCCAGCGGGTGGATCTCGCACGACGGGGTGCCGGCGGCGATGCTCGGGCACACCTCCAGCATGTGCGCGCCGAGGATGAGCTCCTCGCCGGGCGTCAGGTGGTAGGTGTAGTCCTCCATGAACGAGGTGCCGCCGGGGGTCATCGCCTTCA
Organism: Nonomuraea sp. ZG12; assembly: GCF_052068115.1. Taxonomy (NCBI): domain Bacteria; kingdom Bacillati; phylum Actinomycetota; class Actinomycetes; order Streptosporangiales; family Streptosporangiaceae; genus Nonomuraea; species Nonomuraea sp. ZG12. Next base: position 180,853 of record NZ_JBQHCW010000012.1, read on the forward strand.
GGGTGCGCAGCAGCACCGAGGTCTTCCAGTCGCCCTCCCCGCCGAACCCGTAGCCGTCGGCCATCAGCCGCTGCACGGCCAGGCCGGGGAGCTGGCGCAGCCCGCCGAGGTCCTCGAAGTTGGTGGTGAACGCCTTGAAGCCGCCGCCTTCGAGGAAGTGGCGCAGGCCCAGCTCGATCCGGGCGGCGTAGCGCAGCGACTCACTCCGCTCGCCGAGCAGCTCGGGCGCCACCCGGTACAGCTCCTCGTACTCCTTGACCAGCGCGGTGACGTCGGCGTCGGAGGCGGCGTCCACGGCCTCGACCAGGTCGTTCACGCCGTAGGTGTTGACCGAGACGCCGAAGCGGAGCTGCGCCTCCACCTTGTCGCCCTCGGTGACGGCCACGTCGCGCATGTTGTCGCCGAAGCGGGCCAGCTTCAGTGTGCGCACCTCGGCCACGCCGGAGGCGGCGCGGGTCCAGGCGAGGATCCGCTCGGCCACGGCCGGGTCGCTGACGTGCCCGGCGACCGTCTTGCGCGGCACGCCCAGCCTCGTCTGGATGTGGCCGAACTCGCGGTCGCCGTGCGCGGCCTGGTTGAGGTTCATGAAGTCCATGTCGATGGAGCTCCACGGCAGCGCCACGTTGGCCTGGGTGTGCAGGTGCAGCAGCGGCTTGCGCAGCGCGTCGAGGCCGGCGATCCACATCTTGGCCGGGGAGAAGGTGTGCATCCAGGCGATCACGCCCGCGCAGGAGTCGTCGGCGTTGGCCTCCAGCATGATCCGCCTGATCGCGGCCGCGTCGGTGAGCACGGGCTTCCACGTCACGGGCACGGGCAGCGCCTCGGCGATCCGCTGCGACTGCTCGGCGACCTGGCGCAGCGTGTCCTCGCCGTACAGCCCCTGGCTGCCGGTCAGAAACCAGATGTTCAACGCGGGCTCCTCTGTCCGTAGACGTTCTGATAGCGGTCGTACAGGCGGTCGACGTCGGCCTGCGGGATCGGCAGCGGCTCGCCGAGCTGCCTGGCGATGTGCACGGTACGGGCGACGTCCTCGCACATCACCGCCGCCTTGACCGCCGCCTTGGGGTCCTTGCCGATGGTGAAGACGCCGTGGTTGCGCATGAGGACGGCGGGCGAGCGGTGGCCCTTGAGCGTCTCGACGATGCCCTGGCCGATGGAGTCGTCGCCGATCAGGGCGAACGGCCCGACGGGGATCTCACCGCCGAATTCGTCGGCCATGGCGGTCAGCACGCACGGGATCGCCTCGTCGCGCGCGGCCCAGGCCGAGGCGTAGGTGGAGTGGGTGTGCACGACGCCGCCCACCTCGGGCAGGTGGCGGTAGACGTAGGCGTGCGCGGCGGTGTCGCTGGACGGCGCGTGCTCGCCCTCCACCAGGTTGCCGTCCAGGTCGCACAGCACCATGGTCTCCGGCGTCAGCTCGTCGTAGGAGACGCCGGACGGCTTGATGACGAACAGGTCCTCGCCGGGGACGCGGCCGGAGACGTTCCCGGCGGTCCAGGCGACCAGGTTGTAGCGGACCAGCTCGGCGTGCAGGTCACTGACGATCTTTCTCATCTGCTGGGTCATGCCTCGTTCCTGATCGCGCGCAGCCGGTGCAGCAGCCGTCCGTCTCCGAAGTGGTCGTGCAGGGCCCGGTACTCGGCGTACAGCCGGTCGTAGGCGTCGGCCCTGGTCGGGTCGGGCACGTACGCGGCCTCGGTGCGCCGGCCCATGACGGCGGCGGCCTGCTCGATGTCGGCGTAGGCGCCTGCCGCGACGGCGGCGTGGATCGCCGAGCCGAGCGCGGGGCCCTGCTCGGAGCCGATGACCGACAGGGGGCGGCGCAGCACGTCGGCGTAGACCTGCATGAGGAAGGGGTTCTTCAGCAGGCCGCCCGCGACGACGAACTCCTCGACGGGGACGCCGGACTTCTCGAACGTCTCGACGATCATGCGGGCGCCGTACGCGGTGGACTCGACCAGCGCCCGGTAGACGTCCTCGGGCTTGGTGGCGAGCGTCTGGCCGACGATGACGCCGGACAGGTTGTGGTCCACCAGGACCGACCGGTTGCCGCCGAACCAGTCCAGCGCGATCAGGCCGTGCCGGCCCACGGCCTGCTCGGCGGCCAGGGAGGTGAGATAGGCGTGCATGCCCATCTCCCCGGCCCGCTCGTGGTAGGAGGCGGGCACGAAGGTGTCCACGAACCAGGCGAAGATGTCGCCCACGGCGGACTGGCCGGCCTCGTAGCCCCACAGGCCGGGCACGATGCCGTCGCGGACCACGCCGCACATGCCGGGCACCTCGGCGAGCTGGTCGCTGGGCATGATGTGGCAGGTCGAGGTGCCCATGATGGCGACCATCTGGCCGGGCCGCACGGCGTCTGCGGCGGCGGCGGTGACGTGCGCGTCGACGTTGCCGACGGCCACGGTGATGCCCTCGGGCAGTCCTGTCCATGCGGCGGCGGTGGCCGACAGCGTGCCCGCGGACCCGCCGAGCGGCGCCAGCCGCACGCCGCCGAACGTGCCGCCGACCTGACCGGTGGCGAGCTTGCCCGGGAAGTCGACGAAGGCGGGGTTGAGCTCGGCCAGGTAGTCCCGGGGCGGGTAGCTTCCGTCCTGGAAGATCCCCTTGTAGCCGGCGGTGCAGATGTTGCGGCTCTCGACGCCGCAGAGCTGCCAGACGATCCAGTCGGCGGCCTCGATCCAGCGCTCGGCCCTGGCGTAGACCTCGGGGTCCTCCTCCAGGACCTGCAGGGCCTTGGCGAACTCCCACTCCGAGGAGATCTTGCCGCCGTAGCGCGGCAGCCAGGCCTCGCCGCGGCGGGCGGCCACCTGGTTGATCCGGTCGGCGTGCGGCTGCGCGGAGTGGTGCTTCCACAGCTTGGGCCACGCGTGCGGGCGCGACGGCGTCTCGAAGCACAGGGGCGTGCCGTCGGCGGTGGCCGGCAGCACGGTACAGGCGGTGAAGTCCGTGCCGATGCCGATCACCTGCTCGGGCGAGACGCCCGCGGCGGCGACGGCCTGCGGCACGGCCACGCGCAGCACGTCGATCCAGTCCTGCGGCGACTGCAGCGCCCAGTCGGGGCCCAGCCGCACGTCAGAGTCGGGAAGCGTGCGCTCGATCACGCCGTGCGCGTACTCGTGCACGGCGCTGCCCAGCTCGGCGCCGTCGGCGACGCGGACCACCACGGCACGGCCGGACAACGTGCCGAAGTCCACGCCGACCACGAATTTGTTAACGTTCACACTTGACTCCTGGGGGTTGTGCGGGCGGGGCGTGCCTCTATCGTGCGGGAGCCGTGCTGGATCTGACGATGAAGCCGGGCGGCACGACCAGCCGCTCGTAGGCGACCGGCCCCGAGTCGATCTGCCGCAGCAGCGCCTCGATGCAGTGTCTGCCCACCGCGTCGAAGTCCTGCCGGACCGTGGTGAGCGGGGGCGAGAAGAACTCCGACTCGGGGATGTCGTCGAAGCCCACGACGCTGATCCGGTCGGGGACCTTCACTCCTTCCTCCGACAGCGCCCGCAGCACGCCGAGCGCCATCTGGTCGTTGGCCGCGAAGACGGCCGTGACCCCGTCCATCGCGGCCAGGCGCCGGCCGGCCTCGTAGCCCGTGCGCGGGCTCCAGTCGCCGGGCAGCGGGGGCGGCACCGGGCGGCCCGCCGCCTCCAGCGTCGAGCGCCAGCCGGCGAGCCTGCCCTCGGTCTCCAGCCAGTCGGACGGGCCGCTGACGTGCCAGACCGTCTCGTGGCCGAGCTCCAGCAGGTGCCGGGTGGCGAGCCTGGCGCCCTCGAACTGGTCGATGCAGACCACCGACACGTCGGCCCTGTGAGTGCCTTCGACGGCCACCGCCGGCGTGCCGGAGGGCAGGCTCTCCAGCGCGCGGCCGGCCGAGCGCTGCGGCGCGACCACCACGACCCCGTCGACGCCCTGCTCGGTGAGGTAGTCGATGGCCTCGCGCACGCTGGTGGCGTCGATGGACTTCAGGCTGACGATGCTGACGAAGTAGCCGGCCGTCCTGGCCGCCTGCTCGATGCCGTAGATCGTGCTGGCCGGGCCGTACAGCGTGGTGTCGAAGCTCACCACGCCGAGCATCCGCGAGCGCTTGGTGACCAGGGCGCGCGCGACCAGGTTGCGGCGGTAGCCGAGCCGGAGGATCGCCTCCTCCACCCGCGCCCGGGTGTCGGCCCGGACGTTGGGGTGGTCGTTGAGCACGCGGGAGACCGTCTGATGTGACACGCCGGCCTCCTTGGCCACGTCGGCCATGACCGGCAGGCGGCGTTTGGGGGTGGTCGTCACGGTCTCTCCTCTCCTCGGCACCGAGATCGTATTGCGCGGCGGTCAGCCCGCCGCGCCCGCCCTGCGCTTGGTCCACACGTCGAAGGCGACCGCTGCCAGCAGCACCGCGCCCTTGACGAGCATGACCCGCTCGCTCGGCGAACCGATCAGGGACATGCCGTTGTTGATCACCGCCATGATCAGCCCGCCGGTGAGCGCGCCGACGACCTTGCCGACCCCACCCTGTACGGCGGCGCCACCGATGAAGGCGGCGGCGATGGCGTCCAGCTCGAAGGCGTTGCCCGCCGTCGGGCCCGCCTGGTTGAGCCGACCGGCGAAGATGATGCCGGCGATGGCCGACAGGACGCCCATGTTGACGAAGATCCAGAAGACGACCTTCTTCACCTTGACGCCGGACATGACGGCCGCCTGCAGGTTGCCGCCGATGGCGTAGATCTGCCGGCCGAAGACCGTGCGGTTGGCCATCAGGGAGTAGGCCAGCACCAGGATCGCCAGCAGCACCAGCACCCAGGGCAGGTTGTTGAAGCGGGCCAGCTGCACGACCAGGAAGAGGATCAGCCCGGCGCCGGCGGCCATCTTGAGCACGAACACCGCCATCGGCTCCACGACCTGGCCGTAGCCGGCCCGTGCGGTGCGGCTGCGCCACTGCGAGGCGACCATGCCGGCGATCGCGGTCACGCCGATCAGCAGGCTGAACAGGTCGGCGCCGCCCAGCGGGCCGAGGCCGATGTTGCCGAGGTAGCCGCTGGTGAAGCCGTTGGCCAGGGTGCGGACCTGGTCGGGGAACGGGCCGATGCCCTGGTTGCCCAGCACGGTCATGGTGAGCGCGCGGAACAGCAGCATGCCGGCCAGCGTCACGATGAACGCCGGGATGCCGAAGTAGGCGATCCAGTAGCCCTGCCAGGCGCCGATGAGGCCGCCGGCGATGACCGTGATCACCAGGGCGAGCGGCCACGGCAGGCCCATGTTCACCATGAGCACCGCGGCCAGCGCCCCGGTGACCGCCACCACCGAGCCCACCGACAGGTCGATGTGCCCGGCGATGATGACCAGGATCATGCCGATCGCCAGGATCAGCACGTAGGAGTTCTGGACGATGATGTTGGAGATGTTCTGCGGCTGGAGCAGAGCCCCGTCCGTCAGCACCCAGAACAGCGCGACGATCAGGGCGAAGGCGATGTAGATGCCGCTCGCGCGCAGGTTGAGCGAGAGTCCGCCCAGTGACACCTGGCCGGGCCGCCGGGGCCCGTCCGATCCGCCGCCCTTCGCGCCGACCTTCACCTCGGCGGGCGTGATGCTGCTCATTGGAGCTACTCCTGTCCCTTGGTCATGAGATGCATGAGGCGTTCCTGCGTGGCGTCCGCGCGCGGCAGTTCGCCGGTGATCCGGCCTTCGCAGAGCGCGTAGACGCGGTCGCACAGGCCGAGCAGCTCAGGCAGCTCCGAGGAGATCACCAGCACCGCCTTGCCCTCGTCGGCCAGGCGATTGATGATCGTGTAGATCTCGTACTTGGCGCCGACGTCGATGCCTCTGGTGGGCTCGTCGAGGATGAGCACGTCGGGCTCGGTGAGGATCCACTTGGAGAGCACGACCTTCTGCTGGTTGCCGCCGCTGAGCTTGCCGACGACGCTCGACACGCTGGGCGCCTTGATGTTCATGCTCTTGTGGAAGCCCTCGGCGACCCGGTACTCCTCGTGCTCGTCCACCCAGCCGTGCCGGGACAGGCCGCTCAGCCCGGCCGCGGAGACGTTGCGCTTGATGTCCTCGATGAGGTTGAGGCCGTATCTCTTGCGGTCCTCGGTGGCGTAGGCGAGGCCGTGCTTGATCGCGTCCTGCACGGTGCGGATCTCGATCGGCCGGCCGTTCTTGAAGATCTTGCCGGTGATGTGCACGCCGTAGGCCCGGCCGAACACGCTCATGGCCAGCTCGGTACGGCCCGCGCCCATGAGCCCGGCGAGCCCGACGATCTCACCCCGGCGCACGTTGAGCGAGGCGCCGTCGACGACCTTCCGGCCGGGCTGGCTCGGGCTGTAGACGGTCCAGTCCTCGATGCGCAGCGCCTCCTCGCCGATCGTCGGCTGGTGCGGAGGGAAGCGGCTGTCGAGGGCGCGCCCGACCATCCCGGAGATGATCCGGTCCTCGGTCACGGCGTCGCCCGCCATGTCGAGCGTCTCGATCGTCCGGCCGTCGCGGATGATCGTGACGGAGTCGGCGATGGCGGTGACCTCGTTGAGCTTGTGGGAGATGATCACGCAGGTGATGCCCCCGTCCCGCAGCCCGCGCAGCAGGTCGAGCAGGTGCGCGGAGTCGTCGTCGTTGAGCGCCGCGGTCGGCTCGTCGAGGATGAGGAGCTTGACCTCCTTCGACAGCGCCTTGGCGATCTCGACGAGCTGCTGCTTGCCGACGCCGACGTCGGCGACGACGGTCGTCGGGTTCTCCCGCAGGCCGACCTGCTCCATGAGCTGGGCGGCCTCGTAGTTGGTACGGTTCCAGTCGATGATGCCGCGCTTGGCCCGTTCGTTGCCGAGGAAGATGTTCTCGGCGATCGACAGCTGCGGGCTGAGCGCGAGCTCCTGGTGGATGATGACGATGCCGGCGTGCTCGCTGTCGCGGATGCTGCCGAACCGGCACCGCTCGCCCTCGAAGGTGATCTCGCCGTCGTAGGTCCCGTGCGGATAGACGCCGGACAGCACCTTCATCAGCGTCGACTTGCCGGCGCCGTTCTCGCCGCAGATGGCGTGGATCTCGCCCCGCCGCACGGACAGGGTGACGTCCTGAAGCGCCTTCACGCCGGGGAACGTCTTGGTGATCCCGCTCATCCGCAAGATGTGATCGGTCATGTCTCAAGCCCCTCGGTCAGGGGCTCCGGGGGCGGCGGACCGCCCCCGGAGCACGCCCTTACTTGAGCTGGTCCTCGGTGTAGTAGTTGGCGCCGATGATGACGTCCTTGTAGTTGCTCTTGTCGACGATGACCGGGTCGAGCAGGAACGAGGGGACGACCTTGTTGCCGTTGTCGTAGTCCTTGGTGTTGTTCACCTCGGGCTTGCCGCCCTTGAGCACCGCGTCGGCCATCTTCACGGTGGTCTCCGCGAGCGTGCGGGTGTCCTTGAAGATGGTGGAGTACTGCTCGTCGGCGACGATCGACTTGACCGAGGCGAGCTCGGCGTCCTGGCCGGTCACGATCGGGTACGGCTGGGAGCTGGTGCCGTAGCCGCTGCTCTTGAGCGCCGACAGGATGCCGATGGACAGGCCGTCGTACGGCGACAGGACACCGTCGACCTTGGTGTCGCCGGTGTAGGTCTTGGTGATGATGTCCTCCATCCGCTTCTGCGCGGTGGCCGGGTCCCAGCGGAGGATGGCGGCGGTCTTGAAGTCGGTCTGGCCGCTCTTGACCACCAGGGTGCCGTCGTCGATCTTCGGCTGGAGGATCGACATGGCGCCGTTCCAGAAGAACGTGGCGTTGTTGTCGTCAGGCGAGCCGCCGAACAGCTCGACGTTGAACGGCCCCTTCTCGCCCTTGTCGACGCCGAGGCCGGCCAGGAGCGAGGTCGCCTGCTGCACGCCGACCTTGAAGTTGTCGAAGGTGGCGTAGTAGTCGACGTTCGGGCTGTTGCGGATCAGGCGGTCGTAGGCGATGACCGGGATCTTGTTGTCGGCCGCCTGCTGCAGCTGGGAGGTGATCGCGGTGCCGTCGATCGAGGCGATGATCAGGAGCTTGGCGCCCTTGGTGATCTGGTTCTCGATCTGGTTGGCCTGCGTGGGGATGTCGTTCTCGGCGTACTGCAGGTCGACCTTGTAGCCGAGCTTCTCCAGCTGCGACTTGACGTTGTCGCCATCGTGGATCCACCGCTCGGACGACTTGGTCGGCATCGTGACGCCGATCAGCGCGCCGGCGTTGCCGCCCTCGGCCCCCGCCGAGGGCTGAACGTCGACCGTCTTCTGGCTGGAGCCGCAGGCCGTCATGGTCGCGGCGAGCGCGATGGCGGACACCAGTCCGCCGATCCGGGCCAACCTCATCGGGGTTTCTCCTCGCACGTGGGGTCACGGCAGCACCGGTCGCCCTGGCTGCCGTCGATACAGGGGATTGATCACAAACAGTGATAAATAAGAATAAAACTCGCGTACGTTCTCGCAGATTGTTATCGCTAACAACGGGGGTGTCAATGCCTGTCGGTCACCTCCAGGAAACGTTCGGGTAACGTCCGGTCCCAGGTCAGCGGCGGGACCTGGCTGAGAACAGGCGCTGCAGGAGGATGAAGGCGAACAGCAGCATCCCGATGAAGATCTTCGTCCACCAGGGACTCAGCGTGCCCTGGTAGCTGATGATCGTCTGGATCAGGCCCAGCACCAGCACGCCCAGCACGGTGCCGAACAGGAACCCGGTGCCCCCCATCAGCATCGTGCCGCCGATCACGACCGCCGCGATGGCGTCCAGCTCCATGCCGACCGCGTGCAGGCCGTATCCCGAGAGCATGTAGAACGACAGCAGGACCCCGCCGAGCGCGGAGCAGAAGCCCGAGATCGTGTAGACCGTGATCTTCGTCCGGCCCACCGGCAGGCCCATCAGCACCGCCGACTGCTCGCTCCCGCCGGTGGCGTAGACCGCCCGGCCCAGGCGCGTGTAGTGCAGCACGTAGGCGGCGGCCAGCACCACCACCACGGCGATGACCACGCTCGGCGAGATCCACAGATCGGCGAACAGGTCGATCCTGGTCTGCGCGAACGCGGTGAACGTCGGGTCCTCGATCGGGATCGACTCCGTGCCGATCGTGTAGCACAGGCCCCGGGCCAGGAACATCCCGGCCAGCGTGGCGATGAACGGCTGGATGTCGAAGGCGTGGATCAGATAGCCCATGATCAGCCCCAGGGTGGAGCCGACGAGCAGCACGAGCGGGATCACCACGTACGCCGGCCAGCCCGGCCCGGCCATCAGACTGGCCGAGATCATCGTGGACAGCGCCACCACCGACCCCACCGACAGGTCGATCCCGCCGGTGAGGATCACGAACGTCATGCCGACGGCCACGACCAGCAGGAACCCGTTGTCGATGAAGACGTTGAGAATGACCTGCCCGCTGGCGAACCCCTCGTAGCGGATCCCGCCCACCACGAACATGGCCACGAACAGGCACGCGGTCACCAGGACCGGCACGTACTTGGCCGGGATGGTCCGGCCACCGCCCAGCGTCAGCGTCGTCATGCCGTCACCCGCGCCTTCTCCTCGGTCGCCGGCCCGGAGGGGGCCGGCCGCGCCGGCGTCCGGCGGCGATGGAACACCTTGTCGCGGAAGGCCTTGGACTGGATCAGGCAGACCACGGTCACCACGAGCGCCTTGAACAGCAGCGTGGTCTCCGGCGGCACGCCGATCGAGTAGATCGTCGTGGTCAGCGTCTGGATGATGAGCGCGCCGAGCACCGTGCCGCCGAGCGAGAAGCGCCCGCCCGCCAGCGACGTGCCGCCGATCACCACGGCCAGGATCGCGTCCAGCTCGATCCAGAGCCCGGCGTTGTTGCCGTCGGCGCTGGAGACGTTCGAGCTGATCATCAGCCCGGCGATGCCCGCGCACAGCGCGGCGAACGCGTAGACCATGACGATGATCCCGCGCGCCCTGATGCCGGCCAGCCGGCTCGCCTCGGCGTTGCCGCCCACCGACTCGATGAGCAGCCCGAGCGCGAGCCGCCGGGTCAGGAACGCGGTGACCGCCAGCACCACCAGCACGATCAGGATGCCGAACGGCACCGTCAGCCAGTAGCCGCCGCCGATCAGCTTGTAGGCGGGGTCGTTGACGGTGATGATCTGCCCGTCGGTGATCAGCTGGGCCAGGCCGCGCCCGGCCACCATGAGGATCAGCGTGGCGATGATCGGCTGGATGCCGACGCCCGCCACCAGGAACCCGTTCCACGCGCCGAGCAGCACGCTCAGGCCGAGCGCGAGCACCACGGCGGTGAACACCCCCGCGTCCTGGCTGATCTGCAGGCAGGCCAGCGCCCCCGAGATGGCCACCACCGAGCCCACCGACAGGTCGATGCCGCCGGTCGCGATGACCAGCGTCATGCCGAGCGACACCAGGATCAGCGGGGCGCCGAAGCGCAGGATGTCGATCAGGCTCCCGTACAGGTGCCCGTCGCGGACCTGGACGCTGAAGAAGCCGGGCGTGAACAGCACGTTGACCAGTAACAGCACGGCCAGGATCAGGACCGGCCAGAGCAGGCGTCTCATGAGGCTCGCCCTCCGCTCGCGATCGTCTCCATCAGCACGTCGGTGGTGAGCGCGTCGTCGTTGGGCAGCTCGGCGACGAGTCTGCGGTCGCGCAGCACGGCGACCTTGTGGCTGAGCCGCAGCACCTCCTCCAGCTCGGCGGAGATGAACAGCACCGCCACGCCACCGCCGGACAGCTCCGCCACCAGGCGCTGGATCTCCGCCTTGGCCCCCACGTCGATGCCCCGGGTGGGCTCGTCCAGGATGAGCAGCCTCGGCTCCAGGATGAGCCACCTGGCCAGCAGCACCTTCTGCTGGTTGCCGCCGCTCAGGTCGCGCACCAGGTGCTCGGGGTTCGGCGGGCTGATCTTCAGCGCCTTGACGTACTTGCCGACCAGCTCGTCCTGCTGCTCGCGCGGCACCGGCCTGGTCCAGCCCCTGGTCGCCTGCAGGGCGAGGATGATGTTCTCGCGCACGGTGAGGTCCGGGACGAGCCCGTCGGCCTTGCGGTTCTCCGAGCAGAAGGCGATCTTGTGGGTCATCGCCGCCCGGGGCGTGCGCAGCGGCGTGGGCTCGCCGCCGATGGCCACCTGCCCGGTCCCGGCGTGGTCGGCGCCGAACAGCAACCGGGCGATCTCCGTACGGCCCGAGCCCAGCAGCCCGGCCAGCCCCACGACCTCGCCCTCGTGGACGGTGAGCGTGAACGGCTCGATGGCGCCGGTGCGTCCCAGCTCGCGGGCCTCGACCAGCGGCCGGTCGAAGACCTTCGCCTCGCCGTGCAGCTTGTCCAGGGCTTCGAGCTCCTGGCCGATCATCTTCGACACCAGCTCCACCTGGCCGAGCTCGCTGGTGAGGAACTCGCCCACCAGACGCCCGTTGCGCAAGATCGTCATCCGGTCGGATATCGCGTAGACCTGGTCGAGGAAGTGCGACACGAACAGGATCGCGATGCCCTCGTCCTTGAGCCGCTTCATCACCCCGAAGAGGCGGTCGACCTCGTCGGCGTCCAGGCTGGACGTGGGCTCGTCCAGGATGAGCACCTGGGCGTCGACGTCCAGCGCGCGGGCGATGGCGACCATCTGCTGGATGGCCAGCGAGTAGGACGACAGCGGCGCGGAGACGTCGAGGTCGAGCTCCAGCCGGGCGAGCAGCTCCCTGGCCCTGGCTCGCATCCGTTTCCAGTCGATGCGCCCCAGGCGGCGCGGCTCACGGCCGATGAGGATGTTCTCCGCCACCGACAGGTTCGTGCAGAGGTTGACCTCCTGGTAGACGGTGCTGATCCCGGCCTGCCGGGCCTCCAGCGGGCTGCCGAACGCCACGGACCGGCCGGCCAGCTCGATGTCTCCGGCGTCGGCCGGGTGGACGCCGGTCAGCACCTTGATCAGGGTCGACTTGCCCGCGCCGTTCTCGCCCATGAGCGCGTGCACCTCCCCGGGCAGCAGCCGCAGGTCCACGCCGTCCAGGGCGCGCACGCCCGGGAACTGTTTGCCGATTCCGCTCATCCGCAGGATCGGCGCGGGTGCGTCCATCCGGCGCCCCTTCCCTTCTGTCCGACCGGGCCGGCCGTCACGACCGGCCCGGTCCTCTCGCCGGTCAGTACTCGCGGGTGGGCAGCGCGGCCTTGGCCTGCTCCTGGGTGAACGTCGTCTCCTCCGTCACCACGCGGGCCGGGATGCTCTCGCCCTTGATGACCTTCTGGGCCAGGTCCATGAGCTGCGGGCCGAGCAGCGGCGAGCACTCCACGATGAAGTTGATCTTGCCGTCGGCCAGGGCCTGCATCCCGTCCTTGACCGCGTCCACCGTGATGATCTTGATGTCCTTGCCGGGCACCTTGCCCGCGCCCTCGATCGCCTCGATCGCGCCCAGACCCATGTCGTCATTGTGCGCGTACAGCACGTCGATGTCCGGGGTGGACTTCAGGAACGCCTCCATGACCTCCTTGCCCTTGGCCCTGGTGAAGTCGCCGGTCTGCGAGGCCACGACCTTGAACTTGGGGTCGGCGGCGATGACCTCGGCGAAGCCCGCCTTGCGGTCGTTGGCCGGCGCGGAGCCCGTCGTGCCCTGCAGCTCGACGATGTTGACGGTGTCCTTGGCGTCCTTGTACTCCTCGACCAGCCACTGGCCGGCCTTCTTGCCCTCTTCGACGAAGTCGGAGCCGAGGAAGGTCTTGTAGAGGGTGGTGTCCTTGGAGTCCACCGCCCGGTCGGTGAGGATGACCGGGATCTTCGCGTTCTGGGCCTCCTTGAGCACGGTGTCCCAGCCGGACTCCACCACCGGCGAGAAGGCGATGATGTCCACCTTCTGCTGGACGAAGGAGCGGATCGCCTTGATCTGGTTCTCCTGCTTCTGCTGGGCGTCGGAGAAGCGCAGCGTGATCCCGCTCTTCTCGGCCGCGCTCTGCACGGACTTGGTGTTCGCGGTCCGCCAGCCGCTCTCCGCGCCGACCTGGGAGAAGCCCATGACGATGGTGTCGTCGCCGCCTCCTCCGCCGCTCTCGGTACCGCCGCCGCCGCTGCTGCTACTGGTGCCGCATCCGGTCAGCGCCACCGCCGTCAGCCCGGCGATCACCAACGCCGAGATCCTCTTCATCATGTGGGGGGTGTCCTTTCTTCAATGTGAGCGTTAACAAGCGACCGGGCGGAAACCGCCTCGCCATTTCCTGCTAGCGCCTGGCCGTACTGACTCGTGGGACGAACACGGGAGGGACCACGAGCCGCTCGGGCTCCCGGGGCCCGTCTCCCTCGATCTGCCGCAGCAGCACCCCGATGCTGTGCCGGCCGACCGCGCCGAAGTCCTGCCGGACGGTGGTGAGCGGGGGCGAGAAGAACTCCGACTCGGGGATGTCGTCGAAGCCGACGACGCTCACCTGCTCGGGCACCTTCACCCCCTGCTCGGCGAAGGCGCGCAGCACGCCCAGCGCCATCTGATCGTTGGCCACGAAGACCGCCGTGACGTCCGCCATGCTCGCCAGACTGCGCCCGGCCTCGTAGCCCGAGCGCGGGCTCCAGTCCCCGGCGAGCGGCTCCGGCGCCCGGCGGCCCGCCCTCGCCAGCGCGGCCCGCCAGCCGGCCACCCGCCCCTCGGCCTCCAGCCAGTCGGCGGGGCCGCGGACGTGCCACACGGTCTCGTGCCCCAGGGAGAGCAGGTGCTCGGTGGCGAGCCTGCCCCCCTCGACCTGGTCCACGCAGACCACCGCCACGTCGCCGGCCTGGCCGCCCTCGACCGCGACCGCCGGGACGTCGACCGCCAGATCGGCCAGCGCCTGAGCCGCCGAGCGCTGCGGCGCGACCACCACGATGCCGTCGACGCCCTGGTCCGCCAGGTAGTCGAGGGCGTCACGGACGCCGGCCCTGTCGATGGAGGTGAGGCTGACGATGCTGATGAAGTAGCCGGCCGCCCTGGCCGCCTGCTCGATGCCGTACACCGTGCTGGCGGGGCCGTACAGGGTGGTGTCGAAGCTGACCACGCCGAGGGTCCTGGAGTGCCTGGTGACCAGGGCGCGAGCGACGAGGTTGCGGCGGTAGCCGAGCTTGCCGATCGCTGCCAGCACCCGGGCGCGGGTGGCGCCGCGCACGTTGGGGTGGTCGTTGAGCACGCGGGAGACCGTCTGGTGAGACACTCCGGCCTCCTTCGCCACGTCCGCCATTACCGGCTGACGCTGCTTCTGGATGGCTGTCACCGCCGCCCCTTTCCGCGCTTGGGACGACTGTGAACGTTAACAAAGGGTCCCGTCAAGGGGCGCTCCGATTACGGTCGCGTTACGCGACGGCCCTTCCCGGTGGTCCTGCCCCGTCACATCGTCGCGGTGGAGTCCCGGATCACCAGGCGGCAGGTCATCCTGTGCACTCCGGGCGTGGCCTTGCCGCCCATCGCCGCGAACAGGTGCTGGGCGGCCGTCCTGCCGAGCCGCTCCAGGTCGGGGTCCACGGTGGTGAGCGGCGGGCGGGTCTCGGCGGCCAGCACCTCCCAGTTGTCGTAGCCGACCACCGCGAGGTCGTCGGGCACCCGCCTGCCCAGCTCACGGGCCGCTTCCACGAACCCGGCGGCGATCTGGTCGCTGCCGCAGAACACCGCGTCCAGCTCGGGCTCGGCGCGCAGCAGCATCTCCGCCGCGTGCCGGCCCCACCGCTGGGACCAGGTGCCCCACAGTGTCTGCCCGGTCTGCGGCACGCCCGCCTCGGCCAGCGCCTCCGCCAGCCCTTCGGCCCGGTCGCGGGCGGCCTTGTAGTCGACCGGCCCGGTGACGTGCGCGATCCTGCGCCGGCCCAGCGCGAGCAGGTGCCGCACGGCCAGCATCGCGCCACCCACGTCGTCGGGCACGAACGAGACGTCCGACGGGTCGTCGGAGGGCCCGTAGGCGTACACCACCGGCACCGGCAGGTCCTTGCTCAGCGACGGCCGCGGATCGGTCGACTCCCCCACGACGATGAGCCCGTCCACCCGCCGCGACAGCAGCGCGCGAAGGTGATGCTGCTCCCTGATCGCGTCACCGCGGGCGTCGCAGAGCAGCACCGCCATCTCGCCCGCGCCGAACGCGTCCTCCGCGCCGAGCAGCACCGGGATGCCGAACCGGCCGGCGCTGTCGGAGGTGAGCAGCCCGACCGTGCGCGTCTGCCCCGACAGCAGCCCCCTGGCCAGTGCGTTGGGCTGGAAGGCGAGCTGCTCGGCGGCGGCCAGCACCCGCTGCCGGGTCGAGTCGCGTACGTCCTGCCGCCCGTTGAGCGCCTTGGACGCCGTGGCGATCGACACCCCCGCCAGGGATGCCACGTCGCTGATGGTCGCCCGTTTGTCCACCATTATCGAAACCCTTTTCGGTCACCTGAAGGCCAGAGCAAACCCTAACAGCCATTGACACGCCCGCAGGTTTCTCTTACGTTTCCGAAAACCTTTTAGTCCACACGGGGGACCGAAGGAGTCAACCATGAGACCACGGCTCGCCGGGATGGCCATCGTCACCCTGTTAGCGCTAACAACAGCCTGTGGAGGCGGCGGGGCGCAGCAACCCGCCGACGGGCCCGTCACGATCACCATGTGGACCAGAGCCGCCACCCAGGCGCAGAGCGAACGGCTGGTCAAGGCCTACAACAGCGGCCACAAGAACCAGGTGAAGCTGACCGTCATCCCGACGGACAACTACCAGCCGCGCATCGCGGCCGCCGCGGGCGCCAAGCAGCTGCCCGACCTGTTCGCCTCGGACGTCATCTTCGTCCCCAACTACACCTCCCAGGGCCTGTTCCTGGACATCACCGACCGGATCGCCGCGCTGCCGTACAAGGACAAGCTCGCGCCCTCGCACATGCGGCTGGGCACGATGGACGGCCGGCAGTACACGCTGCCGCACACGCTCGACCTGTCCGTCTGGTTCTGGAACAAGGATCTCTACGCCAAGGCCGGGCTGGACCCCGAGCAGGGGCCCAAGACGCTCAAGGAGTTCGCCGAGCACGCCACCACGATCGACGAGAAACTCGGCCAGGACGGCAAGGTGCACGGCACCTTCTTCGGCGGCAACTGCGGCGGCTGCTACGTCTTCACCTTCTGGCCCTCCGTCTGGGCCGCCGGCGGCCAGGTCATGAACCCCGAGGGCACCGCCTCGCTGAACGACCAGCGGGCGATGACGGACGTGTTCGCGATCTGGCGTGATCTCTACGACAAGGGCGTCACCGGCCCGACCGCCAAGGAGGAGCAGGGGCCCACCTGGGCCGGCTTCTTCCCCAAGGGCGAGATCGGCGTCATGCCGATGCCGTCGACCACGCTCGGCCTGATGCCCGCCGACATGAAGATCGGCGTCGCGCCCATCTCCGGCCCCGACGGCGGCGAGTCCACCTTCGTCGGCGGCGACTCGATCGGGGTCTCCTCCACCACCCAGCACGCGGACGCCGCCTGGGAGTTCCTGTCCTGGACCGTCTCCGACGAGGCTCAGGTCGAGGTCATGGCCAAGAACAAGGACGTGCTCGCCCGTACGGACCTGTCCAGCAACAAGTACTCCGCCGAGGACCCCCGCGTGGTGCTGATGAACTCGCTGGTGGCCAAGGGCGAGACGCCGTACGCGCTGCGCTTCGGCCAGACCTTCAACGACCCGCAGGGCCCGTGGCTGCGGCTGGCCCGCGAGGCGGTGTTCGGTGACGCCGCGAAGGTCACCCAGCTCAACGCCGAGGTCACGAAGTCCTTGACGCAATGACCGTCTCCTCCCGGCCTGGCTCCCTACGGCCCGGCTCCCTACGGCACAGCAGGAAAGCCCAGGGCTGGCTCTACGCCGCGCCCACCGCGGTGATCGTCGGCGTGCTGTTCGTCGCGCCGCTGGTGCTGGTGGTCTGGATGTCGCTGAACCGCTGGCCCCTGCTGGGGCCGGCGACCTTCAACGCCCCGGACAACTACACCAAGATCGCCGGGAACCCGCTCTTCGTCGACTCGGTGCTCTTCACGCTCAAGTACACCGCGATCACCACCGTCCTGCTGTCGGCGGTCGCGCTCGGCCTGGCCCTGCTCGTGCAGGAGCGCAGGCCGGGCGTCGGCTTCTTCCGCACCGCGTTCTTCCTGCCGGGCGCGGTCGGCTTCGCCGCCGCCGCGCTGCTCTTCTACGGCATGCTGAACGCCGACTTCGGCCCCATCGACCCGATCCTGCGGACGCTGGGGCTCATCGACGAGCCGGTGAAGTGGATCGGCACGCCGAACATGGCGCTGTTCTCCACGATCACGCTGGTGCTGTGGCGCTTCGCCGGGTTCAACATGCTCATCCTGCTGACCGGCCTGCAGGCGATCCCGGTCGAGGTGTACGAGGCGGCCAGGAGCGACGGCGCGAACCGGTGGCAGATCTTCACCCGGATCACCCTGCCGCTGCTGCGCCCGACGCTGGCCCTGATGCTCATCCTCAGCGTCACCGGCTCCCTGCTCGCCTTCGACCAGTTCTTCATCTTCACCAACGGCGGCCCGGACAACAGCACGGTGTCCATGGTCATGGTCGTCTACCGGGACGCCTTCTTCCGCTTCGACCTCGGCGGCGCCGCGGCCCTGTCGGTCGTGCTGCTGGCCGGCCTGGTCGGGCTCAACACCCTCATGATGCGGAGACTGCGATGAGGAGGTACACCACGCTCTCGGCGCTGGCCGTGCTGTTCCTGTTCCCACTGCTGTGGAGCGGCTACGCCTCGCTGGAGAAACCGTCGAACTATCTCAAGATGGCCGCCTACGGCGAGGGGGTCGGCACCTACGCGACCAACAGCGTGCTGGTCTCGGTGATGACCGTCGGCGGCACGCTCCTGGTGTCGGCGCTCGGCGGCTACGCCTTCGCCCGCTTCGATTTCCCCGGCAAGAACCTGCTGTTCCTGGCCACGCTGGCGATCCTCATGGTGCCGTACGCGACCATCCTCATCCCGCTGTACGTGCTGCTCGGCTATCTCGGGCTGCAGAACTCGCTGGTGGGGCTGTCGCTGGTGTTCGTGATGTTCCAGCTCCCGTTCGCGCTGTTCATGATGCGCAACGCGTTCGAGTCCGTCCCGCGCGAGCTGGAGGAGGCGGCACTGGTGGACGGCTGCGGCACGTTCCGGGCGTTCTCCCGGATCCTGCTCCACGCCGTACGCCCCGCGCTGATCACGGTCGGCCTGTTCGCCTTCCTCGCCTCCTGGAACGACTTCTTCGCGCCGCTCATCCTGCTCAACGACGGCGCGTCGTTCACCCTGCCGGTGGCCGTGGTCAGCATGACGTCGGGCACGTTCGGCACCGTCGACTACGGCATGCTCCAGGCCGGCGTCATGGTCATGGCCATCCCCTGTCTCATCCTCTTCATCGTGCTGCAGCGCCACTACGTGCGCGGATTCATGTCAGGAGCTCTGCGTGGCTAACCCCGTCCTGCCCTCCTCGGGCGCGCTGTCCCCGCTCGGCCTCGACGCGGTACACCTGTCGCCCGGATTCTGGGGCGACCGCGTCGCGCTCAACCGCGAGGTCACCATCGCCCACTGCCAGGAATGGATGGAGCGCGAAGGCTGGATCGGCAACTTCCGGGGCGAGCGCCCGCGCCGGGGCCGCGAGTTCAGCGACTCGGAGATCTACAAGCTGCTGGAGGCGATGGCCTGGGCCGGCCACCCCGAGCTGCCGGCGCTGGCCGAGACGGTGGCCAGGGCGCAGGAGGGCGACGGCTACCTCAACACCCGCTGGAGCGGCAGCCGCTACACCGACCTGGAGTGGGGCCACGAGCTCTACTGCTACGGCCACCTCATCCAGGCGGGCGTGGCCCGGCTCCGCACCCACGGCCCCGACCAGCTGACCGAGGTGGCCGTGCGGGCGGCCGACCACGTCTGCCGCCGCTTCATGAGCGGCGCCCAGACGTGCGGGCACCCCGAGATCGAGATGGCGCTGGTGGAGCTCTACCGGGCCACCGGCGCCGACCGCTACCTGGAGATGGCCCGCCGCTTCGTCGAGCGCCGCGGCCTGCCCGCCCTCGGCGAGATCCACCTCGGGCGCGCGTACTTCCAGGACGACGTCCCCGTCCGGCGGGCGATGGTCTTTCGCGGGCACGCCGTACGCGCCCTCTACCTGGCGTGCGGCGCGGTGGACGTGGCCGTGGAGACCCGCGACGAGGAGCTGCTGAAGTCGGTCGAGACGCAGTGGGAGCGGACCGTCGCCCGGCGCACCCACCTGACCGGCGGGATGGGCTCACGCCACGCCGACGAGGCGTACGGCGACGACTTCGAGCTGCCGCCGGATCGGGCCTACGCCGAGACGTGCGCGGGCATCGCCTCCGTCATGCTGTCGCACCGGCTGCTCCTGGCCACCGGCGACGCCCGTTACGCCGACCTGGCCGAGCGGACCCTGTACAACGTGCTGGCCACCTCGGTGGCGCTGGACGGCCGCTCCTTCTTCTACGCCAACCCGCTGGCCGTACGAGTGCCCGCCGAGCCGCTCGCCGGGGTCGCCAGCCACGCGGCGGGGGGCGGGCTGCGCTCGCCGTGGTTCGACGTGTCGTGCTGCCCGAACAACATCGCCCGCACCCTCGCGTCGCTGGCCGCCTATGTGGCCACCGGCTCGGCCGGCGGGGTCCAGATCCACCAGTACACGCCGGGCGAGATCCGGCACGGCGACCTGGCCCTGCGGGTGGAGACCGGGTACCCGTGGACGGGCGGGGTGCGGGTACGGGTCCTGGAGGGCGGCAGCGCGCGGATCTCCCTGCGCGTCCCCGCTTGGGCGGCGGGCGCCACCCTCTGGTCCGGCACGCCGGCCGTCACCGGCGACGCCGGAGACCTCGGAGGACGTGGCGGGACCGACGGTTCGGACGCCGGGTGGGACGGCGGCTCGGATTCCGGGCGGCGTGACGGCGGTTCGGAGGGCGTGCGGGTGGTGGAAGCCGGTTATGTCGTGGTCGAGCGGGACTGGCGGGCGGGTGACGAGCTGCGGCTGGAGTTGCCGATGACGGCACGGTGGACGTATCCGGACCGGCGGATCGACGCGCTTCGCGGGTGCGCGGCCGTGGAGCGTGGGCCGCTCGTCTACTGCGCGGAGTCCGTCGGCGACGAGCCGCCTCTCGCCGAGATGGCCGTCGTGCCCGCGTCACCCCCCACCGTCGTGCCCGCGTCACCACTCACCGAAGTGACCGTCGTGCCGACGTCATCGCCCGCCGAAGTGACCGTCGTGCCGACGTCATCGCCCGCCGAAGTGACCGTCGTGCCGACGTCGCCGCCCGCCGAGCGCCTGGCGGAGGGGGCGGTGGAGCTGGAGGTCGAGGGGGTCGCCGGGTCGACGGACCCGGGCGCGTGGCCGTACGGCTCGGAGCGGGACGGCGAGCCGTACCGGCAGCGGCCCGCGAGCGAGGCCGGGACGGCGCTGCGGCTGATCCCCTACCACCGCTGGGGCAACCGGGGCCCCGCCACCATGCGCGTCTGGCTGCCCGTCGCCGACCGGGACGGCCCCGCCGGGGATCGGCGGGGCCGGGCTCGCTGACGGCGCCGGTCGTCAGGTGAAGTTGACGTCGCTGCAGATGTAGTAGGCCTGGTCCATGTGCGAGGCCTGCCAGATGGTGAACACCACGTGCCGTCCGCTGCGTCCCGGGGCGCTCACGTCGATGTTGATGTTCTGGCTGGGGGCGTACCTGCCGGTCTGGCGGACCAGTTCCAGGCTGCCCCAGGTCAACGGCTGCGTGGCGGCGTTGAAACCCTGGCGGGTGACGTAGATCCGGAAGTAGTCGGCACCGTGGCTGGCCTGGTCGTACAGGTGCGCGGTGAAGTTGGTGCCGACGTTGGTCATCTGCCACGCGCCAACGGCGTCCAGGGAGCGGTAGCGCCCGCCCTCGGTCCGGCCGCCGCTGCAGAGTTGACCGTCGGGGACCGCGGCCTGGTGGTTGCCTCCGACGTTGTTGCGGTACAGGCCGTTCCAGTTCCACATGGCGTTCGGGTTGTCCTGCCATGCCTGCCAGCACATGGGGTCCTGCTGCTGCATGTTCGGGTTGAGGTGGTCGTCGCCCCAGCGGTCCCAGCAGCTGTAGTTGCGGGAGGCGGGGTTGATGATCGACCCGTGGGCGGAAGCGGACTCCGCCCACGGGAGCAGGCAGAGCAGGGCCGCGGCCACGATGGTCAGGACGCGCAGTGCGCGGCGGGTGGCGCCGGCGGGCTCGTGATGTCGCATTGTGCGGTCTCCGTCTTTCCGGCTTGGGGGGTTCCGGGCTTTGGGAGCGCTCCCAACCACCGCTTCTGGCGAGTGGTCTGACCGTTACCTTCACCGGAGGCAACACTCACCGTCAACCGAAGGCGCCGGAGAGTCCGGGGGAAAGGATCTGGCGTGACCCCTCAGAGTCGGCATCGACCAGGCGAGACGCGGCGACGGAAGCGGGCCGCGTGTCATGAAATTTCGTGAAAACAACGGAAAGGCCGCCGACCAAGCCCATGGAACCTCCCCCGCCCTCCGGTCGTTCACCCAATAGACGATCTGGAGCCGAAGGAGGACCATGGGCTGGCACTACAGGAAGTCGATCAAGGTGGGCCCGTTCCGCGTCAACCTGTCGCGGCACGGTGTCAGCCACAGCTTCGGCAACCGCCGCTTTCACGTCACGACAGCACCCGACGGCCGCCGCCACGTGACGGTACGCCTTCCGGGAGGTTTTCAGGTGGGCAAGTCCTTCGGCAAGCGCCGCCGCTACCGGCATTACTGAGGGTCCACACCCTTCAGACCGGTCTTGGGGGACTCACGGCACGAGGAGGACGCGGCCTGGCTGGGAGCGCGGCTCGCCGCGTCGCTGCGGGTCATGGCCACCGGGCTACTGGCTGGTTTCTGGGCGAACTCCACGTTCGTTCCTTGTTCTGCCATAGCGTGATCGGTGACGCCGAAAGGATCTCCATGAAACGTACGACCGCCGGCATGTCCCTCGCCGCCGCGCTGCTGACCGGTTGCTCGATCACCATCCCGGAGCCGGACCAGAAGGGCATCGTGTACGACGCCGGCCTGTTCTCGGACACCACATTCCAGAACTGCGTCAACCCGGGGGTGCGCGATGTCTCCGGCCCGGGTGACCAGGGGTTCGTGTATCCGGCCGGGCAGCGGACCTTCGAGTTCGCCGCCGACCCGAACGACCCCGACGGGGCCAAGACCAAACCCGGGGCCGAGTCCGGGCCGCTGAGCATGTGGACCAAGGACCCGCTGGAGATGCGGGTCTCGGGCGTGGTCACGTTCTCGCTCACCAGCGACTGCAAGACGTTACAACGTTTCCACGAGCAGATCGGGCTGAAGTACGAGGCCTACACCGACGAGGGGTGGACCAGGCTGCTCAGCGTGTACGTGAGCCAGCCGCTCGACCGGGCCCTGGACGCGGCCAGCAAGGAGTTCGCCTGGCGCGACCTCACCTACGTCGACCCACAGGCCAAGCAGCAATGGGAGACGAAGGTCGCCGAGTTCATGACCCAGTTCCTGCGCGAGCAGGGCGGCGCCGCCTACTTCGAGAAGTTCTCCGTCACCCTCCAGCAGCCGCAGCCCCCGATCAAGGTGCGCGAGGCGATGGCCGCGGTGCAGCAGGCCGAGGAAGAGAACACGGCCCAGAAGGCCAAGAACGAGAAGGCCCGTACGGAACTGGAGGCGATCAAGGCGCTCAAGGACGTGCTCGGCGCGCAGGGCGCGGTGATGTGGCAGGCGATCAAGGACGGCCGGATCCAGGTCATCGTCTCCGACAGCGGCAACATCAACATCACCCCCGGCAACAAGGGCAACGGGAATTGACCTTGCAGAGGCTTTCAGGGGGCAGGTCTTTCGGCGAACGCCGCTCATTGGCGGCCCGCTGAGTCCTTCGAAGGTCAATAAAGGGGAAATATTTGGGTAGTCGTTGTTCCTCGCGATCTCTTGGAGGAATGCGACCATGGGCTGGAGCTACCGAAAGTCGATCAAAAAGGGGCCGTTCCGGCTGAACCTGTCCCGCCGCGGCGTGGGGCACAGCTGGGGCAACCGGCTGTTCCGCATCACGCACGGGCCGGACGGCCGGCGCACGCTGTCGGTCAACCTGCCGGGCGGCTTCCACTGGCGCAAACACCTCAGCAGCCGCTCACGGGGCTGAGCCTTCTTTCCCAGGCCGAGGACACCTCCTCCGAGGTGTCCCCGCCGGCTTCTCGTGCGTCCCCGCGCCGGCCTGGTCAGCGAGCGTCCGGCGACGTGGCGCGGACGAGGCGGGCGGCGAGCGAGCGCAGGTGCTCGACGAGTTCGGGCGGCTCGCGTACCTCGAACTCGCAGCCGAGCCCGGTCAGCCGCAGCGCGAGCCACTCCAGGGTGTCGCCGTGGCAGCGCAGCAGGCAGGTGTGCTCGTCGAGCTCCGACAGCTCGCCCACGTCCGCGCCGATGCGGCGGGACAGCTCCGCCATCGGCGCGTGCAGGGTGACGACGGCGGCATAGGTGGGCAGCAGCGAGTAGAGCTTGGCGGCGACGTACTCCCCCGCGTCCTCGGCGGGCAGGTCGCGTGGCGTGCTGCGGCCGCCCGTGGGCGTGACCTGCCGGATCCGGTCGATGCGGAAGATCCGCCAGTCGTCGCGGTCCCGGTCGTGCCCGAGCAGGTACCACCGCCGCCCGGCGGAGACGAGGCGGTGGGGATCGACGTGGCGGGCGCTGCCGGTCCCGTCCCTCGTCCGATAGCCGAACCGCACCCGCTCCCGGTTGGCGATCGCACCGGCCAGCGACGTCAGCACCTCGGGGTCCACGTCGTCCCCCACCGAACCGGGCAGCGATACGGTCGCGCCGCCCAGCGAGCTCACCCGATACCGCAGCCGCGCGGGCAGCACCCGCTCCAGCTTGGCCAGCGCCCGCACCGACGCCTCCTCGATGCCCCGCACCGGATTGCGCGCCGCCGTGGCCAGCCCGACCGTGATGGCCACGGCCTCCTCGTCGTCCAGCAGCAGCGGCGGCATGGCGGTGCCCGCGACCAGGCGATACCCGCCGTCGGCCCCCCGCGTCGCCTCCACCGGATATCCCAGCTCGCGCAGCCGCTCGACATCGCGCCGGACCGTACGCCGGCTGATCCCCAGCCGCTCGGCCAGCTCCCCGCCGGGCCACTCGCGCGGGGTCTGCAGCAACGACAGCAGGTTGAGCAAGCGGGACGAGGTGTCGGCCATGACGCCAAGAATGCCGTACCAATAGGCCAGGAACTGACCTATACCGCCTCTACGGTCGAGACCAGCAACACACCACCGACACAGGAGGCAGTCATGATTCCCGAGGGCTACACCACCGTCACGCCGTGGCTCATCTCCCCGGACACCGCCCGGCTCATCGACTACGTCAGGGCGGCCTTCGGGGCCGAGGAGCTCTTCCGCCTCGCCGGCGAGAGCGGCGCCATCGAACACGCGGAGGTCCGCATCGGGAACGCGATCGTGATGATGTTCGACTCGCCTCCGGAGTGGCCGCCGACGCCCGGCTTCCTGCGCCTGTACGTGGACGACGCCGACGCCGTGCACCAGCAGGCCGTCGCGGCCGGCGGCACCTCGGTCACCGAGGTCACCCACCTGCACTTCGGCGACCGCGCCGGCCGGGTCCGCGACCCGCTGGGCAATCTGTGGTGGATCCATACGAGGATCGAGGACGTGAGCGCGGAGGAGCTGGAGCGCCGCCTCACCGACCCGGTCTTCACCAAGGCGATGGAGTACGTCCAGAGCGCCGAGTTCTTCCCTGCCCGCGCCTGAGCTCGCAGGCGCCCGTCAGCGCCCGTCGCGCATGCCGAACAGGAACCGGGTGACCCGGGTGCGCCGTACCAGCAGGTCGTAGGCGGCGACGGTGAGCAGGAGGGAGACCGCCACGATCAGCGGGTACTTGACCGCGATCGGCGCGTCCAGCCTGACCACCCCGTACGCGACCGCGACCACGACCGGCTGGTGCAGGATGTACAGCGGCAGCACGGCCGCCGCCAGGTAGGCGTACACCCTGCGCCGGGCGCCGGGGCGCGGGGGCGAGGCGCTGGGGGCGGCGGCGCGGCGGTCGAGCAGGCCGAGGATCGCGACCAGCACCGACCACCCCGCCGCGCCGTACATCGCCCGCGCGATGATCGCCTGGAGCGTCATGTCGGTGAAGGGGTCGCCCCCGGCGAGCAGGAACAGGGGGAACCCGACGAGGAGCAGCGCCAGGCCGGCGAGGGCGGCCGGCCGCGCGTCGCGGCGCATCGCGGCCCGGAAGCCGGCGTCGGCGGCGAACACGAAGCCGTAGCAGAAGAACAGCAGGTACGCCCAGCGGCTCCATCCGGCGTACTCCTCCTCCAGTCCGGC
The DNA here is from genome assembly GCF_052068115.1 of Nonomuraea sp. ZG12. NCBI lineage: Bacteria > Bacillati > Actinomycetota > Actinomycetes > Streptosporangiales > Streptosporangiaceae > Nonomuraea > Nonomuraea sp. ZG12. Next base: position 206,037 of record NZ_JBQHCW010000012.1, read on the forward strand.
CAGCGCGCACAGCAGCGACACCGGTACGGCGGGCAGCAGCGCCGCGCCCCGGTGGGCCGCCGCGGCGGCGAGCCGGTCGCCGATCCGGCGGGCGCCGGCGGCGGGGAACCAGCGCACCACGGGCGCGAGCATGAGGGCGAACACCAGCAACAGCACCATGAACCACAGGTGCCCGGTCTCGAAGTGCTCGCCCTGCAGCACGAAGGGGTATTCGGCCAGGTCGAGCCGCACGTCGAAGAAGCGCGGCAGGAAGGCCGGGTAGGACTCGTGGTAGCCGGGATCGGCCCGCAGCCGTAGCCACTGCGGCAGCGGGGCGAGGGCGAGCGTGCCGAAGACCAGCGGCACGCCGAGCCGCAGCAGCCGCTCGGCGGCGAAACCCGCCGGGCCGCGACGGCGCAGCGAGTGCCAGGCGCCGAGGCCCGCGATGAGGAAGAGCATCGGCATCGCCCACACCACCCCGAGCGCGGACAGCACGAACGTCGCGCCCGTGGTCTCGGCGTTGCGCACGTAGAAGTCGTCGTCGGCGGCGAAGACCAGCGCGGAGTGGAAGAACACCAGCCCGACGACCACCAGCACCCGGATGGAGTCCAGCTCGCTCCGGCGGGTGGCGGGGGCCGGGCCGGCTTCTTCCGGGGAGGCCGCCGGGCGCGGGTCAACGATCATCGGCCGGGGGCTTCGCGCCGGCGCGCGGCCACCACGGTCACGATGAGCAGGACGAGCCCCGGACCGAGCATGTCCTTGGGCCAGAACTCCAGCGGGCAGGCCGCCTGGACGCTCGCCACCACCCAGCTCACCACCCCGATGGCGGCGGCCGCGCCCCACACCGCCCAGCCCAGCCTGAGCCAGCGGGGCACCGCGGCCGGAGACGGCGCGACCGCCCCGGTAGCCGCCGGGGCGGCGGGCGGCAGGTCCGCCGTCAGGTGGTCCAGCTCGCGGCGGGTCACGGCCTGGAAGGCCAGGCCCAGCCGGTCGTCGAACTCGGTGAAGTCGAGGGAGCCGTCCTCCACCGCCAGGCGGAGCCTGCGGGCGGCGGACTCCCGGTCGCCGTCCGATGCCCGTACCTCGGGCTGTTCGTCCATCGTGCTCCCCCCTCTGTCAGCGGTGCTCAACGGTCATCCGGCGGCCTCGTGCCGCTCGCCGGCCAGGAAGGCGTCGATAGCGCCCTGCTCCGCCGGATCGACGGCGCGGTCCGCGCGCCACCGTTCGGCGATCACGGGCAGGTACGGTCGCGCGGCGTCGATGTCGGAGCCGGCCGTGAACCCGCCGACCATGTCCTGCCGCCACTGCGGCCCCGGCGCCTCGGGCACGGGGGCGGTGGCCAGGATGAGCCAGGTGCAGGCCACGTCCGCGGCCGGCGCGCCCCTGGCGGCGTTGGCCCAGTCGACGACCCGCGGCCCGTCACCGGTGCTGATCACGTTGGCCGGGTGCAGGTCCAGGTGGAGCAGGCGGTTGCCGGGGCAGCCCTCGGCCGCCTGGAGCCAGCCGGGCGCGCGTACGGCCGCCAGTGCCCGCAGCAGCTCGGCCAGGAGCCGGCCGTGCTCCGCGACGTCGCCGGGCCGCTGGAGCGCCAGATCCTTCAGGCTCGGCCCCTCCAGACGTTCCATCAGGAGGTCGGGCCCGTCGGCGTCGAAGACCTCCGGCGTGGGGAACCCGTGCCTGCGCGCGTGCCGCATGACGGACGCCTCGCGCTCCAGACTGCGGCCGTCGCGCGAGCGCTTGACGACCTTGCCGGCGCCCGCCTCGAAGACGAGGCAGTCGAGCCCGGATGCGATCAAAGTACCCACGCGCATATTTGTCAGATTAGGCAGTAAGGATGTCCGACCGGAATGGAAGGCCATTGGCCGCTTTTTCCCGCAACTTGTTGCCACCGGCCACATGGGAGTTCATCGCTATCGTATGGAGAACATCGCGCATATCGGCATTATTCAATTGCGAATGTGTGGCATCCGAGGAGGTGACACATTGCTGGTGGTAACCGATCTCGTCAAACGGTACGGCACAGTACAAGCGCTTGACGGATTCTCACTGAACGTCGCGGCCGGTGAAATCGTCGGGCTGGTCGGGCACAATGGCGCGGGCAAGACGACCTTTGTGGAAATCGTGTCCAACCTGATCCGCCCGGACAGCGGTCACGTGACCATCGACGGCAGAGCGCCGTCCGCCACGCGCGGGCAGGTCGGCGTCGCGCCCCAGCACATCGCGCTCTACCCCTCCGTCACGGTGCGCGAGCACCTGGAGCTCTACGGCAGGCTCGCCGGGCTGCGAGCGGCCGCGCTCCAGGCGGCCATCGACGACCTCGCCGGCATCCTGCGGCTCTCCGAGATCATGGACAGGAGGACCGGGAAGCTCTCCGGCGGCCAGCAACGGCGCACCCAGGCCGCGACCGCGCTCGTCCACCGGCCGGCGCTGCTGCTGCTCGACGAGCCGACCGCGGGCGCGGACCTGGAGACCCGGCAGGCCATGCTCGACGTGGTCAAACAGCGAGCGGGCGAGGGCGCGGCCGTCGTCTACACCACCCACTACCTGCCCGAGCTGACCGAGCTGCAGGCCACGATCGCGGTGGCGCAGAACGGCCGGGTCATCGCCAGGGGCACCTACGAGGAGCTGGCCAAGGATCTGCCGGGCGAGGTGCGGGTCGTCCTGGAGGACGAGGAAGAGATCGTCATGTCCACCACCGAGCCCACCGCGACCCTGGTGGACCTGCTGGGCCGCCTCGACCGCCCGATCAGCTCGGTCGAGGTGCGCCACCCGTCCCTGGACGACCTCTACAACTCCCTGGCGGTCCACCATGCTCGCTGACACCACGCTCGCTGACACCCGGCCACGCGCGCCACGCGCGGCGGGCGCGTTCGACGCGCTCTACCGGATCGCCGCCGTGGCCAGGCACAACATGATCATCCGGTTGCGCGACCCGGGGCAGGCGATCAGCTACATCGTCATGCCGATGGTGCTCATGCTGGTCCTCAAGCCTCTCTACGTGCGGGCGGTGGACGGCGGCGCGGCCCAGGTGTCCACCGGCCTCATGGTGATGTTCTCGGTGTTCGCGATCTCCCTGGCGGGCAACGCGATCCTGTCCGAGCGCACCTGGCGCACCTGGGACCGGCTGCGGGTGAGCAAGGCCGCCTCCGCGGAGCTGCTGCTGGGCAAGATCCTGCCGATCTTCGTGATCATGGTGGTGCAGCAGTCGGTGCTCCTGATCTACGGCGTCCTGGTCATCGGGCTGCCGGTGCCGGGCGCGCCGCACTACGTGCTGCTGGCGATCGTGATCTGGGCCTTCGCCCTGCTCTCGCTCGGCGCGCTGCTCGCCGCGATCGTGCGCAGCCACGGCGAGCTGAGCGTGATCTGCGACGTGGGCGCGCTGACCATCAGCTCGCTGGGCGGCGCCCTGGTGCCGCTCAGCATCATGCCCGAGTGGGCGCAGATGACCGCGTACGTCTCGCCCGGCTACTGGGCGCTGACCCTGATGCAGTCCGCGGTACGCGGCGACCTGGCCGGGATGCTGCCGTCCGCCGGGGTCCTGCTGGCGCTGGGCCTGCTGGCGGGCGCGTTCGCGGCCCGGCGGCTGGCGCGCGGCTGGGGCCGCGGCGGGCTGATCTGAGGCGGGGCAAGCGCGGAGCAGTCCTGGAGCAGGCGCGGAGTAAGCAATGGCGACTTCAGTGAAGAGGGGCACGTCGATGGATGAGCAGCGACCACCGGGCGCGGAAGAGGTGGCGATCATCGGGATGGCCGGTCGCTTCCCCGGCGCGGCCGATGTCGAGACGTTCTGGCGCAACATCAGCACCGGTGTGGAGTCCTTCACGCGGTTCTCCGACGAGGAGCTGACCGCCGCCGGGGTCGACCCGGCGACCTTCCAGCAGCCCAACTACGTACGGTCCCGGCCGATCCTCGACGACATCCGGGGCTTCGACGCCGGGTTCTTCGGCTACAACCCGCGCGAGGCGACGCTGGCCGACCCCCAGCAGCGCATCTTCCTGGAGTGTGTGTGGGAGGCGCTGGAGTCGGCCGGGTACGCCGCCTCCACGGGCCGCGGCGACGTCGGCGTGTTCGCCGGCATGAACATCAGCGGCTACCTGCTGACCCGCCTGCGGGCCTTCACCATGGGCATCGACACCTCCGCCCTGATGATCGGCAACGACAAGGACTCGCTGGCCACGAACGTCTCCTTCCGGCTGGACCTCGGCGGGCCGAGCGTCACCGTGCAGACGTTCTGCTCCACGTCCCTGGTGGCGGTGCACCTGGCGAGCGAGAGCCTGCGCCGCGGCGAGTGCGACATGGCGCTGGCCGGCGGCGTGTCCGTGCGCATCCCGGACCGCACCGGCTACCTGTGGGAGGAGGGCGGGCAGGAGTCCCCCGACGGGCATGTGCGGACCTTCGACGCCCAGGGCCGGGGCAGCATGTTCGGCGACGGCGCGGCCGTCGTCGTGCTCAAGCGCCTGTCCGACGCGGTGGCCGACCGCGACACCGTGCTCGCCGTGATCCGCGCCTCGGCCATCAACAACGACGGCGCGATGAAGTTCAGCTACCTGGCGCCCAGCATCGACGGCCAGCGCCGCTGCGTCTCCGCCGCCCTCGCCAAGGCGGGCGTGGATCCGTCGGAGATCTCGTACGTCGAGGCGCACGGCACCGCCACCGAGGTCGGCGACCCCATGGAGGTGGCGGCGCTGAGCCGGGCCTTCGGCGCGACCAAGGACAAGCAGTACTGCGTGCTCGGCTCGATCAAGCCCAACGTCGGCCACCTCGACCGGGCCTCCGGCGTGACCGGCCTGATCAAGGTGGTCCAGTCGCTGCGGCACGAGCTCATCCCGGGGACCCTGCACTACAACACGCCCAACCCCGAGATCGACTTCGCCGGCAGCCCGTTCCGGGTCACCGCCGAGACCACCCCCTGGCGATCGGACCCCGACCGGCCGCGCATCGCCGGCATCAGCTCGCTCGGCATGGGCGGCACCAACGCGCACGCCATCGTCACCGAGGCGCCCCGGCCCGCCGAGCGCCGCGCCCGCTCGCGCCGCCTGCAGATCCTGCCGGTTTCGGCCCGCTCCGCGGCCGCCGCCGACCAGGCCTGCGCCAGGCTCGCCAGACGGCTGGCCGACTCCTCCGACGACCTCGGCGACGTGGCCTTCACGCTGCAGGCCGGGCGCAAGGTCTTCAACCACCGCCGGTTCGTGGTGGCCGACTCCACCGGCGAGGCCGCGGCCCGGCTCGCCGACCCGGCGGGGCCGCTGGGGCGCAACGACGCGACGACGGGCCGGAAGGTGGGCTTCCTGATCGCCGGGGTGGGCGAGCAGTATCCCGGCATGGTGGCCTCCCTGTACGCGTCGGAGCCGGGCTTCCGCGCCGACGTGGACGAGTGCCTGACCGTGCTCGGCCTCACCGAGGCCGCCCAGCTGTCCGACGTGTTCGTGCCCGTGGAGCGCGCCCAGGCCCCGGCGGGTGACCTGGCCGGGTTGCTCGGCCGGGCCGCGCCCGCCGCGCCCGCGTCGGCGACCGACGCCCACCTGGTCCAGCCGGCCATCTTCGTGGCGGAGTACGCGCTGGCCCGCCAGCTCGTCCGCTGGGGCGTGCAGCCGGAGATCATGATCGGCTACAGCCTCGGCGAGTACGTCGCCGCGTGCCTGGCCGGCGTGCTGTCCCTGCCCGACGCGCTGCGGCTGGTCGCCTACCGCGCCAAGCTGATCACCTCACAGCCCGAGGGCGCGATGATCGCGATCTCCGCCGACGAGCGCCGGCTGCGCGTGGTGCTGGGCGAGCCGATCACACGCGACCTCGACGTCGCCGTACGCACCGGCTCGCAGGTGGTGCTCGCGGGCCCCACCGAGATCGTGGAGGCGGCGGCCGCGCTGCTGCTGGAGGCGCGGATCGGCCACCGCAGGCTGGAGACCACGCACGCCTTCCACTCCCGGATGCTGACGGCCGTCGCCGAGGAGCTGACCACCTGGATCAAGGACAACGTCACGCTGCGCCCGCCCGAGCTGCCCTACCTCAGCAACGTCACCGGCGAGCTCGCCACCGCCGAGCTGGTCGGCGACCCCGGCTACTGGGCCAGGCACATGTGCGAGACGGTCGAGTTCGGCGCCGGGCTGGGCCACGTGCTCGGCATCGCTGACCTGGCCCTGGCCGAGATCGGCCCCGGGCAGTCGCTCGGCGCGCTGACCCGCGGCCACCCCGGCTGCGACCGCGCCCAGTGGCCGCTGATCGTGACCACCCTCCCGGCCGCCAACGACCCGCAGGACGCCGACACCGCGCTGGCCACCGCCGTCGGCAAGCTCTGGCTGACCGGCGTGCCGATCGACTGGACGGCGCTGCACGACGACCCGGGCTGGACGCCGGGCCGCGTGCCGCTGCCGACCTACCCGTTCGAGCACCAGGAATACTGGCTGGAGATCGACGAGAGCGCCCTGGGCTCCGGGACACCGGCGTTCGACGAGAGCGACCCGACGAGCATCGCCAAGGCCTACCCCCGGCTGCCCGACACCCGCTGGATCCACCTGCCGACCTGGCGGCAGACCACCCTCCGGCCGGCCCGCGCCGACGAGGCCACCCGCTGGCTGGTCTACACCGACGCCGGGTTCGCCGACACGCTGGCCGCGCCGCTGCTGACCCACCTGGCGGCCGCCGGCCACGAGGTCGTGCTGGTCCGGCCCGGCGAGGGCTTTGAGAGCGGCCCCGGCGGCTTCCGGCTGCGGCCGGGCTCACCGGACGACACCCTGGCGGCGCTGCGCGAACTGGCGGGCCGCGACTGGTTCCCCGAGCGGGTCGTGCACCTGTGGACGGCGGACGACGCGCCGCCGCGCCCGGAGGACCCGCCGACCGAGGAGTGCCTGCGGCGCGGCCTGCACGCCCTGGTGGCGCTGGCCCGCGCCGCCGGCGACCTCGGCCTGCCCGGCTGGACGCTGGACATCGTCACCGCCGGCAGCCACCGGGTGCACCCCGGCGAGGCGGTGCACGCCGAGCGCGGCACCCTGCTCGGCCCCGCCCGGCTGATCCCGGTGGAGTACCCGAAGGTCAGGACCCGGCTGATCGACCTCGACACGCGAGCCGGCGGCGCCCCCTCGGCGCTGCTGGCCGAGCTGCGCGCCGAGCCCGAGGACCAGGTCGTCGCGCTGCGCGGCGGCCACCGCTGGATCCCCGACTACGAGGCGCTGGACGCCTCGGTGATCGAGGCGGCACCCCCCGCCGCGAGCGTCCGGCAGGGCGGCGTGTACCTGGTGACCGGCGGTCTCGGCGGCATCGGCCTGGCCATGGCCGAGCGGCTGGCCGAGCACTACCGGGCCCGCCTGGTGCTGCTGGGCCGTACGCCGGTCCCGCCGCGCGACCAGTGGGACCAGATCCTGAACTCGGAGACCGCCGTGGGCGAGGTGCGCAGGCGGCTGGAGGGCCTGCGCCGCCTGGAGGCGGCCGGCATCGAGGTGCTGACCGTCGCCGGCGACGTCTCCCGCGCCGAGGACGTACGCCGCGCGGTCGACGCCGCGGTCGAGCGGTTCGGCGAGCTGAACGGCGTGCTGCACTGCGCCGGAGTGCCCGCAGTCGGCCTGATGCAGTTCAAGACCGTCGCCGACATGGACCGGGTGCTGGCCCCCAAGGTCGGCGGCACCCTCGCCCTCGCGGAAGTGCTGCGCGACGTGCCGGTGGACTTCCTGGCGCTGTTCTCCTCCACCACCTCGGCGACGGGCGGCGGCGCGGGCCAGGTCGACTACTGCGCCGCGAACGCCTTCCTGGACAGCTTCGCGCTGGCCGACGCGCTGCCCGGCGTGGCCGTCACCTCCATCGACTGGTGCGAGTGGACCTACAACGGGTGGACCGACGGCCTGGACAACTACGACGAGGGCTCCAAGCAGTACTTCGAGTGGTACCGCGAGAACTTCGGCCTCACCTTCGACCAGGGCTGGCAGACGCTGCTGCGGGTGCTGGCCAGCGGCGAGCGGCACGTGGTGGCCTCCACCCAGGACTTCGCCCCCATGGTGGCGATGAGCCGCAAGTCCTCCATCGAGAGCCACCAGGCGACGGTGAAGAAGCTCCGCGACGCGTTCGGACGGCACCCGAGGCCGGACCTGTCGACCGCGTACGTCGAGCCGCAGTCGCCCGCCGAGGAGGCCATCGCCGGCGTCTGGTCCGAGGCGCTCGGCCTGGAACAGGTCGGCGTGCACGACAACTTCTTCGAGCTCGGCGGCAACTCACTGCTCGGCATGGAGATCATCGCCGAGGTCCGGCGGGCGCTGGAGTTGCCGTACCTGCCCCCGCACATCCTCTACCAGGCGCCCACGATCGCCTCGCTCGCCGAGGCGGCCCGCGCGGGCCAGGAGGCGGGCGAGGAGCCGGCCGAGGCGCGCGAACAGCAGCGATCCCGCATCGCCCAGCGACGCAACATGCTCAAGAGCGGAAGGACGTCATGACTGAAACCGACTACGACTCGGCGGTCGCGCTGATCGGGATGTCCGGACGCTTCCCCGGCGCCGGCAGCGTCGCGGATCTGTGGCGCAACCTGCTGGCCGGGGTCAGGGGCCTGCGTACGATCACCGACGAGGAGCTCCGCGAGGCCGGCGTCGACCCGGGGACCATGGCGGACCCGCGGTACGTCCGCGTCGGCGGGCCGCTGGACGGCCTGGACACCTTCGACGCCGCCGTCTTCGGGGTCAACCCGCGCGAGGCGGAGATGATGGACCCGCAGCACCGGCTGTTCCTGGAATGCTCGTGGGAGGCCCTGGAGGGCGCCGGCTACTGCCCGACGGACGTGCCGGGCCAGGTCGCGGTGTTCGGCGGCTGCGGCTTCCCCGACTACATCGTGCGGAACATCCGGCACCTCACCGCCCAGCCGGGCGGGGCGCTGCTGGCGGCGATCGGCAACGAGCGCGACTCGCTGGCCTCGCTGGTCTCCTACAAACTGGGCCTGCGCGGGCCTGCCGTGTCGGTGCAGACGTTCTGCTCCACCTCGCTGGTGTCGGTGCACCTGGCCTGCCAGAGCCTGCTGACCTACGAGTGCGACATAGCGGTGGCGGGCGGCGCGTTCACGCCGCTCCCCCAGCCGTCCGGCTACCTGTACGAACAGGGCGGCATCCTGTCGCCCGACGGGGTGGTCCGCAGCTTCGACGCCGAGGCGGGCGGCACCGTGATGGGCAGCGGCGCGGGCGCGGTCGCGCTCAAGCGGATGTCCGACGCGCTCGCCGACGGCGACGTCATCCACGCGGTGATCCTCGGCTCGGCGTCCAACAACGATGGCCGGCTGCGCGCGGGCTACACCGCGCCCGGTGTGGACGGCCAGGCCGAGGTGATCGACTCGGCGCTCGGCGTGGCCGGGGTCAAGCCGGAGACCGTCGGTTACGTCGAGTGTCACGCCACGGGCACCATGCTGGGCGACTCCATCGAGCTGGCGGCGATGAACCGGGTGTTCACCCAGGCTCGCGACACTCCGTGCGTGCTCGGGTCGGTCAAGCCGAGCCTGGGTCACCTCGACCGCGCCTCCGGCGTCACCGGGCTGATGCGGGCGGCGCTCAACCTCAAGCACGAGGTGCTGCCCGGCACGCCCGGCTACCAGACACCGAACCCGGCGCTGGCCACCGCGCACGACCGGTTCACCGTCCTGCGGGAGGACCGGGCCTGGCCCGCGGGCCCGCATCCGCGCCGCGCCGGGGTCAGCTCGTTCGGCCTCGGCGGCACCAACGCGCACGTCGTGCTGGAGCAGGCCCCGCCGAGGCCGGCCCGCCCGGCGCGGCCCGGCCCGCACCTGCTGGTGTTCTCCGCGGCCGACGACCGGGCGCTGACGGCGCTCACCGAGCGGCTCCGCACCCATCTGGGAGATGCGGACGGCGCCGAGGACTTCGCGGACGTGGCGTTCACGCTGCAGGTCTCCCGCAGCGGCTTCGCGCTGCGGCGGGCGGTGGTGTGCCGGGACCGCGAGGACGCCATCGCCGCGCTCGGCGACTCCTCGCGCTGGATCGACGGCAAGACCCAGCGGCGCAACCCCAAGGTACGGCTGGCCGTACCGGACTCCGGCGTGCCCGACGGGTGGTGGGCCGAGCTGCACGCGGCCGTCAACGCCGTACTGCGCCCGGGTTCGCACGCGCCTGTCGACGCCGTCCTCCGCCCGGGCTCGCACGCGGCCGTCGACGCCGTACAGGACGCGGCCGGGCGTGCGGAGGCGCTCACCGCGCTGGCCGACGGACTGCGCGGGATCGGCGTGACCGTCACCGGCGAGGAGGACGGCGCCGAGACGGTCACCGTCGCGCCGGAGGAGGGCGCCGGCGCCGCCGAGTGGCTGCTCGCCACCGTGGCGCGGCTCTGGCAGGCCGGCAGCGCGATCGACTGGGCGCTGCTGCACGGCGGCGCGGGACGCCGGGTGGAGCTGCCGACCTACCCGTTCCAGCGGCGCAGGTACTGGGTCAATCCGCCGGAGGACCAGGCGCAGCCGCAGCTGGGCGCCGGCAAGACCTTCGACCGGGCGCAGTGGACGTACCTGCCGGGCTGGCGGCAGCGCCCGCTGACCGTCACCGGCCTGGACGAGCGGCTGCGCGAGGCCGGGCCGTGGCTGGTGTTCGCCGCCGAGCCGCGCGCCGAGAAGCTGGTCGAGCGGCTGGTCGAGGCCGGGGCCGAGGTGACGGCCGTGCGTCCCGGCGACCGCTTCGAGCAGGACGACGCCGGTGACTACACGGTCCGGGTCGGCACCGCCGATGACATCGCCGAGGTGATGTTCTCCCTGGTGGCGGCGCCGCGCGCGATCGTGCACGGCTTCAGCCTGGCCGCCGCCGAGGCGGGCCCCGGCGCGGACCCGGTGGCGCACTTCGCCGCCGAGCAGCGGCGCGGCTTCTACTCGGTGCTGGCGCTGGCCAGGGAGCTGATCGACAACACCGGCTCGGCCCCCCGCGCCGAGCTGGTCCTGCTCACCCCCGAGGCGGTGAGCGTGGCCGGGGCCGACCTGCGCCACCCCGAGCACGCCACGCTCGGGACGCTCGCGCCGAGCCTGGCCCAGGAGAACCCGCGGCTGCGCTGCCGCGCCATCGACGTGGACGACGAGGCCGACGCCGCCCGCATCCTGGCGGCGGCCGTCTGCCCGTACGAGGGGCCGGTGGCGATCCGCGCCGACGAGACCTGGGTGCGGCACTACGAGCAGTACCCGATCGAGGCGCCGGCGCAGGAGGAGCGGCCGTTCCGCGACGGCGACACCGTGCTCATCACCGGCGGCCTCGGCGACGTCGGCCTGGTCCTGTCCCGGCACCTGGCCGGCGCGTACGGCTGCCGTCTGGTCCTCACCGCGCGCAGCGAGCTGCCGCCCCGGCAGGACTGGGACGGCTACCTCGCCGCCACGCCGCCCGGCGGGGAGCGGGCCGCCCGGCACATCCGCAACATCAGGGACCTGGAGGAGCGCGGCGCCACGGTGCTCGCCCTGTCCGCCGACGTGGCGGACGAGGACGCGATGCGGGCCGTGGTCGAGCAGGCGGTGGCCCGCTTCGGCGGCATCGACGTGGCGGTGCACGGCGCGGGCGTGCAGGACGGGGCGTACTTCAACTTCGCCCATCTCATGGACCGGCAGCAGTGCGAGGCGCACCTGGCCGCCAAGGTGACCGGGTTCCACGTGCTGCAGAAGGTGCTCGGCGGCCACTGCCCGGATCGCCGGATCACGCTGTCGTCGATCGCGGCCGTGCTCGGCGGGATGACGCTGGCGCCGTACGCGGCCGCCAACGCCGCGCTGGACGCCTACGTGCGGGTCGCCCGCGCGGCGGGCCGGGGCCGATGGGTCACCGTCGACTGGGACACCTGGAACATCGACCCCGACCGGGTCGAGGGGCACAGCGGCGCGGTCATCGACTTCGCGATGGCGCCCGCCGAGGGTGTGGACGTGTTCGAGCGGGCGCTGTCGGCCGCCGACCGGGTCGGGCACCTGGTGATCTCCACCGGCTCGCTGGACGGCCGGGTGGCGCAGTGGGTCACCGGCGACATCCACGAGGCCGGGGACGAGGCCGACGACCAGGAGCGGCACCCGCGTCCCGAGCTGAACAACCCCTACGTCGAGCCGCGCGAGGGCACCGAGGCCACGCTCGCCGCGATCTGGTCGCGGGTGCTCGCCATCGAGCCGATCGGCGCGCTGGACAACTTCTTCGAGCTGGGCGGGCACTCGCTGCTGGCGATCGAGCTGACCACCCGCATCCGCAAGGCGCTGAACGCCTCCGTGCCGGTCACCGGACTCCTGGAGTGCCCGACGGTGCGCCAGCTCGCCGAACTGCTCGACTCCCGCGACGAGGAGGGCTGAGCGATGAACCGTCCCGAGCATCTGCGGGCCCTGCAGGGTTTCGTCCGCCGCGAGCTGACCGGCAAGGACGCCTACCTGGACTCGCTGGCCGAGGCGCCGCTGCCGCTCTACGAGCGGTTCGCCGGCACCGGGCTGTCCGGCTGGTGGCTGCCCGAGGAGTACGGCGGGCTCGGCCTCGGTCTGGAGGCAAGCGTCCGCATCGTCTCCGAGCTGGCCTACGCCGACGCCGGTGTGGCCTTCACCCTGTTCATCCCGGTGCTCACCACGAGCATGGTCCAGTGGTACGGCGGCGAGGAGCTGCGCAAGGAGCACCTCGGCGGGCTGGCCGCCGGCGGGTTCGCCGCCACGCTGGGCAGCGAGCACGCCGCGGGCAGCGAACTGGCCAGGATCGGCACGACCGCGCGGCGCGAGGGCGACATGATCGTCCTGGACGGGCAGAAGGCGTTCTCCACCAACACCGGCTTCGCGAAGTTCCTCGTGGTGATCGCGCGCGCCGAGGACGACCCGTCGGGCTACCTGGCGGTGCTGGTGCCGGGCGACGCGCCCGGCGTCACGGTGGACAAGCGCTGGGACGTGATCGGGCTGCGCTCCTCGGCGACCTACCAGGTGTCGCTGTCCGGCGTCCGCGTCCCGGCCGGCAACGTGCTGCGCGGGAACGGGCTGCGCCTGCTGGAGATCGGGCTGAACGCCAGCCGGGTGCTGATCGCCACGACGGCGCTGGGCATCGCCCGCCGCATCCGGGACGTGTGCATGGAGTACGGCAAGTCCAAGTCGGTCAAGGGCGCGCCGCTGTCGGCGAACGCGGTCTTCGCCGGCCGGCTCGGCCAGTTCGAGATGCAGATCGAGGTCATGACGAACCAGTGCCTGGCCGCCGCGCGGGCCTACGACGCCATCGCGGCCCGGCCCGACGCGGGCGAGGAGTTCATGCGGGTGGGCACGCTGAAGTCCGCTCTCACCACGAAGATGTTCTGCGGCCAGACCGGCTGGCAGATCGCCTCGACGGCGTCGGAGATGTTCGGCGGCCTCGGCTACACCCACGAGGCGGTGATCGGCAAGCTGCTGCGCGACATGAGGTACGTGTCGATCGTGGAGGGCGGCGACGACGTGCTGCGCGACCTGGTCTTCAGCCGGTACGTGGTGCCGGTGTCGAAGCGGTCGTGACCAGCGCGGCGGCGTAGCCGGGGGCGACGTCCAGCCAGCGGACCGGGGCCCGGGAGCCGGGAAGGGAGCGGGAGACCGCGCTCCCTTCCCGGCTCTGTTCGCAGGTGGCGGCGGCCGGGCGTACCAGGACGTCGCGCAGACCGGCCAGCCCGGCCCCGCTCGCCTTGACGTACGCCTCCTTGGCCGTCCACAGCCGGAAGTACTCCCCCAGGCCCGCCTCGCGCACCCTCGCGGCCTCCTCGGGCTGGTACATCCGCCTGGCCATCTCCAGGTGGTCGAGGTCGGCGCGGACGCGTTCCACGTCGACGCCCACCCGTGTGCCCGGCGCGGCCACCGCGATCAGCGCCCACTCCCCCGAATGGGACAGGTTGAAGTCGGGCCGCGGCCGTCCCGCCGGGGGCAGCAGGCACGGGCGACCCGACTCCTCGGCGCCGAAGGCGAGCCGGGCGGCAGGCACGCCGCACAGCCGGCCGAGGACGTGGCGCAGGGCGGCGTGGGCGGCCACGTACCGGCGCCGGGCGAGGGGGTCCGCGAAGGCGGCGGCCTTGTCGCGTTCGGCGCCGGACAGGCAGTGCCACCGCCCCGGCCCCCCTGCCCGCTCCGGCCGGTCCAGGTGGACCCGCCACAGCCTCACGCCCATGGGCGCAGCGCCTCCGCCACGATCGCGCGGGTGCGGTCCGCCTGCTCGAACACCGCGAAGTGGCCGCCGTCGAACGGGTGCAGCGCGAACTCGCCCGCGGTCTGCTCCCGCCAGGCCGCCACCTTCTCCGGCGCCACCCGCGGGTCGGAGCCGCTGGGCAGCACCGAGATCGGCACGGCCAGCGGCGGCTCCGGCGTGTAGCCGTAGCTCTCCTTGACGGTGAAGTCGGCCTGCACGGCCGGCAGGATCATCTCCAGCGCCCCCGGGTCGGCCAGCAGCCACTCCGGCGTGCCGCCCAGGTCGCGCAGCAGCCCCACCACTTCCTTCCTGGACATCCCGCGCACCGGCGGCCCGTCCTCGTAGGTGACGTGCGGGGCGTCGGAGCCGGAGACGAACAGGTGCACCGGCTCCGGGCCGCCGCGCCGCCTGACCTCCCTGACCAGCTCGAAGGCCACGAGGCCGCCGAGGCTGTGCCCGTACAGGGCGTACCTGTGCCCGGCGGCGGACTGCGCCACGTCGGCGAGCACCGCGTCGGCCAGGTCGGAGACCAGCGGCTCCATCCGCAGGTAGGGCGGCTCCCGGTGCCGGCTCTCCCTGCCGGGGAGCTGCACCGGTTGCACCGCGACGCCCGGCAGTTTGCCCTGCCACAGCCGGAACGCCGACGCCGCGCCGCCCGCGTGCGGCAGGCAGTACAGCGGCAGCGCGCCCGGCTCGGCGCCGGTCAGGGCCCGGAACGGCAGCCATTGGGTCAGCAGGGCGTCGCTTGTCTCGTCGTAGACGGTCATCTCGGTCCCTTACTCGACGATCTCGAGTCTCACGTACGCCGGCGGGGGCTGCACGGCGGTCAGGTCGGCTTCCAGGACGACGTGCGCGCCCTCCCTGCTCGCCTCGTGGAACCCGGCGAAGGCGTACGTCACCTGCATCATGCGGTTGCGCCCGGTCTCCACGAAGTCCGCCCGGACGGTCGCGCCCGCCTCCACGGCCAGCCGCATGATGTGGTTGAGCAGCACCATGCCGACCCCGCGGGACATCACCCGGCACGACATCAGCATCATGCGCAGCCACCAGGCGTCCTCGCCCTTCTCCACCAGGGCCAGCCCGATCTTGCCGTAGCCGCCGAACCGGTCGGTGAGCGAGGCCACCAGGAGCAGGTGGTCCGGCGACTCCCGCAGCGCGTCCAACTCCTCGTAGGAGTACGTGCGCCCGGTGGAGTTGAGCTGATTGGTGCGGACGGTGAGTTCCTCGGCGCGCTGCAGGTCCTCCCTTCTGGCGGGGGAGATGGTGAAGGACATCTCCAGGCCGGCCAGGAACTCCTCGTTCGTGCCGACGAACTCGCCTTCCAGCTCCTCCCTGGCGATCTGGCTGCGGTACATCTCGCGCCGCAGCGCCGACTCGTCGGTGACGAAGCGCGGCCGGAACTCCGGCCGCGCCAGCGCCTCCTCCAGCTCCAGGATGTCCACGCAGGTCACCTCGGGGACGCCGTGGGCCACCTCGGCGCGCTCGAACTCCTGGTCGTCGACGAACGCGAAGGCGTCCAGGCCGAGGTTGAGCGCCTTGGCGATGTGCCGGATGGAGTCCGACTTGGGGTTCCAGTTGATCTGCGGGTGCAGGAACATCTCCTCCAGCCCGAGGGCGCGCAGCTTCTCCATGGCCGCGTCCCTGTCGTTCTTGCTGGCGATGGAGTGCAGGACGCCCTTGCGGTCCAGCTCGTGGATCCGCTCGACCACGGCGGGTCGTACGGTGACGTCGCCGTCCTCCAGGAGCACCCCGTTCCACAGGGTGTTGTCGAGGTCCCACACGATGCACTTGATCCGGCCCCGCTTCGGCTTCTCCGGGAGCGGGACGGCCGGGGTGGCCGAGGTTGTCACGGTCACGGCGTTCTCTCCCTTTCCGCCTGGCCGGCGATGGTGATCCGCTGGATCTCGTTGCTGCCTTCGATGATCTCCATCACCTTGGCGTCGCGGTACAGCCGGGCCACCGGGTAGTCCGGGCTGCACCCGTTGGCGCCGTGGATCTGCACGGCCTCGGCCGCGTGGCGGACGGCGGCCGTGGAGGCGAAGTACTTCGCGACCCAGGTGGCCATGAGCGTCGCCGACTCCCCGGCGTCCTTGAGCCGGCCGGCCTCGGCGACCAGCAGCCTCGCCGCCCGCGCGTCGGTGACCATGTCGGAGAGCTTCGCCTGGATCAGCGGCAGCTCGCGCAGCGCCGAGCCGCCCACCCTGCGGTGCGCGGCGTACGCGGAGGACGCCTCCAGGCAGGCCTGGAGGATGCCCAGCGAGCCGGCCGCCACGCTGTAGCGGCCGAGGTCGAGGGTGCCCGTGAGCACCATGCCGGCGGTGAACCCGCTCGGGCCGAGCAGCGCGTCGGGCCCGAGGACGACGTCGTCGAAGGAGATCTGCGCCAGCATGGAGGCGCGGGTGCCCAGCATGTCGTCGATGGGACGGACCCGGACGCCCGGCGCGTCCCTCGGCACGAGGAAGGCGCCGATGCTGGCGGCCGTGCGGGCGAACACCAGGAACAGGTCCGCCCGCTGGCCGCCCGTGGTCCACGTCTTGACCCCGTTGAGCACCCAGCCGCCGCCCGACTCGACGGCGGTCGTGGTGATCCCCGAGGTGTCGCTGCCGGCGCCGGGCTCGGACAGGCAGAAGGCGCCGAGCACCTGCCCGCTGCCGAGCACCGGCGTCCACCGCTCGCGCTGGGCCGGGGTGCCCCACCGCTGCACCGTCCACGACACCATCGTGTGGACGGTGAGCAGGCTGCGGAGGGAGGAGCAGCCGCGCCCCACCTCCTCGTGCACCTCCCCGAGCGTGACCATGTCCATCCCGGCGCCGCCCGAGCCGGGCGGCAGGAACGGCGCCCACAGGCCCGCCTCGGCGACCCGCCGCAGCAGGTCCTCCGGCACCCGGCCGACCCGGTCGTAGGCGTCGGCGTACGGCACGACGTGGGTGTCGACGAAGGCGCGGGCCGAGCCCCGATCGGTGACCCGATCCGTGCCCCGCTCCGCGGTTCGGATGGGGGGTGCCGGGTCGGTGAGGGTCACGCCACGGCCAGGTCGGCCGAGAGCCTCGCCACCAGGCTCGCCATCGAGTCGGCGGTGCGGAAGTTGTCGATCCGCAGCTCCTCGTTGGGGATGGTGACCTCGAACGTCTTCTCCACGAACATCACCAGCTCCATCGCGAACAGCGAGTTGACGAAGCCGAGGGCGAAGATGTCCTGCGACGCGTCGATCTCCGCCTGCGGATAGCGCTCGCGGACGAAGGTGAGAATCTGATCCCTTGCGGTGGTGGACATGGGCATTGCTCCGTTTCAGTTCGTCTTCAGTTCGAGTCGTAGGTGTAGAAGCCACGGCCGGTCTTACGGCCGTGCAGTCCGGCGTCGGTCATCTGCTTCAGCAGCGGGCACGGGCGGTACTTGCTGTCGGCGTAGTGCTCGTAGAGCACCTCCACGCTGTAGAGGATCGTGTCGACGCCGATCAGGTCGGCCGTCTCCAGCGGTCCCATCGGGTGGCCGAAGCAGCCGCGGAACACCTCGTCCACCGACGCGGCGTCCGCCACGCCCTCGTGCACGAGGAAGGCCGCCTCGTTGACGGTGAGCATCAGCACCCGGTTGGAGATGAAGCCGCACGAGTCCTTGACGTGCACGGCCTTCTTGCCCATGGCGTGCAGCAGGTCCTTGGTGCGCTCGACCGTCTCCGCTGAGGTGTGGAAGCCCGGGATCAGCTCGACGACCGGCTTGGCCGGCACCGGGTTCATGAAGTGCACGCCGACCACCTTGTCCGGGCGGCCGGTGACGGCGGCGACCTTGGTGATCGGGATGGCCGAGGTGTTGACGACGAAGACGGTGTCGGGGCCGCACTCGGCGTCGAGCGTCTCGTACACCTCCCGCTTGACGTCCCAGTTCTCGGTCACGTTCTCGATGACGATCTCGGCCTTGGCCGCGCCCGCCGCTCCGACGGCCGTGGTGATCCTGGACAGGATCTCGTCGGCGTCCAGGGCGGGACCGCCCATGAGGCGGCTCATCCGGCTGTTGCGCTCGATGGTCGCCAGCGCTGCGGTCAGCGTCTTCTCGTCCTTGTCGACCAGCACCACGTCGTGCCCGGTCGAGGCGAGGTTCTGGGCGACGCCGACTCCCATGACGCCGGCGCCGATCACCCCGATAACAGACATGTCATCTCCGTTCCGTTCATCGTTTCCGCTCCTTGATCGCGACGTTCCCGGTGTCGGTCCGTGTCGGTCCGCGTTGGTCCGTTTTGGCCGTGTTGGCCGTGGATCGCCGTCACCTCCCGCGCCTGCGCGCGGCGGCCTCCAATCCCGAGCGCCGGAGCTGGGCTCGCACCTGGCTGCCGCCGTCGGCGACGGCCGGCGCCTCGCCCGAGGCGAGCGCCTCGACGGTGCGGCTCAGCGCTGCCACGGTCGGCGACTCGTAGAGGATGTGCGGCGGCAGCTCCGGCAGCTTGAACGCGCGCCGGACCGCGGCCACGATGGCGACGCCGAGCAGCGAGTTGCCGCCCAGCTCGAAGTAGTTGTCCAGCACGCCGACCCGGTCCAGCCGCAGCGACTCGCCCCAGATCGCGGCGATGGCCTCCTCGGTGGCGCCGGCGGGCTCCTGGTAGTTGGTGACCAGCTCGGGCCTGGGGTGCAGCTCGCCCCCGCCGCCCATGGCGGGGGAGGTCACCGCCTCCAGGGTGAAGCGGGAGCTGCCGCTCACCAGCGTGGGGAAGTCCTGGGTGGACACGACGACGTGCGGCTCCCCGGTGGCCAGCGCCCGCAGCAGCGAACGCCAGCCGTCGGCGAAGTCGATGCCGACGCGGGCCCGGTTCTGCCGGAAGAAGTCGCGCAGCGCCTCCTCGTACCCGGCGAGCCCGGCCTCCCACGCGTTCCACGTCCACTCGCCCCAGCCGACGGACACCACCCGGCGCCCGGTCGCGGCGAGCTCGTGGGCGTAGCCGTCCAGGAAGGCGTTGGCGGCGCAGTAGTCCACCTGGCCGGGGCCGCCGCCGGTCGCGGAGGTGATCGAGGAGAACAGCACCAGCAGGTCCAGCTCGACCTCGTCCGGCCGGCCGACGCGCAGCGCCTCGGCCAGCGCCAGTGTGCCGCCGACCTTGGGGGCGAGCACCTCGTCCAGCTCCTCGGGCCGCTTGAACTGCATCAGCCCCATGGCCGGCACGCCCGCCGCGTGCAGCACGCCGTGCAGCGCCCCGAAGCGCCCGGTCGCCGCCTCGACGGCCCGGCGTACGTCCCCGGCGCCGGCGACGTCACCGGCGACGATCTCGACCTCGGCGCCGAGCCTGATCAGCTCGGTGACCTGCCGCACCCTGCGCCGCGTGACCTCGTCGACCGGGCTCCCACCGGAGTCGCCGGAGTCGCCGGAGTCGCCGGCGGCCAGGATCGCGGGCCAGTCGGCGCGCGGCGGCAGGCCGCGCCGGGCCAGCAGGACCAGCTTGGCGCGGTAGTCGCGGGCCAGATGCCCGGCCAGGCCGAGGGCGATGCCGCCCAGCCCGCCGGTGATCAGGTAGACACCGCCCTCGCGCAGGCCGGTGACATCGGCGACCGGGCCACCGCCGGGCACGGGCGGAGCGGGCACGGGGGCAGGTGTTCGGGCGGGCAGGGGCGGGGGTTGCATGCGGGCGTATTCGGGGACGTAGCGGCGGCCGTGCCGGAGCGCCACCGTGCGGTCGTGCTGCGGGCGGGCCAGCTCGGCGGTCAGGCCGCGCAGGTCACGCGCGGACGGGCCGGCCGGGAGGTCGATCAACCGGGTGGTCACGCCCGGATACTCCAGCGGGATCACCAGGGACGGCCCCATCAGCGTCGCGCCGGCCGGGTACGCCACCTCCTCCCCCAGCACCCGCTGGGTGCCGGAGACGGCCACGTCGAGCGACCAGTCGCCGATGCCGGACTCCCCCGCCGCCCTCGCCAGCGCGACGAGAGTGTGCAGGCCGTGCGCGATGGTGACGTCGTGCGCCGCCGGTTCCAGGGTCCACAGGTGCACGACCCGCTCCAGCCGCCGTCCCGCCGTACGCAGGTCGCGCAGCACGGCGAGCATGTCGCCGACGCTGCCCGGCCTGGCCATGTGCCCGTCGCCGGTGACGGCGTACGCCTCGCCGGGACGTACCGGCGTGATGCTGGCGCCGGTCGCGGCGGCGGCCTCGCGGAGTCCGGCCAGTGCCTCGTCGGCGAGCCCCTCGCGGGTGAACACCAGCCACGAGCCCGGCGGGCGTTCCGCCGGCGCGGCCGTCTGCCGCCACACGGGCAGGTAGAGCCACTGCTCCTCGGGCAGCTTGGGCAGGCTCGTGATGGCCTCGAACAGGTCCTCCGGCTCGGCCGCCGTCTCCCGGCGGGCGGGCGGGTCGATCCAGTAGCGCTGCCGCTGGAACGGGTAGGTGGGCAGCGGGATGCGGCCGGGCAGCGTGGCGGGGTCGGCGCCCTCGACGCGACCGTGGTAGGCGTCCCATCCGATGGCGACCCCGCCGAGCCAGAGCCTGGCCAGGCAGCCCGCCAGCGCCTCGTCACCCGGTGTGGCGTCGCTCGCGGCGGGCAGCGTGTGCGTGATCAACGACCAGCGCTCCGCCGGGCAGCCCGCCCCGCGCACCAGCGCGCCCAGCGACTGGCCGGGGCCGATCTCCACCATTGCGAGCTCCGGCTCGGCCAGCAGCGTGTCGACCCCCGCCTGGAAGCGCACGGTCGCGCACATGTGCCGGGCCCAGTAGCCGGGGTCGCACACGAGCTCGGCGTCGGCCTGCGCGCCGGTCACGTTCGAGATGTACGGCAGCGCGGGCGGGTTGAGCGTGACCTCAGCCTTGATCCACTGGGTGAGCTCGTCGCTCAGCGGCTCCAGCATGCGGGAGTGGAAGGCGTGGGTGATCTCCAGCGCGCGGCACGCGATCCCGGCCTGCCGCAGCTCCCCGGCCAGCGTCTCGATCGCCTCGACAGGGCCGGCGACCACGACCGCCTGAGGGCCGTTGACGGCGGCGACGTCCAGCTCGCGTTCCTCCAGCCGGAAGCGCCTGCGCAGGTCGCCCGCCGGGAGGGAGACGGCCAGCATCGCCCCCGCCGGCATCCCGGCGATCAGCCGGGCCCGGTGGGTGACCAGGGCGACGGCGTCGGGCAGGGACAGGACTCCGGCGAGACAGGCGGCGACGTACTCGCCGAGGCTGTAGCCGAGCATGATCGCCGGTTGCAGCCCCCAGGACATGAGCGTGCGCGCCAGTGCGTACTCCACGGCGAACAGCGCCGGCTGAGCCACTTCCGTGCGCTGCAGCACGGCGGCGAGGCTCGCGCCCGCCTCGCGCTCGCCGGTCAGCAGGTCGGCGAGGTTGACGAGGTCGGCGCCGTCTGCGCCGTCCAGGTGCTGCGCCAGCAGGGTCAGACACTCGTCCAGCGCGGCGCGGAAGGCCGGCTCGTGCCGGTACAGGTCGCCGGCCAGGCCCGGGTACTGCTCGCCGACGCCTGCCAGCAGGAAGGCGGTCCGGCGGCCCTGTACGGTGTCGACCCGGCCCAGCAGCCCCTCCTGGCGCGTCCCGGTCAGGGCGGCCGCGGCGGCCGCGCCGTCGCCGGTGACCAGCGCCCGACGGTGCTCGAAGGTCTTGCGCCCGACCTGCAGCGTGTACGCCACATCGGCCAGCCGCGCGCCGGGCTCGGCGGCCAGGTGCTCGCCGAGCCGCCGGACAGCGGCGTCGGCCGCCGGGGCGTTGCGCGCCGAGACGGGCAGCACCTGGAAGCGGCGGGCCGGTGGCGGCGAGCCGGGACGGACGGGTGGCTCCTCGATGACCATGTGCACGTTGGTGCCTCCCATGCCGAGGGAGTTGAGTCCGGCGATGCGCGGGCGGCCGTCGCGCGTCCGCCACGGGGACAGCTCGGCGTTGACGTAGAACGGGCTGCCGTCGAAGTCGATCTCGGGGTTCGGGCTGGTGTAGTGCAGGGTGGGCGGGATCATGCCCTCGCGCACCGCGAACGACGTCTTGATCAGCCCGCTCGCGCCGGCGGCCCGGTCCAGGTGCCCGACGTTCGTCTTCACCGACCCGATCGGGCAGTACCCCCTGTCCCGGGTGGCGCCGAACGCGCGGGTCAGCGCGGCCACCTCGATCGGGTCGCCCAGCTCGGTGGCGGTGCCGTGCGCCTCGACGTAGCTGATGTCCTCGCCGGTGACGCCCGCGTCGGCCATCGCGTCCTCGATCACCCTGGCCTGGCCGACGACGCTGGGCGCGGTGTAGCCGACCTTGAGCGCGCCGTCGTTGTTCATCGCGGAGCCGCGGATCACCGCCCAGATGTGGTCGCCGTCGCGCACCGCGTCGGGCAGCCGCTTGAGCAGGACGGCGGCCGCGCCGTCGCCGAACATGCTGCCCCGGGCCTGGGCGTCGAAGGCGCGCACGTGGCCGTCCGGCGACTCCTGCCCGCCGGGGCCGAACAGGTGGCCCACCCGGTCCGGCACCCGGATCGAGACGCCTCCCGCCAGGGCCAGCTCGCACTCGCCGTTGCGCAGGCTCTGCACCGCCAGGTGCGCGGCGACCAGCGACGTGGAGCAGAAGGTCTGGACGGCCACGCTCGGGCCGTACAGGTCGAGCAGGTAGGAGACCGTCGTGGTCAGGGCGTCCTTGTCGTTGCCCATGATGACCTCGAAGTCGCTGAACTCCTGCTGCCCGCCGCCGAGCAGATGGTCGGTCATCCGCAGCAGGTACGTGCTGATGTTGGCGCCGCCGAACACGCCGACCCGGCCGCGGTGATCGGGGGCCGCGTAACCCCCGTGCTCCAGCGCCTCCCAGCACACCTCCAGGAAGGCCCGCTGCTGCGGATCGTTGATCGCGGCCATCCGGGGGCTCATGCCGAAGAAGGACGCGTCGAAGCCGCTGATGTCGTCCAGCACCGGCCGGGCCGGGACGTACGCGGGATCCTTGATCTGCTCGGGGTCGGCCCCGGCGGCCAGCAGCTCCTCCTCGGAGAAGAAGGTGATGGACTCGACGCCGTCGCGCAGGTTGCGCCAGAACTGGCCCACGTCGGAGGCGCCGGGGAATCGTCCGGCCATGCCGACGATGGCGATCCGCCTGTCGTCGTCACCCGGACGACCCGCATCCCGGTCGCGGGCGGTCACGGCCTGAAGCGTCCCGGCGGAGGTGCGGGTTCGTGGCCCGCCGACTGCCGCAGGGGGCTGTGGCGCTCCGGCGGGCGCCGGTGCCGGTGCGCGGCGCTCGTCCAGGGTGGCGGCCAGCGTGCTGACCGTCGGCGCCTCGAACAGCGAGACCGTCGGCACCGCCACGCCGAACCGCTTCTTCACCAGCGCGAGCATCTGCAGCGCGACCAGCGAGTTGCCGCCGAGGTCGAAGAAGTTGTCCCGGGTGCCGACCGGTTCGACGCCGAGCACTTCTGACCAGAGGCCGGCCAGGTCGCGTTCCGTCGCCGACAGCGGCGGGGTGTAGGGCTGTGGCAGCTCCGGGCGCGGAAACCGGTCGCCGGTCCCGGCGGGCGCGGCGTCACCGACGTGACCGCCGACGCCGCCGACGCCGGAGGCGTAGGCATGGGGCAGCCGGTCGTCCAGGCCGC
Organism: Nonomuraea sp. ZG12; assembly: GCF_052068115.1. Lineage (NCBI taxonomy): Bacteria > Bacillati > Actinomycetota > Actinomycetes > Streptosporangiales > Streptosporangiaceae > Nonomuraea > Nonomuraea sp. ZG12. Next base: position 229,612 of record NZ_JBQHCW010000012.1, read on the forward strand.
CGGCGGCCACCACCAGGCTGGGCCGCGAGGCGACCAGCAGCTCGTCGAACGCGCCGAGCGCTTGCTCGGCCGTCATGGAGTGCGCGGCCATGGCCGCGCCGAACCCGCCCTCGACCCGGCTCAGGGTGACCGACCAGGTGTCCCAGCCGGCGCTCACCCATCGGGTACGCGTCCGGCGGGCGTGGTTGCGCAGGCCGATCGCGGTCAGAGCGGCGTTGGCGGCGGCGTAACTGGCGAACGCGATGCCGCCGAGCACGGCGGAGGTGGAGGAGAACAGCACGCAGAAGCTCGGAGCCCGATCGGCGGGCAACTCGTTCAGCAGCCGCTCCAGAACCAGCGCGCCGGTCACCTTGGCGGCGAAGTGCCGCTCGACGGCGGTGGCGTCCAGATCGCGCAGCGGGCGGAAGGTGTCAGGGCCGGTGTCGGCGGCGGCGTGCACCACGCCGTCCAGCCGCCGGCCGCCCGCGAGCACCTCGTCCAGCAGCGCGCGCATGGCGGCGTCGTCGGTGACGTCGACCCGGGGGGTGAGCACCTCGGCCCCGAGCTCCCGCAACCGCCGCACCCCTGCCCGGCGCGGGTCCCCCTCGGTGTCGGGCACCCCGCCGCGACTGGCCAGAATCAGCCGCCCGGCACCGCCCCGGACCAGATGCTCGGCGACGAGCAACCCCACATCGCCGAGACCACCGGTGATCAGGTAGGTGCCCCCCTCCCGCACACCGGCGACATCCTCCGACCCCGACTTGCCGACCCCGCCCCCATGTGAATCAGCCTGAACAGATCCGTTCGGCACCCGCTGGGCTGACCCGTCCGGCCCGGTCTCGCTGGGCTCGTCCGGGGTGAAGCCGCGGACGAGCCGGCGGCCGGCGCGGTAGGCGACGAACACCTCGCCGGAGGGCAGGCGCACTTCGGCGGCGAGCGCCTCGGCGATGGCGGCGGGACTCGCGGCCGGGTCGAGGTCCACCGTGGCGCAGTCGAGGTTCAGGTACTCCTGGTTGGCGACCATCGGCAGGGTCGCGGCGGCGGCCTGCCGGAGCGCGGGCACCTCGCCGTCCGCCACGGCCTGTCCGCCCGAGGTGGCCACGATGATCCGTACGCCGTCACCGGCCTCACCCCAGGCGTCGAGCAGCCGGGTCAGGGGAAGCAACCCGTCGCGGCCGTCGTTCGGGCCGGTGGAGGCGTCCTCCTGGTCGAGGAGGCGCAGGTCCGCCAGGACCGTGGGGCCACCCCCGGCCAGCCGCCTCGCCAACTCGGCGTGACAGGCCGCCGAATCCAGGTCGACGACGAAGCCGTCGGGGGTCTCTACGAAGGCACCGGCCCCATCGGCCGACTTGCCCGAGGCTTCATCGAGCCCACGCGGAGTCTCCGAGACCACGCCCGAGGCCTCATCCAGCCCAGGCGGAGACTGAGTGAAGGTTTCCGAGGGGGTGACGGTCACGACCTCGATTCCGTGGGCGCGCAGCGTCCGGGCCAAGGTCTCAGCGGCCTCCGTACGACCGCCCAGCAGGACACAACGGGCGACCGACGCGGACGCCTTATGCGTGCCAGCAGCAGATACTTCGGGCCTATCCACCGCAGCCGCCCCCAGTGCGCCTGCGACGGACTCCTCAGGTGTGCCGTCGGCGGACGCTCCGAGGGTGTTGTCCTGGGTCCAACGCGGGCTCAGGAGTCGTACGTGCGGCTCGGCAGGCGTCCCCATGGCTCCGGGTGCGGCATCCGTACCCGCACCGTTGGCACCAGCGCGGGAAGCCGCGCTGTGAGCGGCGGCGGCCGTGACGCCGGCACTCACAGCGCCGATGTCGGTTGCGGCGCGGATGCCGGTGGCGGTGCCGGGAGGCGCGGCGGCGGGGGCTGAGGGCGGGTTCACCCAGTAGCGTTCGCGTTGGAACGGGTAGGTGGGCAGGCCGGCCTTGGCCACTGGGCGGTCCTGCTGGTAGCCCGGCCAGTCGAGCCCCACGCCCGCCAGCCAGAGCCGGCCGGCCGCGTCGGCCAGGGCGGCGCCGGCCGGGCGGGGGTCCTGGGCGCCCGGCAGGGTGCCGACGATCAGCGGCCAGCGCTCACGGGCACAGTCCCGGTGTCCGCGCGCCATCGCGCCGAGCGACTGGCCGGGCCCGATCTCCAGCAGCGCCGCGTCGCCCTCCTCCCGCAGCAAGGTGGCCAGCACGGCGTCGAACTGGACCGGCGCGCACATGTGCTCGGCCCAGTAGGCCGGGTCCGTCACCTGCTCGGCGGTGGCCAGGGTGCCGGTCACGTTGGAGACGTACGGCACGCGGGGCGCGTTCAGCGGCACGTTCTCCGCTATCCAGGCGGTGAGCGGCTCGCGGATCGGCTCCATCATGGCCGAGTGGAAGGCGTGGGTGGTGGCCAGCGGGCGGCACGGCACCGCGTCGGCCTCCAGCAGCGCGCGCACCGCCGCCATGGCCTCCGGCTCGCCGGCCAGCACGGTGAGGTCGGGGCCGCTCACGGCGGCGACGTCCACGCCGGAGATCCCGGCGCGCCGGAGCCGTTCGACCGCGTCGGCGGCGGACAGCGGGACGGCGCTCATCGACCCTTCGGGCAGCCCGCCGATGAGGCTCGCGCGGTGCGCCACCAGGGCGAGCGCCGACTCCAGCGACAGCACGCCGGCGAGGCAGGCGGCGACGTACTCGCCCAGGCTGTATCCGGCCAGGATGGCGGGCTCGACACCCCAGGTCAGCACCAGGCGGGCGAGCGCGTACTCGACCGAGAACAGCGCGGGCTGGAGGACGGCGGTCGGGGTCGCGTCGGCGGCCGGGCCGCGACCGAGCAGCGCGCCCAGCCCGCCGGTCGCCTCGGTGCGGCGGGGTGCGAGCATCTCGGCGAGCGGGTCGTCCCCGCCCATCCGGCGGCGCAGGACGGCCCGGCACTCGTCGAGCACCTTGCGGAAGACGGGCTCGGTCCGGTAGAGCTCGGCGGCCATGCCGGGGTACTGCTCGCCGGTTCCCGCGATGAGGAAGGCCACGGGCCGGTCGGCGCGGCCCTCCTCGCGGCGCAGCACCGCCCCGTCGCGCATGGCGGCGGCGGCCTCGGCGGTGGACGAGGCGACCAGCATCCTGCGGTGGGCGAAGAGCTGCCGCCCGCTCTGCAGCGTGTGGGCGACGTCGGCGAGCCGCGTGTCGCCGCCGGGGCCCGCGAGGTGCGCGGCGAGCCGCTCGGTCATCGCGTCGGCGGCGGCGGCCGAGCGGGCGGACCACACCAGCGGCTCGGGCCGGGGCTCCTCCTCGGTCCGGGGGACGAGCGGCGCCTCCTCCAGCACCACGTGGGCGTTGGTGCCGCCGATGCCGAACGCGCTCACGCCCGCCCGGCGGGTGTGTCCCGCCTCGCGCGGCCAGGCGCGCAGCGAGGTGACCACCTCCAGCTGGGCATCGCCGGCGCCGAGTTGCCGGTTGGGCTCCGTCAGGTTGAGCGTCGCCGGGATCTCGTCGTTGCGCAGCGCGAGGGCGGCCTTGATCAGGTTGGTGACTCCGGCGGCCCGGTCGAGGTGGCCGAGGTTCGTCTTGACGGAGCCGATCAGCAGCGACTGCCCGCGGAACACCTGCTGGAGCGCGGCCAGCTCGGCGGCGTCGCCGAGCGCGGTGCCGGTGCCGTGCGCCTCGATGTAGTCGATGTCGGCGGGCGTCAGGTCGGCGCTGGCCAGCGCCTCGGCCATCACCGCGGCCTGGCCCTGTACGCCGGGCGCGGTGAAGCCGACCTTCCGGCCGCCGTCGTTGTTGACCGCCCAGCCGCGCAGGACGGCGTAGATCTGGTCACCGTCGGCGAGCGCGTCCTCCAGACGGCGCAGCGCGACCACGCCGACGCCGCTGCCGAGCGGGGCGCCGAGGCCGCCGGCGTCGAAGGCGCGGCACTCGCCGTCGGGCGGCGAGATCCCGCCCTGCTGGTAGAGGTAGCCGACATGCTGCGGCACGCTGACCGCGACGCCGCCGGCCAGGGCGAGGTCGCACTCGAAGCCGGCCAGGCTGGTGGCCGCGGCGCAGACCGCGACCAGCGACGTCGAGCAGTAGCTCTGCACGCCGTACGACGGGCCGGACAGCCCCAGCGTGTGCGCGACGCGGGTGGTGAGCGAGTCCTTGTCGTTCGCGAGCCCGAGCGCGAGGTCGCCCATGACCTCGCCGATGCCGCTGGGCAGCAGGTTGTTCTGCATGTACGAGCTGTGCGCGCAGCCGCCGAAGACGCCGATCGAGCCGTCGAAGCGCTTGGGGTCGCAGCCGGCGTCCTCCAGCGCCGCGTGGCTGTGCTCCAGGAACAGCCGGTGCTGCGGGTCGAGGATCTGCGCCTCCTTCGGGCTGAACCCGAAGAAGGCGGCGTCGAACAGCTCGACGTCCTCGATCACCGGCGCGGCCTTCACGTACGCGGGGTCGGCCAGCAGGTCGTCCGGGACTCCGGCGGCACGCAGCTCGTCGTCGGTGAACCGGGTGATCCCGGACGCGCCGGCCCGGATCGCGGACCACAGCTCGGCGACGTCGGACGCCCCCGGGAAGCGGCCCGACATGCCGACGATCGCGATGTCGGTGCCGGAGTTCTCGCCCTCGATGTCGTCGATCACGTCTTCCGTCCTCATTTCCGGTTACTGGAACGGGCCCGGCGCCGCCGCTGCCCCCGTGCGGAACTGGTGGTGAGCGATTCCTGGACGCCGCCGCCCGCGCCGCCTTCGCCGTCGAGAGCCGCGGCGAACTCCGCGATGGTCGGGTGCTCGAACAGCAGCGCGGGCGGGACCGGGTGGCCCAGCCTCTTCTCCAGGGCGAGCACCATGGCCATGCCGAGCAGCGAGTTGCCGCCGAGGTCGAAGAACGGGTCGTGCACGCCGACCCGGTCGATGCCGAGGTAGGCGCCCCACAGCTCGGCCATCTCGGTCTCCGCCTCGGTCCGCGGCGCCGCGAAGTCGGTGCGCAGCTGCGGGCGCGGGAACCGTTCGCCCGCCGGCACGGCGGAGGCCGCGCCGATCAGGTCGTCCAGGTCGAGCATGTCGGACCAGGCGCGCACCACCTCGTGCAGCGGCTGCCGCACCGCCATCACGCTGCCGTGGCCGCCCGCCACGATCCGGTCCAGCAGCTCGCAGCCGGCGTCGTCGGCGAAGCCGTAGCGGGCGCGGTAGGCGGCCACCCGGTCGGCCAGGCCGCCCGCCGACTTGAGGTTCTCCGACTGCCAGACGTCGTGCTGCCAGGGGCCCCAGGCGACCGACACGACCCTGGTCGACGGGCTGGTGGCGGCCAGCGCGTCGCCGTACGCGTCCAGGACGGTGTTGGCGGCGCAGTAGTCGCCCTCGCCGATGCCGCCGAACGCGGTGACCGCGGACGAGTACAGCACCAGCAGCTCCGGCCGCTCGGCGGCCGGAGTCCCGGGGCCGACCAGCTCGGCCAGCGGACCCATCGCCAGGACCTTGGGCGCGAGCACCTCGGCGGCCTCGGCCACGGTCCGCCGCCGCAGCAGGCCGCCCGCCGGCAGGCCGGCGGCGTGGATCACACCCGTCAGCGCGCCGAAGTGCTCCCGCCCGCGCCGCAACGCCTCCCTGAGCTGGTCGGGAACGCCGGTGTCGGCGGTGAGCAGCAGCACCTCCGCGCCGCTGGCCTCCAGCTCGGCGACGTCTCGCAGGGTCCGCTCCGCCCGGTCACCATCGGCCGTGCCGCCTTCCCATGCCTGTTCCGCCCGCCCGCCGTCGGCACGGCCGCGCCGCAGCGGAGTGCGGCCGACCAGCGCGAGCCGCCGCACACCTGCCCGTACGAGGTGCTTGGCGAGGGCCATGCCGAGCCCTCGGGTCCCACCCGTGATCAGGTACGTCCCGTCCTCCCGCCATACGGGGGCCGGGGGCGGGGCGGTGGAGACGGGAGCCCAGGACCGCACCCAGCGGCGACCCCGCCGCCACCCGGCGAGCGGGTCGGGCGCGTCGGGCCCCGCGTCGGGGTCCGGCTGGTGCAGCAACTCCTGCGCGAGCCGCAGGGCGTCCAGGGCCGATCCAGCACCGAGTTCGGACTCGGGCTCGCGGCCGAGACTGGAGTGAAGATCCAGGCCGGCGTCAGGGGCTGAGGCGAGGCCGAGGTTCGAGACAGGGCCGGGGTCTGAGGCGAGGGCTGGGTCGAGGTCGGTGCCCTGCCAGGTCAGGCCGGGGTATTCGTGCCGGGCCGCCCGGCCGAGGCCGTGGGACAGGGCCTGGTGGGGGGACGGGATGTCGTCGCCGAGGATCTCGGTGGCGCCCCGGGTGACCGTCAGGAGTCGTACACCCCGGTCCTCGGGCAGGTCGCCGAGGGCTTGCAGGGCCAGCATGAGGCTGTTGAAGCCGTCGGCGACCGCTGCTCGCAGGCCCGCGTCGTCCAGGCGCCCGCCCGTAGGGGAGGTCAGGCTCCACAGGTGCGCGACGTGCACCGGGCCGTGTCCGTACGCCGGGTCGCCGAGCGCGGTGAAGACGTCGGCGTAGTGGGCGGGGACGGCGGGGTCGATGGTCAGTCGGCGGCCCTCGCGGCGCGGGGCGCCGTCACCGGCGACCACTTCGAGCACGGGGGTGCCGGAAGCGGCGGCCAGGTCGGCGAGGGCCGTGCCCACGCCGCCGGGGTCGGCGAAGACGACGAGGGGGCCGGGCAGACCGAGAGCCGTGGAGGGGGTGTCCCAGGGACCCCCACGAGCCTGTCGTTGAGGCCGAGAGTCCGACGCCGACCCTTTCGCCCCGTCCTGCAGCCCTCTTTCCGCGTCCTGCCGCCACCTCGCCGGATCCTGTCGCCACGAGTGGGCGAAGGTGAAGTCGGCGGGCTCGGCGTTCGGTGCGGGGATGGCCGGGCCGGTGGGCACGGTCTGCTCGGGCCAGAAGCGGGTGCGCTGGAACGGGTAGGTGGGCAGGCTGAGCACCTGGCCTCCTCCGGCGTGCGCGCCCTCCCACGTCACCGGGGCGCCGAGCTCCCACAACCGGGCGCGTGTCTGGAGCAGGTCGTCGTACGGGTCGCGGCGGGGCCCGCCGGTCCAGTGGGCCGGCAGGGTGCCGAGGACGGCGGCCGTGGAGTCTCCGGCGAGGTTCTGCCGGACCAGCCCGCCGAGCGTCTGGCCGGGGCCCAGCTCGACGAACACGTCCACGTCCTGGCTCAGGCAGTGCCGTACACCGTCGGCGAAGCGGACCGTGCTGACGAGCTGCTCGGTCCAGTACGAGGTGCTGGTGGCCTGCTCCTCGGTGAGCGCACGGCCGGTGAGGTTGGAGACGACGGTGCTGGACGGCGCGCGTCTCGGCACGGTGTCGAGCACGGCGGCGAGCTTCTCCCGGGCGGGCTGCAGCAGTCTGGAGTGGAACGCGTGCGCGGAGCGCAGCGTCCGGCAGGCGATGCCCTCGCCGGCCAGCCGGGCGGCCGCCGCCTCGATCTCGGCGGGCGGCCCGCTCAGCACGGTCATCGACGGGCCGTTGCGGGCGGCGACGTCCACGTCGATCCCGGCTGCCGCGAGGGCCGCGGCGATGCGCTCCCCGGGGGCGGCGACGGCGATCATGCGCCCGGTGGGCACGGCGGTGATCAGGTGCGCCCGCTCCAGGACGACGTGCAGCGCGTCCTCCAGGGTGAACACCCCGGCCAGGCAGGCGGCGACGTACTCGCCGAGGCTGTAGCCGATGAGCATGTCGGGGGTGACGCCCCAGTGCTCGAACAGCCGCGCCAGCGCGTACTCGGCGGTGAAGAGGAAGGGGTGGGCGACCTCGGCGTGGTCGAGCGGTCCGAAGGCCTCCGCCGTGCCGCCGCCCCGGCCGAGCAGGGCGGCGAGGTCGGCGGAGTCGGGGGCCGTCTCCCGCTCGGGGAGGAACAGGGGGCGCAGGTCCGTGCCCGAGCGGCGGCGGACGAGCTCGACGCAGGCGTCCACCGCCTCGGCGTACACCGGCTCCCTGGCGTACAACTCCCGGCCGAGTCCTTCGTACTGGTCGCCGACGCCGGGGAGCAGGAACGCGACGCGTGGCCGGCCCTTCACCCGGTGGCCGTCGCCGCTGTCGGCGGTGGCGCGCAGCCGGCGTACGGCGTCGTCCGGGCTGTCGCAGAGGAGGGCGCGACGGTGGTCCAGCTCGGCGCGCCCGGCCTGGAGCGTGTGGGCGAGGTCGGGCAGGGTCGTGCCGGGGTGGGCGCTCACCCAGTCCGCCAGCCGGGTGGCCTGCTCGCGCAGCGCCGCGGCGCTGCCGGCGGACAGGGGCAGGACGTGCGTGCCGGCGCGCGCCGGCTCCTCCCGGGGGTCCGGTACGGGGGCGCTCTCCAGGATGATGTGGGCGTTGGTGCCGGACAGGCCGAACGAGCTGACTCCGGCCAGCCTGGGCCTGTCCTCCTCCTCCGGCAGCGGTTCCAGGCCGGTGACCGGCCGGAGGGTGCCGTCCTCGGGGAACGCGGCTGCCGGGGTGGTCAGGTGCAGGCTGGGCGGGATCTGCCCATTTTTCAGGATCAGCACGGTTTTGATCAGGCCCGCAACGCCCGCCGCCGCTTGGGTGTGGCCGATGTTGGTCTTGATCGCGCCGACGCGCAGCGGCCGGTCCGGCGAGCGGCGGCCGAAGACGTCGTGGAGGGCGGACAACTCGATGGCGTCGCCGAGGTGGGTGCCCGACCCGTGCGCCTCCACGTACGCGATGTCGTCGGGGCTGAGACGGGCGGCGGCGAGCGCGCGGCCGATCACGTCGGCCTGCGCGCGCCGGCTCGGGGCGGTGAGCCCGTTGCTGCGCCCGTCCTGGTTGACCGCAGAGCCGCGCAGCACGGCGTGGATGCGACGGCCGTTCGCGACGGCGCTGGACAGCCGCTCCAGCACCACCAGGCCGCCGCCCTCGCCCATGACGTAGCCGTCGGCGTCCTCGTCGAAGGTCTTGCACCGCCCGTCGGAGCACATCATCAGGCCCGCGCACGCCTGGATATAGAGGGAGGGGTGCAGGGTCAGCGAGGCTCCCGCGGCGATGGCCAGGTCGCTCTCGCCCCGGCGCAGGCTCTCGGCGGCCAGGTGGACCGCGATGAGCGACGAGGAGCAGGCGGTGTCCACCGTGATGGTGGGGCCGATCAGGTCGAGCTGGTAGGCGATGCGCCCGGCGGCGATGCTGGCCACCGAGCCCTGGCCGAGGTAGGGGTCGCCGAGGGCGTCGACGCCCTGCCGCTCGATCTGCAGCCGGCCGTACTGCAGGGTGTCCATGAAGCCGACCATCACGCCGGTGCGGGTGCCGGCCAGCCGCGAGGGTGACAGGCCGGCGTTCTCCAGGCCTTCCCACGCCAGCTCCAGCAGCAGGCGCTGGTGGGGGTCCATGCGCAGCGCCTCACGCGGTGAGAGGCCGAAGAACTCGGCGTCCCAGCCGGTGATGTCGTCCAGGAACGTGCCGTACCTGGTGTAGACGCCGCCGGGGGTGCGCGGGTCGGGGTGGTAGTAGTCGTCGATGTCCCAGCGGGTCGCCGGCACCTCGCGGACCGCGCTGCGGCCTTCGCGCAACAGCTCCCAGAGGCCCTCGGCCGTGTCCGCCCCGCCGGGGTAGCGGCAGGCCATGCCGACGATCGCGATGGGCTCGTAGGCGCGCTCCTCCGTCTCGGTGAGCCGACGGCGGGTCTGGGCCAGTTCGACCGTGGCGCGCTTGAGGTAGGCGCGGAGCTTGTCCTCTGTCCCCATCGTTGGTGCCTTTCCGGTCGCGGGAGTCATGGGTCACAGGTCGTTGTCGATGAGGGCGAAGATCTCCTCGTCGGAGGCGGAGTCGATCTTCTCCATGACGCCGCCCACGTCGTTCTGGCCGCCGCCGCCGAGCTTGGTGAGCGCGCCCTGCAGGATGACGGTGAGCCGCTCGCGCATGCTCTTCGCGTCGCCGTTGGCCGCCGTGAGCAGGTCGTCGACCCGTTCCAGGGCGGTGCGCAGCGTCTCTTCCGCCGTGGGTGGCGCCGGTACGAGGACTTCGGCGAGGTAGGCCGAGAGCAGGCGGACCGTGGGATGGTCGAAGACGAGGGTCGCGGGCAGTCGCAGGCCGGTGTCGGCGTTGAGCCGGTTGCGCAGTTCGACGGCGGTCAGGGAGTCGAAGCCGAGCTGGTTGAACGCCTGGTCCACGTCGACCTGGTCGGGGTCGCCGTGCGCGAGGACGGCCGCCACGTGGTCGCGGACGGCGTCGGTCAGTGACCGCAGGGCTTCGTCCCTGTTCAGCTCGGCGAGCCGGGCCACCAGGCCCGCCGCCGCGCCCTTTCCCGCTGTACGGCGCGGCAGGCGTACCAAACCGCGCAGCACTCCCGGCAGGTCACCGGCTTCGGCCCGAGCGCGCAGCCCGGCCGCGTCCCAGCGAGCTCCGACGACGACCGGCTCCGCGTCGGCGGTCAGGACGCCGTCGAACAGGCCCAGTCCCTCTTCCACCCGCAGCGGGGCGACTCCGGCGCGGCTCAGCCTGGCGACGTCCAGGCCACCGGTCATCCCCGACTCGACGTCCCACAGGCCCCAGGCCACCGACACCGCCGGCAACCCGGCATCCCGCCGGTGGACGGCCAGCCCGTCCAGGAACGCGTTCGCGGCGGCGTAGTTGCCCTGCCCCGCGTTGCCCACCACCCCGGCGAGCGAGGAGAACAACACGAAGAACCGCAGCGGCATCCCCTCGGTCAGCTCGTGTAAGAACCAGGCCGCGTCCGCCTTAGGTTTGAGGACCACGTCCACCCGCTCGGGAGTGAGGCTTCCCACGACGCCGTCGTCCAGGACCCCGGCCGCGTGCACGACACCCGCCAGCGGCCCGGCCGAAGCCACCGCATCGGCCAGCGCTGCCCGATCGGTCACGTCACAGGCCAGCACCCGCACCCGGGCCCCGGCCTCTTCCAGGCCGGCCACCAGGTCCGAAACCCCCGGAGCGGCGGGGCCCCGCCGTGACAGCAGCACCAGATCCCGGACCCCATGACGCTCCACCAGCCGCCGCGCCACCAGCGCACCCAGCCCACCGGTCCCACCGGTCACCAGCACCGACCCAGGAGAGAGGGCGGAAGCGGGGGCAACCGTCTGCGCGGGAAGGGAGGCGGAGGCGGAAACGGAGGCAGAGGTCTGGGCCGAGGTGGGGGCAGAGGACGGGACGGAAGCCGAGAGGGAGGGCTGGGCAGGGAGGGTGCGGCGGGCCAGGCGGGGGGCCAGTACCCGACCGTCCACGACACGGACCTGAGACTCACCCGAACCCGCGACCAACC
>NZ_JBQHCW010000013.1:0-237278 GCF_052068115.1 Nonomuraea sp. ZG12
TCGCGCCCGCCTTGACCGCGGCCAGCGTGTTGGCCACCGCGCAGCCGGTGTCGTCGTGGCAGTGGATGCCGACCCGGACGCTGGTCTCGGCAGCCCTGGACACGATCTCGGCCAGCTCCTCGGGCAGCATGCCGCCGTTGGTGTCACAGAGCGCGATGACGTCGGCGCCCGCCTCGGCGGCGGTCCGGATGACTTCCAGAGCGTAGGCTGGATTGGACTGATAACCGTCGAAGAAGTGCTCGGCGTCGAGGAAGACTCGCTGTCCCTCCGCACGAAGGTGAGAGACCGTGTCGCGGATCATCGCGAGGTTCTCCTGGAGAGTCGTGCGGAGGGCCAGCTCCACGTGCCGGTCGTGACTCTTGGCGACAAGGGTCACGACCGGCGCGCCGGATTCGCGCAACGCGGCCACCAACGGGTCGTCGGCTGCCTTCACACCGGCTCGGCGGGTCGCACCGAACGCGGCCAGTTGCGCGTGCTTCAGGTCGAGCTCTGTTTGAGCCCGCCTGAAGAACTCTGTGTCTTTGGGGTTGGCGCCCGGCCAGCCCCCTTCGATGAAACCGACGCCCAGCCCGTCCAGATGGCGCGCGACGGCGAGCTTGTCAGCGACGGTGAGGTTGAGCCCCTCCTGCTGTGCTCCGTCACGCAGCGTCGTGTCATAGACGTGGAAGCGGTCGTCGGCCATGGTTCTTCTTTCTTTTTCGACTTTACGAAAACAAAAAGACCCCTCACGGACGTGAGAGGTCTGCGCGCTGGCGGTGTCCCTGCGTTAGCCAGCGCGCCTGCCGATAATGAGCAGACCGTAGAACATGGTGCTTGCGAGTCTGCCACAGTCACCGGCCGTCTGGCACATCGGTCTCATTCCCTGGACGACCTCTTGGTCATACCGTGACTCCGTCGCCACCCGTGACGGCCCGCTCCAGCGCGGCAGGGTCGAACGCCTCCTGGCCCAGCATCCGGCCGTTGAGCACGAGCGTGGGCGTCCCCTCGATCCGGATCTTCGCGCTCTCCGCCAGGTGCGTCTCGGCGTACGACTGCGCGGTCACGCACTGCTCGGCCGCCGGCGCCCCGGCCTTCCTGGCCGCCGCCGCCAGCTCCGCCACGGTGAAGCCCGACGCCACACCGTGCGGCGCCGGCTGGATGGCGTACAGCTCGTTCCTGAAGGCCAGCCAGTTCGCCTCGGGCATGCAGCGGGCCGCCGCGGCGGCGCGGATGGAGTTGGACCGCATCGGCTCGTCCCGGAAGATCGTCACCGAGTGGAAGACCACCTTGACCTTCCCCGCCCTGGCCAGCCGCTCGATCGTCGGGTCCACCCGCGCGTGCATGTCCTTGCAGACGGGACAGTCGAAGTCCTCGTACACGTCGAGCACCGGGGCCTTGCTCCCCCGGTCGGCCAGCACCATGGATCCGTCCGGCTGGCGCGTCAGCCGGACCTCGCCCGGCGACGACCGCCCGGGCTCGGAGAACGTCACCACAGCGAGCACGACCAGCACCGCGCAGGCGACCCCGATGGCCGCCATCCTCTTCTTCATCCCGCCCCGCCCCTTGCCCGATTATCGCCGCGACCTTACCGGACCCAGGAACACCAGGAGTTACCCGGTCATCTATGCACGGAGTCCTGCCACGCAGCGGGTGTGCCCGATGGTCACTTCGCACACAATGGCCTCATGAAGGCGTACGTTCTCACTCAGTCCGTGGCCCGTTACATCCTCGATCACTCCACCCGGCCCGATCCGCTGCTGGAGGAGCTCGCGGCCGAGACGGCGGCGGCGACCGGGGAGAGCGCCGAGATGCAGATCTCCGCCGATCAGGGCACCTTCCTCACCATGATCACTCAGCTGGTCGCGCCGCGGGTGGCGGTGGAGGTGGGCACGTTCACCGGCTACTCGTCGGTGTGCATCGCGCGTGGTCTGTCGGGCGGCACGCTGCACTGTTTCGACGTGAGCGAGGAGTGGACGTCCATCGCGCGGCGCTACTGGCACAAGGCCGGGCTGGCCGACCGCGTCACGCTCACGCTGGGGCCCGCCCAGGACACGCTCAGCGCCTTCGACGAGCCCATCGACCTGGCCTTCCTGGACGCCGACAAGACCGGCTACCCGGCCTACTACGAACTGCTGGTCGGCAAGCTGCGGCCCGGCGGGTTGCTCATGGTGGACAACACGCTGTGGACGGGCCATGTGGCCGACCCGGACCGCCACGACGCCTCTACGGTGCGGATGCGCGAGTTCAACGACCTGGTGGCGGAGGATCCTCGGGTCACCGCGGTCATCCTGCCGCTCGCGGACGGCCTCACCATGATCAGGAAAAATCCGGACACGGCGGCTTGGTCATGATGACGTACGAGGTCGCCGCGACGAGCAGACCGGCGCCCCACACCGTGTAGCCGGAGATCACCGCCAGGGCCCAGCCCAGGTCCGCACCGAGGCCGCCGTTGAGAGTCTCGGTGAGGCCCACGACACCGAAGTACCCGGCCAGACCCCCGCCCACCAGGAACGCGGGCACCAGCACCAGCCATCTGGGCACCTCCCGCCCGGCCAGCGGCGGCACCCAGCGCGGCCAGATCCGCCCCCACCGGTGGACCAGCGCGAGTGGCAGCAGCGTGCCGGCCGCGGCGTACAGCACGAGGAAGACGACGACGGCGGGCTCGGTCACGTCCCACGGCCACTCGCCGACCTGCGCCACGAGCCGGGCCGAGCAACCTGCCACCGCCGCGTACGCCGCGAGGAACGCCCAGGCCGGGGAGGGGTCCGTACGGCGCTCGGGGGTGCGCCCGTGGACACGCCCGCACCGCGGACAGGCCCGGCGGGCGCGGCGCTGCGCCGCGATCGCGCACAGCAGGGTCAGCACGCCGCCCGCCACCCCGGCGCCCCGGATCAGGAAGCCGACCCGGTCGAGCGGGTTCGCGAACAGCATGCCCACGATGTCCAGCGCGAACATGAAGGAGTACGCGATCATCCCGACGCCCGCCACCCAGCCGAGCACCACCGGCGGCCACGGATGCAGGGCGCTGGGCACGGCGCGGGGCACGGCGCGGGGTCGGGCCATGAGCAGGCAGGCGAGCATCGCCAGGGCAGACAGCGCGACCGGGGGCCAGCGTCCGGGGATGAACGACTCGCCGAAGGAGGCGAACACCGGCGCACCGGCCACCGCCCACCAGACGTGCACGGCACAGTAGGCGGCCAGCCAGCAGACCGCGGCCAGCGACATTCTCGGCATACGCCCGAGTCTCGGCATTCGCCCCGGGCGTCGCCTCCCCCGCCACGGGGAACCCTCTCCCCCTCGACGGGGAGCCGGACCCCCAGGCCGTACGTGAATCCGCCACGCCGGCGTCCGTCAGCCCGTGCTCGGTCAGGAACAAGCCGCCACGCCGGCGTCCGCCAGCGCGTACCCGGTCGGGAACACGCCGGCATGACCTGCGATCGCCGTCAGGATCGAGGCGGCCTGGCGGGGACGGTCAGACGCACAGCAGCCTGCCGGTGTCGAGCGGGTGGTTCCACGGGTCCGGCAGCGTCAGCGGGGCGCCCACCGGCTCGACCGTCTCCTTGGCGTAGCCGTCCGGCCCCGGCTCGCTGTGCAGCTTGACGATGCGCTGGCACGGGTCGATCACCAGGTAGAGAGGGACTCCGGCGGGGGCGTAGCCCATCGGCTTGACGACGTGGTCGTCGTAGGCGTTCCCGGCTGCCACCACGTCCACGATGAGCAGGGTGCTGTCGCCGCGCACCGCCTCGTCGGACTCCATCACCGGGGCCGGCGGCACGACCGTCAGATCCGGCACATAGCGGTCGGCCTCGTCGCCGAGGAAGACCGTGATGTTGGGCCACACCTCCCACCCGCGCTCGGCGGCCACGGGCATGAGCTGGAAGAGCGCCTGCGCCAGGATCGTGTTGTGCTGCCAGGTGCCGGTGTCGTTCACCACGACACGGCCGCCGAACACCTCGATCCGGAGCTCGGGAAACAGCTCGCGGACCGTACGGTAACGCTCTTCCACAGGCCTGATCACGCCATCGCCCTCACTGTTCGCAATCGATCTATGACTGATCGTATTGCCGGGCCGGCGAACACGGCAATCCGCACGGACGTGTCGGCGGATGGGCGGCGTGGGCAGGGGGTGGAGGCCGCCCACGGATCGGGCAGGGGGTGGAGGCGCCGGGCGGCGTGGGCCTTGCCGCCCGGCGTCCCGTACCACTAGACGATCTTGTGGATCCAGTTGTGGGTGTCCGGGCGGGCTCCGTACTGGATGCCGACCAGCTCCTCGCGCACGCGCATGGTGACCGCGCCCGGTGCGCCGTCGGCGATGGTCCAGGCGCGGTCGGCGCCCTTGACCGAGCCGACCGGGGTGACGACCGCGGCCGTGCCGCAGGCGAACACCTCCGTGAGCTCGCCCGACTCGCAGCCGGCCTGCCACTCGTCGACGCTGATGAGCCGCTCCTCCGTCTCCAGGCCCAGGTCGGCGGCCAGGGCGAGGATGGAGTCGCGGGTGATGCCGGGCAGCAGGGTACCGGTCAGCGCGGGGGTGACGAGCTTGTCGCCGAAGACGAAGAACAGGTTCATCCCGCCCATCTCCTCGACGTAGCGGTGCTCGTGCGCGTCCAGCCAGACCACCTGGTCGCAGCCCTGCTCGACGGCCTGGCGCTGGGCGACGAAGGCCGCGGCGTAGTTGCCGCCGCACTTGGCCGCGCCGGTGCCGCCGGGGGCGGCGCGGGTGTACTCGGTGGACAGCCAGACGGAGACGGGCTTGATGCCGCCGGTGAAGTACGAGGCCGAGGGCGAGGCGATGACCAGGTAGGTGTAGGTCCGCGACGGGTAGTTGACGCCGAGGCCGACCTGGGTGGCGATGATGAAGGGCCGCAGGTAGAGGCTGTGGCCCTCGGTGGTGGGCACCCAGTCCTGCTCGGTGCGGACGAGGAGGTCGAGCGACTCGACGAAGGTCTCCTCGGGCAGCTCGGGCATGGCCATGCGGACGGCCGACCGGTTGAAGCGGGCGGCGTTGGCGTACGGGCGGAAGGCGACGATGGAGCCGTTGATCTGACGGTAGGCCTTGAGACCCTCGAACAGCTCCTGGGCGTAGTGGAAGACCGAAGTGGCGGGGTCGAGCGAGAGCGGGCCGTAGGGCCGCAGTCGCGCGTCGTGCCAGCCCTCGCCCTCGGTGTAGTCGATGGTGATCATATGGTCGGTGAAGACCTGGCCGAACACGGGGCTCGCCATTACCTGCTCCCGCTCGGCCGCGGTGCGAGCGTGGTCGGATAGCTGCACGTCGAAGCTGAGCTTCTGAGCGATGGTCATGACGACGGTCCTTCTCTCTGATTCCGGCCGGCGCTGCCGAAGGGGCAGCCCGTACTTCCTATTGTCTCGTCATTTGGGATGGCAAGGGCTGGATGGGTGATTTGACCTTTTAGACGCGCAAAAGCGCCTGGCAGGTCCGCTCACGGACCGCCAGGCGCTTGCTGAGCTTGGGCGGCCCTAGCTCGATACTCGCGCGGCGATGTCGTCGCCGATCTCGTGGGTGGTGCGACCGGTCCAGCCGGCCAGGCGCTCGACGATGTCGTCGGCGACGGCCTGCTCCACCTTGGCGGCCTCGGCGGCCAGGCCCAGGTGGTCGAGGAGCATGGCGACCGACAGGATGGTGGCGGTCGGGTCGGCCTTGCCCTGCCCGGCGATGTCGGGCGCGCTGCCGTGCACCGGCTCGAACATGCTGGGCGTGGTGCGCTCGGGGTTGATGTTGCCGCTGGCGGCCAGGCCGATGCCGCCGGCGATGGCGGCGCCCAGGTCGGTGATGATGTCGCCGAACAGGTTGTCGGTGACGACAACGTCGAACCGCTCGGGCTGGCTGACGAAGAACATCGAGGCGGCGTCGATGTGGCTGTAGTCGGTGGTGACCTCGGGGAACTCTTCGGCCACCCGGTTGACGGTGCGCTGCCAGAGGTCGCCGGCGTAGGCCAGCACGTTGGTCTTGTGGACCAGGGTCAGCTTCTTGCGGGGGCGCGACATCGCCTTGTCGAAGGCGTAACGCACCACGCGCTCGACGCCGTGGGCGGTGTTGAGCGACTCCTGGGTGGCGATCTCGTACGGGGTGCCGCGCCGCATGACGCCACCGGTGCCGGCGTAGAGGCCCTCGGTGCCCTCGCGGACGACGATCATGTCGATGTCCTCCGCAGGGGTGTCGGCGAGGGGCGTCTCGACACCGGGGAGGAGCTTGACCGGGCGCAGGTTGACGTAGTGGTCGAACTCGAAGCGAATGCGCAGGAGCAGGTCACGCTCCAGGATGCCCGGCGGCACGCTGGGGTCGCCAACGGCGCCGAGCAGGATCGCGTCATAACCGCGCAGTTCCTGGAGAACGGCGTCGGGCAGCGTCTCACCGGTGCGGTGATAGCGGGCGGCGCCCAGGTCGTAATGGGTGGCTTCGATCTTGGTCCCGACCGCTTCGAGGACCTTGAGACCTTCGGCCACGACCTCGGTGCCGATGCCATCACCGGGGATGACGGCCAGACGAATATTGCGCGACTCCATGGGCGGTACCCTACCCGTTCGTCTCGGCTGACGAACACTCGATCTCACAATTCGGACATGTCATCCCACTCGACCAGCGTAGCGTGGCGCGTATGGCAGCCGAGCGAGTTCATCTCACCGAGGAGAAGGCCACCCTTCTCGCCACCCTGTACGGCAGGGCCCTGGACGCCCGCTCACCCCATCCGATCCTGGGCGACACGCTGGCCGCCCAGGTGGTCGAGCGGATCGACCACGACTTCTCCAGCACCGGCATCACCCGGCGCAGCGCCGCCTCGGTCGCGTACCGGGCCCGCTTCCTCGATGGGTGGGCCGCCGAGTTCCTGACCGCGCACCCCGACGCCGTCGTGCTGCATCTGGGCTGCGGGCTGGACACCCGCGTGCACCGGCTGGACCCGCCGCCCGGCGTCGACTGGTACGACGTCGACTACCCGGAGGTCGTCGAGCTGCGCCGGCGCCTGTTCCCGGAGCGGCCCGGCTGCACGACGATCGGCTCGTCGGTCACCGACCTGGCCTGGCTGGACCAGGTGCCGGCCGACGGCCGGCAGGTGCTCGTGATCGCCGAGGGCCTGTTCTACTACCTCGACGCGACCCTCGGCCGGGAGCTCGTCCGGCGGATCGTGGACCGGTTCGCCGGAGGGGAGCTCGTCTTCGACGCCCTGGGCAAGCTGGGCCTGCGGTTGCAGGTCCTCAACAAGCCGGTACGCCAGGCGCACGCGAAGATGCACTGGGCCATCGACGGACCGCAGGATCTGCTGTCCATCCATCCGCGGCTCCGTTGCACGACCATGCTGAGCGCGCTCGACATGACGGACCCCGGGCTGCCGGTGGGCTTTCGCGTGGCGACCCGCCTGATGAAGGCGGTGCCCGGGATGGCGAAGACGGCGGCGTTCTACCGGCTGGAGTTCTGAGGGGCGCCGCCGTTGTCGCGGCGGTCCAGCGCCATCTGCAGCGCCTGGGCCGCCTCGTCCTCGTGCTCGTCGGCGCGGTTCCAGGGATACATCTCGTACATGTGTTCAGCTCATTTCGCGAGGCGTCGGGAACATGCAGTCGGATCCCGGTCGCGAATCCGACCGGGCCTGCTCTCGGGGTCCGGATCACGGACCACCCGGAGGGACTTACCGGCCGACAGGACGCCGCTCACCGCGACGGGTCGCCGACCTGCCCTAACAGGCCCCGCCGCGGCAGGTAATGAGTACGAGAACCTGGCGCATCGTTCGCCAGATTACCTGGCGGCGGCCGAGCTGTCTCGTTGGATGTCCTACTATCTCACATCCTGAGACAACCGGCCGCCGTCGCGCCATCGCGCCGGATCAGTCCTCCAGGTCCACCGAGCGGCCGGTCTCGGCGCCGATCTCCGCGCCGATCTGCTCCAGCACGTCGGCCGGGATGGCCGAGTCGACGGTCAGCGCCATGAGCGCCTTGCCGCCCTTGACGTCGCGGGACACCTGCATGGAGGCGATGTTGATGCTCCGCTCGCCGAGGATCCTGCCGACCACGCCGACGACCCCGGGGCGGTCGGTGTAGGTGAAGAACGACAGGTGGGCGGTCGGCTCGATCTCCATCTCGTAGCCGTTCACCTCGACGATCTTCGTGATCTGCCGGGGGCCGGACAGCGTGCCGGACACCGAGACCTGCCGGCCGTCGGCCAGGACGCCGCGCACGGTGATGACGTTACGCCAGTCGGGGCTGTCGGAGCTGGTGACCAGCTCGACGGTGACGCCCCGGTCCTTGGCCAGCAGCGGCGCGTTGACGTACGTGACGGAGTCCTCCACCACGTCGGTGAAGACGCCCTTGAGCGCGGCCAGCTCCAGCACCCGCACGTCGTGCGCGGCGATCTCGCCGCGCACCTCGACGTCGAGCTTGGTGGCGACCTCGCCGGCCAGCGCGGTGAAGACCCGCCCCAGCTTCTCGGCCAGCGGCAGGCCCGGCTTGACGTCCTCGGCCACGGCGCCGCCCTGGACGTTGACGGCGTCGGGCACGAACTCGCCCGCGAGCGCCAGCTTCACGCTCCTGGCGACCTGGGTGCCGGCCTTCTCCTGGGCCTCGTGCGTGGAAGCGCCGAGGTGCGGGGTGGCGACGACCTGGTCCAGCTCGAACAGCGGGCTGTCGGTGCAGGGCTCCTTGGCGAACACGTCCAGGCCGGCGCCGGCGACGCGGCCTTCCTTGATCGCGGAGTAGAGGGCGCCCTCGTCGACGATGCCGCCGCGGGCCACGTTGATGATCCGCACCGAGGGCTTGACCTCGTGCAGTTCCTTGTCGCCGATGAGCCCAAGAGTCTCCTTGGACTTGGGCAGGTGCACGGTGATGAAGTCGGCCTGCTTGAGCACCTCTTCGAGGCTGAGCAGCTTGACGCCCATCTGCGCGGCGCGGGCCGGCGGCAGGTAGGGGTCGTAGGCGATCAGCTCGACGCCGAACGGCTGCAGCCGCTGGGCCACCAGCTGGCCGATCTTGCCGAGGCCGAGGATGCCGACGACCTTCTCGTCGAGCTCGACACCGGTGTACTTGGACCGCTTCCACTCGCCGTTCTTCAGGGCGGCGTGGGCCTGCGCGGTGTTGCGGGCGCTGGCCAGGATGAGCGCTATGGTCTGCTCGGCGGCGCTGGTGATGTTGGACGTGGGCGCGTTGACCACCATGACGCCGGCCTTGGTGGCCGCCTCGACGTCCACGTTGTCGAGGCCGACACCGGCGCGGGCGACGACGCGCAGCTTGGGCGCGGCGGCCAGGGCCTCGGCGTCCACCTGGGTGGCGGAGCGGACGATCAGCGCGTCCACGCCGGCGAGCGCGGGCAGCAGCTGAGAACGGTCGGCGCCGTCGGTGTGGCGGACCTCGAAATCGGCGCCGAGCACGGCGAGGCCGGCTTCGGACAGCTCCTCTGCGACCAGAACGACGGGCTTGTTCACGAGTGTGAATCCTTCGAGCGTGCGGCGAGTGTGAGGGACACGGCGACGGGCCCCTCCGGTCCCACAGAGTCTATCCGGGCTTGTGAACGCATTCACGAAGGACCCAGCATCTGAGACGCCGGTTACCCCTTCAGGGCAAACTCATCCACACTGCTCCCGTCTTTGTCTTGATCGGGAGATTTATTCGCCATTAACCTGCTAAGCCGTGGCCAACTACCTATGGTTCGTCATATGAGCATCGGGAATCCTGCGCTTGCCGACGTGCTCGCCCAGCATGGCGGTCCGCACCGTCTGCTGGCGGCTCTCGCTGACGGTGGAGTCCTGGTGGCCGTGCGACCAGACCGATCAGTCGTCCTCGGGACGACACAGGCCGGTGACCGAGTGCTTCTCGGGTACACCAGCACGGTGACGTATGCCCGTCACCGTGGCGGCCATTCCCTGTCGGCGTGCGACCCCGACACCGTCCTGGACATCCAGCGCGTCACCGGCGTGCGAGAGATCGTGATCGACGCCGCGGGTCCCGCCGCGGCCGCCGTTCCCATCGAGGATCTCCAGCGCTTCCTCACATCCACCCGTACGGGACCGACGCCGGTCATGTCCGGGGCCGTCCCCGCCGCCTACGCGACGGGGGCGATGGCGACGATCTCGCGGGGAGGCCCGCTCGCCCAGGTGGCGCCGCCGTCCCCCGAGGCGCCGCCGATGCCCTGGATCCCGGCGCCGCGCCCGCACCTGTCAGGTCCCATGCAGCAGGTGGACCCCGGCTACCGGCGGTGCACGCATCCGATCCTGCCCGCCCTGCGGCAGGCGATCGCGCAGTTGCTCATGGACTTCCCGCTGGTGCACCACGTGTGGATCTCCGAGGCCCGCACGGCCTCGGGCGCGACCGGGATCATGCTGCACGTGAAGGTGCACATGTCGGCGGCCGAGGACGTGGTGCGCGACCTGCATCGCGGGGCTCGGGCCAGGCTGCCGCAGTTCGCGGCGAGCGGGGCGCCGATCCTCATGGCCAGGGTGGCTGATTCGCGCAGTGAGCGCCGGATGATCGAAATCGGCGCGCACGTCGTCTGCGCGAACGTGAGCGACTGACTATTTTTGGGGCTTACCGAACAAGCCCTTGGTCGGCTTGAATGAGCCAATGACCGCACCGGCCGCGACCTCGTTCCCCGTGTCCAGAGGCGTGCGCCTCGGCTACGGCGTCGGCTCCTTCTGCACCGCGACCTTCGGCGCCGTGCCCGGTCTGCTCCTGCTCTACTACATGACCAACTTCCTGGCCGTGCCCGCGTGGCTGGCCGGGGTGGTCGTGACCGCGCCCAAGGTCTGGGACCTGGTGATCAACCCGCTGGTGGGCCGCTGGTCCGACCGGACGGTGTCGCGCATGGGCCCCAGACGCCCATGGATGCTGGCCGGCGCGGCGACCCTGCCGATCGCGTTCTTCCTGGTGTTCGCCGGCCCGCCGCTGACCGGCACCCCCGCCGCCCTGTACGTGGGCGCCTGCTTCCTGGCCGCCGCCACGGCCTACGCCCTGTTCGAGGTGCCGTACAAGACGATGCCCGCCGAGATGACCGGCGACTACCACGAGCGGACCTCGCTCCTGCAGTGGCGGATGATCTTCATCGGCGCGGCCACCGCGATCAGCGGCATCGCGGCCCCGGCGCTCGTCAACAGCGAGGGCGACAACGGCACGCTGGGCAGCTACCGCCTGATGGCGGTGGTGATCGCCGTCATCCTGGCGGCCTCCATGTTCGGCGCCTTCTTCGGTACGGCCCGCGCCCCGATGACCGGCGCGCCCCAGGCGGACAACGGTGGGCTGCGCGCCCAGTTCGCCTCCGCCAGGAGCAACCCGGCGTTCGTCTGGCTGCTGGTGCTGGCCTGCACCCAGCAACTGGCGGTCGCCATGATGCTGGCCGCCGCGCCGTACTTCGCCACCTACACGATCGGTGACCCCAGAGCAGTCACGACGCTCTTCGCCGCGCTGGTCGGCCCGATGCTGCTGACGATGCCGCTGTGGGTGTGGCTGTCCAAGCGGTTCGACAAGCGCGGCGCGATGATCCTGGCCGCGCTGATGTTCAGCGGCGGCACGGCGGCGGCCCTGGCCACGCCGATCTTCGGCGGCTGGTACGCCCACGTGATGATCCTGCTGGTCGGGACCGGGATCGCCGGGGTGCAGCTGCTGCAGTTCTCGATGCTGGCGGACGTGATCGCCGTCGACGCCCAGACGACGGGCAAGCGGCGGGCCGGGGTGTTCACCGGGTTGTGGACGGCGATCGAGAGCGGGGTCAGCGCCTTCGGCGCGCTGGTCTTCGGGACCATCCTGTCGATCGGCGGCTTCATCTCCTCGGAGCCGGACACACCGGTGGCGCAGCCGGACAGCGCGGTGACAGCGGTCCTCATCGGTCAGACCGCGGTCCCCGCGCTGATCATCCTGCTGTCGGTGCTGATGACCTTGAAGTACCGGCTGACGGTCCCTACGCCGGCCGCCGGGCCGTCATCGGACGAGCCCGTGTGACCAGCCCGGCAGCCAGCGCCGCCATCAGGGGCAGGCCCACCACGATCGCGGCGGTGAACGACCACGGGACGACGACGAAGAGTGCGTCGTAGTCCAGAGCACCGCCCGACGTGCGGGCGTGCCTGGACATCGGCCAACTGGCCGCGATCCCCATGGCGCCAAGGCCGACGGCGGAAGCACGGCGCCGATCTGCCGGGGGTCGGCCGCCGTGACGTGAACCGCGGGAATCCGGAGCGACCTGAGCTCCGACTCCCCGGCCGACAGGTCGACGGTCAGCATGCCGTCCCTGACCATCCTGCCGTCGAACACGACCGTCCTGCCCTCCGTGTCTGATCGACATGGATACTGAGTATGCATACTCAGTATTCTCCTCGCAACAGATCCGCGTATTCTGGACAGGGAACGCTCTTCAGGCCGATACTCGGGAGATGAGCTCGACGCACCCGCCGTTCCGCGCCTCCGACGGTGAGCGTGACCGTGCGATCGGTGAGCTCCGTGACCGCGCGGTCGAGGGCCGGATCTCCCACGACACCTTCGTGGGACGCGTCGACCAGGCGCTGCGTGCCCGTAACCAGCAGGAGCTCGACGCGCTCGTCGCCGACCTGCCGCGCCGCGCGACGCTCCGCCAGCGGGTGACCGGCATGCTGACCGGCGTGGTCTCTGCCGCCTCCGACTTCACCACCAACCTGCAGGCGGCCTGGCGCAAGCCCCGGCTGCCGCGGCTGGCCCTGCCCGACGACGATCGCAGCCGCTACGTGGTCGGTCGCGGGTCCTCCTGCGACCTCGTACTGGCGGATCTGACGGTCTCCCGGGTCCACGCCGAGCTGCGGCGCGAGGGCGACGACGGCGGGTGGACACTGGTCGACCTGGGCTCGCTCAACGGCACCCGGCTCAACGGCTGGCGGCTGGTCGGGCCCGCCAGGGTCAAGTCGGGCGACGAGGTCTCCTTCGGCGACTGCGGCTTCCTGGTCAGCTCGGGCCTGCCGTCACACTGAAAGATACGAATATTTGCGGATTACAGGGCGTCTGCGCTGCTCGATGATCCAGGCGACCCCAGTCGCATCCCCCTTGGAGATCTCATGCGGCGCACCTCAGCATCCCTCGTCGTGGGCGCGCTCGTCGCGGCCCTCGCGTGGTCGTCCGGCCCCTCCTCCCCCGCCATCGCGCTCGACCCCTCCCCGGGCGTCGCCGACCTGGCCCAGGACCTCAACCAGATCCTCGCCGACCCGCGCCTGACCATCGCCAGGGCGGGCGTGGTCGTCAGGAACGCCGAGTCCGGCGAGGAGCTGTACGCGACCGACGCCGGCAAGCTCATGCTCCCCGCCTCCAACACCAAGCTGTTCACCTCGGCGGCGGCCGCCGAGACGCTCGGCCTCGACTACCGCTTCGCCACCACCGTGCTGCACACCGGGCGCAAGGCCGGCTCCGTGGTCAGGGGCGACCTGGTGCTGCGCGGCACCGGCGACCCGACGATGCTCGCCGGGGACTACGACGCGCTGGCCGCCGAGGTGGCGAAGGCGGGCGTCAAGGTGGTGACCGGCAAGCTGGTCGCCGACGACACCTGGTTCGACTCGGTACGCCTCGGCCAGGACTGGGCGTGGGACGACGAGACCGCCTACTACGCGGCCCCGATCTCCGCCCTGACCGCCTCGCCCGACCGTGACTACGACGCCGGCTCGATGATCGTGTCCGTCGCGGCCGACGGCGGCAAGGTCAAGGTGTCGACCACGCCGGAGAGCGACTACCTGGAGATCGTCAACAAGGCGACGGTGGGCGCGTCGAACGACGTGCTCATCGAGCGGCGGCACGGCACCAGGACGGTGGTCATCAGCGGCACGGTGGCGTCCACGTACTCCGAGTGGGTGGCCGTGGACGACCCGACCGCGTACGCCGCCTCGCTGTTCCGCGACGCGCTGGCCGCGCACGGCGTGAAGGTGCTCGGCAGGACGGTGAGCGGCGCGGCCCCGCAGGACGCCCGACAGCTGGCGGCGCGCGAGTCGATGCCGCTGAGCGAGCTGCTGGTGCCGTTCATGAAGCTGAGCAACAACATCCACGCCGAGATCCTCACCAAGGCGATGGGCCGCAAGGTCGCCGGCCAGGGCACCTGGGCCGCCGGGCTCAAGGTGAGCACCGAATTCGCCAGGGCCAACGGCGTCGAGGTGCTGAACATGCGTGACGGCTCGGGGCTGTCGCGCCGCGACGGCTTCACGCCCGCCTCGATCGCGCAACTGCTGACCGCGGTGCGCGGCAAGCCGTGGTTCAGGACCTGGTACGACTCGCTGCCGATCGCGGGCAACCCGGACCGCTTCGTGGGCGGCACGCTGCGCAGCCGGATGCGTGACACGGCGGCCACGGACAACGTGCGCGCCAAGACCGGCTCGCTGACCGGCGTCACGGCGCTGTCGGGCTACGTCACCAGCGCCGACGGCGAGCCGCTGGTCTTCTCCATCATGCTGAACCAGTATCTGTCGGGCTCGCCCAAGGACATCGAGGACAAGATCGCGATCCGCCTGGCGCAGTTCACCAGGGCGGCGGCGGTGGACGACACCGTCAACCGGAAGCGCGCCGCCGCCGAGCAGCCGGGGGACCTCGAGTGCTCCTGGCTCAAGCCGGTGCAGTGTTAGCCGGAGAGCCGTCGAGGGGGCGCGTCGTGTGGTTCTCCACGCGGCGCGCCCGCTTTTTGCGGCCTTAGACGCATAGATCTTCCGAAAGGTTTACCGAGGCAGTCGCTACATTTGTTACGATTGAGACACATGGAGCTCCAGATATATCGGCGTTTTTCGTGACAAAGGCGACGATTGGGCACCAGAATGCGGGATCGACGCAAGTGTCTAGGCCGCAACCGGAGGACGAAATGCGCAGACGGCTCCAGGCGCTGGCCTGCATCGGCAGTCTGGCGGCATTGAGCTCCCTCCCGGCTTCCCCCGCCGCCGCACGCACAGCAGCGGGCGGCGCGCCGGAGACGTCGCTGGAGGGCACGCAGGGCGGCTCGGCCCAGGCCTGCCGCGTCCAGGCCGCCGAACCGTCCATTTCCTCGGGCACGATCAGGGGCACCGCCTCCCGGTCCGGCTGCGTACAGAAGGCCCTGCTCAGGGTGCGCGTCCAGCAGGTCGTCGCCGGCCCGGAGCGCACGCTCAAGAGCGGCTCGCGGCAGCTCACCAACGGCCGGATCACGGCCACGCTCCCCTGCTCGGACACCCCGCGCCGCTACCAGGTCGTCGCCCTCGACGATCAGGGCGAGGAGCACACCTCGGACAGCGTCCTGCTGTCCTGCGCGAAGCCGTCCTCCACCCGCACGGGCGCCACCCGTACAGCCGGTGCGTCGAGCGCCGAGACCGAGGTCGTCAGGCTCACCAACAAGGCCAGGGCGGCGGGCGGCTGCCGGCCGCTCACCCACGACGCCAAGCTGCGCACCGCCGCCGACAGGCACTCGGCGGACATGGCGGCCAAGCGCTACTTCGACCACACCGCCAAGAACGGCAGCTCCGCCGGCGACCGCATCGCAGCCGCCGGCTTCGCCCCGGTCCGGGCCTGGGGCGAGAACATCGCCATGGGGCAGCGCACCGCCGCCTCCGTGGTTCAGGGCTGGCTCAACAGTCCGGGCCACCGGGCGAACATCATGAACTGCAAATTCACTCACATAGGGGTCGGCCAGCACTCAACGGGTCCACACTGGACTCAGGTCTTCGCCTCCCACTGAAGCCAGGGAGCACGCGGGCACACCGGCCCCACCCGAGCCGGTTCCCACCGCACGCCCGCGCCGCTCCCCTCCGGCGGGCCCGGCCGCGAATCCCCCCGCAACGGACCGTGGCCGGGCCCGCATGCTTTGCACCGGATCGCCAGCGGACCCGCATCGCCCCCGCCGCGCGAGACCGGATATCCACGCAGGTCAAGGGCCTGTCCGGTAGCGTCGTCCCTTGATATGAGGCTTAACGATCTGAGACTTGACGGAATCCCACTCTGGGACGGCACAGAACCACGCGGCCCGGTCGAGCTCACCTGGGAGCCCGACCGGATCACCGGCCTGCGGCCCGCCGAGCGGCGGCACGACGACCTCTGCGTCATCCCGGGCCTGGTCGACACGCACGTCCACCTGATCGGCGACGCCGGCGACGGCCGATCCGACTTCAGCACCTGGCCGCTGGTCACCACCCGGGAGGAGCAGGTGCTGCACGGCGCCGCGCACGCCCAGCGCGCCCTGCGGCACGGTGTGACGACCCTGCGCGACATGGCCGGCGACGAGGCGCAGGTGGCGCTGGCCCGGGCCTTCGACGCCGGGCTGCTGTCCGGCCCCCGGATCAGGGTGCACGGCATGGTGGGGATGACCGCCGGGCACGGCGACCTGTTCGTGCCGCCGGCGCACCCGCTGCGCAAGCCGACCGCCGACGGTCCCGACGAGTGCCGCAAGCTGGTGCGTACCTGGGCCAGGGCGGGCCTCCACGGGATCAAGATCACCACGAGCGGCGGCGTGCTGTCGATCGGCGACCGCCACGCCTGGCGCAACCACACGCGCGCGGAGATCGGGGCCATCGTCGACGAGGCGCACGCGCTCGGCATGCTCGTCGCCGCGCACGCCCACTCCGAGGACGGCATCCGCGTCGCCGTCGAGGAGGGCGTCGACTCCATCGAGCACGGCACGCTCATGAGCGCGGACCTGGCCGAGACCCTCGCCGACCGTCGCACCCCGGTGGCCCCGACCTTGCTGATCAGCAGGGTCATCGCGGAGGGCCGGGTCCCGGTGCCTCCGGACGCCATGGAAAAGGCCGCCGAGCTGGTGGCCGAGCGGGACCGGCTGTTCGCCGAGGCCGCGCGGCTGGGGGTCCGGTTCGTGCTGGGAACCGACGCCAACGGCTTCCACGTGCGCTTCGGCGACCAGTGCGCCGAGGTCGTCTACATGGCCGAGGTCCTGGGCCTGGACGCCCAGGCGGCGCTGCGCGCGGCCACCTCCGACGCCGCCGACGCCATCGGCATGCCGGTGGGGCGCATCGCGCCCGGCCTCGGGGCGGACTTCGTCGTGCTGCGCGGCCGCCCGTGGGAGCGGATCGAGGACCTGTCCGTGGCGAACATCGTCGCCGTGGTGTCACGGGGTCACCTCGCCGCAGGCGACCTGCCCTGATCCGAGCGCCGGATACGGGTCGTACGGTCCCGCCGGGGAGGCTTGGCCGCGGTCGGCGGTCCCGGATCGTCCTCCAGCGGCCGCAGGTCCGCCGACACCTCGGAGGCTGAGCAACGCGGAGGGGCCCGCCTCCTGGCGGGCCCCAGTTTACGCGTCGCAGCCGCTGAGGGCGAGCTTCAGTTGCTCACGCACTTCTTGTCCTTGCTGAAGGAGCTGCCGAGGCCGAGGAGGTTGTTCAGGGTGTCATCGACATCGATGACGAGTCCGTTCTTGCTTCTGTTGACGTGGACGTCGCCGAGCGTCCAGATGGCGTCGTCACCGCAGATCAGGATTCTGTGGTCGTCCGGGTCGCCGTATGAGGCCGTCTCCGCGTGGGCGGTGGTGGGCATCGCAGCTAGCGCGGAGCCGCCGAACATGACCATCCCACCGACGATCCCGGCGAGGATGAGCCCTTTTCTGTACATACTGAGTCTCCTTGTTACCGATCGACTACTCTCCGTAGCTATCGGAAGAAGATCTGCCCTGCGCCTTCTTTCCACAAACTCGCGCATTTTCACTCTTGACCTGGGATGACAGGCCACATGGGGGAAGCAGTGCCGAAGATCGCCCTGCTTGACGCATAGTTACGTCCGATTGGGAGGCGCTCTTGCCCCGCATTACCTGTTCGCGACCATGGCGCAAGCTCGCCATTGCCTCAAACTGGGGCATGTCAGTGGAAATCCGAGCATGAATACACAGATCGGGCATGCTGGGCGGGCAACCCGGGAGATTCGACGCTATGCGCATCCTCGTGGTGGCGGGCACTCGTCCCTGGAGTCCGGCCAACGGCCGTTCGCACCGCTGGTGCTCGCCTGACAGGGCGCCACGGGAAGGAAGACGGGGGCACGCTGCGGGGAAAGGCGACCGTAGCGCGAACGACGATCACGCCGCCTGCGCTGTCTGCGCAGCGGGGCGTCCGCGCGGGGGAACGGCGGGGCGGCGGGCGGGGTTCGTCGCCGCGCCGCCGCCCGCCGGACTCGGTGTTACGCCTTGAGCCAGCTCATCATCGGGCGCAGCGTGGCGCCCGTCTTCTCGATCGGGTTCTCCTCAAGGTCCTTGCGGTACTTCGAGAACTCCTTCTGGCCGCCGTCGAACTCCTCGACCAACTGCCGGGCGAAGGTGCCGTCCTGGATCTCGCCCAGGATGCGCCGCATCTCCTGACGGGTCTCGTCGTTGATGACGCGCGGGCCGCGGGTGTAGCCGCCGTACTCGGCGGTGTCGGACACCGACCAGTACATCTTCGAGATGCCGCCCTCGTACATGAGGTCGACGATGAGCTTCATCTCGTGCAGGCACTCGAAGTAGGCGACCTCCGGCTGGTAGCCGGCCTCGATGAGGGTCTCGAAGCCCGCCTTGATGAGCTCGGAGACGCCACCGCACAGCACGGCCTGCTCACCGAACAGGTCGGTCTCGGTCTCCTCGGTGAAGGTCGTCCTCAGCGCGCCGGCGCGGGTGCCGCCGATGCCCTTGGCGTAGGACAGCGCGAGGTCGAGAGCCTTGCCGGAGGCGTCCTTCTCGACGGCCACCAGCACCGGCA
Organism: Nonomuraea sp. ZG12; assembly: GCF_052068115.1. Taxonomy (NCBI): domain Bacteria; kingdom Bacillati; phylum Actinomycetota; class Actinomycetes; order Streptosporangiales; family Streptosporangiaceae; genus Nonomuraea; species Nonomuraea sp. ZG12. The sequence goes on from NZ_JBQHCW010000013.1 coordinate 18,603, forward strand.
CGCCACGGCCCGCCTCGAACTGGCGGCGGACGAGGTGGCCGGGGCCCTTCGGGGCGACCATGCAGACGTCGACGCCCTCGGGGGCCTCGATGAGGCCGTAGCGGATGTTGAGGCCGTGGCCGAAGAACAGCGCGTCGCCCTGCTTGAGGTGGGGCGCGACGTGCTCGGCGTAGAGGTGGCGCTGGATGTGGTCCGGCGCCAGGATCATGGTGACGTCGGCCTCCTTCACCGCCTCGGCGGGCGTGAGCACGCGCAGGCCGTCGTTCTCGGCCTTCTCGCGGCTCTTGGAGCCCTCGGGCAGCCCGACGCGCACGTCCACGCCGGAGTCACGCAGGGAGAGCGCGTGGGCGTGGCCCTGGCTGCCGTACCCCAGCACGGCCACCCGACGTCCCTGGATGATCGACAGGTCGGCCTGGTCGTCGTAGAAAATCTCGGTCACTTGCTGAAACCTTTCAGGCGGTACGGTCCAGTGCCCTGAGGGACCGGTCAGTGATGGAACGGGCTCCGCGGCCGATGGCCACCATGCCCGACTGGACGAGCTCCTTGATGCCGAACGGCTCGAGGATCTTGACGAACGCCTCGAGCTTGTCCGTGGTGCCGGTGACCTCGATGGTCACGGCGTCGGCCGCCACGTCGATGCAGCGGGCGCGGAAGAGCTGCACGAGCTCCAGCACGCTCGACCGGTTGTCGGCGTCGGCCTTCACCTTGATCAGCATGAGCTCCCGTTGCACGGCGTGCGAGGTGTCCAGCTCGACGATCTTGAGGACGTTCACCAGCTTGTTGAGCTGCTTGGTGACCTGTTCGAGCGGAAGCTCCTCGACGCTGACCACGATCGTCATGCGGGAGATGTCGTCGTGCTCGGTGGGCCCGACGGCCAGCGAGTCGATGTTGAAGCCCCGCCGGCTGAAGAGGGCCGACACCCGGGCCAGGACACCCGGCTTGTTCTCCACGAGCACAGAGAGCGTGTGCCTGCTCATTCTTCGTTCTCCCACTTAGGCGCCATGTCACGGGCGATCTGAATGCTGTCGTTGCTCGTCCCGGACGGGACCATGGGCCAGACCATCGCGTCCTGGTGGACGACGAAGTCGACCACGACCGGCACATCGTTGATCTCCATGGCCTTCTTGATGGTCGCGTCCACGTCCTCGGGGCGCTCGCATCGCAGGCCAACACAACCATAGGCCTCCGCGAGCTTGACGAAGTCCGGGATGCGGCGCGTCGCCTGCAGGTTCGTGTTGGAGTAACGCTTGTCGTAGAAGAGGGTCTGCCACTGACGGACCATGCCGAGATTACCGTTGTTGATGACGGCGATCTTGATCGGCACCCCCTCCAGGGCGCAGGTGGCGAGCTCCTGGTTGGTCATCTGGAAGCAGCCGTCGCCGTCGACGGCCCACACGACCGCGTCGGGCTGCCCCATCTTGGCGCCCATCGCCGCGGGGACGGCGAAGCCCATCGTGCCGGCGCCGCCCGAGTTGATGAACGCGCCCGGCCGCTCGTGCTGGATGAACTGGGCGGCCCACATCTGGTGCTGGCCGACCCCCGCCACGTAGTAGGCGTCCGGCCCGGCGATCGCGCTCAGCCGCTGCATGACGTACTGCGGAGCCAGGGAGCCGTCCGCGAACTCCTCGTAACCCAGCGGGTAGGTCTCCTTGTAGCCGTTGAGAGTGGTCCACCAGTCGGTGTAGTCGCCCTTCTGGCCGGAGCTCTCGACGGCGCCGATCAGGTCGCGGATGACGTCCTTGCAGTCGCCCACGATCGGCACGTCGGCGTGGCGGTTCTTGGAGATCTCCGCCGGGTCGATGTCCGCGTGCACGATCTTGGCGTACGGCGCGAAGGAGGACAACTGGCCGGTGACGCGGTCGTCGAAGCGGACGCCCAGGCCGATGAGCAGGTCCGACTGCTGCAGCGCGCCGACCGCGGAGACCGAGCCGTGCATGCCGGGCATGCCCATGTGCTGGGGGTGGCTGTCGGGGAAGGTGCCGCGCGCCATCAGCGTGGTGACGACCGGGATCTGGGTCAGCTCCGCGAGCGTCAGCAGGTCCGCCGAGGCGCCCGCCTTGTGCACGCCGCCGCCGACGTAGAGCACCGGGCGCCGGGCCTCGGCGATCAGCTTGGCCGCCTCGCGGATCTGCTTGGAGTGCGGCCGGGTCACCGGCCGGTAACCCGGCAGCTGCATCGTGGGCGGCCAGACGAACGTGGTCTCCTTCTGCAGCGCGTCCTTGGCGATGTCCACGAGCACCGGGCCGGGGCGGCCGGTGGAGGCGATGTGGAACGCCTCCATGATCGTGCGGGGGATGTCGTCAGGATCGATGACCAGGAAGTTGTGCTTGGTGATCGGCATGGTGATGCCGGAGATGTCGGCTTCCTGGAAGGCGTCGGTGCCGATGGCCGTGCTGGCGACCTGCCCGGTGATCGCCACCATCGGGACCGAGTCCATGTAGGCGTCGGCGATCGGGGTGACCAGGTTGGTGGCGCCGGGGCCACTGGTCGCCATGCACACCCCGACCCGGCCGGTCGCCTGGGCGTACCCCTCGGCCGCGTGCCCCGCACCCTGCTCGTGGCGTACAAGCACGTGCCGGACCTTGGCCGAGTCGTAAAGGGGATCGTAGGCGGGCAGGATGGCGCCGCCCGGGATCCCGAAAACGGTGTCGACTCCCACGTGCTCCAGCGCCCTGACCAGGGCCTGTGCACCTGTCATCCGTTCGGTCATCGGCTCGTTCCTTGCGTGGCTACTCACTTAAGGACATAAAAAATGCCCCTCCCCACGGGCGGTGGGACTGGGGCGGCGCGCAGGTCGAAGTGCTTCGCTAACGGCCTGCGCGCCGGCGAAGTACTACGAGAATCTCACTGCGAAGCATGCCTTACACCATAGCCGCTCCGAATGCCCAGGTGTCAACTCAGTGGACACTTGTCTCACACGGTGAGACTCGTCCGCATGAGCGAGTCCACGCCCCTGGCCGCCATGGGCCTGGCCACCAGGAAACCCTGTCCTCTGGTGCAGCCCATCTCCCGCAGCAGTTCGAGCTGCTCGGGCCGCTCGATCCCCTCGGCCACCACGACGAGCCCGAGGTCGTGGCCGAGCCGCACGATGGTGCGGGTGAGCAGGGTCAGCGTATCGTCCCGGCCGAGACCCGACACGAAGGACGGATCGATCTTGATCATGTCGACCGGCAGCTGCCGGAGGAACGCCAGCGAGGCGTAGCCGGTGCCGAAGTCGTCGATGGCCAGTCGTACGCCGAGGGCGCGCAGCTCCGACAGGCGCTTGATCGTCTCCTCGGCGTCCTCGACGAGCATCTCCTCGATGACCTCAAGGGTGAGCGCGGAGGCGGGCAGGCCGCTCTCCTCCAGCGCCTCCTCGACGGTCTCGACGAACCTCGGCGCGGTGATCTGGCGCGCCGACAGGTTGAGCGACAGCCCGATGTCCCAGGAGGAGGCGCGCCAGGCGGCCACCTCACGGCAGGACTCGCGCAGGATCCACTCGCCCAGCGGCACGATGAGGCCGGTGTCCTCGGCCGGGCCGAGGAACTGGTCGGGCGGCACGAACACCGAGCCGCGCCACCAGCGCACGAGTGCCTCGACGGCGGTCACCCGGGAGGTCGCCAGGTCCACCACCGGCTGATACTCGATGGCGAACTGCTGCTCGATGAGCGCCCGCTGCAGGTCGGCGGCCAGCTCCAGCCTGCGCACCACGTCGGCGTGCATCTGCGCGGCGAACACCTCGACCCGGCGGCCGCCCAGCTCCTTGGCGCGCGCCATGGCCACGTCGGCGTTGCGGATGAGGTCGCCGGCGGGCAGCTCGTCCTCGGCGAAGGCCACGCCCACGCTCGCGGTGAGCGCCACGTCGCGGTCGGCCACCCGGAACGGCTCCTGCGAGACCGCCCGCACCAGCCGCTCGGCCAGGTCGACGGCGTGCTGCGCCTCGCCCCCCGTCTCCACCAGCACCGCGAACTCGTCGCCACCCCACCGGGCCAGCGTGTCGTCGGGACGCACGGCCCCGCGCAGCCTGCGCGCGGCCTGGCCGAGGAGGTAGTCGCCGCTGGCGTGGCCGACGGAGTCGTTGACGGAGGTGAATCCGTCGAGGTCCAGGAAGATCACGGCCACATGGCCGGTGCTGTGCCCCGAGCCGTGCCCGGTGAGCACCTCGCGGGTGCGCTCCTCGAAGTAGGAGCGGTTGGGCAGGCCGGTCACGCCGTCGTGGAAGGTGAGGTGGGCCACCTGGTTGCGCAGCGCCTCCTCGTCGCTCACGTCCCTGGTGGTGACCAGCAGCTGGTCCTCACCGCTCGCATGGCGGGTGGCGACGGACTCGGTGGGCCGCCAGGTGCCGTCCGCGCCGCGCACCCGGCAGGCGATCATGCAGGCGCCGGAGTCGGCGCTCTCGTCGTCGTCCAGGCCCATCGCGAGCAGCGAGGACTTGATCTGCGGCACGTCCTCGGGGTGGATGTAGTCGAAGATCGATCCGCCGACCAGCTCGTCGGGGTGGTAGCCGTAGGTGGCCTCGACCCCCGCGCCGATCTCGTGCACCTTGCCGTCGTAGTCGCAGATCAGCACCACGTCGCCGGTGCTCTCGGCGAGGTCCCTGAGCTGCTTGTCGCCGAGCGAGACCAGCGTGCGCAGCCGGAGGTTGGCCCCCGACAGCACGAACACGCGCAGCAGCAGGAGCAGGACCACGGAGGCGGCGACCACCACCACGCCGGTGACGGGCTGCTGGCGGGTGCCGCTCGCCAGGTGGACGAGCATGGTGCAGGTCGCCACGGCGACCAGCACCGACGGGACCAGCGAGATCAGGGCGCCGACGAGCGGAACGGCCGGCATCTCGCGCGGGCGCGTCCACGGGATGGCGGCCAGGAGCAGGAACGCCAGCGGCGCGAGCGTGAGACTCCAGGCCGGCGGCGGGCCGCCGTCGAGCCGGGCCATGGCGCTGGCCATGCCGGCCACCGTCGTGGTGGCGAGCACGGCGACGCCCGCCATGCCGAGCGGCCAGGCGGCGGACCTGCCGGTGACCACGGACGGGATGACCGCGCAGGTCACCACCAGCGCGAGCATCGGCGGCAGCAGCGCGAAGGTGAACAGCGCGGGGTCGGCGGTCTCGTCGTAGACGTGCCGCAGCACGGCCACCCAGGCGATCAGGAACAGCGAGGCGGCGCAGAGGTAGGAGCCGGCGAGATGCCGTAACACCGCCATCGCGGGCAGCTTGCGACCGGCGGCGATCAGCGCGCCGCCGCCCGTCAGCACCGTGCCGAGCAGCACGAGGAGGTCGGCGAAGCTGGACATGAAGCTGGAGCTCACGGCGAACGGGCGCACCGCCATGCCCACCGCCCAGACGGCCGCGCCACCGCCCATCCAGCGCGTGCCCATCGCCATGGTCCGATGCTCGACCGGCTGGATCGAGGCGATCAGCAGGGAGGCGGCGGCCAGCAGGGCCGCGAGGAATCCGGCGACGGAGCCGGTGAGGAGGGCCGGGCCGCCCACAAGGAGCGCAGCCGCGAAACCCGCCGCACCGATCGCCACCGCAGCGGTCAGCGGTGCCCGTGGATCACGCCAGCGGATCACAGTCGTTGCCCATCCCGTCTCGAACCCTGCTCCCGTGACCGCCGAAGCCCGGCGGCGCACATCGCCAGTGTGTGCGGTCGTGGGTGCGCGGGTGGTGACAATGCCGATGTCGTCACCGATCTGATAACCACACCGACCCATTGCCGCCAGGAATTCCTTGACAGGCAGTCAGGAAATCCTGCTTAGACGCCACCGTACGCACTTAAGGTCACGGACCAGCCACGGTCCGGATTCCTCTCAATACGCTTCGGTGATGACGTTGTCGAGCGGCTCACCGGCGAGGTGGCGTGCCATTTGCGAGCGCATGAGCCGCAGCATGCGACGCGTCGAGGCAGGGGTGCTGCCCGCGACGTGCGGCGTGATCAGCACGCCGGGGGCGCTCCAGAGGGGGTGGCCCTCGGGCAGCGGCTCGGGCGCGGTCACGTCGAGTGCCGCCCGCAGCCTACCGTCCTTGAGCTCGGCGACCAGGGCATCGGTGTCGACGACCCCGCCCCTGGCGGCGTTGACGAGCACGGCGCCGTCCTTCATCCGGGCCAGGAACGCGGCGTCCACCATGCCGGCGGTCGCCTCGGTGGCGGGCACGAGCAGCACCACGACGTCGGCGGCGGGCAGCAACGCGGGAAGCTCAGCCATGCCGTGCACCCCGTCGCGGGCCCGCCTGGCCACCCGCACGACCTCGACCTCGAAGCCGTCGAGCCGCCTTTCGAGCGCCGCGCCGATGGAGCCGTAGCCGACGATCAGCACGGTGGAGTCGGCCAGCGCGCCGGTGTGGTGGTAGGTCCACTCGCCCCTGCGCTGGGCGTCGGTGAAGCCGGGGAACTCCCGGATCACCGCGATCATCGCGCCGACGGCCCACTCGGCGGTGCCGGCGTCGTGCACGCCGCGCGCGTTGCAGAGCACCGCGCCCTCGGGCAGGTGCGGCCGGTAGGCCTCCACGCCCGCGGTGACGGTCTGCAGCAGGCGCAGCGAGCGCATCCTGGCCAGTGTCCCCGGCACGTCGGGTACCGGGATCAGCGGCGGGATCCACACCTCGACGTCCTCGATCCCGCCGGGCTCCGACCCCGTGCCGTCATAGACGGAGCAATGCACACCGGGCAGGGCGGACAGGGCTTCGGCGACCGCGCCGGACGGGACCCAGGTTTCCATGCAGGAAACTTTATGGCCCTGGGGCGAGTATGGAACACATGAGGAAGCTATGGACGATCATGTTGATGGCGGTGCTGACGGCCTGCTCCAGTGCCGGAGGGGACGCCTCGCCGACGGCGTCGGTGTCCGCCGCTCCGCCGGGCGAGCCGAGGGTCGTGGCGCGTGACCTGGCCGTGCCGTGGGCGATCGCCTTCCTGCCGGGTGGCGACGCGCTGGTGACCGAGCGCGACACGGCCAGGCTGCTGCGAGTCGGCCAGAACGGGCAGGTCACCGCGCTGGGCACGATCGACGGTGTCGTCCCCGACGGCGAGGGCGGTCTGATGGGCGTGGCGGTCAAGGACGAGCAGGTGTTCGTCTACTACACCGCCGCCTCCGACAACAGGATCGTCCGCTACCACCTCGGCGGCGACACCCTGTCGCAGCCGCGGGTCATCGTGGAGGGCATCCCCAAGGGCAGCATCCACAACGGGGGCAGGCTGGCGTTCGGGCCCGACGGCCACCTGTACGCCAGCACCGGGGAGACCGGCGACCGGGACCTCTCCCAGCGGCGTGACTCCCTGGCCGGCAAGATCCTGCGCATGACGGCCGACGGCGACCCCGCTCCGGGCAACCCGTTCGGCACGCTCGTCTACAGCCTCGGCCACCGCAACGTGCAGGGCCTGGCCTGGGACGGCTCGGGCCGGCTGTACGCCTCGGAGTTCGGCGCCAACACCTTCGACGAGCTCAACCTGATCGAGCCGGGCGCCAACTACGGCTGGCCGGAGGTCGAGGGCCGTGGCGACGATCCCGCCTTCACCGACCCGATCGTCACCTGGGACACCGCCGAGGCCTCACCGTCCGGCCTGGCCTACGCCGGCGGCTCCCTGTGGATGGGCGCGTTGCGCGGCGAGCGCCTGTGGCAGATCCCGCTGGCGGCCGACGGCGCGCCCGGCACGCCGGTCGCGCACTTCTCCGGCACGTACGGCAGGCTCCGCGCGGTGACCACCGCCCTTGACGGCGGCCTGTGGGTGGGCACCAGCAACAAGGACGGCCGGGGCGACGAGCGTGACGGCGACGACAAGATCCTCGCCGTCACGCCGTCGTAGCGCTCAGCCCGCGGCGGCGGTGCAGGTCACCTGCGCCTGCGGCCGGTACTTCGTGGTCACCTTCGGGTCCCGCTTGAGCTCGTCGTCGCCCTTGAAGAACACCCGGGTGACGTCGATCGTGAAGCCCTGCTGGCCGACGACCGACCGGCAGTCGGCGGCGTCGCTGGTCTCGGTGCGGAACGGGGTGAAGTCCCGCTTCTCCGACTCCACGGCCTCGACCTTGTCATAGCGCTTGGTGCTCCACAGCGCGACCGTGACGGTCGTGGCGGTGGACGCGGCCTTGATCAGCACTCCGTGTTCGGAGTCGTTGCGCCACTTCAGGTCCAGGTTCGGGTAGAGCAGCGAGGCGTCGCGGCCCGCCGGGTAGCGCGCGGAGTGGTAGTCCATCGGTGTGCGCTCGACGTCCTCGAACCCACCGAAGAAGGCCGCGTTGTAGAGGGTGGTGGCGAGCTGCGAGGCGCCGCCGCCCGTGACGGTGAGGACCCTGCCGCCGACGGTCTGCGGGGCCTGCACGTAGCCGCCCTCGGTGGTGGGCTCCCCCACCACGTCGTTGAGCGAGAACGTCTCGCCGGGCTTCACGAGCTTCCCGTCGATGTCGGCCGCCATCTGCCGGATGTTGGTCACCCGAGGCAGGCAGCACTCGAAGGTCGAGGTGAACGAGGCCACGTTCTCCTTGATGCCGAGCCCGGTCACCTGGTCGGTGGTGACCGAGGGGGGTGCGGCGGAGAGCCTGACGGGGATGACGCGCTCGCCGCCGCCGCGCACCAGCTTGGCGACGTCGCGGGCGAGCAGCTTGGCGTTGACGCCTCTGCCCTGGCGCGAGGGCACCAGCACGAGCTTGCCGTTCACGACGTCGTACGTCGCGTCGCGCGGCACCTGGGCCGCGTCCACCAGGCTGCTCTCCACCCCGGTGAGCGCTTTCTCGGCGTCGAACTGCGGGATCAGGGCGCCCTCGCCGTCGGTGGCGAAGGTGAGGTTGGCCGCGATCGTCTCCGGGGTGAGCTGCGCCTGCCTGTCGCCGAGCGTCAACGTGATCGGTGCCGCCACGGCCCTCTTGGCCTGCGCCTCGGCCTTGGTGATGGCCTCGGGGGTGGTCGTCGGCTGGGCGGGATCGAGCGAGAGCACGGCGGTGCCGCTGCCGCGCAGGAACGCATCGCTGATCACGACGACCGCTTTCGCCCGGTCGAGGAGCTCGCCGTCGCGTGGCGGGGTGGCGACCGGGCGCAGGCCCTTGAACGCCACGCGCCCGTCGTGCGGGGGCTTGTCGACGGTCTCGGCCAGGGCGTCCACCGTCCTGGCGAGCTGGGAGGCGTCGACGGTCACCCTGGGCTCGATCTCGGTCGTGCCGGTCAGCGCCCGCCACACCTCGACGGGGGTGGGGAAGCCGCTGGGGGCCTCGCCGATCGTGGTCACCACGTCGAGCTGGAGGCCGGCCTCGTCGGGCTGGATGGTGTCCTTGCGCGCGCCGATGTCGACCACGACGGGCTTGTTGAGCTTGGCGGCGAGCTCGGTGCGGAGCTTCTCGGCCGCCTGGGTCACGGTCAGGCCGCCGATGTCGACGCCGCCGACGCGGGTGCCACGCAGGACCGAGCCCGACATGAGCACCGCGGGCACCAGGTAGGCCATGGCGAGGACGATCATCAGAAGCACGGCGACGCCCGGCAGCAGACGACGGCGGCGGGGCGGATCCGGGTCGATCAGGGCCGGGCCGGGCCGGGCCCCGCCGAACGCGGGAGCCTGGGCGGAACCCGGCTCCTGCGGATGTCCGTTCACCGGCCAGGGCTGCGACGGCGGCGCGGCCGGGGGCAGCGCGCCACCGTTCGGCGCGGCCGGGGCGGCGCCGGCGGGACGGCGGGTCTCCTGCTGCTGGCCCTGCGGGCCGAAGATGTCGCGGGACACGCCTGGTGGCAGGCCCTCGATCTTGGGCTTCTTGGACGTGCCACGACTGGGCAGGGGCACCGAACTGAACGGGTCGGTCGGTGATTCGATCGGTCCGGCGTTACGCACGCCTCAATCTCCTCCCGCTCCGCAGCCAAGTCTCAGGCAACAGTAAGGCACGCAGGTCCACATATGTCACGGGAAAAGACTACGGAAGTGTGTCAGCCTAGCCATCGATATCGGTGTTCTGGGCGCCCGGCCGATCCGTAGCGCGGGCGCAGCTCGGCCCTGCCGTCGGCGCAGAGGTACTCCAGATAGCGCCGGGCGCTGACCCGCGACAGGCCCGCGAGCTGGGCCGTCTCGGCGGCTGACAGGTCGCGTCCCGCCTCGCGCAGTGTCTGGGCGACCAGCGCGCACGTCGCCGCCGACAGCCCCTTGGGCAGCGGCGAGGTGGTCGTCGGCGTGCCGAAGAGCCGGTCCACATCGTCCTGGCGGGCCTCGGGCCCGATGGCGGTGAACGTCCGGCGGGTCCGGGCGTACTGCTGCAGCCGCTCCGTCAGGGCGGCGGCGGTGAAGGGCTTGATGAGATAGTTGACCGCGCCGCCGCGCATCGCCTCCCTGACCGTGGGCACGTCGCGGGCCGCGCTGATCATCAGCACGTCCACGCCGGTCAGCGCCTTGAGCACGTCCAGTCCCGACATGTCGGGCAGGTAGATGTCGAGCAGCACCAGGTCGGGCCGGTGCTCGGTCACCGCCTCGATCGCGCCGGCCCCGTGGTGCGCGGTGGCGACGACCTGGAAACCGGGCACCCGCGAGACGTAGCCGCCGTGGATGCGGGCCACCATGAAGTCGTCGTCCACGACGAGCACACGGATGCCGTTCACGCCGCTCTGACCGTTCACACCGTCACCTCCGCCGCCGGCAGCAGGGCCGTGAAGACGGCGCCGCCCGAGTTGCGGACCCTCACCCAGCCGCCCCTGCGCAGGCACGCCTGCCTCGTGAGCGCCAGGCCGAGGCCGCGGGTGCCGGAGCGCGCGGCCTTGGTCGTGAAGCCCTCCCTGAAGACCTCCTCGACCAGCTCGGGCGTGATCCCCGGCCCGGAGTCGCCGACCCGGACCCGCAACCCCTGCTCGTCGGCCGCGACGGACACCTCGATGGTGCCGCCCCTGCCGTCGAGCGCGTCGATCGCGTTGGCCACCAGGTTGCCGACGACCAGGACGGCGTCCTGTGGGTCGCCGAGCACGCCCTCGGGCACGGCGGAGTCCTCGGCCAGCACCAGCCGGGCGCCACGCTCGGCCGCCTCGGCCGACTTGGCCAGCAGCAGGGCGGCGAGCGTGGGGTCGCGTACCCGTTCGTGCAGGTCGCTGGCGTAGGTGCCGCGGGTGGTGCTGGTGATGAAGTTGATCGCCGCCTCGTGCTCGCCCATCTCCAGCAGCCCGACGACCGTGTGCATGCGGTTGGCGAACTCGTGCGCCTGGGCTCTCAACGCCCCGGTGGCGCTGCTGGTGTCGTCCAGCTCGCGCGCCAGGCGTACCAGCTCGGTGCGGTCGCGCAGGGTGATCACCCAGCCGCGGTGCTGGCCGCGTACGGAGACCGGCGTGCGGTTGAGCACCAGCACCCGGTCGCGGTGCAGCACGATCCGGTCCTCGCCCGGATCGGCACCACCCAGCACGTCGCGCATCCGGTCGGAGACCGCCATCTGCGTCAGGTCGTCGCCGACGTCGCCCAGCAGCTCGCGGGCGGCGTCGTTGACCAGCGTCACCCTGCCGTCGAGGTCGAGCGCCAGCACCCCCTCCTTGACGCCGTGCAGCACACCCTCGCGCTGCTCCAGCAGCGCGGCGATGTCGCGCGGCTCCAGCCCGAACGTCTGCCTGCGCACCCGCGCGGTGATCAGCGCGGCGGCGGCCAGCCCGGCGATGAGCACGGCAGGCGCGGTCCACAGCAGCGGCGGCAGCGCGCCGGCGACCGCGTCGACGACCGTGGTCTCCAGGACGCCGACCGAGACCAGGCCGATGACGGTGCCGTACTCGTCGAGGACCGGGGTCTTGCCCCGGACCGTGATGCCGATCGTGCCCTTCTCGGTGCCGACCCAGCTCCTGCCGGTGGTCAGCACGTAGGTGCCGTCGGTGGACAGCCGTTTGCGGATCAGCGAGGCGTTGGGATGGGCGTAGCGGATCTGGTCGTCGTTGGCGATCACCACGTAGTCGGCGCCGGTGGTCTGCTGGACGCTGAGGGCGAGCGGCTGCAGCACCACCTCGGGCCGCTGCAGCTCGAACGCCTCGCGCACCTCCGGCAGGCCCGCCACGGACTGCGCGATCGCCAGGGCGCGCTGCTGGTAGAGGGAGTCGAGCTGGGCGCGAGTGTGCTGGGCCCACACGCCGGCCGTGCTGCCGACAGCGAGCAGCACGATCGCCATCTGGAGCACGAACAACTGGGTGCCCAGGGAGGGGTCACGTACCCGTCTCACGGGACACATGGAAACACTCCCAGGTCACGGGGGGATTGCGACCAATACGACCACTACGACGGCTACCCACAAAGACTCGACCGTGAGGGTAGGGGGACATCACCATCCAGTTCTCATCATGTGAAACCCCCCACCCTTGGAGTGATCATGCGTCTGCGCATACTCGCCGCACTCGCGGCGCTCTCCGTCACCGTGCTCACCGGCTGCGGCGACACCGGGTCCGGCGGCGGCACCAGCGCGCTGCGGATCATGGCTCCCGCCGCTCCCGGCGGCGGCTGGGACCAGACCTCCCGCGTGGCCGAGCAGGCGATCAAGGCCGCCGCTCCCGACCGCCAGGTCGAGGTCTTCAACGTGCCCGGCGCCGGTGGCACGATCGGGCTGGCCCAGCTCGCCGGCGAGAAGGGCAACGGCAACCTGCTGATGACCATGGGCCTGGTCATGGTCGGCGCGATCGAGCAGAACAAGTCGAAGGTCACGCTGGCCGAGACGACGCCGATCGCCAAACTGACCGAGGAGTACGAGATCATCGTGGTCCCGGCCGACTCGCCGCTGAAGTCGCTGGCGGACCTGACCGCCGCCTGGAAGGCGGACCCGGCCAAGGTCTCCGTCGCGGGCGGCTCGGCGGGCGGCACCGACCACATCGTGGCCGGCCTGATGGCCAAGGCCGCGGGCGTGGACCCGAAGCAGGTCAACTACATCGCGCACTCCGGCGGCGGTGAGGCGCTCAACGCGCTGCTCGGCAACAACGTCACCATCGGCATCTCGGGCGTCGGCGAGTTCGCCGAGCACGTCAAGTCCGGCAAGCTCCGCGCGCTCGGGGTCACCTCCGCCGAGCGGCTGCCCGACCTGGACGCGCCCACGCTGAAGGAGGGCGGCATGGACGTGGAGCTGGCCAACTGGCGCGGCTTCGTGGCCCCGGCCGGCCTCAGCGACGCCGACCACAAGGCGCTGATCGACCTGGTGACCAAGATGCACGACTCGCAGCCGTGGAAGGACGCGGTGGCCAAGAACGGCTGGATCGACTCCTTCATGGCCGGTCAGGAGTTCGCCGGCTACCTGAAGTCCGAGGAGACCCGGGTCAAGGCCATCATCGCCGAGATGGGGCTCGTCTCCTGATGCCGGCACCGGACGAGGTCGCACCGGACGGGGCCGCGCCGGACGGGATCGCGCCGGACGAGGTCCAGCCGGACGGCAAGCGGCGGCGGTGGCGTCCCGAGCTCGGCCTGGCGCTGGTCGTGCTGGGCCTGGGCGCCTTCGTCATGCTCGGCACGCTGGACGTGTCCACGGCGGCCTCCCAGCTCGGGCTGGGCCCCCGGTTCTTCCCGATGCTGGTGGGCGGCTCCATGATCGTCGTGGGCCTGTTCTACGTGGCCGACGTGCTGCGCGGCGGGCGGGGCGATCCTGAGGAGAGCGAGGACGTGGACGTCGACGCGCCTTCGGACTGGCGCAGCGTCGGCCTGGTGAGCGGCGTCTTCCTGGCCTTCGTCGCCGTACTGGACGTGCTCGGCTGGATCATCGCGGCGAGCCTGCTGTTCTTCGGAGTGGCGGCGGTGCTCGGCGCCGAGCACAAACTGCGCGCGGCGGGGATCGCGGTGGTCCTGGGCGTCTCGACGTACCTGCTGTTCGTCAAGGGGCTGGGCGTCACGCTGCCCGGCGGGCTGCTGCAGGGGGTGATCTAGGTGGAGTCGCTGCAACTGCTGCTCGACGGGTTCGCCTCGGCGCTCACCCCGGTCAACCTGCTGTACGCCCTCGTCGGCGTCACACTCGGCACCCTGGTCGGCGTCCTGCCCGGCATCGGGCCGGCGATGACCGTGGCGCTGCTGCTGCCGATCACCTTCACCGTGCCGCCGGCCAGCGCGTTCATCATGTTCGCGGGCATCTACTACGGCGGCATGTACGGCGGCTCGACCACCTCCATCCTGCTCAACACGCCCGGCGAGTCGTCCTCGATGATCACTGCGCTGGAGGGCAACAAGATGGCCCGGCGCGGGCGGGCCGCGCAGGCGCTGGCCACGGCGGCCATCGGCTCGTTCGTGGCGGGCACGCTCGCCACCGCGCTGCTGGTGTTCGCCGCGCCGGCCGTGGTGAGCTTCGCCATCTCGTTCGGGCCGGAGGACTACTTCGCGCTGGCGATCCTGGCGTTCACCGCGGTGTCGTCGGTGCTGTCGCGCTCGGTGGTGCGCGGCCTGGCCTCGCTCGGGCTGGGCCTGATGATCGGGCTGGTGGGCATCGACCAGCAGACCGGGCAGGCCCGGCTCACGCTCGGCATCGACCAGCTGCTCGACGGCATCGACGTGGTGATCGTCGCGGTGGGGCTGTTCGCGGTGGGCGAGGCGCTGTACGTGGCCTCCCGGCTACGCCACGCGCCGCCCGAGGTGGTGCCCGTGGGCCGGGCCTGGATGGGCCGCGCCGACTGGGGCCGCTCGTGGCGGCCGTGGCTGCGCGGCACCGCGCTGGGCTTCCCGTTCGGCGCCCTGCCCGGCGGCGGCGCGGAGATCCCCACGTTCCTGTCGTACGCCGCCGAGAAGCGCCTCGCGCGCGGCGTGGCCCGCGAAGAGTACGGCAGGGGCGCCATCGAGGGCGTGGCGGGGCCCGAGGCGGCCAACAACGCCTCGGCCGCCGGCACCCTCGTCCCCCTGCTCACCCTGGGCCTGCCGACGTCGGCGACGGCCGCGATCATGCTCGCCGCCTTCCAGCAGTACGGCCTGCAGCCGGGACCGCAGCTCTTCGACCACAACCCGGCTCTGGTGTGGGGCATGATCGCGTCGCTGTTCATCGGCAACACGATGCTGCTCGTACTGAACCTGCCCCTTGCCCCGGTGTGGGCGAAACTGCTGCGCATCCCCCGGCCGTACCTGTACGCCGGGATCGTGATGTTCGCGGCGCTGGGCGTCTACGCGCTCAACGCCAGCGCGGTGGACCTGGTGGTGCTGTACCTGCTCGGCGTGCTCGGGTTCGCGATGCGCCGGTTCGGGCTGCCGGTCGCGCCGGCGGTGATCGGGATGATCCTGGGGCCGATGGCGGAGATCCAGCTCCGGCGCGCCCTGGCCATCGGGGCGGGCGACGTCGGCGTACTGGTGCGCAGCCCGATCGCGGTGACCCTGCTGGTGCTGTCGGCGCTGGCACTGCTGACGCCGCTGTTCAGGAAGGCGCTGACCCGGCGGACCGGCGGGCCGTCACTGCCCCTCTCCCGGGAGGACTGACCCCGAGGGGGCGGCCTCCGCCCCCTCGGACCGTTCACGCACCCCTCAGGTCTGTTCACGCACCCCCTCACGACCGTTCACGCGCCCTTGAGAGCCGGTACGGCCACCCTGACGGCGCGCGGCGCGATCGCCAGCCCGGCCAGGGCCATGACCAGCGTGGCCGCGAAGACCGCCCAGTAGCCGGAGCCCACGGCGATGAACAGCGCGCTGGTGACGGCCACGGCCACCACCGAGAACACCGACTCCCCCACCTGCAGCGCCGAGCTGTTGGCCCCCTCCTCGCCGGGCTCGGACAGCTCCAGGGTGAGCACCGACAGCGTCGGATAGATCAGCCCCATGCCGAACCCGGCCACGATCCACGACGGATAGGCCAGCGCGACGGGCACCGCCGCGAACGTCACGACCCCCATCAGCAGGACGCCCGCCGCCAGCATGGCCCCGCCCAGCCGCAGGTTCGTGATCTGGCTGAACACCTCACGCCCCTGCAACCACGAGGCGAAGGACCAGGTCACCGCGCCTCCGGTGAGCGCGATCCCGGCCCACAGCGGCGACAGGCCGCGCCCGTTGATGAGCATGAGCGGGATGATCACCTCGGCGGCGAAGAGCGCCCCGGTGGCCAGGCCGCGCACGACCACAACCGCGGGCAGCCCCCGGGCGGCCCTGAGCGTCCCGGCGGGCAACAGCCTGGGCAGCGCCACGGCCAGGATCACCAGGCCGATGACCAGCAGGACGACCTGCCCGTTGCTGCCGTACTGCATGAGACCCGCGGCGACGGCGGTGACGGCCGCCCACCCGAGCATCGCCCCGAAGCCGGGGGCGGGCATGCCCTGCCCGCCCCGGACCGGCTGGCCCGCGAGCCCGCGCAGCAGCAGCAGGCCGCCCACCACCGTCAGGAACGGCACCAGCAGGAACACCCAGCGCCAGTCCAGCACGTCGACGATGACGCCGACGATCCCGGGGCCCACCATCGACGGCACCACCCAGGCGGTCGCGAACAGCGAGAAGATCTTCGGGTGCAGCTCCTCGGGGTAGACCCGGGCCACCACCACGTACAGCGCCACGTTCACCAGCGCCCCGCCGAACCCCTGCACCAGCCGGCCGGCGATCAGCACCTCCATGGACGGCGCGGTCCCGGCCAGGGTCAGCCCGGCGATGAAAGCGGCCACACCCGTCCACAACGGGGCGAGCGGCCCGCGCAGATCGGCCCATCGGCCGCCCAGCACGGTCCCCACCACCCCGGCCGCCATCGCCCCACTGAACGCCAGCCCGTACAGCTCGATCCCGCCGAGATCGTCCGCCACCACCGGCATGGCGATCGCGACCGCGACGTACTCGAAGGCCACCAGCGACACCATCGCCACCAGACCTGCCGTCAATGCTTTCCGTGTCATGCCTGCGACGCTAGGACACGGCCCCGGCGCGGCGCCTCCCGCCCTGGTCCTAGGTCCATGCACGAGAATAGACCTAGGACCATCACCGGCGGGTGCCGCGAAAAGGCCCCGTCACCAGCGTGACGGGGCCCCTGCGTGCGTCGTCGTTACTCCGAGACGCCCAGCTTCTCCAGGATCAGCGCGCGCGCCCGAGCGGCGTCGGCCTTGCCCCGGCTGGCCTTCATCACGCCACCCACCAGCGCACCGGCGGCGGCGATCTTGCCGGAGCGGACCTTGTCGGCGGCGTCGGCGTTGGCCGCGAGCACCTCGTCGATGATCGACGACAGCGCGCCGTCGTCGCTCACGATCTTCAGGCCGCGCTTCTCCACCACCTCGTCCGGCGAGCCCTCGCCGGCCAGCACGCCCTCCAGCACCTCGCGGGCCAGCTTGTCGTTCAGCGAGCCGGAGGCCACCAGCACGGTGACCCGGGCGATCTGCTCCGGCGTGATCGGCAGGTCGGCCAGCGCGACGCCGCTCTCGTTGGAGCGGCGGGCCAGCTCGCCCATCCACCACTTACGCGCGTCCGCGGCCGGCGCGCCCGCCGTGACCGTGGCCTCCACCAGGTCGATCGCGTCGGCGTTGTGCATGGCCTGCATGTCCAGGTCGGACAGCCCCCACTCGGCCTTCAGCCGCTGACGCTTGGCCGACGGCAGCTCCGGCAGCGCCGCCTTCAGCTCCGCCACCCAGGCCGGGTCCGGCGCGATCGGCACCAGGTCGGGCTCGGGGAAGTAGCGGTAGTCCTGCGCCTCCTCCTTGGACCGGCCCGACGTGGTGGTGCCGGTGTCCTCGTGGAAGTGCCTGGTCTCCTGCACGATCCGGCCGCCGGCGGCCAGGACCCCCGCCTGCCGCTCGATCTCACTGCGCACCGACCGCTCGACGCTGCGCAGCGAGTTGACGTTCTTGGTCTCGGTACGGGTGCCCCACTCGGAGGCGCCGCGCGGCATGAGCGAGACGTTCACGTCGCAGCGCAGCGAGCCCTCCTCCATGCGCACGTCGGAGACGCCCAGCGAGCGCATCACCTCACGCAGCTCGGTGACGTACGCCTTGGCCACCTCGGGCGCCAGCCGGTCGGTCCCCGGGATCGGCTTGGTGACGATCTCCACCAGCGGGATGCCCGCACGGTTGTAGTCGACGATGGAGTAGTCGGCGCCGTGGATGCGGCCGGTCGCGCCACCCATGTGGGTGGACTTGCCGGTGTCCTCCTCCAGGTGCACCCGCTCGATCTCGATCCGCACCGGCTTGCCGTCGACCTCGATGTCGAGGTAGCCGTCGAAGCAGAGCGGCTCGTCGTACTGCGAGATCTGGTAGTTCTTCGGCATGTCCGGATAGAAGTAGTTCTTCCGGGCGAAGCGGCACCACTCGGCGATGGAGCAGTTGAGCGCCAGGCCGATGCGGATCGTCGACTCGATCGCCATGGCGTTGGCCGTGGGCAGCGCCCCGGGCAGCGCCAGGCAGGTCGGGCAGACGTGCGTGTTGGGCGGCGCGCCGAAGACCGCCTCGCAACCGCAGAACATCTTCGACCGGGTGCCCAGCTCGACGTGCGTCTCCAGCCCGAGCACCGGCTCGAAACGATCGAGCGCTTCGTCGTACGGCATGAGCGTGTCAGTGCTCACAAGTAACCAAGTCCCTTCAGTGCGCTCTCCGTCTCGGCCGCCCACGCCGCGTAGGCGGGAATCTGCGCCAAGACGTCAAGATCGATATTCTGCCTATGGATTCGAAATAGTCACGGACGTGCTGGTTCTGGCGAAGCACCACCTGGTCCAGGACCTGCTTCGGATCGGAGATCCTCTCCACATCGCGGGGATTCGCCGGGAGCGGCCGAAGATCACTGCGCTTGAACCGCATCCACACCTGCCTGTCGGCGAGCACCCTCGACGGCCTGGTGGAACGGCTGATGGGCGCGCCCACGCTCGGCGGTCAGCAAAGCGTCCTGCCCCGAGCGCGCCGTGGCCGCGACGAAGTCGAGCACGTCCAGCATCCGCGTGAGCACGCCATCCCCCTCCCTCTCCTAGAGTGCCGGGGCCTTGGCCAGCAGGCCGCCGCCCCAGCGGCTCTCCAGGGCCTTCTCCACGGCGGCGCCGACGCGGTAGCAGCGGTCGTCGCCCAGGACCGGGGCCATGATCTGCAGACCGACCGGCAGGCCGTCCTCGTCCGCCAGGCCGCACGGCACCGAGATGGCCGCGTTGCCCGTCAGGTTGGACGGGATGGTGTAGAGGTCGGCGAGGTACATCGCCATCGGGTCGTCCGCGCGCTCGCCGATCGGGAACGCCGTGGTCGGCGTCGTGGGCGAGACCAGCACGTCCACCTGGTGGAAGGCGGCCTCGAACTCCCGCGAGATGACCGTACGGACCTTCTGGGCCTGGCCGTAGTAGGCGTCGTAGTAGCCGCTCGACAGGGCGTACGTGCCCAGCATGATGCGCCGCTTGACCTCGGGGCCGAAACCGGCCGCCCTGGTCAGCGCCATGACCTCCTCGGCGCTGCGGGTGCCGTCGTCGCCGACGCGCAGGCCGTAGCGCATGGCGTCGAAGCGCGCCAGGTTGGACGAGCACTCCGACGGCGCGATGAGGTAGTAGGCCGGCAGGGCGGTCTCGAACGACGGGCAGGAGACCTCGACGACCTTCGCGCCGAGCGACTCCAGCAGCTGGACGGCCTCGTTGAAGCGGGCCAGCACGCCCGGCTGGGCGCCGTCTCCGGCGAACTCCTTGATGACGCCGATCCGCATGCCGGACACGTCGGCGTTTCTGGCCGCCTCGACGACCGACGGCACCGGGGCGTCGATCGAGGTGGAGTCCATCGGGTCGTAGCCGGAGAACGTCTCCTGCAGCATCGCGGCGTCCAGCACGTTACGGGCGAACGGGCCCGGCGTGTCGAGCGAGCTGGCGAAGGCGATCAGGCCGTAACGGGACGAGCCGCCGTAGGTCGGCTTCATGCCCACGATGCCGGTCACCGCGGCGGGCTGGCGGATGGAGCCGCCCGTGTCGGTGCCGGTCGACAGCGGCGCCTCGTAGGCGGCGACGGCGGCGCTCGACCCGCCCGACGACCCGCCGGGAACCTTGGTCAGGTCCCACGGGTTGTGCGTGAGCTGGTAGGCGGAGTTCTCCGTGGAGGAGCCCATGGCGAACTCGTCCAGGTTGGTCTTGCCCAGGATGACCAGCCCGGCCTCGCGCAACCGGCGTGTCACGGTCGCGTCGTACGGCGGATGCCAGCCCTGAAGAATCTTGGACGCGGCGGTGGTCGGCATGTCGCGGGTCGCGAAGATGTCCTTGTGCGCGATCGGCACCCCGGCCAGCGGGCCGAGCTTCTCGCCCGCCCGGATCCTGGCGTCGACGGCCCGCGCCTGCTCCAGGGTGGTCTCCCTGTCAACGTGCAGGAAGGCCTTCACCTTGGGCTCGACCTCGGCCATCCGGTCGAGATGCGCCCCGGCCACCTCGGCGGCGCTCACCTCACCGGCGGCGATCATCGCGCCCAGCTCGGCTGCGGTCTTACGAATCAGGCTCATGCCTCCTCCCCGAGGATGCGCGGCACCCGGAAGCGGTCGTCCTCGACGGCGGGAGCGCCCGACAGGGCCTGCTCGGGCGTCAGGGACGGTCGCACCTCGTCGGGACGGAAAACATTGGTCAGCGGAAGAGCGTGCGACGATGGCGGCACGTCCTCGGCGGCGACCTCTGCCACCTTCGCGACCGACTCGATGATGGCATCGAGTTGCGTGGCGTAGTGGTCGAGCTCGTCGTCGGTGAGCGCCAGCCTGGACAACCGGGCCAGATGCGCGACCTCGTCGCGGGTTATGGCGGACATGAGTCGTTGAACCCGTTTCGTGGATGGAGTTTGGACACTCACATCCTAGGGGCCTTGACGGAACGCCCCCGAACCCTTAACCACCTGGAAACATCACCCGTAGAGCTCAGCGAGCCCGATGGCCCGCACGTCCGGCTCCGAACTCAGCTCTCCGTCGAAGCCCACCCCGCTGTAGTGTGGAGTTGCCGGTCGCCACCGCCGCCAGCACGGAGTGGTAGAGGGCGAGTCGCGCACGTCCGCTTCCTCTTCGAGGAGGTAGCGGGCCTCACGGAACAGCGGCGTGCCCGGGTCGAGCACGGTGCGGCGCACCCAGTCGTCGAAGTCTTCTGGGCCTTGTGGCACGGCGCCACCGACGAACCGGAGGTAGGCCGGCGTGCCACCGACCACGGCATGGGTCCGCACGGCCAGGCGCGGGTCACGTACACGCCAGTAGTCCACAGCCTGGCGGTATGCGAAGGGGCGCACCACGAGTTCCATCGACGCGCGGCCGCGCAGCGGCGCGTCGCCCGCCAGGAGCCGGCCCATGACCGACATCGCCGAGCCGCAGAGCAACAGTGACACGGGAGTGTTCGAGGACACGGCCCGGTCGATCTCCCGCTGAATGATCGAGGGCAGCGCGGGGGACACCTTGCACAGGTAGGGGAACTCGTCGATCACCATGATCTCGCGCCGCTCGGCGCTGAGCGCGAGGAGTTGCCGCACCGCCTCGTCCCAGCTCGCGAACCGATGCGGAACCTCGGCACCGGCGTGCTCAATCAGCGCCTCCAAGAACTGTACTTCGATGTCGCCTCAGGCCGTCGTGACCTCTGGGCGAAGGGCGTAGGCGGCCTCCGGGCCGGTGGTGTGGCGCTCGCGGAGCCAGGCCGTGGCTTCGGTGGCGGGCATCGGCTGGCAGAAGAGCCAGCCCTGGCCCAGGTCGCAGCCCATTTCGGCGAGGCGGACGGCCACCGCGTCCGACTCGACGCCCTCGGCGACCGAGCGCAGGCCGAGCGAGCGCACCAGGTCCACGATGGAGCGGACGATCCGGTCGTCGTCCTCGGACTCGGCGATCCGGCGGACGAACGAGGCGTCGATCTTCACCTCCGACACCGCCAGGCGCTGGAGCCTGATCAGCGAGGAGTAGCCGGTGCCGAAGTCGTCGAGCGCCAGCGGGACGCCCAGGGTCGCCAGGGCCTTGATGGTGTCGTGGGTGTAGGCCTGCTGGCCGGTCAGGATGCGCTCGGTGACCTCCAGCTGGATCGCCGTCGGCGGCAGCTGGAGCCGGGCCAGGCCGGCTTCGAGCTGCTCGGCCAGCGCCGAGTCGAGCAGGTCACGGGCGGAGATGTTGACCGAGATCTGCACCGGCAATCCGGTGTGCCACCAGCTGGCGGCCTGCTCCAGCGCCTCGTTGATGACGTACTCGGTGAGCTGGCGCATCAGGTAGGACTGCTCGGCCAGCGGGATGAACTCCGACGGCGCGATCGACCCGTGCACCGGGTGCCGCCAGCGCAGCAGCGCCTCGACACCGTGCACAGTGCCGTACACAGTGCTGTCATGCACCGTCCCGCCGTGCACGGTGCTGTCGGCCAGGCTCACCTTGGGCTGGTAGTGCAGCTTGAGCTCGTGGTTGTCGAGCCCGCGGCGCAGGTCTCCCAGGAGGTTGAGCCGTTCGGGCGAGTTACGGTCCTTGTCCGCCTGGTAGAGCTCCACGCCCGTACGGCCCTCCTTGGCCAGGTACATGGCCACGTCGGCGCGCTGGAGCAGCATCTCGAAGTCGGGCGCGTGGTCCGGGTAGAGGGCGATGCCGACGGAGCCGTCCAGATCGAACGTCATGCCTTCGAGCCGCACCGGCTCGGTGAGCGCGGCACGCAGCCTGGCCGCCACCTCGCGTGCGGCGTGGGCGTCCCTGATCGAGGGCAGCAGCACGGCGAACTCGTCGCCGCCCAGCCGAGCCACGACGTCGCCGGGCCGTACGGAGTGGGTGAGCCGGTGCGCGACCATCTGCAGCAGCCGGTCGCCGACCGGGTGGCCCATCGTGTCGTTGACCTCCTTGAACCGGTCGAGGTCCAGCAGGAAGAGGCCGACCCGTTCGTCCTGGCGGGCCTCGGCGAGCGCCTCCTCGGTGCTCACGATGAGCAGTTTGCGGTTCGGCAGGCCGGTCAGCTCGTCGTGCAGCGCCTGGTGGTCGCGGCGCATCGACAGCGTGGCGGTGAAGTAGACGGCGGCGAGCGGCGCCACGAACAGCGGCACGATCCCCGGTGAGTGCGCCATCACGACGACGACCGGGGGCGCCAGCCCGAGCAGCGCGGCGTACACCAGGCTCTGCGGCCCCACCGTCGCCCGCAGCACGCGCACGATGGACCTGCGCTCGTGCAGCGCGACGGCGCCGCACACGAGCATGGCGCGGGTGGCGAAGTAGGCGACCCCGGCCAGGCCGATCGCCGGCAGGTCCGCACCGGACGGCACCCAGGGCGCCACGGCGCTGGGCATGATCCCGAAAGCGCCGAGCACCACGGCGGCGGCCGTGAGGGCGAGCGTCGACTGGGCGACGTTGAACATCACCCGGTGCCAGGCCTTGCGGGTGGCCACCCCGTTGACGGCGATGGCCACGGCCTGCAGGAGCACGGCGACGGGCAGCCCGTAGTGGAGCAGGACGGCGAAGGTGAACATGGCCGACGGATAGGTGCCCCCCACCGCGGCGGCCGAGGACACCATGACGGGCCGCAGCTCCCCCAGGATGACCAGCGCCGTCACCACCCAGAACAGCGCCGTGCGGCCCAGCTCCACGAGCCCGGTCGTGTCCAGCCTCAGCAGGGCGACGACCAGCGCGGTGAAGCCGATCACGATGACACCCGCGAGGAACGCCCACAGGGGCGTGCCGACGCGTGGTCCTGTGTCGCGGGTGTCGGTTGGGTCAGTCATCGGTAACAGAACCCCCATTAGGTCACTATGGGAGGGTACGACCTTAACCCCACTTCGCGAAACCAAGCGCGTACGTTGCGTCACGTCGCTTTCCGGATATACCCACCCTGTGTAGCTCTTAGGTGAACGCTACGTGTGCGCGAGACCTTCCCGGGTTCCGGAATCGGTTGTGTACGGCGCCGCCTGCTTGACAGCTCACTCCTCCGGGGTGACCGCCAGCTCCGCCGCGGCCTCCGGGCCCCGGTCGAGCAGCACCCGCAAGCCCTCCTCGTCCAGGATCGGGATCTTCAGGCTGACCGCCTTGTCGTACTTGGACCCGGCGTCCGCCCCCGCGATGAGGAACGACGTCTTCTTCGACACCGAGCCCGTCACCTTGCCGCCCCGGCTGGTGAGGGCGGCGGACGCCTGGTCGCGGGTGTGCTGGGACAGCGTGCCCGTCACCACGAAGGTGAGCCCCTCCAGCGTCTTGGCGACCTGCTCGGCGCCGACCGGCTGCTCGTCCCGCATGCGGACGCCCGCCTGCCGCCAGCGGGTGACGATCTCGCGGTGCCAGTCGGCCTCGAACCACTGCTTGATCGTGGCCGCCACACGCGGGCCGATCCCCTCGACGGCGGCCAGCTCCTCCTCCGAGGCGTTCATGACGGCCTCGATCGAGCCCATCGCGGCGGCCAGATCGCGGGCGGTGGGCGGGCCGACGTGGCGGATCGACAGGGCCACCAGGATCTGCGCCAGCGGCCGCTTCTTGGCCAGCTCCAGCTGCTCGATGAGCCGGTAGGCGCTCTGGCTCGGCTTGCCGTCGGCGTTGGAGAAGAGCGAGACGACCTTCTCCTTGCCCGTCTTGGGGTCGAGCTTGGGCAGGCCGGAGTCCTGGTCGCGGACGACGGACCGGATGGGGACGAGCCGCTCCAGGGTGAGGTCGAACAGGTCGGCCTCGGTGCGCACCACCGGCTCCTGCGGCGGCAGCGGCTGGCTGAGCGCGGTGGCCGCCACGTAGCCGAGACCCCGGATGTCGAGGGCGTCGCGATGCGCGGCGAAGAACAGCCGCTCACGGATCTGCGCCGGGCAGCCGCGCGCGTTGGGGCAGCGCAGGTCGGCGTCGCCCTCCCGCTCGTAGGCCAGGGTGGTGCCGCATTCGGGGCAGGTGTCCGGCATCACGAACTCGCGTTCGCTGCCGTCGCGCAGGTCCGTGACCGGGGCGATGATCTCGGGGATGACGTCGCCCGCCTTGCGCAGCACCACCGTGTCGCCGATACGCACACCCTTCTTGACCACGACCGAGGCGTTGTGCAGCGTGGCCCGCACGACCGTCGAGCCGGCCACCACGACCGGCGACATCACCCCGAAGGGCGTCACCCGCCCGGTGCGGCCGACACCGACCTGGATGTCGAGCAGCTTGGTGTTGACCTCCTGCGGCGGATACTTGTAGGCGATCGCCCAGCGCGGCGCCCGCGAGGTGGAGCCCAGCTCACGCTGCTCGCGGAACCGGTCGACCTTGACCACCACGCCGTCGATCTCGTAGGCCGGGTCGTGCCGGTGACGGCGGTAGTGCTCGATGTAGTCGTTGATCTCGTCGAGACCGCCGACCACCCGGTAGAGGTCGCTGACCGGCAGGCCGAACTCCCGCAGCCGGTCGTACACCTGCGACTGCGCCTGCGGCTCGGCCGCGCCCTCCCAGACGCCGACGCCGTGCACCAGCATGCGCAGCGGCCGCCGCGCGGTGACGCGCGGGTCCTTCTGCCGCAGCGTGCCCGCGGCCGAGTTGCGCGGGTTGGCGAAGGGCGGTTTGCCCTGCTCGACGAGCTCCTCGTTGAGCTTGTTGAAGCCCTCGACCGGGATGTAGACCTCCCCGCGCACCTCCACCAGGCTCGGCACGTCATCGCCCGTGAGCCGGTGCGGGATGCCCTTGATGGTGCGCACGTTGGCCGTGACGTCGTCGCCGACGCGCCCGTCGCCGCGGGTGGCCCCGCGCTCCAGCCTGCCGTCGCGGTAGACCAGCGCGATGGCCAGCCCGTCGATCTTGAGCTCGCACAGGTAGGGGCCCGGGTCGTGCTCGGCCAGCCGCTCCGCCCTGGCCAGCCAGGCCGTCATCCCCTCAGCGTCGAAGACGTTGTCCAGGCTCTCCAACCTGGCCAAATGCTCGACCTTGGCGAAGTCACCCGAGGCGGGCGCGCCGACCTTCTGCGTCGGCGAGTCGGGCGTCTGGAGGGGCGGATAGGCCTGCTCCAGCGCCAGCAGCTCGTTGAACCACGCGTCGAACTCGGCGTCGCTGACCGTCGGCCGATCCTCGACGTAGTAGCGATAGCGCGCGTCCTCGACCAGCTCGCTCAGCTCGGCGTGCCGCTGCGACGCGGTGCCGGGGACGCCCCCGGCGTCGGTCCCCTGTTCGCTCACGAAGATGCTCCTTCCCCTTGCGGAAAACGCTATCGCTCAGGTGTGCTCGGGATCCTCCCGGAGCACCTTGGCGGCCTTGCGGCACGCCGCGAGCGCCGCTCTGGCGTAACCGGGTGTGGCCCCGGCCAGCCCGCAGGCCGGAGTGAGCACGACCTGCCCGCCCAGCCGCTCGGGCGCGAACCCGAGCCGCCGCCACAGCTCCAGCGCCGGCTTGGCCACCACCCCCGCGTCCGGCGGCCGCGTACCGGTCCCCGGCAGCACGCCGAGGAACAGGCCGACCCCGGCCTCGACCAGGTCTCCGATGGTCTCGTCATCCCGGCGCCGCAGCAGGGACGCGTCCACGGAGATCCCGCGTACACCCGCTCTCTGGAGCAGTCTGAACGGCACCGAAGGCGCGCAGCAGTGCACCACCGGAGCGTCGAAGCTGCGCAGCGACTCCTCCACCCGCCACCCCTCCACGGCGGGCAGCCGCCCGAACCCGGAGGCCGTCGGCACGGTCCCCGTCAGCACCCCCGGCAGGCCCGGCTCGTCGAGCTGGAGCACGATCTCGGTGACGCCGGGCAGCCGCCGCCGCACCTCGGCGCAGTGATCGGCCACCCCCTGCGCCAGCGACCCGATCAGGTCGCGCACCGCCCCAGGGTCCGACAGCATCTTGTCGCCGTGGCGCAGCTCGATCGACGCCGCCAGCGTCCACGGCCCGCACGCCTGCAGCTTCAGCGGCCCCGCGTAGTCGTGCCCGATCTCCTCCAGGGCGTCGAGATCACGCCGGAGATGGTCGACCGCCCGCTGATGGTCACGCCCCGGCCGCCCCGCCATCCGCCATCCGGAGGGCTGCACCTCCACCGGCAACTCGACCAGCAGCGCCGCGGTCCGGCCCACCATGTCCGCCCCGACTCCCCGGGCAGGCAGCTCCGGCAGATAGGGCAGCCCGGGCACCTCCCCGAACACCACCCGCATCGCCTCGAAATGATCTACGCCCGGATGCGATCCGACCCCGGTGGCTTCCCACGTCAACATGGGCACCAGCGTAGGCTGTCTGAGATGGAGCTCACCAAATACGGCCACGCCTGCGTACGCTTGGAGAAGAACGGCCGCGCTCTGGTCGTCGACCCGGGGGTCTTCACCGCCGACCCGGTGCTCGACGGCGCCGACGCCGTCCTGATCACTCATGAGCACGGCGACCACTTCGACATCGACCGCCTTGCCGCCGCCTCCCCCGGCCTGGAGGTGTTCACCTGCGAGGGCGTCGCCGCGCAGCTCGCCGACCTGCCCGTCAGGGTCGAGGTGGTGGAGTTCGAGGACTCATTCCAGGCCGCCGGTTTCTCGATCAAGGTGTTCGGCGAATGGCATGCCAAGAACCACCCTGACGTCCCCATCGTGCAGAACATCGGCTTTTTGGTGGACGACCAGCTCTTCTACCCCGGCGATGCCCTGACGGTCCCCGACGTCGAGGTCGACACCCTGCTTCTCCCCACCAACGCGCCCTGGCTCAAGCTCATGGAGATGGTCGACTACGTGCGCGCCGTCCGGCCCGGCCGCGCCTTCTCCACCCACGACGGCCTGCTCAACGACTACGGCCTCTCGCTGGTGGACAACTATCTGCGGCTGGAGTCGCAGAAGCAGGGCGCCGACATGCGCAGACTCGCCATCGGCGAGTCCGTCACACTCGGCTGACCGCCGGCCCCCACCCGGGCGCCTGCGGGAGGTCCTGCCGCGTGGGACGGGGTTCTCCTCCAGAACGGTTCGCGCCGTCCCAGCATGCGGCGGCCATCACCTCGTCGAGCAGGCTCAGCGACGCCTGACGCTCCTCGATCTCGGCGACCAGCCGTGTCCGCACCGTCTCCAGCTCACCGGTCAGCTCGCCGGACAGCACGACCCCTTCGGCGTCGCGGCACGCGGCGGGCAGCACCTCGGCGACCTTGGCACTGGACAGGCCCGCCGCGTACAGCAGCTGGATGCAGGCGACCACGTCCACGGCGGCCCCTGCGTACTCGCGGTAGCCGTTGGCGGCCCGCGCCGGCACCAGAAGGTTCTGCTCCTCGTAATAGCGCAGCGCCCGCACGCTCACGCCGGTGCGCCGCGCCAGCTCACCGATCCGCATACGCGGGAGTCTAAGCGCTTGACCCTCACGCCGACGTGAGGCCTTACGTTTCCCCCAGGTCAACCCATCAAGCCCAACGTGGGAGGAAACATGTCACCGGCCACCGTTCTGGTCATCGGGGCCACCGGGGCGATCGGCTCCGCGCTCGTCGACACGCTCCTTCCTGATCACCAGGAGGGGCGCCTGCGCCTGGCCGCCACCACCCGCCGCCCGGATGCCGCGGCCCGGATGCGGGACCATGGGGTCGAGGTACGCCATCTCGATCTGGACGAGGCCGAGACCGCCGGACTACAGGCGGTGCGGCCCGCGTTCGCGGGCGTCGATCGGGTGTTCCTGCTCACCGGATACGACGTGCGGATGCTGGCGCAAGCCAAGGCGGCCGTGGACGCGGCCAAGGCCGAGGGTGTCGGTCATGTGGTCCATGTCGGGGTGTCGGCCGCCGAGGACACCACCATCGTCCACTTCGCCTGGCACCAACTCGTCGAGGCGTACATCGAACGTTCGGGGCTCGGCCACACGCACCTGCGCCCCGCTTCCTTCATGCAGAACCTGCGGTTGAGCGTCGGGACGCCCGGCGTGCTCACGCACTTCGTCGGCGAAGCGCGGCCGAACTGGGTGGACGTCGCCGACATCGCCGGGGTCGCGGCCACTGTGCTGCGCGATCCCGGACCGCACGACGGGCGGGCCTACGACCTGGCCGCCGAGGCCGCGTCGCTGAGCGAGATCGCCGAACTGCTGGGCGACGTACTCCGGCGGCCGTGGCGATACGAGTCGGCAGAACCACAGGTGTTCTACGACGCCATGGTCCGGGCCGGCGCCGACCCCGTCTACATGGCGTGTGTCCGAAACGTTTTCGAACGAACGCGGAACGGCTCCCTGATCGAGCCGGACGGCGTCTTCGGCACCATCGAGGCGGTGACGGGCCGTCCGGCGACGTCCTTGCGGGAATTCCTGGAGCGGAACCGCGAGCTGTTCTCCGGCCACCCAGGCCGGACAGCGACCCGCGAGTCGCCTTCGGAAAGAAGGTCCTAGGCGGCGGAGTCGATCGTCGCCGAGCCGATCACGGTGGAGCCGGAGTAGAGGACCGCCGCCTGTCCTGCCGCGACCCCGGTCGCCGGGCGGTCGAGGTCGATGACCAGGGCGCCGTCCCGCTCCTCGAAGCGGCATCCGTACACCTCGCCGTGCGCGCGGAGCTGCACGGTCACGTCCCGCTGGGCCGACGGGCCGTTCCACAGGGGGCGTACGCAGGTGATCGAGGTGACCTCGAGCGCCGCGCGCGGGCCCACGGTGACCGTGTTGGACACCGGCTCGATCGACAGCACGTAGCGGGGCCTGCCGTCGGGGGCGGGGCGGTCGATGTGCAGGCCCTTGCGCTGGCCGACGGTGTAGCCGTGGGCTCCCTGGTGGCTGCCGACCACGTCGCCGCGCTCGTCCACGATGGGGCCCTCCGCCGAGCCGAGCCGCTTGGCCAGGAACCCCCGCGTGTCGCCGTCGGCGATGAAGCAGATGTCGTGACTGTCGGGCTTGTCGGCGACGGTCAGGCCGCGCCTGGCGGCCTCCTCGCGCACCTCGGCCTTGGTGGAGTCGCCGAGAGGGAAGATCGCGTGGCTGAGCTGCTCGCGGGTGAGCACGCCCAGCACGTAGGACTGGTCCTTGCCCGGGTCGACGCTCCTGGACAGCACGCCGTCGATCACCTTGGCGTGGTGCCCGGTGGCGACCGCGTCGAAGCCGAGGGCCAGCGCCCGGTCGAGCACCGCCTCGAACTTGATCTTCTCGTTGCACCGCAGGCAGGGATTGGGCGTGCGGCCGGCGGCGTACTCGGCGACGAAGTCCTCGACCACGTCGCGCTGGAAACGCTCGGCCATGTCCCAGATGTAG
Source organism: Nonomuraea sp. ZG12 (assembly GCF_052068115.1). NCBI lineage: Bacteria > Bacillati > Actinomycetota > Actinomycetes > Streptosporangiales > Streptosporangiaceae > Nonomuraea > Nonomuraea sp. ZG12. Next base: position 48,428 of record NZ_JBQHCW010000013.1, read on the forward strand.
AACGGGATGCCGATCACGTCGGCGGCCCGCCGGGCGTCGCGCGAGTCCTCGACCGTGCAGCACCCTCTGGCGCCCGTACGGTGGGATTGAGGGTTGGCCGACAGGGCGAGATGCACACCGGTGACGTCGTGCCCGGCCTCGGCGATCCGAGCGGCGGCCACGGCCGAGTCGACGCCGCCCGACATGGCGGCAAGCACACGCAGTTTCATGACCGTTCCACCCTACTGTCCACCCGGCGGTGCCGAGCGCCCGGACCCGCAAGCCTCCTCGCGGGGCCGGGCGCCAGGCGGCCCTACAAGGAGGCGTGGGCGCGGGCGACGCGGTCGGGCGTGCGCCGAGCGCGTAAGGAGGCACGAGTGGGGGCGGCGTCTGGGAGGATTCTGGCATGCGACTGTTCGGGCGCAAGGACGATGATGAGGAGCCGGCCGGGGCCGACGATGCCATCGCCGGATTCTGGGCGTGGTGGGACGACGCCAGGCCGCAGCTGGACGCGATGGTGGCGGCCGGGGAGTCGGAGCGCCTGCCCGACCTGCTCGGGCCGGCGGTGAGCGCGGTGCATGAGGGGCTGGTCTGGGAGGTGGCTCCGGGCCGGAACGCGGCGCACGCGCTGGTGGTGACCGCCGCGGGCGACGCCGAGCTGAGACCGCGCGCGCACCGGTGGGCCAGGGCCGCGCCGCCGGCCGACCTGCTATGGGAGTTCCACCCCTCACGCCCGGCCCATCCGCAGGCCGCGGAGCTCTCGCTGGACGTGGAGGGCTTCTCCTTCGGGCTGGACAAGCTGGCGCTGGGGTTGCGGGTGCCCCGGGGAGCGCCGCGGGTCGACGTGGCGGCCTACCATCCGATCTTCGGCGAGCTCGGCGAGGACGCCCGGATGGACGCCACGCTGCTCGCCCTCGACTGGCTGCTCGGCGAGGACGACGTGGCTCGCTGGGTGGGCGAGATCTCGCCGGCCACCTTCCAGCCGATCGACTCGGTGCCCGCCGTTCACCTGCCGGCGATCGTCGCCGACCTGGCCTCCGAGTTCAGCCAGGAGCAGTGGGCGCAGTTGGAAGGGCAGACGGCCGGCGGCGCGGCGCTGGCCGCCACGGCCCGCTATCCGCTGCGGCCGGTCGACTATCCGCTGTTCGACCAGCACATCGCCATCACCCTGCCCTACAAGCACCGCGACGAGAACGGCCTGCCCACCGGCGACTCCCTTGCAGCCCTGCGGGACTTCGAGGAACGACTGACCGCCCGGCTGCTCAAACCACGGGGTGACGCGGTGCTGGTCGCGCAGCTGAGCGCGGAGCGCCACCGGGTCATCCACGTCTACGCCGACCCGTCCGGCGACGGCGCCGGCCACGCCAAGGAGCTGACCGCCGACTGGCGAGAGGGCAAACCCCGGGTGGACGTGTCCACCGACCCAGCGTGGAGCGCCGTAGCAGCGTTTCTCAGCTGAGCGGTTAGGAGCGCGGCGGCGGGTTCCTCAGGTGAGTCCTGCCCTGCGGGCGCGCTCCACGACTGCAGGGAGGACTTCGATCAGGCGGTCGACGTCGTCGTGGGTCGAGGTGTGGCCGAGGGTGAAGCGGAGGGAGCCGCGGGCGGCGGCGGCTTCGGCGCCCATCGCCAGCAGCACGTGTGACGGCTGGGCGACGCCGGCCGAGCAGGCCGAGCCGGTGCTGCACTCGATGCCGCGGGCGTCGAGCAGCATGAGCAGGGCGTCGCCCTCGCAGCCGGGGAAGGAGAAGTGCGCGTTGCCCGGCAGCCGGTCGACGGGGTCGCCGTTGAGCACCACGTCGGGCACGGCCCGCCGCACCCGGTCGATGAGCTCGTCGCGCAGGGCGGTGAGGTGGCGGTGCTGGGCCTGCTGCTCCTTGACGGCGGTGCGGACGGCGGCGGCGAGGCCGGCGATGGCGGGGGCGTCGAGGGTGCCGGAGCGCACGTCGCGCTCCTGGCCGCCGCCGTGCTGCACGGAGACGGGGGTCACGCCCTTGGCCAGCAGCAGCGCGCCGGCGCCCATCGGCCCGCCGATCTTGTGGCCGGTCAGGGTGAGGGCGTCGGCGCCGGACTCCGCGAACGACACCGGGAGCTGGCCGATGGCCTGGACGGCGTCGGTGTGGAAGGGGATGCCGTGGTCGCCGGCGACGGCCGCGAGGGCGTGGACGGGCTGGACGGTGCCGACCTCGTTGTTGGCCCACATGATGCTGATCATGGCGACGTCGCCGGGGTCGCGGGCGATGGCGGCGCGCAGCGTGTCGGGATGCACCCGGCCGTGCTCGTCGACCTTGAGGAGCTCCACCTGGGCGCCCTGGCTGTCGGCCAGCCACGCGGCCGGGTCGAGGGCGGCGTGGTGCTCGACGGAGCTGATCAGCACGCGTTTCCTGGGTCTGCGCGCCCAGAACAGGCCCTTGATGGCGAGGTTGTCGGCCTCGGTGCCGCCCGAGGTGAACACGACCTCGCTGGGTCTGGCGCCGAGCGCGCCGGCGATGGCCTCGCGCGACTCCTCCACCACTTTGCGCACCTCCCGCCCGGCGGCGTGCAGGGAGGAGGCGTTACCGACCCGGCCGAGTTGCTCCGTCATGGCCTCGATCGCCTCGGGAAGCATGGGCGTGGTCGCCGCGTGATCAAGATAGGCCGACGGTCTGCTCACCTGGCTAGGGTATCTCGTTTGCCGGTGTACCGTCCGGACGGTACAGTAGTGGCATGAGAAGGGACGAGTTGCTGGACGCCGCGGAGGATCTCCTCTGCGACCAGGGCTCGGCCGCACTCACCCTATCCGCGGTCGCCGACCGGGCGGGCGTGAGCAAGGGCGGCCTCCTTTACCACTTCGGGACGAAGGAAGCCCTCATCAAGGCCATGGTCGAGCGTCTGATCGACGACTTCGACGATCTCATGGCCGCCCAGCACGACGACACCTACACCGAGCGTTACATCGGGGCCACGCTGGCCGCGGTGCGCTCGGGCAGGCTTCGACGATGGGCCGTGGTGACCGGCGCCTCGGGCAACCTGTTCCTCCTCGCGCCGCTACGCGAGGCGATGACCCGCTGGCATCGCGAGGGACTGAGCGAGGAGCCCGACCAGCTGGCGTCGCAGATCGCGCGGCTGGCGTGTGAGGGGCTGTGGGACGTGGCGAGCCACGACCCGGAGCTCAACACCGAGAAGGACCTGCAGGCCCTGGAGGCCAGGCTGCGGGCGCTGGTCGAACCGCCTACCTGATCCGGCTTGCCTGATCCGGACGCCTGATCCAGCAAGCCTGATCCGGCCGACCGCCTGCCTCTTACGACGCGCCGCCCGTGCCGACGCCGACCCGTGCCGAACGGGAACACGATCGCACGACTCCGTGTTCGTACGGCTCGCGCCGGAAGAAACACGACCCTCCCGAGACGTACGGACCCGGTAGGGGCCCGCCGACGCCGGCCCGCCCTCTGGACCGAGCACCCTGAACCCCCTGACGCCCCGGCCACCCGCCGGGCCGTCCCGCTGCGCCCGGCGCGGCGCTTCACGACTCCTGACGAATCCTGATCACGAATGAGGTGTGCCTTATGACGCGCGACCTGAGGACAGCCCGCAACGGGGCCGTTCTCACCTTCCTCCTCGGCGGCCTGATGGTCGGCACGATGACCGTCCGCATCCCGGCTCTGACCGACAAGCTCGGCCTGTCGGAGGCCATGGTCGGCACGGTGCTGCTGGTCTGGGGCCTGGGTGCGCTGGTGACCATGCAGGCCATGCGGCGTGTCATGGCCAGGGCGGGGAGCAGGACGGTGCTGCGCGTCGGCGGCCCGGCGACCGCGATCGGCCTGGTGGCCGTGGCGTTCGCGCCGAACCTCCCCCTGCTGCTGGCCGCGGCGGCGCTCTTCGGCATGGCCTTCGGGATGATCGACATCGCGATGAACGCCCAGGGCTCGACCGTCGAGCGCGCCCACGGCCGGCCGTTGATGAACGGCATGCACGCGGGCTGGTGCGTCGGCGCGATCGCGGCGGGGGCGACGGGCAGCCTGTCCATCGCCCTGGGCCTGTCGTTCACCGCCAACGTGGCGCTGATCGGCCTGGTGTCGCTGCCGGTCATGGTCATGCTCGGCCGCACCTACCTGCCGGACGCCCCGGTGGCGGGGTCGGCCGGTGCGGCTCGCCGCCGGCTGCCGCCGGTCGTCTACCTGCTGGGCGCGCTGATGTTCTTCGCGTTCATGGTCGAGGGCACGGTCGCGGACTGGAACGGCCTGTTCATGCGGGACACGCTCGGCGCGCCGGAGGCGCTGGCCGCGCTCGGCTACCCGATCTTCGAGGCGGGCATGCTGATCGCCCGGCTCAGCGGTGACCGGCTGCGCTCCCGGTTCGGCGTGCGGGGCATGCTGACCGTCTCCGGCCTGGCCACGGCCGGGTTCTTCGCGGTCGTGCTGGCCGCTCCCGGGCCGATGGTGGCCCTGGGCGCGGTGTTCTTCGTCGGGCTGGGCGTGGCGACGATCTCGCCGTTGACGCTCTCGCTGGCGGGCACCGCCACCGACACCCCCGGCCCGGCGATCGCGCAGGCGGGCGCGATGGGCTATGCGGGGCTGCTGCTGGGTCCGGTGGTGATCGGCTTCCTTTCGGACGCCACGTCGCTGCGTACCGCGCTCGGGCTGGCGGTCGTGCTGGGCCTGCTGATCGCGGCGGCCGCGCGCTTCCTGCCGCGTGAGGAGCCGGTGGCGTCGCCGCCGGTTCCGCTGCGCGAGCCCGCGACGGTCGGCTGAACGGTGACGAATGTCATGGCGCGACGCTGCGAACCTCCCTGCTCATAGCTGAGATCGCACACTGCCGGAGGGTGGCGGCCCACCGGCAGTGTGGGGCAGGTGAACACGACAGCGATCGAGGTGCGGGATCTGCACCAGAAGTACGGCGACTTCGAAGCCGTCAAGGGGATCGGCTTCGAGGTCGGCCGTGGCGAGTTGTACGCGCTGCTGGGCACCAACGGCGCGGGCAAGACGACGACCCTGGACGTCCTGGAGGGTTACCACGCGCCGACGAGCGGCCAGGTGCGGGTGCTCGGGCACGACCCGCTCACCGAGCGGGCCGAGGTGCGGCACCGGATGGGCATCGTGCTCCAGGAGGCCGGCTTCTACAAGGACCTCACGGTCGCCGAGACCGTGGACGCCTGGCGGCGGTGGACGCCGCACGCCCTGGACCGGGGCGAGGTGCTGGATCGGGTGGGGCTGGCGCACCGGCTGCCGGTACGCGTCTCCCAGCTCTCCGGCGGGGAGAAGCGGCGGCTGGACCTGGCCCTGGCGGTGCTGGGGCAGCCTGACGTGCTCTTCCTGGACGAGCCGACCACGGGCCTGGACCCGGAGGCGCGGCGTAACGTGTGGGAGCTGGTGCGCACGATGGTCGCCCAGGGCACGACCGTGCTGCTCACCACCCACTACCTGGACGAGGCGGAGCAGCTCGCGCAGCGCCTGGCGATCATGCACGAGGGCCGGATCGTCACCGAGGGCACCCTCGCGAACGTGCTCGCCGCGCGTGGCACCCGCATCACCTTCCGGCTGCCCGCCGTGCGGCCCAGTGAGCTGCCGTACGGTCCCGGCCTGGCCCCGCGCTCGGTGAAGCAGGACGGCGAGGCGTTCACCGTCGAGACCCACGAGCCGCAGGAGGACCTGCGCACGCTGCTGGCGTGGGCGTACGACAAGGGCTTCGAGCTCGGCGGCCTAGAGGTGCGCAGGCCGTCGCTCGAAGAGCTCTTCCTGGAGGTCGCGGAGACGGAGAGGGTCGCGGCATGAGCTGGTTGTCGATGGTGTGGGCGCAGACGAGGCTCAACCAGACGGTCCTGCTGAGGCAGCGCGGCATGGCGTTCAGCGTGCTGCTGCTGCCGCTGTTCCTGGCGTTCGTCAACACGGCCAACGCGCGGTCGCAGGACCTGGTGAACGGCGTGCCCGCCACGGCGTTCGCGGCTGTGGGGGCGATCGCGGTGGTCTTCCCGTTCTCGTACATGACGATCGCGACGAGCATCGTGGTGCGACGCGAGGAACGCGTCTACAAGCGGCTGCGCGGCAGCGCCCTGCCCACGAGCGCGATCTTCGCGGGTGACATCCTGCACGCGACGCTGGTGGGCGCGGTGCAGGCCGTGGTCATCCTGGTGTACGCCGTCGCCGTGGTGGACGCGCCGATGCCGCGGAACATCCCGCTGATGCTGCTGGCCTTCCTCCTGGGCGCGGCGGTGTTCGCGGCGCTGGCGATCGGAACGGCAGGGTTCATCCCCAATTACGAGGTCGCCCAGCTCGTGGCGCTGCCGGTGCTGTTCATCAGCCTGGTGGCCGCGGGGGTCATGTTCCCGCTGTCGATGCTGCCCGAGTGGGGGCAGCAGATCTCGGAGCGGCTGCCGCTGACCCCGGTCGTGTCGATCTTGCGGACCGCCTTCCTGGGCCGCGACTTCGCCCAGGAAGGCGCTCCGGCGATCGACTTCCTGGAGTCCTTCCAGGTCTCGGCGGCGGGAGTGGGGATCGGCCTGCTCTGGATAGGGCTGGGATTGTGGCTGACCCGTCAGTACTTCCGGTGGGATCCCCGCCGGGCATGACCGTCATAATGCGACCAATGACTGCACCAGTCGTGAGTACCAGGGTCATCGCCGCCGCGGCGGTGGCCCTGTTCGCCGGTTCCATGGTCACGGCGCTCGCCCTGCCCACCGTCTCCCTTGCGATGGAGGCGGGAGTGGGCTCGGCTCTGCCGATGGCAGGCGTGTTCGGCGTGCTGCTCACCGCCTGCTACTCGCGGGTGCTGTGGGCGGCGTTCCTGCGCCGGCTGACCTGGCGGCACTATCTCGACGTGAGCGTGGTCGGGGTCTTCGCCTACGGCATGCCGCTCATGGCGGGCCCGGAGTGGATCGCGCTGCCGATGGCGTTCATCTCCGTGGCCACGGTCGTGTTCACCAGACCCGCCGTCACCTGGGCCGTCACGCTCGCCTCGATCGCCGCCGCGCCGCCGCTGCTGCTCTTCGTCGGCCTGCCGCTGCCGCTGGCGCTGCTCTACGGGCTCGGGGTGCTGCCCTTCATCGCGCCGATGACGTACGGCGTGGCCTGGCTCTGCCACGTGATCGACGACCTGCGCGAGGCGCGCGCCGAGCTGGCGCGCGGGGCGGTGGACGAGGAGCGGGTCCGCTTCGCCCGCGACCTGCACGACACGCTCGGCCACACGCTGCACGCCATCGCGCTCCGCGCCGAGCTGGGTGAGCGGCTGATCACCACGGACCCCGGCGGCGCGGGCGCGGAGCTGGCCGAGATCCAGCGGATCGCCCGCACCGCCGTGCACGACGTGCGGGAGGTCGTCCGCGGCTACCGGGCCACGTCGCTGGCCACCGAGCTGGACGGGGTCGCGGCCGTACTCCGGGCCGCCGGCATCGCCTGCGACCAGCCCGAGCTCCCCGACGGTCTGCCGGGCCACGTGCACGAACCGCTCGGCTGGGTGGCGCGGGAGGCGGTCACGAACGTGCTGCGGCACAGCACCGCCACCTGGTGCGAGGTCACCGTGCACACCGAGGAGGGGAACGTGGTGTTGGAGATGGCGAACGACGGCGGGCCGAACAGCGCCCGGTTCGCCCACGGCAACGGGCTGACCGGCCTGGCCGAACGGGTCAAGGCGGCCGGCGGCACGCTGGTCGCCGAGTCGGGTGGCGGCCGGTTCCGGATCAGCGCGACCGTCCCTCTGGAGGCGGCGTGATCAAGCTACTGCTCGCCGAGGACCACCACCTGGTACGGGGCGCGTTCGTGGCGCTGCTGGGCGCCGAGCCTGACATCGAGGTCGTGGCCGAGACCGGACGCGGCGACGAGGCCGTGCGGCTCGCCGTGGAGCTGCGGCCGGACGTGGCGATGCTCGACATCGACATGCCGGGACTCGACGGGCTCACCGCCGCCGAGCGGATCCACCAGGAGGCGCCCGGCTGCCAGGTGGTGATCGTGACCGGGCACGGGCGGCCCGGCTACCTGCGCCGGGCGATGGCGGCGGGCGTGCGCGGCTTCGTCGGCAAGGACAACCCGGCGGCCGCGCTGGCGAAGGTGATCAGGCAGGTGCACGAGGGCGGCCGCTACATCGACCCGGAGCTGGCGGCGGACGCGCTGTCGATGCGGGAGTGCCCCCTGACCCCACGTGAGCTCGACACCCTCCGCGCCGCCTCCAGCGGGGCTCCCGTGTCGCGGATCGCCCGCGAGCTGAGCCTGTCGGAGGGCACCGTGCGCAACTACCTGTCCTCGGCGGTGACCAAGCTGGCCGTCGAGAACCGGCACACCGCCGTCCGCCGCGCCCGCGACATGGGCTGGCTGTGAACCTGTGAGTTCCCGGTGAGTCGGGCGCCCCGCCTCCCCTGACGCTCCACCCCTCACAGAACCCTCACAGACTCCCTCAGATCGCCTCCAACCTGGCAGGCCAGGCTGGGCCGCATGATCCAGCTGAACCAACTGACCAAACGCTACGGCGAAGTGATCGCCGTGGACCACCTTGACCTGACCGTACGGCCCGGCGTGGTCACCGGCTTCCTGGGCCCGAACGGCGCGGGCAAGACCACCACGATGCGCATGATCCTCGGGCTCGACCTGCCCACCTCGGGCTCGGTGACCATCGACGGGCGGCTCTACCGCGACCTGCCGACGCCGCTGCGCGAGGTGGGCTCGCTGCTGGACGCCCAGGCCGTGCATCCGCGCCGCAGCGCCCGCGACCACCTGCTCTACCTGGCGCAGAGCAACGGCATCAAGGCCGGGCGGGTCGCCGAGGTGCTCGACATCGTCGGGCTCTCGGACGCGGCTCGCCGCAAGGCCGGGGACTTCTCCCTCGGCATGTGTCAGCGGCTGGGCATCGCCGCCGCCCTGCTCGGCGACCCGCCCGTGCTGCTGCTCGACGAGCCGGTCAACGGACTCGACCCCGAGGGCGTGGTGTGGATCCGCACCCTCATCCGCTCCCTGGCCGCCGAGGGGCGCACGGTGCTGGTGTCCAGCCACCTGATGAGCGAGATGGCGCTCACCGCCGACCGCCTCGTGATCGTCGGGAAGGGCCGGCTCATCGCCGAGGCGGACACCGCCGAGTTCACCGCGACCGGCGAGGAGGTGTTCGTCCGGACCGACGATCCCGCCTTCGCCCGGCGGCTGGAGCTCGTGGGTGCCCAGGTGCTGTCCCAGGAGGGCGGATTCGTCGTCACCGGCATCACCGCGCCCGACGTCGGCCGGCTGGCCGCCGCCGAGGGCGTGACCCTGTACGAGCTGACACCACGCCGTACCTCGCTGGAGACGGCGTTCATGGAGCTCACCCGCGACAGCGTCGAGTACAGCGCCGGACAGGGGGCCGCGCGATGAGGGGCATGCTGCTGGCCGAGTGGACCAAGTTCAGGAGCGTGCGCTCCACGCCGATCCTGGCCGCCGCCATCGTGGTGATGTCGGGCGTGTTCGGCTGGATGTTCGGCAACGTGGGCGCCACGCGTTATCTCGAGGGCACGGTGCAGGAGCAGCTCGAGTTCGTGCCGCTGCACGCCGGGACCCGGGGGATCCTCCTGGTGCAGCTGTTGGTCGCGGGGCTGGGCGTGCTGGTGGCCACCTCCGAGTACAACTTCGGCACGATGCGGGCGAGCGCCGCCGCCGCGGGCCGCCGGGAGCGGCTGCCCGTCGTCAAGAGCGTGCTGGTCGTGCTGGTCGTGCTGCCCGTGGGGCTGGTGTCCGCGCTGGCGGTGTTCCTGACGAGCCAGACGACGCTGGCGATGGCCGGGGCGCCACGGGCCTGGTTCGGCGACCCCATGGTGATCAGGTTCCTGCTCCTGACGCCGGTGGTGCTGGCGCTGCTGGCGCTGTTCGGGCTGGCGCTCGGGTTTCTGCTGCGGGGCACTGCCGCCGCGGCGAACGTGAGCACCGCATTCCTGCTGATCCCGGCCCTGAGTGAGATAGCCCCCGCGGTGCACAGCTTCGTCGTCGTCTACTGGCCGAACGCCGCCGGCTTCCAGGCCATGGCCATGGTCGAGGCCTCCAGGCTCGGGATCTGGGCCGGGCTCGGCCTGCTGCTCGCCTTCGTGGCCACCATGCTGACCGCCACGCTCGTACGGTTCCGCACCCGCGATGTCTGACTCCCTGTGGGGGGCGTTGACCGGGGTGGCGGCGGTGCTCGCCATGACGGCGGTCGCCGCCGCCGGCCTGGCCCAGACCGGCCTCGGCCTGGAGACCCTCCCGGAGGCGCTCACCCTGGCCGTGGGCGCCACCACCTCCCTGACCGGCCTGGGCCTCCCCCTGCTCGTCGACGGCATGCCCCTGGGCGTCACCCTGACGGGCGCGGCGGTGCTGTCCCTGATGCTCCCCCACGGCATCGCCCCTTCGGCGGGCGTGCGGGAGTTCGGGTTGCGGGCCGGTGGGGCGGTGGGCGGGTTTCTGGTGGCGCTGGCCATCTTCTCGCCGCCTGCCCTTGGGGCGGGGGCCGCGTGGGTGGTCGTGGTGCTGGGGCTGACGTGGCTGGGCTCGCGGCGGGCGCCGCTGCCCGGCGCCGTGGCCCGGTGGGTACGGCCCGCGCTGCCGGCGGCGTGTGCCGTACTCCTCACGCTGGCGGCGGTCACCGTCGCCGGCGGGCAGGTCGTCGCGGCCGTCAACGGGCCGGTCGGCGGCGGGATCATGCTCGCCGGGCCGAACCTGCTGGCGGCCGTGCTGTCGTCGGGCAGCGGCGTGACCTGGACGATGTCCGTCCCCCGGCAGTTCGGCGGCGACCTCCTGCCCGGCCTCGGCGTGACGGCCCTCGCCCTGGCCGCCGTGGTGACGGTCATCGCGGCGCAGGCCGCCCGGCAGGCGGACCACCCGGCGCGGCCGGCCGGTGGGACCGCCGGTGGGACGGCAGGTGGAACGGCCGGGGTCGGCCGCGTGGCGTGGCTGGGCGGTGGGATGGCCGTGGTCGGCGGCGCGCTGCCGGCGGTGCTGACGTGGGTCGCCGAGGTGTCGATCTCGCTCGGCCCGGTGTCCTTCGGCGCCGCCGGGCGGCTCGCGCCGCTGTCCGTGCCGGCCGCTGCGGCGCTGGGGGCGCTGGCCGGATTCGGCGCCGCACTCGTACGGCCTCGTAAGGTGAAGACGGGCTGAAGGGAAGGGCCATCGGGTGCGTGCGGAAACAGGCGAACGGCTGCTCGTGGTCGACGACGAGCCCACCGTCAAGGAGTTGCTGTCGGCGACGCTGCGCTTCGCGGGCTTCACCGTGACCTCGGCCGACAACGGCAGACAGGCCCTGGAGGCGGCCCGCCGCGAGCCGCCCGATCTGGTGCTGCTCGACGTCATGCTGCCGGACCTCGACGGGTTCGAGGTGATCCGCAGGCTCAGGTCCCTGCCCCGGGGCGGCGGCAGGCCGGGGCCGGTGCCGGTGCTGTTCCTGACCGCCCGCGACGGCACCGCCGACAAGATCAACGGCCTGCGGCTGGGCGGCGACGACTACGTGACCAAGCCGTTCGACCTGGAGGAGCTCCTGGCCCGGATCAGGGCCATCCTCCGGCGCACCGGCGCGTCGCCGGGCAACCACACGCTGACGGTCGACGACCTGGAGGTCGATCCCGACGGCCACCAGGTGACCAGGGCGGGAAGCCCGGTGCGGCTGTCGCCGACGGAGTTCAGGCTGCTGCACTACCTGGCGGAGAACGCGGGGCGGGTGCTGCCGAAGGCGGAGATCTTGCAGCAGGTGTGGCGCTACGACTTCGCCGGCGACTCCAGCATCGTCGACACCTACATCAGCTACCTGCGGCGCAAACTCGACACGGGTGACGTCAAGCTCATCCACACCGTGCACGGCGTCGGCTACGTCCTGCGGAAGCCCAAACGATGATCGCACGGCTGTCGCTGCGCGCCCGGCTGCTCGCCATCACGGTGGCGCTGCTGGTGGCCGGGCTGGCCGTGATCAGCTCGGTGGTGGTCCGGCAGCTCGAAACCCAGCTCCTGGCCAGGATGGACGCCCAGTTCAGCCCCCTGTCCTCGGCCCTGGCCACGCTCTCTCCCGAGGTTCTGGCGCAGTGGCGGCAGCGGGCCGCCACCATCCCGGCGCGGCTGAGCGTGGACGAGTTCGCCCTGGCGGACAAGGCGTACATCGCCTTCCTGGCCGCCGACGGCACGCTGGTCCAGGAGATGGGCGTGGGCGGCGAGGTCGTGCTGCCCAGGCTGGACACCGCAGCCGTCAAGGCAAGGGGGAGCCACCCGTTCACCATCGACGACGCGACGGGCGAGCGATGGCGGGTGCTGGCGGTGCCCTCCCGCGCGGGCGAAGGGGTGTCGCCCTTGCTGAACCTGGGACAGGAGGCGTCGCCCGCCGAAACGCCCGCAGAGGCGCCCGCCGAAACGCCCGACTACGCCACGGTGGCGGTCGCGGTCTCGCTGGAAGCGATGGACTCCACCGTCGACCGGCTCCGCGCGGCCAGCCTGGTGGCCGGCTCGCTGCTGCTGGCCGTACTCGGGGTGGTGGGCGGGGTGGCGATCCGCGCGGGGCTGGCGCCGCTGCGGCGGGTGGAGGAGACGGCGGCGGCGATCGCCGCCGGGGACCTGACCCGGCGCGTGCCCGAGCCCGCCGCGCCCGGCACCGAGGTCGGCCGGCTGACCCGCTCGCTGAACGGCATGCTCACGCAGATCGAGCAGGGCTTCGCGGCCAGGGAGGAGTCCGAGGCCCGGATGCGCAGGTTCGTCGCGGACGTCAGCCACGAGCTGCGCACTCCGTTGTTCGGCATCAAGGGTTTCTCCGAGCTTTACCGGATGGGCGGCACGGACGCCGAGGCGGCGCTGGCCCGCATCGAGAGCGAGTCCGGCCGCCTGGCCCGCCTGGTGGACGACCTGCTGCTGCTGGCCGCCCTCGACGAGCCCGAAGGCGTGGCCGCCGCCCTGGAGCCGACCCCCATGGACCTGCGCACGCTGGCCGCGGACGCCAGGCACGACTTCGCCGCCCTGGACCCCTCCAGGCCCATCACCTTCACCGGCCCGGACGGCGGCCCGGCGGCGAGCGCCCCGGTGCTGGGCGACGAGGCCAGGCTGCGCCAGGTGGTCAGCAACCTGGTCGGAAACGCCGTCACCCACACCCCGGCGGGCACCCCGGTCCGCATCGGCGTCGGCACCGTGGGCGCCGAGGCGGTGCTGGTCATCGAGGACTCCGGCCCCGGGCTGAGCGCGGAGGAGGCCGCCAGGGCCTTCGACCGCTTCTACCGGGCCGACACCTCCCGCGCCAGGACGACGGGCGGCGCGGGCCTCGGGCTGGCCATCGTCCGCTCCATCGTCGCCGCCCACGGCGGCCGCGTGGAGATCCGCTCGACGCCGGGCCGGGGCGCGGCCTTCCAGATCCTGCTTCCGGCCGTCACGTCGTGAGGTGGTACGGGCTCCGCCGCACCCGATGAATAGTGTAATCAGGAACTATATCGACCCTCGATTCTTTACTTTGAAATTCTCATCACTCGAACCCCACCCCCGATACGATCAGTGCAAGAACAGGTGCCCGGGAAGGATTGCGCAAATGGGTAAACACGAAAGGGAAGAGAGGCCTTCGGACAGGCCGCTGGACAAGCCGAAGCCAGCTCCGGCGACCCAGAACGGATCCAGCCCCAAGGACCCCGGCAAGCACGGAGACAAAGGCGGAAAGTGAATATCGGTGAGCGTATCGCCGCCCTCACCGAATCATTAGCGGGCCTTGACGACCGGTGGCGGGAGGCGATGCATGCCGTTCCCCGCCACTGGTTCGTGCCGGACAGGGCCTGGTGCCATCCGGACAGCGGCTCCGGCTACCTGATCGACAGGAGGACGGGCCCGCAGAGATGGATCGAAGCCGTTTATTCCGACGCGGCGATCGTCACCCAGATCAATGACGGGGCGGTCGACGTAGGAAGCGGCAAAGGCGATTACACATCCTCGTCGTCCGCACCCGGCATCGTCGCCGCCGAGCTCGGACTTCTCGCCCCCGGCGACAATGACAAGATTCTGGAAATCGGCACGGGAACTGGCTGGACGGCGGCATTACTGGCACATCGTCTCGGCGACGCGAATGTGACCAGTATCGAAATCGACCCGGCCCTGTTCGCCCTAGCGGCCGGCAACCTGCGGCGAGCCGGTCATCATCCGCGGCTCATTCTCGGGGACGGCGCCCATGGCCGGCCGGAGGAGGCACCCTACGATGGCGTACACGTCACCTGCGGGGTGAGCCGGATGCCCTACGCGTGGGTGCGGCAGACGCGTCCTGGCGGGACGATCGTGCTCCCATGGACGCCTCGCTGGGAAGCCGGGCATCTGACCAAGCTCACGGTGACCGCGGACGGTCGCGCCGTCGGCAGGTTTCATCGCGGAGCCGTCTTCATGCCCATGCGCTCACAGCGACCGCACGACGTCCGGCTTGACGGCCCTTATCGGGATTCGATCACCCGCCTCGATCCCCGGCAGGTGGTGCGCTCCCCGGCAGGAGCCGACGTGGCCATCGCGGGGCTGCTGCCAGATCTGTACGACGCGCATGCCGATGAGGAGGACGGCGGCTTCCGGCTGTGGCTGTGGTCGGACGACTCCGAGGCGCAGATCCATCAGGCGCCCGGCTATGACCGATTCTCGGTCTTCCAGCGAGGGCCGCACGACCTGTGGGACGAGCTCGAAGTCGCCTACCGGCAGTGGCTCGCGTGGGGAAGTCCCGGCCGGGACAGGTTCGGCATGAGCGTTACCCCGGAGGGGCAGTACGTCTGGCTCGACTCGCCCGACCGACGTGTACGGCTCCGCGCGTAGGCGGAGCCGTACACGAAGGAACTACTTGCGCTTGTTCACCTCGTCGGTGAGCTGCGGGACGACCTGGTGCAGGTCGCCCACGACGCCGTAGTCGGCCAGCTCGAAGATCGGCGCCTCGGGGTCCTTGTTGATCGCGACGATGGTCTTCGCGGTCTGCATGCCGGCCCGGTGCTGGATGGCGCCCGAGATGCCCGCGGCGATGTAGAGCTGCGGGGAGACCGTCTTGCCCGTCTGGCCCACCTGGAACTGGTGGGGGTACCAGCCCGCGTCCGTGGCGGCGCGGGAGGCGCCGACGGCCGCGCCCAGCGCGTCGGCCAGACCCTCGATGACCGAGAAGTTCTCGGCCGAGCCGACGCCGCGGCCGCCGGAGACCACGATGGCGGCCTCGGTCAGCTCGGGGCGGGCGCCCTTCTCCTGCTTGACGCGCTCGACGACGCGGGCGGCCTTGGCGGAGTCGGACAGCGTCACCGAGACCTCCTCCTCGGCACCGGCCCCGGCAGCGGCCTCGGGGGCCGTCGAGTTGGGGCGTACGGCGACGATCGGGGTGCCTCTGGTGACCTTGGCGTGCACGTTGACGCCGCCGCCGAAGATGGACTGCTCGGCGACGAAGCCCTCGCCGAGGCCGACGGCGTCGGTGATGACCCCGGAGTCGGTCTTGACGGCGAGCCGTCCGGCGACCTCCTTGCCCTCGGCCGTGGCGGCCACCAGCACGGCGGCCGGCGACTTGGCGGCCACGAGCTGGGCGAGGAGCTCGGCCTTGGGGGCGACGACGTAGCCGACGATGTCCTCGGAACCGGCGACGTAGATCTTGTCCGCGCCGTACTCGGCCAGCTTGGCCTTGGCCTCGGCGGTGATGCCGGGGCCCGCCCAGACGGCGGCGGGCGTGCCGAGGGAGCGGGCGAGGGTCAGCAGCTCCAGCGTGACCTTCTTGACCTCTCCGTCGACCTGCTCAACGAGAACGAGAATCTCCGACATATCAGTAATACCCCCGTTCTCAGATGAACTTCTTGGCGGCGAGGAACTCGGCGACCTTGGCGCCGCCGTCACCCTCGTCCTTGGCGATCGTGCCGGCGGCGCGTGGCGGCGCGGCGGCGAAGTCGACCACCTGGGACCAGGAGGCGTCCAGGCCCACCTGGGAGGCGTCGATCTCGGCGTCGGCGATGGCCAGCGTCTGAACCGGCTTCTTCTTGGCCGCCATGATGCCCTTGAAGGACGGGTAACGCGGCTCGTTGATCTTCTCGACCACGGAGACGACGGCCGGCAGCGTGGCCTCGACCTTGTCGAAGCCGTAGTCGGTCAGCCGCTGGACGGTGATCGACGTGCCGTCGACGTCGACCTTGTTGGCCAGCGTGAGCTGCGGCGCGCCGAGGCGCTCGGCCAGCATCGCGGGCAGCACGCCGGTGCGCGCGTCGGTCGACTCGGAGCCGAGGATGACCAGGTCGAACCCGATCTTCTTCAGCGCCTGGGCCATCGCGTAGGAGGTGCCGAGCGCGTCGGAGCCGTGCAGCCCGTCGTCGAAGAGGTGGACCGCCTTGTCGGCTCCCATGGCCAGGGCCTTGCGGATGGTCTCGGTGGCCTTGCCCGGACCCATGGTGAGGACGGTCACCTCACCGCCGTGGGCCTCCTTGAGCTTGAGCGCCTCCTCGACCGCGTACTCGTCGAGCTCGTTCACCACGCCGTCGACCGCGTCACGGTCGAGCGTGTTGTCTTCGGACCGCAGCTTGCGCTCGGTCGCCGTGTCGGGGACCTGCTTCACGCAGACGACGATGTTCATGGCCGGTGGCCGACCTCCCGTATTCGCGTGCGCCTCCGCGACGTTGCGGTGGGCGCCGGATGCATGCTGTCCAGACTGCCAGGTGCCCCATGGGGGCGGTGACAGCGGGTGCCCTCGGCCCCCGCGGTCATGTTACCCACGAGTAGCTTACGCGCAAACACGCGAAGCCGCTTTCGGCACCACCATACCGAATTATGTTCCGTTACCGGGAAGCGGGGCCGATCAGGCGGAGAGCAAGAAGACGATCCCCACCACCAGCGCCGTGCCGGCGAACAGCGCCAGCACCGCCGTGCTGAAGAAGGCGCTCAACGCCAGCGAGAGCCCCAGCGTCCCCGCCACGCCGGTGAAGTCGGCGACGATCCTGCCCTTCCTGAACGGCCCTTTGGTGACCAGCGCCACCCCCGCGTCCACCACCACGGCCAGCACGAACGCGGCCAGCAGGAACAGCGCCACCTCCGGCAGCGGCTCCTGGGCCGCGGCCGCCAGCAGCGACACGAACAACCCCGACCCGACCAGCCAGCGCCTGCGCACCTTCTCCCGGTGCCGGGCCCTGGACAGCTCCGCCGGCTCCACCCGCCGGTCCCGGCCCGGCCGCCATTCGCGCGTGGACAGGTGGTGAACGTCACTCTCCTCGCGCCGCGCCGTACCCATGGAGAACCGGGACAGGCGGCGGGCGCGCGGGGCCGCCGCCACGCCCAGCCGGGCGCAGATCCCCGCGGCCGTGGGCCGGGCCGCCGGGTCGACGGACAGGCACTCGCGCAGCAGCGGCTCCAGCCAGCCGGGCACGCCCTCCAGATCGGGCTCGTGGTGGACGACGCGGTAGGCGACCGCCGACGCCGGCCCCTGCCCGTACGGCTGGCGGCCGGTCGCGGCGTAGGCCAGCGTCGCGCCGAAGGAGAACACGTCCGCCTCCGGCCCCGCCGCACCGCCCTCCAGCACCTCCGGTGCTAAGTAGCCCGGCGTGCCGACCACCGCGCCGGAGGCGGTGACCGACAGGGAGTCGAGCGCGCTGGCGATGCCGAAGTCGATGACGACGGGGTCGCCCTCGGTCATCATCACGTTCGCGGGCTTGAGGTCGCGATGCACGACCCCCGCCTCGTGTACGGCCAGCAGCGCGTCGGCCAGGCCGGTCGCCAGCGACCGCAGGTCGGCCACCGGCACCGGGACGGAGCTCAGCGGCCTGCCCTGGACGTAACGGGTGACGAGGTAGGGCTTGGCGCCCTCCAGCGAGGCGTCGAGCACCTCCGCCACGTGCGGCCCGCCCACCCGCCGCATGGTCTCCACCTCGCGGGCCAGCCGCGCCAGCGCGCCGGCGTCGGCCGCGACGTGCGGGTGCAGCACTTTGACGGCGACCGTGCGGCCGTCCGGGTCCAGGGCGAGGTGCACTTGGCCGAACCCGCCCGCGCCCAGCCGCGACAGCAACTCGTAGGGGCCGAGGTGCTCGCTCATACCCCTTCTCTCCCCCCGCCGCGGGGCGGGGACACTCAGGACCAGGGAGACAGGAACCCGAGGTTCAGGTCCTTCAGCAGGTCGTCGACCAGGCCGGTGATCAACCCGGTCGCGCTGTTGCGGGCACTGGCGGTCAGCTCGTCGATCACCGTCTCGGGGGCCCGCCACGGATCCCACACGGTCTCCGCGCCCAGCGCGAACATCACCGCGAACAGCGCCACCGTGCCGGCGACCATGGCGGCCGCCAGAGCCGCCCCCGGAGTACGCAGCACACCGGTGAGCGTACGGGTGACCGCCTTGCGCGGCGCCCCGCCGCCCGGCAGCACGAACAGCCCGGCCGCGAAGGCGCCGGCCGCGTAGGCGGCGGCGTCGTTCACGGTCAGCCCGCCGCCCCAGCGCAGCACCCCCCAGACGCACGCCCCGAAGGCGATGGCCAGCGGAACGTGGACCAGGCTCACCAGCGAGGCCTTGACCAGCGCCCATGGCGTGCCCACCAGCACGAGCAGTGGATCTGCGGCACTGCTGCCGCGCACCTGACGCCGCTTCACCATGTCACCGAACAGGTATTCGCCCACCCTGAAGACCACCGCGAGCGCGATCGCCACCGCGCCCACCATGACGGGCAGCATCACGGTCAGCGCGATCAGCGAGACCAGCAGCAGCAGCGCGACGAACTGGCTGCCCGCCAGATAGCGCTTACGCTCGGCCGCCGGCGCGGGAGGCGGCGTGTAGGGCCTGACCTGCTGCTGAGGCGCCGGCGGCTGCGCCGGCTGGTAGGCCGTCGGCCGCGGCGCGGGGTAGCCGGCCACGCGCTGGTCGGCCCTGGGCGGCCTGGCCGACATCGGCGCCGGGATGTAGGGCGGCGGCCGCTCCTGCCTGGCCGGCTTCACCTCACGCGCCGGGCGTTCGTACTCGACGGGCGGCAGCAGGTCGGAGTAGGCGTCCATGGTCCGCGTACGGGACGGCACCCGCTTGGTGCGGCCCGGCCCGTCGTCCGGGGCCGGCTGGTTGAACGTGGTCACCGAGGGGTCCAGCGCGCGGGCCATCTTCAGCAGCTCGTGGGCGTTGGGCCGGGCGGCGGGATCCACCTGGAGGGCCCGGAGCAGCCAGCCGCGCAGCCACACGGGCGCCTTGTCGAGCTGTGCCCGCCCTTCCATGATGTTGTAGCAGACCGCTTCGAAGGTGCCGGTGCCGAACGGCGGCGCGCCGACCGCGGCGAAGAACACCGTGGAGGCCAGCGAGTGCACGTCGGCCGCCTGGGTGATCTCGGAGTCCCGGATGATCTCGGGCGCGAGATAGCCGGGAGTGCCGACGAACATCCCCGTCTGGGTCAGCCGGGTGGCGTTGACCAGATGGGCGATGCCGAAGTCGATGACCAGCGGCTCGCCGTCGACGAGCATGACGTTGGAGGGCTTGAAGTCGCGGTGGATCACCTCGGCGGCGTGGATGGCCACCAGGGCCTGGCAGAGCCCCTGGGTCAGCCTGATGAGCTGGCGCGCCGGCAGCGCGCCCTCCTCCAGCACCGTCGCCTCCAGCGTGCGGCCTGGGGCGAAGCGGGTCACGACGTACGGCTGACCGCCGACGAGCTCGGCGTCGACCACCTCGGCGACGTGCGGGCTGCGCACCCGGCGCATCGTCTCGACCTCGCGGGTCAGCCGGTCGCGTGCCTTGAGGTCGGCCGCGACGTGCGGGTGCAGCACCTTGACGGCGACCTCGCGGCCCTCACCGTCGAGCCCCAGGTGGACAACCCCCATGCCGCCCTCGCCGATCTTCCTGACCAGCCGGTAGGGCCCGAGCCGCTCTGGCGTCTGGGTGTCGCCCGTGCTCATCGGCACCTGCCCCGCGTCATCCCCCCGAGTCCCCCTTCAGATCGTTGAGCAGCCCGACCACCGGTCCGACGTCCACCGGAGCCCATATGGCCCTCCTCGTGTTGTCCCCGAACGTGCTGACTGCGAGGATCAGCGAGAGCGCGGCTCCTGCCGCGAAGACTCCCGCCATCACCATCGCCGCTGTTCTCGAGGGTACGAGGGACGACAGCGTCCTGCGCATCTGTCTGCCGGGCCCCTCCACCCCCGGGCCCGCGCAGACGGTCCACAACGCCACCGCGCTCCCCCACGCCAGAGCGTTGTACGGGCTCATCCCCGCCACCACCGTGAGCAGGAGCGTCACCGGCAGTCCAAGGATGAGCGCGTAGAGGAACAGGGCGAGCGTGATGCCCGCCGATTTGGCCAGCGCCTTGGGGAAGGCGAACACCCTGATGACGTCGAGCGACGCCGCGCCGGTCGCCCGGAGCTCCGGCTGGGCGAGGTCGGCGGCGCGCAGCAGCACCGCGACCGGGATCGCCAGGATCGCCACCACCACCGGGGCCAGGGACGCCAGCACGATCATGATGATCAGCAGCATCGCGCCCGCCACGCCGTACGCCGCCGAGCGCTGCAGGGCCTGCCCGGGGATCGCGCCGGGGATGAACGGCTCGCGCTTGGTCCTGAGGTCGGGCTGGAACTGGCCCTGCACCGGGATGTAGGGCGGCGGCTGGACCGGGTTGCCCCTGCCGTAGTCGGGCCCCTCGGGACGCACCCGCCTGGTCGGCATGTCACCCTCACGCGACGGACCCGCCTGCCCGTGGCCCGCCTCGCGGGGCGGGGCGGCCTGGCCGTGGCTCGCGGCCTGCGCGGGCGCCTGCTGCCAGGGCAGGCTCGGCTGGGACGCCGCCTCCCGCTGCATCTGGCGCAGCTCCTCCGGGCTCACCCTGCGGGTGGGCCACGGGTCGCCCTGTTCGGGCAGCAGCGAGACGTACTGGTGGTCCTGGCCCGGCGGCCCTTGCTGGACCGGGGGCTGACCGTGCGGGTGCTGGCCTTCGACGAGCTTGCGCGGCGTCATCGGCGGCGTGGAGGCGTCCCACGGCGGCTGCGCCGAGGACACGTCCTGCGGGCGCGCCCAGCCGTCCCCCGGCGCGTCATGCGGCCCGCTACCGGGCTGGGGCGCACCGCGAAACTGGGGGCCGCTGCTGGGTTGGGGGCCGCTGCTGGGCTGGGGGGCGATGCGGGGCTCGTAGGGGCGATCGGCGCCGTACGGCGGCGTGACGGCGGGGTCGCGCGGCGGGAGCAGGCTCTCCACGGGCGGCGGCTCGGCGTCGGGGCGCGGCACGGTGGAGATCTCGTCGGGCATCCCGCCCGGCGGCGTGGTGAGCATCCGCGCGGTCTGCTCGGCCAACTCGGCGGCCTTGGGCCGTTTGCCAGGGTTGCGCTGGAAGGCGGCCTTGAGCAGCGGCTGGATGGCCGCCGGGGCGGCGCTGACGTCGGCCTTGCCCGCGGTGATGTTGTAGAAGATCATCTCCAGCGTGCCCTTGCCGAAGGGCGGCTGGCCGGTCCCGGCGTACAGCAGCGTGCCGGCCCAGGCGTGGATGTCGACCTCGGGCCCGGCCTCCTGCCCCTCGATGATCTCCGGCGCGAGATAACCGGGCGTGCCGATGAACATGCCCGTCTGGGTCAGCCGGGTCGCGTCGACCGCCTGGGCGATGCCGAAGTCGATCAGGACGGGCTCGCCGTCGAGGATCAGCACGTTGCCCGGCTTGAGGTCGCGGTGGATGACGCCGACCGAGTGCACGGCGGCCAGCGCCACGGCGATCCCGTGGCCGATCCGCACCAGCGCGGGCAGGTCGAGCGGCCCGTCGTTCTTGATGATCTCGTCGAGCGGCCGGCCGGCCACATAACGCGTGACGATGTAGGGGCGATGACCGGTCACGTCGGCGTCGAGCACCTCGGCGATGTACTTGCTGCGCGCCCGGCGCATCGTCTCGACCTCACGCGAAAGCCGCCGCCTGGCGACCTCGTCACCGGCGACTTCGGCGCGCAGGACCTTGACCGCCACCTGCCGTCCCTGAGGGTCGACAGCGAGGTGGACAACGCCCATTCCGCCTTCACCGAGCCGCCTGAGCAGCCGGTAAGGGCCGAGTCGGTCATCGTTCATGGCATGAAGCACCATACCGGCTTAATCCCCGCCCACGAGATGAACCACGAGGCCACATTCCCAGTCGTACAACGTCCAGACAGGGCCCATCGGTTTCCCAATCAACGGTCTCGAATTGGCTTCAGTTGGCCAAACTGATCACGTCGGCACTCTTCAGCGAGGCCAGGGCGGCCCCGGGAACGGCGAGTTTGGAGCGGCGCACCCCGCTGCCGATGACCACGTCCGGGTGGTCGGCGACGGCCGTGTCCACCAGGATCGGCCAGTCGTCGGGCAGTCCGATCGGGGTGATGCCGCCGTACTCCATCCCGGTGAGCTCCACGGCCTGTGCCATCGGCGCGAAACTCGCCTTGCGCGCGTCCAGGTGTTTGCGCACCACGCCGTTCACGTCCACCCGCATCGTGGCCAGCACCATGCAGGCGGCGTAGCGGACCTCGCCGCCGCGCCTGGCCGCGACGACCACGCAGTTGGCCGACGCGTCGAGCGCCACGCCGTAGCGCTCGCAGAACGCGGCCGTGTCGGCCAGCTCGGGGTCGATCTCGGCCACCCTCGCGCCGTCGACCTCCCGCACGGCACGCGCCACCGGATCGGCCAGCAGGTCGTCCCGGTCGGTGGCGGGCACCCAGTCCAACGTCATCCCAGCTCCTCGATCGCTCTCCCAGGACCCTACGCCGGTCACGGGAGCGGCGTGCGCCGTCACGGCGTCCGCAGCACCCGCTGGTGCAGCTGGGTGACGGCACTGCGGGCCGACTGCATGGCCCCCGCCTGCCAGGCGATCAGATGGGTGAGCCAGTCGCCCGCGAAGTACACCCTTCCGCTGGGACGTTGCAGAAGAGTGAAGGACGAATCAATGGCCGGCCAGCGCACCCAGCCGCCCTGGATGTGCTCCTGGCGCTCCCAGGCGATGGAGGCGGCCGACAGCACGTCGCCGCGGTACTTCTCACCGTGGATCTTCTTGCCCTGAGTGAGCGCGCGCCGCCGGCGGTCCTCTGGGGTGAGCGCGCCGTACAGCTCGGCCTCGGCCCCGGTGTTGTAGTAGCCGACCACTACGCCGCGGGTGGCGTGGTAGTCGTGCGAGGGGTACCAGATGTGCGTGATGTCCAGGTCGGTCTCGGTGATGCCGCCGTAGATCCGGTCCTCGATCTCCCACCAGCGCCTGCCGTACTCCAGGCCGATCTTGCCCGCGGCGACGGGGACGGGCGTGCGGAGGGCGGCCGTGACGGGCTCGCCCAGGTTGTGCGGGATCTTCGCCAGGACGTGCGGCGGGAGGGTGGCCACGCAGTAGTCGGCCTTCATCCGGCCGCCCCGCCAGGTGACCTCGACGCCGTCGGCCAGGCTGGTGATCTGGGTGACCTGGGCGCCGGTCCTGATCCGGTCCGCGCCCACCGCCTCGACGAGCCGGGTGACGATCGCGTCCATCCCGCCGACGGGCTGGAACATCGGTGTGGCCTGGTCGTAGCCGAAGTCGTTGGTGATCGCCCGGCCGGTGCCGGCGGCGAGGACCTGGCTCAGCGTGCCCGGCGCGCCGAGCGGGGCGCCGGCGTCGAGGCCGGGGAGTTCGGCGTAGCCGCGCCTGGTGGAGCCCTGATAATCGAGCTTGGGGCCGAGGTCGCCGAACCTCCTGAGGAAGTCCAGCAGCCGCTCCCGGTCGTCTTCGGTGAGCTTCTTGTCGAGCGCGCCGAGGTCGGTCGCCTTGGCGAGCAGCTCGGCGACATATCCGTACATGTCGGCTCGGGCCGCTCCCGAACGCATCGTCCGGCCGCTGGTGTGCACATAGGCGTGCGCGTTGCGGTTCACGAACGTCTCGATGGGGATGCCCAGCTCGCGGCAGTAGTCCAGGGTGACCATCCACGGCGCGATCCGCGCGGGCCCGGCGTTGAAGTAGACCCCCTCGCCGAACGTCACCTGCTGCGCCGGCCCGTTCAGCTCGGTCAGCCGGTCCCCGCCGCGTAACGTGCGGTTCCGCCCTCCGGCGCTGCCCCTGGCCTCCAGCACCGTGCAGTCGTAGCCGGCCTTGCCGAGCTCGTAGGCAGCCGTCAGCCCCGCCACCCCGGCCCCGAGGATCACCACCTTGCCCGCGGCCCTGCCCCGCAGCGAGAAGTCGCTCGCTCGCGGCGGCGTGAACGCCCTGTCCTGCTCGCCCGGCGCCAGCCCGAGCGCCCCCATGGCGGCGTACATCGCGCCCGCGCCCCCGGCGGCCCCGATGCCCACCAGCAGCCCGCGCCTGGTCAGCGCCGCGCCTTCCATGTCAGCTACTCCCGCACACTCAGCCGTACGGACCGCTGCCGCAGGCGACCTGGCCGCCGATGGTGGCGAAGATGCCGAACAGCGCCATGATCTCCGTGTAGTCGTCAGTGGTGAACTCGGTGTGCCGCGACCCGACCGACTTGACGCCGGGAACCAGCGCCACAGCGGCCGCGATGGCGGTGGAGTTCCACTCCACCCCCAGCGTGTACGGCGCGGGAATCGTATAGGGCGTGAAGTCGCTCAACCGATTGAGCGCTTTCACCGTGGCCTCACGGATGCGGGCCTGGGCCACGCTCGGCGGCAGCAGCTCGGCCGAGAACTTGTCGATGCCCTTCTTGACCGCCACGGTCTCCACGTCGCCGAGCAGCTCACGCGCCTCCTCGCCGACCGCCTCGTCCCCGGTCACCAGCACGACGGGCACGCCGTGGAAGCCGGCGCACGCCGCCACCACCCGCGTCTCGCCGCACTCCTCGCCGTTGAGGTAGACGTTCTGGATCTCCTTGCCCATCCAGGTGTGGTTGAGCACGCCGTGCCGTACGCCGGCCCGCGCGTGGTAGCCGACCAGGCAGGCGGCCTGGAAGGACCCGTCGAGCCCCTGCGCCATCCGCTGCGCCTTGCCCGGCCCGCGGATCAGGGTGGCACGCGGGTCGAGCAGGTCGATCCGCAGGTTCTTGGTCGACCCGTGCGCGTCGTTGACCAGCGCCCGATCGGCGCCCGCCGCGAACGCGCCGTCGATGACGGCGTTGGCGTCGGCCGTCATGAGCTCGCACCCGCGGTCGTAGCCGCGCTTGCCCGCGTGCATCTCCTCCGGATCGGTCAGTCCGGTGACGCCTTCCATGTCGACCGACAGGTAGACCCTCATTCGCCGCTCCTGTTCATCTCACCGCATTCTTCCGGCTGGGCGGCGCGGGTCCACCGGCGGTGCCCCATGTCTCCACCCGAAGCGCCTCCTCACGCGTCATGAGGCCGACCTCCGACGTCATGAAGGCGGCCGCCCTGCCGCGCCAGGGGGCGGCGATCTCCTCGATCGCGGGCGGGTAGCAGTGGTCGAGCCAGGTCGTGGACTCCTCGGTGGCGTCGAAGTGGTGCATGACCCCGCCGAAGAGGGTCCGCTCGATGCCGGGGACGCGGGCGAGTCCGTACTCGACCATCTCCTGACCGCCGTACGGGGGCGGCCGGAGCCACTTGGCGGCTCGCGGATGGTCGGCGGTGATGGGCGTGTCGAGCGGGCGGCGCTCGACGGCGGCCTGGACGAGCTCCTTGTACAGGCACTTGGCGCAGGTGCGGCAGGGGCCGGTGGTGCCGGTCAGGCACCACCGGACCTGGTCCTTGAGGTCGGACTCCAGGGCCAGGCGCATGGTGACGGCCTCGCTCACGCCGCCCACCGGCAGCACGATGTGCACGCCCGCCGCGGCGAACAGCCGTCCCCACGCGCCGTGCGGCGCCCACATGGGGTTGTCCGGGGTGTACCGCTTCAGGTAGCGGCCGCCGCCCAGCCAGCGGGAGCCGAGCTCGTAGCCGAAGGCCAGGCCGCCGAGGTCCAGCCGGTCGGCCAGCAGCAGCGCCCCCGCCGCGACCGCGTGGTGCTCGGGGTAGCCGGGCCTGGGCTCGGCCAGGGTGAACTCCAGGTCGGACGGCACGACGGAGAGCTCGCGCCCGGTCTTGCCCGCGAGGTCGGCCAGCACGTCGGAGCGGTAGTGCGGCCAGCGGTTCGGCACCCGGTCGTGCGAGACCCGTTTGAAGTGCACGAACGGCGCTTCGGGGTAGATCGTCGCGGCGGCCACGGAGTCGGCGCCACCGCTGTAGGAGATCGCCAGGCGCCGCCCGGCCGGGCGCGGCTCGGCGCCCACGGGCCCGGCCTCGATCCCCCAGCCGTCGTGCAGCGCGGCGGCGAGGGCGGCGGAGACGGCCCGGTCGAAG
Source organism: Nonomuraea sp. ZG12 (assembly GCF_052068115.1). Lineage (NCBI taxonomy): Bacteria > Bacillati > Actinomycetota > Actinomycetes > Streptosporangiales > Streptosporangiaceae > Nonomuraea > Nonomuraea sp. ZG12. The sequence goes on from NZ_JBQHCW010000013.1 coordinate 74,453, forward strand.
GTGATCCGGCGGCGCGTCCACGGCGCGACGACGGTCCAGGCGGCGACCGCGAACAGGTCGGGGTGCGCCTCGTCCGGCACGTCGTGCACGGTGCAGGTGTTGATGGCGAGCTTGACCGGATGCCCGTCCGCGGCCCTGCCGGTGATCTCGTCCTCGGGGTCCAGGCGGAAGGTCAGCCTGCCCCCGTCCCAGCTCACGCGCACGGCCGCTCCCCGCCGGCGGGCAGCCGGGATCTGATCTCGTCGATCGCCTGCCAGACGAGCACCTCGTTGCGCAGCAGCCCGTCGAGCGCCTTGGCGGTCTCCTGGGTGAGCTTGCGCGTCTGCTCGAAGGTGGCCTTGTCCACCCCGCCCTTCACCGGCGGCCCGGCGCTTCTCAACCGCTCGACCTCGCCCTGGAGGGCGGCCATCTCCCTGCGCAGGGTCTGCACCTCCCACAGGGCGTCCCTGATGTCCTGACGATGGTCAGTTACGGAGATGTAGCGGGAGTCGAACCAGCTGCGCACCGCCGAACGCAGCCGGGCGGGGACGAGGACGCGCTTCATGAAACGTCACCATAGTGGCAAACCAGCCCCGGCCAGGACGCGCTTGTCAAGATCGGCATGGGTGCCGCAACTGACCGTTCCGGGGACGGAGACCTTGACACGGGTGTTGACGTGAGCGCCGTCCCCGCTTACGTTTTCCGACGTTCGGCGAAATTTATCGTCACGAACCCGAAACTTTCGGAGGCGCCCATGTTGAGAGGCGTTGTCGCGACCGTCCTGCTCGGCTTCACGGCGGTCAACCCGGCCCACCCCGGCGATCCGCCCACGATCACCGTGCAGGAACACGTCCGGCACCAGCGGATCGACGGGTTCGGCCTGTCCCAGGCCTTCCGCCGCAACGAGCTGCTGCGCGCGCTGTCGCCGGAGCAGCAGCGCGAGATCCTCGACCTGTGGTTCGACCGCCGCAAGGGCGCCGGACTCAGCATCCTGCGCCTCGGGATCGGCTCCTCCCCCGCGGGCAGCCCGTACGACCACATGGTCTCCATCCAGCCCGAGGACCCCGGCGGCCCGGACGCGCCGCCGAAGTACGTCTGGGACGGCGACGACAACAGCCAGGTCTGGGTGGCCAAGGAGGCCAAGGCCTACGGCGTGCAACGGTTCTTCGCCGACGCCTGGAGCGCCCCCGGCTACATGAAGGACAACGGCGACGACAAGAACGGCGGCACCCTGCTGCCCGAGTGGCGCGAGGCGTACGCCCGCTACCTGACGCAGTACACGAAGTTCTACGCCCGCGAAGGGATCAAGATCACCGATCTCGGGTTCACGAACGAGCCCGACTACACCGCGTCGTACGCCTCCATGCGCTTCACCCCCGAGCAGGCCGCCGAGTTCGTCAAGGTGCTGGGGCCGATCGCCAGGGGCGTCAAGGTGACCTGCTGCGACTCATTCGGCTGGAACGAGGCCAAGGCGTACACGGCGGCGATCGAGGCCGATCCGCAGGCGCGCCGCTGGGTGAAGGTCCACACCGGCCACACCTACGCCAGCCCGGTCGACGGCCCGCTGCCGACCGAGCGGCACACCTGGATGTCGGAGTGGAACCCGAACGGTGACACCTGGAACGAGAACTGGGACGACGGCAGCGGCTACGACGGCCTCACCATCGCGCAGGCGGTGCACGACGCGCTCACCCTCGGCAACGTCAACGCCTACGTCTACTGGTTCGGCGCCTCACGCGGCGCCACCCGCGCCCTGATGCAGATCGACGACGTGGCCAAGACCTACCGGGTGTCCAAGCGGATGTGGGCGCTGGCCGCCTACAGCAGGTTCATCAGGCCGGGCGCGGTCCGCCTCGGCGCCTCGGCGGCCGACCCCGCGCTGAAGGTCTCGGCGTTCCGCAACCCCGACGGCTCCGAGGTGATCGAGGTGCTCAACACCGGCACCACGGCCCTGACCTGGAAGGGCGTGCGCGGCAGGGCCACCTCCTACCTCACCGACAACGCCAACTCACTCACCCCACGGCCGGTCGACGGCTCGACGGTCACCCTCCAGCCACGCGCACTCACCACCATCGTCGTCAAGGGACACAGATGAGACCACTGATCCTCGCTCTGACGCTGGCGCTCGCCGTGCCGGCCATCGCCTTACCCGCGTCCGCCACCGGAGCTGAGCACGGGCCCGGGCACGGGCCCGAGCACGGGCACCACCGCGTGGACGACCTGCGGGACCTGGCGCGCAAGCTCCACATCAGCATCGGCTCCGCCGTGGACGTCGCCGCCCTGCGCGCCGAGCCGGACTACCAGGCCAGGCTCAACCGCGAGTTCGACCACATCACCGCGGAGAACGCGATGAAGTGGGAGTCGGTCGAGCCCGAACGCGGCGTGTACGCCTGGGAGGACGCCGACGAAGTGGTGCGCAACGCGCGCCGCCACGGCCAGCAGGTGCGCGGGCACACGCTGGTCTGGCACAACCAGCTCCCCGCCTGGCTGACCGGCGGCGTCGAGGACGGCACGATCGACGCCACTGAGCTCAGGAAGATCCTGCGCGACCACGTCACCACCCAGGTCCGCCGCTACAAGGGCAAGATCCGAGCCTGGGACGTGGTCAACGAGGCCCTGAACGAGGACGGCACGATGCGGCAGAGCATCTGGCTGACGCACCTCGGCCCCGGCTACATCGCCGACGCCTTCCGCTGGGCGCGCCGCGCCGACCCGCGCGCCAAGCTCTACCTGAACGACTACAACGTGGAGTGGAACGCGCCCAAGATCGAGGGCACCCTCAGCCTCATCAAGGAGCTGCAGGCGCAGCGGGTGCCGATCGACGGCATGGGCTTCCAGGGCCACCTCGGCATCCAGTACGACTACCCGGGCGACTGGGCGAACGTCATGCGGCGCTTCGCCGACCTCGGCCTGGAGATCGCCGTCACCGAGCTCGACGTGCGCATGGTGTTGCCGGTGACGCCGGAGAAGCTCGCCACCCAGGCGGAGTACTACGGCAGGGCGCTGAGCGACTGCCTCAGCGTGCGGGCCTGCCGTGAGTTCACCGTCTGGGGCTTCACCGACCGGCACTCCTGGGTCCCGGGCTGGTTCGACGGTGAGGGTTCGGCGTGCCTGCTGGACGAGAACCTCGCGCCGAAACCGGCCTACGACACGCTGCTGACCACCAGAAGGGTCAGCGGCCCGTGAACTTGGGGGTGGACTTCTCGGTGAACGCCCCCATGCCGATCTTCGCGTCATCCGTCGCGAAGAGCCCGGAGAACTGGAGCCGCTCGATCTCCAGCCCGGTGTCGAGGTCCACCTCCAAACCCTGGTCCACGGCCTGCTTGGCGGCCTTCATGGCGACCGTGGGGCCGCCGGTGAAGGTGGCGGCCCAGTCGCGGGCCGCTTGGTAGACCTCGGCGTCGGGGACGACCCGGTCCACCAGGCCGATGGCGAGGGCTTCGGCGGCCGGCACGTGCCGGCCGCTGAAGATGAGGTCCTTGGCCCGCGCCGGGCCGATCAGGCGGGGCAGCCGCTGGGTGCCGCCGGCGCCGGGGATGATGCCGAGCTGGATCTCGGGCTGACCCAGCTTGGCGGACTCCCCCGCGACCCGGAAGTCGGCGCACAGGGCGAGCTCGCAGCCGCCGCCCAGGGCGTAGCCGGTGACGGCCGCGATGACGGGCTTGCCGACGTGGGCGACGGCGGTCAGGCAGTCCTGCAGCGCGCGGGAGTGGGTGGCCATGTCGGTATAGGACATGGCGCCCATCTCCTTGATGTCGGCCCCCGCGGCGAAGACCCGCTCGCCGCCGTAGAGGATGACCGCGTGCACCAGCGGGTCGGCGTCCACGGCCCGCGCCGCCTCGGCGATCTCCCGCTGGACCTGGGCGTTGAGCACGTTCATCTTGGGACGGTCCAGCTTGATCGTGGCGATCTGGTCGGCCACCTCGACGTTCACGAACTCAGCCATGATCCGACCCTACAATGCCATGGCTGAAATATTCCTTCGCAAAAACTCTCGCCGAAGAAGGAAATCATTGAGACGCTGACTCGGTCCAGAACCCCCCAGTCAAGGAGCGGTACATGCGCAGAGCGCTGGCGATCGCCGCGGTCGCCATCCTGCCCTTAGTGAACACCCCGGTCGCGCGGGCCGCGGAGCCGGACGACCGGCAGCGGGCCTTCAGCGCGGCGGCCGAGGAGTTCCAGGTGCCCGAGAGCGTGCTGCTCGGCGTCTCCTACCTCGAGTCACGCTGGGACGCCCACGCCGGGCGGCCCAGTAACGACGCCGGATTCGGGCCCATGCACCTGACCGACGCCGCCGCCTACACCGGGACCAACCACCACACCGAAGGCGCGGAGGACCCACGAGGCGACGACAGCCGGCCGCAGCCCGCCCCCGCCCACACACCCGCCCCGGCCGAGATCCCCGCCGCGCTGCGCACCATGGAGAAGGCCGCCCAGCTCACCGGCGAGAGCCACGAGGAGCTCCGCACCGACCCGGCGGCCAACATCAGGGGCGGCGCGGCCCTGCTGGCCGACTACCAGAAGTCCCTCGGCGCGCCGCTCAGCGACGACCCCGGCCAGTGGTACGGCGCGGTCGCCCGCTATTCGGGGGCCGCGGAGTCGGAGGCGGCCAAGTTCTTCGCCGACGAGGTCTTCGCCACCATCAAGGCGGGCGAGGAGCGCGTCACCGACGACGGCCATCGGGTCAGGCTCGCGCCGGTCCCCAGGCTGTCCACGGTCGCCTCCTGGCTGGAGAAGCTGGGCCTGCGCCCGCCGCGCCGTGACGGCGTGGAGTGCCCGCGCACCATCTCCTGCGAGTGGATGCCGGCCGCCTACCAAGAGCTGCCGCCGGACGACTACGGCAACCACGACCTGGCGAACCGTCCCGTCAACCAGAAGATCGACTACATCGTCATCCACGACATGGAGGGCTACTTCGCCCCCTCGATCGGCCTGGTCCAGGACGCCACCTACGGCGCGAGCTGGCACTACTCCCTGCGCTCCACCGACGGGCACATCGCCCAGCACATCAAGACCAAGGACGTCGGCTGGCACGCCGGCAACTGGTACGTCAACGCCAAGTCCATCGGCCTGGAGCACGAGGGCTTCCTCGCCGAGGGCGGCTCCTGGTACACCGAGGCGATGTACCGCACCTCGGCCAAGCTGGTGCGTTACCTGGCGGCCAAGCACCGCGTGCCACTGGACCGGGCGCACATCATCGGCCACGACAACGTGCCCGGCACGCTGCCGACCACGGTCAGGGGCATGCACGAGGACCCGGGCCCCTTCTGGGACTGGGCGCACTACTTCAAGCTGCTCGGCGCCCCCCTGCGCCCGTTCGGCGGCCCGAAGTCGGGCAGCGTCATGATCAGGCCCGACTTCGCCACCAACAAGCCGCACTTCTACGGCTGCGACCGCGCCGACCCGGAGGCGGACTGCCCGCCGCTCAGCGCCGGCACGGTCTGGCTGCGCACCGCGCCGCGCGAGGACGCGCCGCTGGTCAAGGACATCGGCAAGCACCCGACCGGCGAGTCCCTCTACAGCGTGTACGACCACAGCGCCAGGGCCAGCACCGGTCAGCGCTACGCGGTGGCCGAGCGGCAGGGCGACTGGACGGCGATCTGGTACCTCGGCCAGAAGGCCTGGTTCCACAACCCCGCCGGGGCACGGACCGCCATCCCGTCGGCGGGGCCCGTGGTGACGCCCAGGCCGGGCCTGGCGACGGTCCCGGTGTACGGCAGGGCGTACCCGGAGCAGGAGGCCTACCCCGAGGGCATCCCGTACCAGGCGGTCACCCCGCTGCAGTACACGTTCTCGGCGGGCGAGAAGTACACGCTGTCCGGGCCGGCGGCGACGGAGTACTACCGGGCCGTCACCTTCGACCCGGCCGGCCACACGGTGGTCCGGGGCACGACGAGGTATCTGCAGATCCAGTTCGGGCACCGGGTGATGTTCGTCAAGGCTGACGACGTGCGGGTGTCGTTCGCCTGGTGAACTCCGCGACGGCGCGCCTGGTGCTGGTGAGAGCCTCCTGCGAGGAGTCGAACGTGCGCTGGGCGACGCCGACGAAGACGCAGTCGACGACGAGGAGCTGACTGATCCTGCTGGCCAGCGCGCCGGGACGGAACTCCGTCTCGCGCCCGGCCGAGATGAGCACGTGCTCGGCCAGCTCCGCGATGGCGGAGCGGGGGTTGTTGGTGATCGCGACGGTGGTCGCGCCGGCCTCCCCCGCCCGCCGCAGCGGCTCGATCACGTCGGGCGTCTCGCCCGAGGTGCTGATGCCGATCGCCACGTCACCGGCCTTGAGCAGCACCGCACTGGTCAAGGCCAGGTGGGCGTCCTGGAAGGCGTGGCAGGACAGGCCGATGCGCAGCAGCTTCTGCGCCATGTCCGCCGCCACCAGCCCCGAGGCGCTCACGCCGTAGGCGTCGACCCTGCGGGCGCCCACGATGGCGTCGACGACCAGGCCGAGCCGCTCCGAGGTGAGCTGGGCGACCGTGTCGTTGATCGCCTCGGACTCGGCTCTGGCCACCTTCTGGATGACCTCCGACAGCGGGTCGTCGGGCGCCAGGTCGCCGGGCACCAGCCTGTCGGGCTGGGCGGCGGCCGCCGCCAGGGCCAGCCGGAGCTGCGGATAGCCGGCGAAGCCGAGCAGCCGCGCGGTGCGCACGATCGTGGCTTCGCTGGTGCCGGAGGCGGCCGACAGCTCGGTGATGGTGCTCTTCGCCACGGTCGCCGGGTCTTCGAGGATCAGGCGGGCGACGGTCCTGGCGGCCGGCGTCAAGGACGGCAGCACACCCCGGACCGTGGCCACCAGATTGTCTGCCCGCAGGCTGTTGCCGCTGTCGTCCACAGATCCGATTATGCCGGTGCCGGTGCATTGGTCCACCGGCACCGGATCACCGTAGGATGCCGTTGGTCATGCCGGCGGGCTCCTCCGGCACCGCGATGAGGCCCAGCTCGGCCCGCGCGGCGGCCAGTGGGTGGTGCGGGACGGCCCGGACGGTGTAGCCGAAGGCGCCGGTCCGATCCAGCGGCACCACACCGCTGTAGTGGGCCCGGCCGTCGTCCTCCACCTCGCCGGCGGTCAGCTCCAGGTAGGCGGGACGGATCAGCTCGTCGTGCGGGCCGACCTTGCCGTACGCGGCCTCCACCAGCAGGTCGCCCGGCTCCAGGTCGCCCAGCGCGACGGTGGCGCGCAGCTCCAACGCCGCGCCCACCTCCGGGGTGTCGCCGATGCCGGAGGCCTCCACGTGCTCCACCCGCACGCCCGGCCAGGCCCTGGTGACCCTGAGCCGCCAGGCGGCGAACGCCTTGGCGGCGGCGTGGGAGTCGGCCGACAGCGCCTGGGCGGCGCGGGCGGCAGGCGAGTAGAGGCCCACCACGTAGTCGCGCAGCATCCGCCCGGCCAGCACCTTGGGCCCGAGCGAGGTCAGCGTGTGCTTGACCATCTCCATCCAGCGGCGCGGCAGCCCGTCGCCGGCCCGGTCGTAGAAGCGGTCGGCCACCTCGTGCTCGATCAGGTCGTAGAGGGCGGTCGCCTCCAGCTCGTCCCGCCGGTCGGGGTCGTCCACCCCGTCGGCCGTGGGGATGGCCCAGCCGTTGGTGCCGTCGTACCACTCGTCCCACCAGCCGTCGCGGATGGACAGGTTGAGGCCGCCGTTGAGCGCCGACTTCATGCCGGAGGTGCCCGAGGCCTCCAGCGGGCGCAGCGGGTTGTTGAGCCAGACGTCGCAGCCCTGGACCAGGAGCTGGCCGAGCGTCATGTCGTAATCGGGCAGGAAGACGATGCGGTGGCGCACCTCGGGACGGTCGGCGAACTTGACGATCTGCTGGATCAGCTTCTTGCCGCCCTCGTCGGCGGGGTGCGCCTTGCCGGCGATCACGATCTGCACGGGCTTGTCCGGGTCCAGCAGCAGCTCGGTCAGCCGCTCCGGGTCCTGCAGCATCAGCGTGAGCCGCTTGTAGGACGGCACTCGCCTGGCGAACCCGATCGTCAGCACCTCGGGGTCCAGCACGTCGTCGACCCAGCCGAGCTCGGCAGGGGACGCGCCCCGGTCGCGCCAGGACCGGCGGAGCCTGTCCCTGGCACCCTGGACCAGGCGGGCCCGCAGGACGCCCCTGATGTTCCAGATCTCGGCGTCGGGGATCTTCTGGACGTTCTCCCAGCCGCGCCCCTTCTCCAGCAGCGAGGGCACCTCGCGGGCGGCCAGCTCCATGAACTCGCGCCCCACCCAGGTCGGCGCGTGCACGCCGTTGGTGATCGAGCCGATCGGCACCTCGTCCAGGTCGAATCCCGGCCAGAGTTCTTTGAACATGTCCCGGCTGACCTCGCCGTGCAGCTCCGAGACGCCGTTGACCCGCTGCGCCAGGCGCATGCCCATGACGGCCATGTTGAACCTGGCGGGGTCGGCCTCCGCGCCGAGCGCGAGGATCCGCTCGACCGGCACGGTCGGCCAGGCGTTGTCGCCGCCGAACTGGCGGGCGATCATGTCGACGGGGAAGCGGTCGATGCCCGCGGGGACCGGCGTGTGCGTGGTGAACACCGTGCCGGCGCGCACCACCTCCAGCGCTTCGTCGAAGGAGAGCCGGGCCTCGGTGAGCTCGCGGATGCGCTCCACGCCGAGGAAGCCGGCGTGGCCCTCGTTGGTGTGGAAGACCTCCGGCTCGGCGTGGCCGGTGACGCGGCAGTAGGAGCGGATGGCCCGCACGCCGCCGACGCCCAGCAGCAGCTCCTGCATCAGCCGGTGGTCGGTGCCGCCGCCGTAGAGGCGGTCGGTGACGTCACGGGCGGCGTTGTCGTTCTCGGCCACGTCGGAGTCGAGCAGCAGCAGCGGCACCCTGCCGACCTGCGCCACCCACACCTGCGCGTGCAGCGCCCGCTCGCCGGGCAGCCCGATGCGGATCTTGACCGGGGCGCCGTCGTCCTTGAGCAGGCTCAGCGGCAGCCCGCCCGCGTCCAGCGACGGGTAGTGCTCCAGTTGCCAGCCCTCGGGCGACAGCGACTGGGTGAAGTAACCATGGCGGTAGAGCAACCCGACGGCCAGGATCGGCACGCCCAGGTCGCTGGCCGCCTTGAGGTGGTCTCCGGCGAGGATGCCGAGACCGCCGGAGTACTGCGGCATGGCGGCGGCGATGCCGTACTCGGGGGAGAAGTAGGCGATGGCCCGCGCGCCGTCGGGTTGCGTCTGGTGCCACCGGGGCGCGGTCATGTACTCCCGTAGGTCGTCGGCGGCGTCGGCGAGCCGGCGCAGGAATCGACGGTCGGCGGCCAGCTCGGCCAGCCTCTCGTGACTCACGGCGCCCAGCAGCGCGACCGGGTCGTGGCCGACCTGCTCCCAGAGGCCGGGATCGACCTCGGCGAACAGGTCCAACGTCTCTGGGTGCCAGGACCAGCGCAGGTTGTGCACGAGCTCGCCTAGTGCGGCCAGCTCCGCGGGCAGGACGGTCCGGACGGTGAACCGGCGGATAGCTCTCACAATTTCGAACCCTACGGGCTAGGAGGGACCTCTGAGTCCTTCACCCCCAGCAGAGACGTTCAAACCCCTTTCCTGGACGAAGCATGAAGACGGACGATTGGGGCAACTTTCTCCAATGTCGGCTCTCCCGGTGACACTCGGGAGGTACATCCACTGCTGCCCAGAATTTACATGCAAGGATCGTTCCTGTAACGGAAAGCCTCCGGCGGTACCGAGTGTGCCGTCGCAACCTTGAAATGCGATGATCGGACGAATTCCCATCACGGACATCTCCCCCGTCGTCGACTGCGGGCAGTGGCCCGCCAAGGCGGTCGCCGGCGAGACCTTCGGGGTCTCGGCGACCGTGTTCAGAGAGGGCCACGACGCCGTGGCCGCGGGCGTGGTGCTCACCGCGCCCGATGGGCAGCGCGGCCGGCTGAGACGGATGCGCGAGCTCGCGCCGGGCACCGACCGCTGGGGGGTCGAGGTCTGCCTGCCCAGCGAGGGCGACTGGCTGTTCCGGGTGGAGGCGTGGAGTGATCCGATCGCGACGTGGCTGCACGACGCCGAGATCAAGATCCCGCGTGGCCTGGACAGCGATCTGATGTGCGAGGAGGGCGCCCGGCTGTTCGAGCGGGCCGCCAAGGCCGTACGGCCGGCCGACTGCCCGGGGCCCAACGGACACCCGGCCGGCCAGCCGGCCACGGCCGCCAAGAACGGCACCAAGAATGGCAACGGCAGGACCACCAAGAACGGCGCCAAGAACGGCAACGGCGGCAACGGCGACAGCCCGTGCGGGCACCGGGCGGCGCTGCTGGCGGTCGCGGCCACGCTGCGTGACGAGGAGCTGGACCCCAGGGCCCGGCTGTCGGTGACGCAGCTTCCCGAGACGGCCTCGCTGCTGGAGGCGCATCCGCTGCGCGACATGGTGACCAGGGCCAGGCAGCAGCGGATCAGGGTCAGCAGGCGCAGGGCGCTGTACGGCTCCTGGTATGAGTTCTTCCCCAGGTCCGAGGGCGCGGTGGTGAACGAGGCCGGCATCAGCAAGTCCGGAAATTTCCAGACTGCTGCCAAGCGTCTGCCCGCGATCGCCAAGATGGGCTTCGACGTCGTCTACCTGCCGCCCATCCATCCGATCGGCACCACGTTCCGCAAGGGCCGCAACAACACGCTCAGCCCCGAACCGGACGAGCCGGGCTCGCCGTGGGCGATCGGCTCGGAGGACGGCGGCCACGACGCCGTCCATCCCGACCTGGGCACCCTGGCCGACTTCGAGCAGTTCGTGAGCCGTACTCGTGAGCTGGGCATGGAGGTCGCGCTCGACTTCGCGCTGCAGTGCTCCCCCGACCACCCGTGGGTCAAGGAGCATCCGGAGTGGTTCACGATCCGGGCGGACGGCACGATCGCCTACGCCGAGAACCCGCCGAAGAAGTATCAGGACATCTACCCGATCAACTTCGACCGGGACCCCGAGGGCGTCTACACCGAGGTCAAGCGGGTGCTGCGGCACTGGATGGACCACGGCGTGCGGATCTTCCGGGTGGACAACCCGCACACCAAGCCGGTGTCCTTCTGGGAGCGGCTGATGGCCGACATCCACGCCACCGACCCGGACGTGCTCTTCCTGGCGGAGGCGTTCACCCGGCCGGCGATGCTCCAGACGCTGGCCAAGGTGGGCTTCCACCAGTCCTACACGTACTACACCTGGAAGAACTCCAAGGCGGACGTGGAGGCGTACCTGTCGGAGCTGGCGCACGAGACGTCGTCGTTCCTGCGGCCCAACCTGTTCGTCAACACGCCGGACATCCTTCACGAATACCTGCAGCACGGAGGCGTACCGGCCTTCAAGATCAGAGCCGTGCTGGCCGCTCTCGCCTCGCCGACCTGGGGCGTGTACTCCGGTTACGAGCTCGCGGAGAATATCCCAGTACGTCCAGGGAGCGAGGAATATCTAGATAGTGAAAAATATCAGTACAAACCTCGTAATTGGGTTCTAGCGGAGCGAGAGGGGCGCAGTATGGCACCTCTCATCACGCATTTGAATTTGTTTCGAAGAGCCCATCCCGCACTGCAGGAATTGCGTAATCTACGATTCCACCGGGTCGACCAACCGGACATCATCTGCTTTTCCAAGCGACTCCCGGGCGCCTATGACACGGCCACACGAAGGCACGGGCTGGGCGACGTCGTTCTGGCGGTGATCAATCTGGATCCGCACCACACCCACGAGGCCACGGTCGAACTCGACCTGCCCGCGATCGGGCTCGACTGGAACGCCGAGTTCGTCGTCGACGACGAGCTGTCCGGAGAGTCCTACCGCTGGCGCCAGAGCAACTACGTGCGCCTCGACCCTCACATCCAGCCTGCCCACATTCTCACCGTACGAGCCTCGCCACGGTAGAACTGAATTCAGCGGGGAGTCTTCAACGTGTGTGTTAGCGCCTCCCTCATGAGCCCCCAAGGGGAGAGCTCATGAGCTCCACACCCATACCCAACTCCTTCGACGAGGAGAAGCCGCGCGATCCCTACTGGTACAAACGCGCGGTCTTCTACGAGGTCCTGATCAGGGGCTTCGCCGACTCCAACGGAGACGGCACGGGCGACATCAAGGGCCTGATCGAAAAGCTCGACTATCTCCAGTGGCTCGGCGTGGACTGCCTGTGGCTGCTGCCGCTGTACGAGTCCCCGCTGCGCGACGGCGGTTACGACATCGCGGACTTCATGAAGATCCTTCCCGAGTTCGGCGATCTCGGAGATTTCGTGCGCCTCGTCGACGAGGCGCACAAACGCGGCATGCGCGTCATCGCGGACCTCGTGATGAACCACACCAGCGACGCCCACCCGTGGTTCCAGGCCTCCCGGCACGACCCCGAGGGGCCGTTCGGCGACTTCTACGTCTGGTCCGACACCGACACCGCCTACTCCGACGCCCGGATCATCTTCATCGACACCGAGACGTCCAACTGGACCTACGACCCGGTGCGCGGCCAGTACTACTGGCACCGCTTCTTCCACCACCAGCCGGACCTCAACTACGAGAACCCGGCCGTGCAGGACGCGATGCTGGAGGTGCTGCGCTTCTGGCTGGACCTGGGCATCGACGGGTTCCGGCTGGACGCGGTGCCCTACCTGTTCGAGGAGGAGGGCACCAACTGCGAGAACCTGCCGAGGACGCACGAATACCTCAAGCGGGTCCGTAAGGAGGTCGACCGGATCTACCCCGACCGGGTGCTGCTCGCCGAGGCCAACCAGTGGCCCTCCGACGTGGTCGAGTACTTCGGCGATCCGGTGGGCGGCGGGGACGAGTGCCACATGGCCTTCCACTTCCCGCTGATGCCGCGCATCTTCATGGCGGTCCGCAGGGAATCTCGTTACCCCATCTCGGAAATCCTCGCACAAACCCCGAAAATCCCCGAAAACTGCCAATGGGGGATTTTTCTCCGCAACCATGACGAGCTCACCCTCGAAATGGTGACGGACGAGGAACGCGACTACATGTACACCGAGTACGCCAAGGACCCGCGGATGCGGGCCAACGTCGGCATCCGCCGCCGCCTGGCGCCCCTGCTGGAGAACGACCGCAACCAGATCGAGCTGTTCACCGCCCTGCTGCTGTCGCTGCCGGGCTCGCCGGTGCTCTACTACGGCGACGAGATCGGCATGGGCGACAACATCTGGCTGGGCGACCGCGACGGCGTACGCACCCCCATGCAGTGGGACCCCGACCGCAACGCGGGCTTCTCCGACTGCGACCCGGGACGGCTCTACCTGCCGGTCATCATGGACCCGATCTACGGCTACCAGGCCCTGAACGTCGAGGCGCAGCAGAAGAGCGCCGGCTCGCTGCTGCACTGGACCAGGCGCATGATCGAGATCCGCAAGCGCCATCCGGTGTTCGGGCTGGGCGAGTTCGCCGAGCTCAACTCCTCCAACCCGAGCGTGCTGGCGTTCGTCCGCGAGCTGGGCGACGACCGCATGCTCTGCGTGAACAACCTGTCCCGCTTCCCGCAGCCGGTGGAGCTGGACCTGCGGAGGTTCGTCGGCGTCTCCCCCGTCGAGACCATGGGCGGAGTTCCTTTTCCACCGATTGGCGAGCTTCCGTATCTTTTGACACTTCCTGGGCATGGGTTCTACTGGTTCACCCTCCCACCGGCCATCACCCAGGAGGAGTAAGACGTGCTGGACGAGCTCCTTGCCGCATGGATCGGACATCAGCGCTGGTTCGGTGGCAAGGGGCGCCCGATCGACAGTCTGTCGATCGATTCCGACGTCGCCATCGAGGCCGGTGACCCCGGCCTGCGCCACCTGATCGTGTCGGTGTGGCAGGAGGGCTCCCGCGAGCGGTACCAGCTCCTGCTCGGCATGCGCACCGAGCTTCCCGACACGCTCCAGCACGCCCTCATCGGCCAGTGCGGCCCGTACGCCTTCGCGGACGGCCCCTCCCACCCGTGGTGGCACGTCTACGACGCCGCCCACGACCCGGTGCTGACCCGCTGGGTCCTGGAGTCCATGGCGGGCGACACCGAACAGGGCACCGAACAGGGCACCGAACATGGCCGGGTGCGGTTCGAGCACCTGCCCGGCGTCGAGATCGACCCCGGCATCCGCAGCATGGTGCTGGGGGCCGAACAGTCCAACACCTCGCTCGTGTACGGCGAGACGTACATCTGCAAGCTGTTCCGCCGGCTCATCCCGGGCGTCAACCCCGAGCTGGAGGTCGTCACCGCGCTGGCCGCCCGGCACGCCCCGCACATCGCCCAGCCGTACGGGTGGATGGAGACCGACCTCGACGGCACCGCGACCACGCTGGCGATCCTTCAGGAGTTCCTGTCCAACTCCACCGACGGCTGGGACCTGGCGCTCACCAGCGTGCGCGACCTGTACAACTCGCTGCCCGGCGTCACCGCGGCGGAGGCCGGGGGCGACTTCGCCGCCGAGGCGTCCCGGCTGGGCGCCGCCACCGCGCGCGTCCATCACGAGCTGGCCGAGGCCTTCCCGACGGACACGGTCGAGACGCACGAGATCAAGCGGATGGCCGAGGGCATGCGGCGCAAGCTCGGCCGGGCGGCGGCCGAGGTGCCGGAGCTGCGCGAGCACGTCGGCATGCTGGAGGACGCCTACCACCGGGTCGAGGAGCTGACCACGGAGGTGCCCGTCCAGCGGGTGCACGGCGACTATCACCTCGGCCAGGTGATGCGCACCACCGCCGACTGGGTGGTGCTCGACTTCGAGGGCGAGCCGGGCCAGCCGCTGGCCGAGCGCCGGGCGCTGTCGTCGCCACTGCGCGACGTGGCCGGGATGCTCCGCTCCTTCGACTACGCCGCCAGGCACCTGCTGGCGGGCCATGCCGAGGCGGACAAACTGGAGCCCAAGGCCGACCAGTGGGCCGAGCGCAACAAGGCCGCGTTCCTCGACGGATACGTCGAGGGGGGCGGCACGATCACGGTCGCGGACGCCGCCCTGCTGCACGCGTTCGAGCTGTCCAAGGCGGTGTACGAGGTGGTCTACGAGTCCCGCAACCGGCCCTCGTGGGTCGGCATCCCGCTGGCCGCGTTCCGTTAGCCCAGCTCCTCCTGGAGGATGGGCGCGCCCTCGACGACGCTGTGGATGCCGATGACGCTGACGATCGCGAGCACCTCCATGATCTCCTCGGATGTGGCGCCGTAGCCGATGGCGTTGCGCATGTGCAGCTTGAGCCCCGGCTGGTAGAGGTGCGTGGCGGCGGCGTCGAAGGCGATGTAGATCAGCTCCTTCACCTTCGGCTCCAGCACGCCGGTCGTCCACGGCACACCGGAGAAGTCCAGGTATGCCTCGAACAGGTCCGGGTCCAGCTCCAGCAGGCCGTCCCAGAAGTCGTGCCAGTAGCCGCGCTTGTGGGTGAAGTCGGCCTTCAGGCGCTCCCGGCGCTCGTCGAGCGGGGTCGGTCCGATGCGCAGCCCCTCCTCCTCCAGCACTTCCAGCAGCAGCGGCACGCCGATGTTGCAGGCGTGGATGCCGAGGGTGGCGGTCAGCTCCAGCACCTCCATGATCTCCTCGGCGGTCGCGCCGTGGCTCAGGGCGGCGCGGACGTGCTGGCGGATGCCGGGGTGGTAGAGGTGGGTGGCCGCGGCGTCCATGGCGATGTAGACGAGCTCCTTGACCTTGGCCGGCAGGTGCTCCCTGGTCCAGGGCACCGCGGACAGGCGCAGGTAGGACTCCAGGAAGCCGGCGTCCAGCCGGAGCATGCTCTCCCACGACTCGCCCCAGGTGCCGCGCACCCGGATGAACTCGTCCTTGATCTTCTGCTGCTCGGGGGTAAGCGTCATCGGGTGGGTTCCTTTCACTCGTCAGTCCGCCGGCGTCCACGCGCCCGCGCCGCCGCCGCGGGTCACGGTGTTGACCATGAACGCGCCGCCGTCCGCGGACACGACCTCTCCGGTGACGTACGCCGCGTCGTCGCCGAGCAGGAAGGCGACCACGCCGGCGATCTCGTCAGGGGTGCCGACCCGCCGCATGGGCACGGTGCCGCCCCGCAGCGACAGCGTGCGGACGCGGTCGGCGTGGCCGGAGGAGGCGAACAGGCCGGTCGGCACCAGGCCGGGGGCCACCGCGTTCACCCGCACCCCGCGCGGCCCGCCGTACATGGCGGCGCCGTGCACCAGGCCCAGCACGCCGTGCTTGGACGTCTGGTAGGGAAGCTGGTCGTCGGCGCCGCGCAGGGAGGAGATCGACGCGGTGACGACCACCGCGCCGCCCGTCTCCTGATCGCGGTAGCACCGGAAGGCGGCGCGCAGCCCGAGGAAGACGCCGCGCAGGTTGACCGCGATGACCTGGTCGAAGTCGGCCGCCGCCACGTCGGGCAGGGGCGCCATGGTGCCGAGCACGCCGGCGTTCAGGTGGTGCAGGTCGATCTTGCCGAACTCGTCCAGGGCCGCGGCGATGTAGGCGTCCACGCCCTCCTCGGTGGCGACGTCCGCGGCCACCGAGACGGCCAGACCGGGCAGGCCGTCCGCCACCGAGGCGGCGGCGTCGCCGTCGACGTCCACCACGACGACGTCCGCCCCGTCCCGTGACAGGCGGCGGGCGGTGGCCGCGCCGATGCCGCTGCCGCCGCCGGTGACCACGGCCACCTTCCCGGCCAGCGAGCTCCTGAACTGCTCCTGCTCCTGCTCCAGCCCCTGTCCCTGCTGCTTCTCCTGCTGCTGCTCAGCCAACGCGCACCACCTGTCCGCCGGCGCCGAGCAGCGGCGGGAAGCGCCGCATCACGTCGGCGTCGTGCCCCGCCACCAGCACCTCGCCGGGCTCGCCGGTCATCTCACGCAGCTGCTCGTAGGCGCGGTAGGTGCCGGTCAGGTCGGTGAGGTAGGTGAACGGGCGGTCCAGATCCACCTCCTCGTAGAAGTGCGCGGCGTCGGAGGCGAGCACGGCGTGGCCCGTCTCCGTCGCCACCCGCACGACGAGCTGCCCCGGCGTGTGGCCGCCGACCGGGATCACCTCGATGCCGGGCGCGACCTGGGTGGCACGTTCCACGAGCGTGGCCCGCCCCTGCGCGCGGACCTCGCGCAGGTGCGCGATCTCGTTCTCCTCGACGGTGCAGGCGAACTGCGGGCGATCGGCGTACGGGCCGGTCCAGAAGTCGAACTCCGCCTGCGCGATGACCACCTCGGAGGAGGGGAACGCGTCCAGGTTGCCCATGTGGTCGTAGTGGGCGTGCGTGATGATCACCTGGGGGGACGCCTCGGCCCGCACGTTCAGCGCGGCCAGGGTGGCGAGCGGGTCGGCCAGCTCGACGCGCGGCAGGCGGTGCGCCTTGGTGGCGGCGTTGTAGCCGGTGTCGATCACCACGGTGCGCTGGTCGTTCCTGGCCACCCAGAGGTAGAAGTCCAGGTCGATGGGCGAGTCCGCCTCGCGGTACACGTGGTGGTTGAAGAAGGTCGCGGCGCGTGAGGTCGCGCGGGTGCCGTAGCGGATGGCCAGCACCTCATACGTGGTGCCGCTCATCGGCTCACCAGCCCGCTCGCGTTCGCGCCGAGCATGCGGCGGACGTCGCCCTCGGGCAGCCCTGCGTCCAGGAGGCCGCGTGCCCCGCGCCGGAACAGCGTGACGGGCAGCGGGTTGTTCTGCTGGCCGGAGTCCGACGACAGCACGGTCTGCTCGGTGCCGACCGCCTTGATGAAGGCCAGCAGCTCGTTCAGGTCCCTGCGGCGCTCGGGACGGCCGAAATACATCACCAGGCAGTGCTCGATGTGCGCGCCCTGCCGGGCCCACTGCGCGGCCTGCTCGACGGAGGCTCCGACGACGAAGCAGGGATGGTTGACCAGCATCCGCTGCACGCCCTCCTGCTTCGCGGCCTCGATCAGCTTGGTCGTCTCCTCGACGCCCAGGTGGCCGCAGGTCATGATCGCCTGCTCGGCCGCGATGACCGACAGGATGTCGCGCACCTCGGGCAGCACCTTGCCGTCCGGGCCGAGGATGGTGATCACGTCGTTGGGGCGCAGCTGCACGACGGAGGTGGGGAAGCCGGTGTCGTGGGTGCGGTGGTGGTCGATGTGCGCCGCCGAGGACAGGGTGGGGAACCACACCACCCGGCCGCCCATCCGCAGGGCCAGCTCGACGGCGTGCGGGTTCAGGCCGCCCACGGTCTGGTTGAGCGCGATGCCGCCGAAGACCCGTACCGACAGCTCGTCGAGCCCGGCGGGGCCGAGCGCCAGGATGTCGGTGACCATGCTGTGGTGGTGGGACTTGGCGACGATCGCCTCGAAGCCGGCGCCCTCGGCGTCCGTGGCGGCGTCCAGGAGGGTCATCCGCCTGGGGAACGGGCTCGGCCCGGGGTGCTGGTGCAGGTCCACGGCGCCCACGAGGAGCGCGTCTGCCTCCGGGTCGGGGTTGAGCCGGTCGCCGTCGAGCTCCGGGTCGAGCAGCGAGGCAGTGGGCGGGGTCATGCGGTCTCCTCGTTCGGATGTGAATCGGTCGACGCGGTCACCAGCACCTGGTGGGCGGGGTCCCAGTAGGCGGTCACGGTGCTGCCGGTCCTGATGCCGGTCATGATGTCGGGGGAAAGAACGGCGCAGCCCGTCGTGCCGTCGCCGTAGTCGAGCTCGGCGCGCTGGTGGGTGCCCTGGAAGAACACGCCGGTCACCCTCGCCGGGACGCTGTTCGCGCCGGTGGGCACGTCGGTGGGGGCGGCGGCCAGGCTCAGCCGTTCGGGGCGGACGACCAGGTCGCTCTCGGCGGGCACGCCGTCACCGCCGCGCACGGCCCACTTGTGCCCGGCCCACTCGTACACGCCGCCGGGGCGCAGCCGGCCGGTGAAGAGGTTGGACTCGCCGAGGAAGCCGGCCACGAACCGGGTGCCGGGGTCGCGGTAGAGGTCGGCCGGGGTGCCGATGCGCTCGACGCGTCCGGCGTTGAAGACCGCGATGCGGTCCGACAGCGACATGGCCTCGTCCTGGTCGTGCGTGACGAAGACGAAGGTGAGCTTCAGCTCCTCGTGCAGGCGCTTGATCTCCTGCTGGAGGGTCTGCCTGAGCTTGCGGTCCAGTGCGCTGAGCGGCTCGTCGAGCAGCAGGACGGTGGGCGAGAAGACCACCGCCCTGGCCAGCGCGACCCGCTGCTGCTGGCCACCCGACAGCTCGCTCGGCCGCCGCCCGCCCATGCCGGCCAGGTCGACCAGGCGCAGCGTCTCCTCCACCCGCCGGGTGATCTCCTCCTTCGGCACCTTGCGCTCACGCAGGGGGAAGGCCACGTTCTGCGCGACCGTCATGTGCGGGAAGAGCGCGTAGCTCTGGAAGACCATGCCGAACGCGCGCCGGTGCGGCGGCAGTGGCGCGATGTCGCGCCCGTTCAGCTTGATGGCCCCCGAGGTGATGTCGGTGAAGCCGGCGATCATGTTGAGCGTGGTGGTCTTGCCCGAGCCGCTCGGCCCGAGCAGGGTGATGAACTCGCCCGGCGCGATGTCGATGTTCACGTGGTCCACGACGAGGGGCCCGGAGCCGTACCTCTTGCACAGATCCGTCAGCTCGATGCGTCCGTCTCCGGTCGTCATTGCCTACCTGCCTTTCCTCGGCGCGCGCCGATCACCTGCGCGAGCAGGATGGGGACGCTGACCAGCAAGACCATCAGGCTCGATGCCGCCGAGATGGTGGGGTCGATCTGCACGGTCACGCTGTTGAACATCTGGACGGGGAGAGTGAGCGTGCTGGGCGACTGCAGGAACAGTGCGATCACCACCTCGTCGAAGGAGGTGATGAAGGCCAGGACCGCGCCGGAGAGCACGCCCGGCAGCGCCAGCGGAAGGGTGATCTTCCTGAAGACGGACAGCGGCCCCGCGCCGAGGCTGGTGCCGGCCTTCTCCAGGGACGCGTCCATGCCCTGCAGGCGGGCTGTCACCGCGATCACCACGAACGGCAGCGCGATGGCCGTGTGCGCCAGCGCGATGCCGATCAGGGAGCCGGTCAGCGAGAGCCGCAGGAAGGCCGAGAAGACCACCAGGGCGATGAGGATGTTCGGGATGATGATCGGGGACAGCAGGAACCCGGTCGCCACGCCACGCGTCCTGGTGCCCAGCATGCCCAGGCCCAGTGCCGCGGCGGTGCCGAGGGTGGTGGCCAGCAGGGTCGTCAGCAGCCCGACCTGCAGGGAGTTCAGGATGGCCGTGCTCCACTCGGGCGAGGTGAACAGCCGCTCGTACCACTGGAGCGACCAGCCCTCGGGCGGGAACTTGAACGTCTGCGACGAGGAGAAGCTCATCGGGATGACGACGAGCGTCGGCACCGTCAGGAACAGGCCCACGATCACGGACACGATCTTCAGCCAGGGACGCGCGTTCATCTGTCACCTCCTGCGGCCACGGCGTGCGCGGCGACCGCCGTGCCCGCGCCCGCCAGTCGCCTGCTGGCGCCCAGCGCGATCAACGTCACGACCAGGATGAGGACGCCCATCGCGCCCGCGCCGCCGAAGTCGAGCAGGTCTCTGGTGCGGACGCTGATGATCTGGGCGATGAGCGCGCTCTGCGGGGAGCCGAGCAGCGCCGGCGTGACGTAGAAGCCGAGCGCCAGCACGAAGACCAGCGACGCGCCCGACACCACGCCGGGGAGCGACAGCGGCAGGTACACCTTGCGGAAGGTCGACATGCGGCTGGCGCCCAGGCTCTGCCCGGCGAGCAGCAGGCGGCGGTCGATCTGCTGCATGACGCTGAACATCGGCAGCACCATGAAGGGCAGGAGCACCTGGGTCATCGACAGGGCCACGCCCGTCGCGGTGCCGAGCAGCGTGACGCCGCTCAGCCCGACCAGGCCGAGGATGCCCTGCACCACGCCGCCGTCCTGGATCAGGACCATCCACGCGAAGTTGCGCGCCATCATGCTCGTCCAGAAGGGCACCAGCACGACCGTCACCATCACCGCCCGCGTGGTGGGACTGGCCAGCGTCATCACGTAGGCGTACGGGTAGCCGAGCAGGAGGCCCACCAGCGTGACGATCAGGGCGACGAGCAGCGTACGGCCCAGCACGCGCAGCGTGTAGCCGTCGGTGAAGAGCGAGAGGTAGTTGCCCAGGCCCGGTTCGGGGTCGGTGAAGCTGCCGATGATGATGTCGAGCAGCGGTAGCACGAAGAACAGGACCAGGGCGACGAGGGCGGGCAGCAGGAGCAGCAGCGCTGCGGCCCGCCGCCGCCGGGCCGCTGGGTGGCGGCCGGCCGGCGGCGCGGGGGCGGCGGTCGGCGGAGACGCGGTAGAGGCCGGCATCGTGGTTACCTAGCTGACCTTCCAGCTCGTCCAGCGCTTCGTGACCATGTCGGTGTTCTCGATCCACCAGGGCTTGTCCTGCTCGAGCAGGGTGCCGCGGTCGGGCAGGAACGCGTTGAAGTTCTTCTGCACGTCGCTGTAGCCGATGCTGGTGATGTCCACGTCGGTGCGCGCGGGCGCCGTCCCGGTCAGCTTGGCGTACGCCGTGGCCTGCGCCGGTTCGGTGGTGAAGGCGAGCGCCTGCTGGGCCAGCGCCTTGTTGGCGGTGCCCTTGGGGATCACCAGGGCGCCGATGTCGACGGTGGTGAAGTCCCAGACGGCCTTGAGGTTGGCGCCGCTCTGGGCGGTCACGATGCTGCGGGCGGTCACGGTGAGGACCATCGAGCCCTGCTTGTCCACCATCATCTGCTGGATCGCGCCGTAGCTGGGGGCGAAGACCAGGGACGACTTGATGGTGTCGAGCTTGCGCAGCGCCCGCTCCAGGTCCAGCGGGTACACCTTGTCGGGTGCCACGCCGTCGGCCACCAGGGCGGCTTCGAGCAGGCCGCTCTTGGGATAGTCGTGCACGATGCGCTTGCCGGGGAAGCGTTCGACGTCGAAGAAGTCCGCGATCTTGCTGGGGGCTTCGCCCTTGAACATGTCGGCGTTGTAGCTGAACACGTTGGCGTAGCGGTAGGTCGGTACGAAGCAGTCGTGGGTGGTCCCGGGCGGGAACTTGCTCCGGTCGAGCTTCGGATCGTCAAGCTTCTCGTAGAGCTCCCCGCAGTAGGCACCGGCGTAGATCCAGCTCATGTTGGCCAGGTCCCAGCTGGTGTTGCCTGACGCGACCATGGCCTTGACCTGGGCGGCGTCCGCGGGGCTCACGTTGACGAACTTGGTGCCGGTCTTGGCCGTGAAGGGCTCCTGCAGAGCCTTCTTCTCGTCCTCCTGGAACTGGCCTCCCGTGCTGGCCCAGGTCAGAGTGTTGGCATTCGCGTCGGTCGAGGAGTTCGCGCCGCACGCCGCCGTGGCGGCCAGCAGCGCACCGGTGGCCATCAGGGCCAGAAGTTGGTTGTGCCTCATGTCGTTGCCTTTCTTGAGTGGAGAGCCGTCACGGCCAGGGGGACGTCACGGCTCCGGGTCCACCCCCGTCACTCGTCCGCGGCCGGCGCGTACCGGACCACGGCTGCGGGAGAGCGGTCGGTCACTCTCCCGCGCGCTCGAGTGAAGCGCTCAATGCCTGGTGGATGGCCTGCGCGCCCTCACGCAGCGTCATCACCACATCGCTGTCGTCCTCTTCCGGTACGAGCTGGGTCACGCCGACCACTGCCAGCGCGGCCACGACACGGTCGGCGGCGTCCCGGATGGGCACCGCCACCGCTCGCACTCCCTCGTTGGCGCTCGATCGGATGGCGACGCCGGTCCTGCGTACCTCTTCAAGCCCGTCGGATTCCTGCCCGGCTTCCGCCGCCTCATGACGGAAGCGGTAGAAGGACTGGTCCTGGAAGGCGCGGAAGATACAGTCCTGGGCCGTCCCCGCCCGCAGAACGCTTCCCGTCCTTATCGAGACGTGAGCCGTCCGGCTGCTGTCCTCGTGCACCTGGGCCACCACCGCCTGCCTGCCGTTCCAGATCGTGAGGACGACCGTGTGCCGGACCCGCAGGCTGATCTGCTCCATGACCGGGCGAGCCAGGTTGACCACGCCCAGCCGGGACAGGGCCATGGTGCCCATCTCGGCGAGCAGCGGCCCGAACTCGTAGCGGTTGCGGTCACGGCGCTGGAGCAGGCCGTGGTTCTCCATCGAAGCCAGGTAGCGGTGCGCCGTGGACTTCCCCACGCTCAGCTCCTGGGCGGCGGACACCAGATCGATGGTCCCGGCCTCGCCGAGCAGCCGCAGCAGCTGGACCACTCGGGCGACGACCTGGAGGTCACCGCTGGGGATGTCGGGGATTGTCACGTGCGGCCCTCCCGCGCTCGATCCGGATCAGCGTGTGTCCCGCAATGCGGTTCTTCGGTTCGCTCATCCGGTACGTCGGACTGTAGAACACGCCCCACCGGGGCCGTCAAGGTTTCTGCGACATTTCGACTTCAAGAAAATTAGGTGTTCAAACAGGACTCTTGACGCAGAGCATCCAAAAGCCTACCGTCGCCCCTATCCCGCTTACTAGAACTCTCATCCCTCATAGAGGGACAGGAGGATCCATGCGCATGCTCCAACACCTCCGCGAAAGCAACCGGTGCCTGATCGGGACCTGGGTCAAGATCCCCGCGCTGGAAACCGTCGAGCTGCTGGCCCGCGCGGGTTTCGATTTCGTGGTCGCCGACATGGAGCACAGCCCCATGACCCTGGAGTCCACCTACCGCGCGGTCGTCGTCGCCCAAGGGCTCGGCATGCACGCCCTGGTACGCGTGCCCGACGCCGGCGGCAGCCACCTGCAGCGCGTCCTCGACACCGGCGCCGACGGCATCCTCGTCCCGCACGTGACCGGCCCGGACGACGCCGAGCGCGCGATGAACGGCATGCTCTTCCCCCCGCGTGGCGGGCGCGGCCTCGGCACCACCTCCCGCGCCGGCGCCTGGGGGCTCGACTCCACCGCCGACTACGTCCGGCGGGGCGACGAGGAGACCCTGCGCATCCCGCAGCTCGAAGACCTCTCCGCGCTCGAACAGGCCACGGAGATCCTCGACACGCCAGGGCTCAACGCCGCCTTCCTCGGCATGGGCGACCTGACGATGTCCACCGGCCTGGCCGCCGACGACCCGCTCCTCCAGCGGCACACCGGCGAGCTCCTGGAAGCCGCCCGCGCCCGGAACGTGCCGCTCGGCACCGCCTGCCGGGACGCAGCCGCCGCGCGCCGGGCGGCCGAACGCGGCTTCTCCTTCGTCATGATCGGCAACGACGCGGGCATCTTCGGCACCGCCGCCGCCGCGATCCGCCGCGACGCCGCCGCCTCCCACCCCTAGAAAGGACCCCACCATGCCCTACGATCCGAGCGACGCGCGCTCAGCCCTGCCCACCGCGACGGCGACGCGGAAACCGGCCGGCGTCTACTCGCCCGCGAGCCACGTGAAGTTCTACGAGCTGCCCCCCACCACCACCGACGGGGACACCCGCACCTGGTACGGCCGCAGCCAGCACCTGGTGATCGGCTACACCGACCTGGTCACCCCCACCGGGTTCACGGTGCCCGACACCTCCGACGAGTGCGCCGTACTGATCCCCGAGGCGGACGCGTCCGCGACGATCACCATCGACGGGACGGCCACAAAGGTCGGCGGGCAGACGCTCACGTTCATCCCGCCGGGCGCCGCCGACGTCCGGCTCGACGGCGGCGGCCGGGTCATCACCATCTTCACCGCCCGCTCCGGAGCCGCCCCGGCCGAGGCCGCCAACGCCGCCGCCTACGACGAGCCGCACCCCGGCGTCGCCCCGCTGATCTCGTGGCCCGACCCGGTCGGCGGGTTCCGGCTGCGCACCTACGACCTCGACGTGCCCGGCCTGACCGAACCCGCCTTCCGCATCTTCCGGTGCAGCTCGTTCATGGTGAACTTCACCCATCCCCGCACCGGCCCGCGCGACCCCGCCCGGATGTCCCCGCACTCGCACGACGACTTCGAGCAGTGCTCCCTCGTCATCGACGGCGCGTTCACCCACCACCTGCGCTGGCCGTGGACCACCGACCTGAGCCAGTGGCGCGACGACGAGCACGAGCACTGCGACAGCCCGTCGCTCACGATCATCCCGCCCCCCGCCGAGCACACCAGCCAGGCGACGGCCGCCGGCGTCAACCACCTGATCGACATCTTCTCCCCGCCCCGCACCGACTTCTCCCTCATGGACGGCTGGGTGCTGAACGCCGCGGACTACCCGATGCCCGAGGCCGCCTCATGAGCCGGATCCCCCCGATCGGCCCCGACGACCTTGACGCCCGGCAGTGGAGCATCTACGACGCGCTGGTCAACGGCCGCCGCGCCACCCAGACCAGGGCCTTCCCCATCGTGGACGAGAGCGGCGCCCTCACGGGACCGTGCAACGCCTGGCTGCTCAACCCCGCGATCGGCAGCGCCTTCGAGCAGCTCGGCGCGGCCGTCCGGTTCGAGATCTCACTCAGCGCCCGCAGCCGCGAGATCATCATCCTCAGCGTCGCCCAGCACCGCGACAGCCCGTACGAGCTGTACGCCCACCGGCTCGCCGGTCCCGCCGCCGGACTGTCCCAGCAGGAGGTCGACGCGCTGTGCGACGGCGCGGACCCCGGCTTCACGGACGAACGGGAACGCGCCGTGCACGAGACCGCCCGCATCCTGCTGCGCACCGGAGGGCTCGACGACGACGCCTACGAGCGCGCCGTCACCGCCCTCGGGGCCGACGGGCTCTTCGAGGTCACGGTGATCGTCGGCTGGTATCAGCACATCGCCACGCAACTGGCCGTCTTCGACGTCCGGCCACCGGTCCAGCCCTGAAAGGGGGCCAGCTCGTGCCCGGAGGAACCAATGTGGCGATCATCGGCGGGGGCTTCGGCGGCATCGCCGCCGCCGTCAAGCTCCAGCAGGCCGGGATCACCGACTTCACCATCTTCGAGCAGTCACCGGCCCCCGGCGGAACCTGGTGGGACAACCGGTACCCGGGCTGCGAGGTGGACATCCCCTCGCACGCCTACTCCTTCTCCTTCATGCCCTACGACTGGCCGCGCACCCACGCGACCCAGCCGGAACTGCAGGTCTACGCCGAGGCGGTGGTGGACCGCTTCTCGCTGCGGCCCCGCTTCCGGTTCGGCGTCCGGGTCGAGTCGGTCGTCTGGGACGACGACGCCGGGCACTACCTGGTGACCACCGACGACGGCGAGCAGCGGCCGTACCGCTTCGTGATCAGCGCCGTCGGGCTGCTGAACGTGCCCCGCTACCCGTCGTGGCCGGGCCTGGACGAGTTCGGCGGCGTGTCGTTCCACACCTCCCGCTGGGACGCGGACGTGGATCTGACCGGCAAGCGGGTCGCCATCGTCGGCACCGGATCCACCGCGGTGCAGATCGTGCCCGCCATCGCCCCGCTGGTCGAGCGGCTGGCGGTCTTCCAGCGCGAGCCCGGCTGGGTGGAGCCCAAGGGCGAGCGGACCTTCACCCCGGCCGAACGGGCCCGCTTCCAACGGCTGCCCGCGCTGCGCCGGCTCTACCGGCTCAAGCTCTTCCGCGACTCGATGCGGCGCTTCAAGGCCTACGACACGGGCGGGCGCGAGCAGCGCCGGATGCGTGAGCTGTGCCTGCGCTACATCGACTCGGCCATCGACGATCCCGCCGTGCGCGCCGCGGTCACCCCCTCCTACCCGTGGGGATGCAAGCGGCCGATCTTCGCCAGCGGCTTCTACCCGGCGCTCAACCGGCCCAACGTCGACCTCGTCCCGCACGCGGTCACCAAGGTCACCGAGAAGGGCGTGATCGACGACCAGGGCACCGAGCATCCGATCGACGTGCTCATCCTGAGCACCGGCTTCCAGCCCACCAGGTTCCTGTCCGGGTTCACCGTGACGGGCCGGCGGGGCAAGGAGATCCAGGAGTTCTGGGGCGAACGCCCCCGCGCCTTCCTCGGCGTGACCGTGCCCGGCTTCCCCAACTTCTTCATCATGTACGGCCCCAACACCAACGGCGGCTTCTCCATCATCGCCCAGCTCGAACGCCAGGCCGAGGTGGCCGTACGGGCCATCCGCCGGGTCCACAGGAGCGGCGCCAAGCTGGTGGACACCGACGAGCGGGCGCTGGACCGGCACGTGAGCTGGGTGGACCGCCAGCTCGCCAAGCACGCCTCGGCCATGGACGCAGGCTGCAACAACTACTACCACTCGTCCTCGGGCGCGAACGTCACCCAGTGGCCCCGCACCCACCTCGTCTACTACCTGCTGTGCCGCACGCTGCCCAGGCGCGGCCTGGTCTACCAGGGCTGGCGGGCATCACCGGAGAGGAAGTCATGACCAGCAGATTCGAGGGCGCGGTCGCCGTCGTCACCGGAGCCGCCTCCGGCATCGGCGCGGCCACCGCGAGCCTGCTGTCGCGCCAGGGCGCGTCGGTCGTCGTGGTGGACGTCGAGCTGGAAGGCGCCCAGCGGGTCGCCGACGGGCTTGCCGGTCCCGCGCTCGCCGTACGCGCCGACGTGTCCGACCCCGACGACACCGACGCCTACGTGGCCGCCGCCGTCGAGCGGTTCGGCCGGGTGGACCTGCACCACCTCAACGCCGGCATCGTCGGCACCTTCGACCGGCTGCCCGAGATCAGCGTCGAGGACTTCGACCGGGTCGTGGCGGTCAACCTGCGCGGCGCCTTCCTCGGCGTCCGCGCCGCCTTCCGCCAGTACGCCGCGCAGGGCGCCGGCGGTGCCATCGTGCTGACCGCGTCGATCGCCGGCCTGCGCGGCAGCCACGACCTGCTGCCGTACGAGTCCTCCAAGCACGGCGTGCTAGGCGTCATGCGCGGAGCCGCGATGTACGGCGGCCCGCAGGGCGTGCGGGTCAACGCCGTCGCGCCGGGGCTCGTCCCCACCGGCCTGTTCGCGGGCTCGGCCGGCAGCCCCGGCGCGGGCGACGACCTCAGGCGACGGGGCACGACCGTCCCGCAACGGCGCACCGGCACCTCCGAGGAGGTCGCCGCGGCGGTGGCCTTCCTGCTCAGCTCCGACGCCTCCTACGTCAACGGCGAGGTGCTGTCGGTGGACGGCGGCTCCGCCTGGGTCAACACCGTCCGCCCCGGCGGTGGCGCCGGAGCGTGGGATCCCACCGCCGTGGACGAGGCGGCCCGCGTCATCACCCCGAAGGGAGCCGGTGCGTGAGCGATCACCACGAGAAGGGACGGCGCATGAGCGTCGGATTCGTCGGCCTGGGGAACATGGGCGGCCGCATCGCCCGCCGCCTGACCGACGCCGGGCACCCCGTACTCGGTCACGACCCCGCGCCCGGCAGCGCCGAGCGCGCGGGCGCGAGCCCGGCCCGCAACCTCGCGGAGATCGCGGGCGCCGCCGACCAGATCCTGCTCTCGCTGCCCGACAGCCGAGCCGTGGAAGCGGTCGTGCTCGGCGAGGGCGGCCTCCTGGAGCACGCCCGAGCCGGCCAGACCATCGTCGACCTGAGCACCACCTCCCCCGGCTCCACCCGGCGCATCGCCGCGCTCGTGGCCGCCAAGGACGCCCGCTACCTCGACGCCGGCGTCTCCGGCGGCGCCGCCGCGGCCGAGCGGGGCACGCTCACGCTGATGACCGGCGGCGACCAGGAGGCGCTGGACCGGATCCGGCCCCTGCTGGAGACGTTCGCGCAGAAGATCTTCCACCTGGGCGGGCCGGGCACGGGCCACTCGGCCAAGCTGCTCAACAACTTCCTCAACGCGGTCAGCCTGGCCGCCACCAGCGAGGTCATGGTCGCGGGCCGCAAGGCCGGGCTCGACCCGCGCACCCTCCTGGACGTGCTCAACGCCTCCAGCGGCGCCAACTGGGCCACGGCCAACCGCTTCCCGCACATCGTCGAGGGCGACTACCTGGAGGGCGGCCTGACCTCCACCCTGATGACCAAGGATCTGGTCCTGTACGTGGACCACCTGCACGACCTCGGCGTCCCCACCCTGAACGCGGCCGGCCCGCTGGCCACCTTCGGCCTGGCCGCCAACCTCGGCTACGCCGACCAGATCAGCAACCGCGTGGTCGACGCCATCGGCGACGTCTCCGGCGGAGTACGCGTACATGGAGGAACGTCATGAGAATCGTCCACGGACGCGCCGCCGGCGAGGTGTCCGTCGTCAAGTCCGCCACGTTCGTCGGCACCGTGTGGGCCGACCCGGTGCTGCCCACCACCGACGGCACCACGATCAACCTCGTCACCTTCACCCCGGGAGCCAGGACCAACTGGCACGAGCACGCGGACGGCCAGATCCTCCAGGTGCTGGCCGGGCAGGGCTGGGTCTGCGCCGAGGGCGGCCCTGCGGTCAAGCTGCTGCCCGGCGACACGGTCTGGGTGCCGCCCGGCGAGCGGCACTGGCACGGCGCGACCGACACCACCCTGATGACGCACACCGCCATCTCCCTCGGCCCCACCCACTGGTACGACGAGGTCAGCCCCGCCGACTACACCGCGGCCCACGATGAGGAGAACCGATGAGCGACCGTTTCGAAGCCGGCCTGGCGATGCGCAAGGAGGTGCTCGGCGAGGCGCACGTCGAGCGCTCGCTCGCCGCGGTGACCGACTTCAGCCGGCCCGTGCAGGAGCTGGTCACCGAGTACTGCTGGGGCGCGGTCTGGACGAGGGAGGGCCTGGACCGGCGTACCCGCAGCCTGCTCAACCTGGTCATGCTCACCGCGCTGAACCGGGGGCACGAGCTGGCTGTGCACGTACGCGGTGCGATCACCAACGGCGTCACGGAGGCGGAGATCCAGGAGGCGCTGCTGCAGACGGCCGTCTACGTCGGCGCGCCGGCCGCCCTGGAGTCGTTCCGCATCGCCGAGCGCACCCTCGGCGAGCTGCGCGAAGAAGGGGTGAAGAGCCCCTGAACGCCACCCCGCTCCAGACCGGGGCCACGATCGGCTTCGTCGGATTGGGCAACATGGGGCTGCCCATGGTCCGCCGGCTCATCGCGGCCGGCTACCGCGTCAACGGCTACGACCGGGCCGAGGCCGCGTCCGAGGCCCTGGTCGCGGCGGGCGGCACCGCCGTGCCCGCCGCCTCCGCCACCGCCCGCGACGCCGAGGTCGTGGTGCTCATGCTGCCCGACTCCGCCGCGGTGGAGGCCGTCATGGACGGCGACGGACTCCTTCAGGCCGCCGCGCCAGGAACCGTCGTCATCGACATGGGCTCGTCCCGTCCCCTGAACACCCGGGCCCTGGCGGCGCGGGCGGCCCTGAGGGGCGTCCGGCTGGTGGACGCGCCCGTCTCCGGCGGCGTCAAGGGCGCCGAGAACGGCACGCTCACCGTCATGGCCGGAGGCGAGCCGGCCGACGTCGACCGGGTGCGCCCGCTGCTGGAGGCCGTCGGCCGGCGCGTGCTGCGCCTCGGGCCCGCCGGCTCGGGGCACGCGCTGAAGGCGCTGAACAACCTCATGTCGGCCACCCACCTGCTCCTCACCAGCGAGGCCATGCTCGCCGGGCAGCGCTTCGGCCTGGACCCGGCGACCATGCTGGAAGCCGTCAACGGCTCCAGCGGGCGCAGCGGCTCCACCGAGCGCAAGTGGCCGGACCACATCCTGCCGGAGACCTTCGACTCGGGCTTCGGCCTGCGCCTGATGCTCAAGGACATGCGCATCGGGGTCGAACTGGCCGAGGCCACCGGCGTCACCCCGAGACTCGGCCGGGCGGCGACCGAGCTGTGGTCCGACGCCGCCGACCACCTACCCCCCACCGCCGACCACACCGAGATCGTCAACCGCCTGCGCCAACTCCTCGACGAGGGTTGACCACCGCTGGTGCACGAGCTCCAGCCGCTGCTCAGCGCAGCTCCTCGATCAGCCCCTGCAGCCCTTCGGTGCCGTGGCCGCGTGCGACGCGCTGGTCGATGATCGCCTTCAGGGGCAGGAGCAGGTCGGGCTTGACGCCCTGCTCCTCGAAGGCACGCATCAGGCCGGCCGCGCCGACCCGGTTGATCTCCAGGTTCGACACGTCGGTGCTGTAGTCGCCCGCCTCGATCTGCTCGGCCAACCGAGGCATGGTGCTCGCCATCGCGTTCAGCCACGGCACCAGGAGCGTGCTGGTGAACTCGACCACCGGCACCTTCTCCGAGGCCACCAGCGCCACGGCCTCCAGGACTCCGGCGAACTGGCCGTACATGCCGGTCAGCATGGCCAGGTCCAGCAGCGGGGCCAGGCCCGGGTCGGCGCCCACGAAGCGCGGCTCGGCCATGATCCCCAGGGTGTCCCGGTGACCGTCGAAGGCGGCCTGCGAGCCGCTGTAAAGGATCAGCGCGCCCGGGTTGCCGATCATCTGGGGGACGGCCATGACGCCGCCGTCCAGGTAGTCGCCACCCCGCCCGGCCACCAGCCGAGCCGTCTCACGGGCTTCCGAGGGGCGGCCGTTGGTGAGGTTCACCAGGACGCGGCCGTCCAGCGGGACGTCCGTCAGCAACGCGTGCACCGCCACGTAGTCCAGCACGCACACGATCACCAGCGGGCTCGCCGCCACCGCCTCGGCCACCGTCGCCGCCCGTGTCGCGCCCCTGGCGACCAGGTCGTCGCCCTTGCCCGCCGAGCGGTTCCACACGGTGACCTGGTGGCCCGCGTCCAGGAGGGAGCCGGCCAGCGCCTGCCCCATGAGGCCGAGGCCCAGGATCGAAATAGAGTTCGACATTTCCGCATTTCCTTCTACGAGGTGTTGGACTGACCCCACGATGCGGAACGACGGTTATGGTGCGGTTCGGAGATGGTTATGGGGGGCGGATGAGGTTCGGGGTGCTGGGGCCTCTGGCCGCGTGGACGGCGGCCGGGGAGCCGGTCCAGGTGCCCGAGGTCAAGGTCCGCGCGCTCCTGGCCGACCTGCTCGTGCACCGGGGCGTGCCCGTGTCCACCGACCGGCTGATCGAGGACCTGTGGGGCGACCGTCCGCCCGGCAACGCTCCCGCCGCACTCCGCGTCAAGGCCTCCCAGCTGCGCAAGGCGCTGGGCGACCGCGACGTGGTGACCTTCCAGCCGCCCGGCTACCTGCTCCGGGTGGCCGCCGAGGAGGTGGACGCGGGCCTGTTCCAGGCCCTGCTCGGCCGCGCCGGGCACACGACCGACCTCACCGTACGACGTGCGCTGCTGACCCGGGCCCTGGAGCTGTGGCGGGGAGAGGCGTACGGCGAGTTCGCCGACGAGGAGTTCACCAGGACCGCCATCGCCAGGCTGGACGAGCAGCGGCTGGTGGCGATGGAGTCTCTCGCCGAGACCCGCCTCGGCCTCGGCGAGCACGACCTGCTGGCGGCGGAGCTGACCGACCTGGTGCGACGGCACCCGCTGCGCGAACGCCTGCACGCCGTACACCTGCGCTCCCTCTACCGCGCCGGCCGGCAGAGCGAGGCCCTCACCCGTTACGCCGCCCTACGCGCCCGACTGGCCGACGACCTGGGCATCGATCCCGGCCCGGAGCTGGCAGCGGTCCACCAGGCGATTCTGCGCCAATCTCCCGACCTCCACACCCCTGCCCTCCCCCGCAACGAGCTCCCCACCCCACCCACCGGCCCTCGCACCAACCTCCCCGCGACGCTCACCGCCCTGGTCGGCAGACGGGAAGCGGTGGCAGAGGTCCGCTCCCTCCTGACCACCGCCAGGCTGATCACCCTCACCGGCCCCGGCGGCGTCGGCAAGACCCGCCTGGCCCTGGAAGTCGCCAACCACCCCGAACCCACCCCCACCCGGCACGTGGGGGTGGCAGATCCCCTCTCACCCCCGGCCCAGCACCCTGCCCGAGAGACCGCTGGCATTGGGTTCGACGGCGGGGTGTGGCTGGTGGAGTTGGGGGCGGTGCCCGTACAGGGCCGAGGGGGTGTGGCGGACGCGGTGGCGAAGGTCCTGGGGGTGCGGGACGACATGCCCGGCTCCTTGAGCGACCGGCTGGCCACGGCGTTGCGCGACGGGCGGACGCTGCTGGTGCTGGACAACTGCGAGCACGTGGTGGACGAGGTCGCCGAGCTGGCCGGCGCGTTGCTACGGGCGGCGCCGGGGCTGCGGGTGCTGGCGACGAGTCAGGAGCCGCTGCGGGTCGCGGGCGAGACGGTGTGGAGCGTGCCGCCGCTGACGCGTGAGGCCGCCGCCGAGCTGTTCCGCGCGCGGGCGGGCGTCCGGCTGGACGACGACGCCGCGGTGGCGGAGATCTGCGAGCGGCTGGACGGGATCCCGCTCGCGCTGGAGCTGGCCGCCACCCGGATGCGGGCACTGACCCCGCGCCAGCTCGCCGACCGGCTCGACGACCGGTTCCGGGTGCTCGCCTCGGGCCGGCGAGGCGCGCCCGCCAGGCAGCAGACGTTGCGCGCGATGATCGCCTGGAGCTGGGAGCTGCTCACCGACGCCGAACGCCTGGTGCTGCGCCGCCTGGCCGTGCACGCGGGCGGGTGGACCCTGGAGGCGGCCGAGGCCATCTGCGCGGACTCCGGCCTGGACGTCGTGGACGTGCTGACGCGCCTGGTGGACCGATCCCTGGTGGTGGCCGAGCCGACACGGCCGCTCGACCCCCCGTCGGAGGTGGCCGGATCAACGCAACCCGTCCACCGCCGGTCGGAGGTGGGTGGGCGGCGTTATCGGCTGCTGGAGTCGGTGGCCGCGTACTGCCGGGAGCGTTCGGCCGAGGCCGGGGAGCTGGACGTGGTGCGGCTCCGGCATGCCCGCCACTACGCCGGCCTCGCCGAGCGCGCCGAGCCGCACCTGCGCGGGCGCGAGCAGCGCCGCCTGCTCGCCGTCCTCGACGCCGAGAGTGACAACATCCGCGCCGCGATCGAGGCTTCGGTACGTCTCGGCGCGGCGGAAGAGGCCGTCCGGCTGGTGAACGCGACCGCCTGGTACTGGGTGCTGCGCGGCAGGCTGGGCGAGGGCCGTCGGGCGCTGGAGTCGGTGGTGGCCATCTCCGGCGACGCCGAGGCCCGGATCTGGCTGACCGGCCTGTCCCTCCTCGCCGGAGACCCACGGCAACCTGGCACGACGCAGCCCGACACCGTGGACAGAACGCCAGGTCAGGGCGGGTTGCGGTGGTTCGATACCGGGTTGTTCGAGGCTGTCGAGGATCCCCTTGCCCGGGCCAGGGCGCGATGGTTCGCGGGGTTCACGTTGTTCGGGTTCGACGACCTGTCGGCGAGTGTGCGGCTCATCGACGAGGCGCTGGGTGAGTTCCAGGCGCTGGGCGACACGTGGGGCACCGCTGCGGCGCTGAACGTACGGGCCAGATGGGCGGCGATGCGCGGCGACGTGGCGGCGCTGCGGGAGGACGGCGAGCGGGGGCTGGTGCTGTTCCGCGAGGCGGGCGACCGGTGGGGTGAGATGCGGGCCGTGGAGAACCTCAGCACGCACGCCGAGATCACCGGCGACTACGAGCGCGCCGCCGAGTTGCGGCGCGAGGGACTGCGCAGGGCCGAGGAGCTGGGGCTGTGGAGCGCGGTGTCGGACGCGCTGTCCCGGCTGGGCCGGATCGCCCTGCTGACCGGCGACCACGCGCTGGCGGAGGACTACCACGAGCGGGCCAGGGTGCTGGCCGTGTCGCAGTCGAACC
Source organism: Nonomuraea sp. ZG12 (assembly GCF_052068115.1). Taxonomy (NCBI): domain Bacteria; kingdom Bacillati; phylum Actinomycetota; class Actinomycetes; order Streptosporangiales; family Streptosporangiaceae; genus Nonomuraea; species Nonomuraea sp. ZG12. The sequence continues at coordinate 108,757 of NZ_JBQHCW010000013.1, forward strand.
GGCCGGCCGAGGAGTTCGCCGAGGTGGGGCTGGCGCTGGTGGCGAGAAGGCAGGGGCGGCTGGATGAGGCTGAGCGCCGGCTGCGCTCCCAGCTGGGGTGGGTGCGCGAGGTGTCGGGCGAGCCGGGGGCGGCGCTGATCCTGGCGGAGCTGGGTTTCGTCGCCGAGCGGCGCGGCGACGCGGCGGGCGCGCTCGGCCTCCACCAGCAGAGCCTGGCGGCTGCCCGCAAGGTCGGTGACCCGCGCGCGGTGGCGCTGGCGTTCGAGGGGCTCGCGGGGGCTCGGGCGCTGGAAGGACGGCACGAGGAGGCGGCACGACTGCTGGGCGGGGCCGCCGCGCTCAGGGAGTCGGTGGGAGCACCCCTGCCTCCCGCCGAACGCGGCGACGTGGACCGCATCACCGAGGCCGTGCGCCAGGCCCTCGGCGACGAGGCGCTCACCGCCGCGCTGACGGCCGCCGCCCAACCCGACGAAACCTTCTGAACGCCACCGAACCCGCCACGCTCTTCGGACCGAGGGCTGCCCGGAAGGCTGGAGGTGCGGGTGGGGCGCGTCACTCAGCCGAGTGCGCCGGTTCCCGGACCGAGGGCTCTTCGGACGGCTGGGGTGCGGATGGGGGGACGTGGCGGAGGGTGGTCACGGCGAGGGCCGCCGCCGCCAGCAGCACCACGGCGCTCACCGCCGCGGTGACGGCCAGGCCGTCGGTGAAGGCCGCGCGGGCGGCGGCGAGCAGCGCGTCCGCGACCTCGGCCGGCCGGCCGCCGGCCACCGCCACCGCACCGCCGAGGGTGTCCGTGGCGACCTCCGCCGCCTGCGCGGGGACGCCTTCCGGTACGTCGAGCACGCTGCGGTAGACGGCGGCGGCGATGCTGCCGAAGACGGCCAGCCCGACCGCGCCGCCGAACTCCTGGACCGTCTCCGACAGGGCCGCCGCCGAGCCCGACCGTTCGGGCGGCGCGGAGCCGATCACCATGTCGGTGCCCAGGACCAGCATCGGAGCCGCCCCCAGGAAGAACACGAACTGCCCGGCGACCAGCAGCCCGAGCCCGGCTTCCGGCCCGGCGGCGGAGAGGGCGGTGAGCAGCAGGATGCCGGCGGCCGAGAGCACCAGGCCGGTGGCGGCGACCAGGCCGGGCCGGAGCCGCCGGGCCAGCATCGGCGCGAAGACGAACCCGGCGATGACCGCCAGGGTCGGCGGCAGGCTCCACAGCCCGGCCTCCAGCGGTGACAGGCCGAGCACGAGCTGCATGTACTGCGCGGCCAGCAGGCCGATGCCCGGCCCGGTCAGGATGACCAGCATGAGCGTGCCCAGCGATCCGCTGAAGCGCCGCTCGGCGAAGAGCTTCAGGTCGAGGAGGGGGCCGGGGATCGTCCGCTGTCGCCGTACGAACACCAGGGCGAGGACGAGGCCGGAGAGCAGCGCGGCGAGCGCGGCCACGCCGGGGCCTTCGGCGGCGAGCTCCTTGAGACCGTAGATGACCGCGAGGGCGGCCACGATCGACAGGCCGACGCTGGCCAGGTCGAGGCGGTCGACGGCGGGCGCCCGGTATTCGGGCAGCAGCAACGGCCCGGCCACCAGCAGCACGACCATCACCGGCACGCCGAGCAGGAACACCGACCCCCACCAGAAGTGCTCCAGCAGCACGCCGCCCACCAGCGGCCCGATCACCATGCCGCCGGTGAAGCCGACCATCCACACGCTGATCGCGGTGGTGCGCTGGGCGGGGTCGTGGAACATGTTGCGGATCAAGGACAGCGTCGACGGCATCAAGGTGGCCCCGGCCACGCCCAGCAGTGCCCGTGCCGCGATCAGCACCTCGGCGCTGGGCGCGAAGGCGGCCAGCGCCGAGGCGACGGCGAACGCGGCCGCGCCGATCAGCAGCAGGCGCCTGCGGCCGATCCGGTCGCCCACCGTGCCCATCGTGATCAGAAAGCCGGCGATGAGGAACCCGTAGATATCGTTGATCCACAACAGCTGCGCCCCGGTCGGCCGGAGGTCCGCGCTCAGCGCGGGCACCGCCAGGTGCAGCACGGTCACGTCTATGGACAGCAGCAAGGTCGGCAGGATGAGGACGGCCAGGCCGATCCACTCCCGCTTGCCCGCACGTTTCATGTTCATGCATGGAAGGCTAGGAGCTCAAGCAAACTTGAGGTCAACTGATCGAAGTGGTGTTTACGGGCCGGATAAACCCAAGATTCAGCACTTTCGGTGATTGTCGCGGTGAATGCGGGCAGTGGCTGGGTTGGACGGTCGCCGTAGGGCAGGGTAAGGAACATGCCGATGAGGACAGAGCTCGACCGCCTCGCGGGCGGGGCGCATCATGATCCGCACTCCGTGCTGGGAGCGCACCCCGTCGCTGGCGGGGTCACTTTCCGCGCGCTGCGCCCGCTCGCCGAACGTGTCCAAGTGGTGCTGGAGGACGGCACCACGCATGACATGAGACACCAGGCGCATGGGGTGTTCGAGACCACTGTGCCGGGACTGGACAAGGTCCCCGGCTACACCCTGAGCGTTCAGTACGCCGGGGGTGAGCCGCATGAGACGAGCGACCCCTACCGCCACTGGCCCACGCTGGGCGAGGTGGACCTGCACCTGATCGGCGAGGGCCGGCACGAGCGGCTGTGGGAGGTGCTCGGCGCGCGGGTGATGGAGCACCAGGACGCGGCCGGCACGGCGTTCGCCGTCTGGGCGCCGAACGCCCGTGGCATCAGGGTCGTCGGCGACTTCAACCACTGGGACGGCACCGCCTACCCGATGCGCTCGCTGGGTCGTTCGGGGGTCTGGGAGTTGTTCGTCCCGGGCATCGGGGCGGGTGAGCGGTACAAGTACCAGGTGCTGGGCGCCGACGGCGTGTGGCGGGACAAGGCCGACCCGATGGCCAGGCGGACCGAGGTGCCGCCGCAGACGGCGTCGGTGGTGGAGCAGTCCCATTACGTCTGGCAGGACGCGGAGTGGATGGCCGAGCGCGGCGACAGGCAGGCGCAGCGCAGCCCCACCAGCATCTACGAGGTGCACCTGGGCTCGTGGCGGCCCGGCCTGTCCTACCTGGAGCTGGCGGACCAGCTCTCGGAGTACGTCGCGGACCTGGGGTTCACGCATGTGCAGCTGATGCCGGTGGCCGAGCACCCGTTCGGCGGGTCATGGGGTTACCAGGTGACCTCCTACTACGCGCCGACGGCCAGGTTCGGCACGCCGGACGATTTCCGCCGGTTCGTGGACGAGATGCACAGGCGGGGCATCGGGGTGCTGCTCGACTGGGTGCCGGCGCACTTCCCGATGGACGACTGGGCGCTGGCCCGCTTCGACGGGACCCCGCTGTACGAGCACGCCGATCCGGGCCGGGGCGAGCACCCCGACTGGGGGACGTACGTCTTCGACTTCGGCCGCAGGGAGGTGCGTAACTTCCTGGTGGCCAACGCCGTCTACTGGCTGAAGGAGTTCCACATCGACGGCCTGCGGGTGGACGCCGTGGCCTCGATGCTCTACCTGGACTACTCCCGGCGCGAGGGCGAGTGGACGCCGAACGTCTACGGCGGCCGCGAGAACCTCGACGCGGTCGAGTTCCTCAAGGAGATGAACGCGGTCTGCTACCGGGAGGCGCCCGGCATCATCACCGTGGCCGAGGAGTCGACGGCCTGGCCGGGTGTGTCGCGGCCGGTGCACCTCGGCGGGCTCGGGTTCGGCTTCAAGTGGAACATGGGCTGGATGCACGACACGCTGGAGTATCTGCGGCACGAGCCGATCTTCCGGCAGTACCACCACCACCAGATGACCTTCTCGCTCATCTACGCCTACTCCGAGAACTACGTGCTGCCGCTGTCGCATGACGAGGTGGTGCACGGCAAGGGCTCGCTGATGGGCAAGATGCCGGGCGACGAGTGGCAGCGCTTCGCCCAGTTGCGGGCTCTGCTGGCCTTCATGTGGGCGCATCCGGGCAAGCAGCTGCTGTTCATGGGCGGGGAGTTCGGCCAGGGCTCGGAGTGGTCGGAGGAGCGCGGGCTCGACTGGTGGGTGCTGGAGTTCGACGGGCATCAGGGCGTGCAGCGGCTGGTGCGCGACCTCAACCGGTTCTACCGTGAGACGCCCGCGATGTGGGAGCAGGACACCCAGCCGGAGGGGTTCCGGTGGATCGACGCCGACGACGCGCCGGGCAACACGCTGTCGTTCCTGCGCTACGCGGACGACGGGTCCGCGGTGGCGTGCGTGGTCAACTTCAGCGGCGGGCCGCACGAGAGCTACCGGCTCGGCCTGCCGTACGGCGGGCAGTGGACGGAGGCGGTCAACACCGACGCCTATGAGTACTGGGGCAGCGGGGTGGGCAACCTGGGCTCGGTGGATGCCGTCGAGGAGCCCTGCCACGGCCTGCCGTACTCCACGACCCTGCGGGTGCCGCCGCTGGGGGCGGTGTGGTTGTCGAGGTCGGCGCCGAGCGGCGGCACGACCTGAAAGTCTGATGAGAAAGGGATTGCAGGGGCTGTGCGGTCCTGACAAATCACCGTAAACTCCGAGATCATCCCGTCTCGGAGGACGCCGGTGCGACTTCGCCCCCTGATCGTGTGCTCGATGGTGCTGGCTCTGCTGCCCGCGGCGCCCGCCTTCGCCGATGATCCGACGCCGACGCCCACCCCCAGTGTCACCCAGAGCGCTGAGGAGAAGGTGGAGGAGGGCTTAGCCGTCGACGGCGGCACCGTGCGCGCCATCGTCGAGCTGACCGACCCGGCGCAGCACGCGCCGGTGGCCGGCAAAGCGGCGGCCGACAGTGTGGAGGTCCTCCTCCAGCCGGCGAGCCAGCCGTTCATGGTCGTCGAGGGCACGGCCGAGGAGCTGGCCGCGCTCGCCGAGGACTCCCGGGTGACCTCCATCCACCGGGATCGCGCCTATCCGCCGTCGCTGGCCTCCAGTCTCAAGCTGATCGGCGCCGACCAGGCGCACGCCGCGGGCCACACCGGCAGCGGCCAGAACATCGCCGTCCTGGACACCGGCATCGACCGCGATCATCCGTTCTTCGCGAACCGGATCGTCGCCGAGGCCTGCTTCTCCGCGACGGACTCGGACCTGGGCGCCGAGTCGCTCTGCCCGAACGGGCAGATCAGTGAGACCGGGCCCGGCTCGGCCGACGCCGCCACCGCCAAGTGCCAGGCCGGCGGCGTGAACCTGTGCGAGCACGGTTCGCACGTCGCCGGCATCGCGGCCGGCACCGGCGGCGTGGCGCCCGGCGCGGGGATCATCGCGATCCAGGTCTTCAGCCGGGTCAACGACGAGGAGATCTGCGGCGAGCCGTCCTGCCTGCTGGCTTTCGAGTCGTCGCTGCGGCTGGCCATGGAGCACGTGGCGGCGATGAGCGAGCCGATCGCGGCGGTGAACCTGAGCCTGGGCGGCATGCCGTCCGACGTCTCCTGTGACGACAGCGAGGAGGCGCGGGCCTTCAAGCCGTCGATCGACGCCCTGCTCGCCAAGGGCACGGCGACCGTGGTGGCCGCGGGCAACGAGTTCTTCGAGGGAGCCTCCTTCCCCGCGTGCATCTCCTCGGCGGTGGCGGTGGGCGCCAACGACGACGGCGACGCCATCGCCGACTTCTCCAACCGGGGCGCGCTGGTCGACCTGTTCGCGCCCGGGGTGGACATCGAGTCGTCGGTGCCGGACAACCAGATGGCCGTGCACAGCGGCACCTCGATGGCCGCCCCGCATGTGGCGGGCGCACTGGCGCTGCTGAAGGTTCAGTCGCCGCAGACGCCGATGCCCGAGCTGATCGACAAGCTGAAGACCACCGGCAGGCCGTACGTCTATCAGGTGGACGGCGCGGAGGTCCGCACGCCGCGCCTGGACGTGGCCGCCGCGCTGACCGGCACGGCCCCGCAGCCGGAGATCAGCCAGAACCCGCCGTCCGCTCCCGAGCCCGGCCCGGACGACCCGAACCCCGATCCCGGCACCGATCCGGAGCCGGACCCGACGGGCAGCGGGCCCACGCCCGAGCCTCCGGTGGACGACGAGCCGGACCCGACGCCGATCCCGCTGCCGACCGTCACGGTCACGGTGACCGTCACGGTGACGCCGACGCCGACCACCACCGCGAAGGCCCCGGCCGTCTGCACGCGTGGCACGGCCACCAAGCGGATGACGGCCAAGCAGTGGGCCGTGGAGATCCACCGGAACAGCGGCAAGATGTCCGACCCGACGCTCACCTGCTATCTGCAGCTGGCGCACAAGGCCAGCAAGGTCTTCCCCGAGCTGACCAAGGCCTCGTCGCTGGGCAAGGCCTACCGGGTGCTGAAGGGCGCCAAGGCCGCCAAGCGGCAGCTGGACAGCGCCCTGCTCACCGGCTGGCTCAATTGGGCCCACGGGGTGAACAGCACCAAGACCCTCAAATCCTCGGAAAAGGTACGGCTGACCAGCAAGTCCACGAGCGCGGCTCTCAAGCGGGCAGCCACCAATATCACTAAATCTCGCTAAAGAGCACCTTGGCGGTTGCCTACCTCCGCCAACATTCGCATCTCTAACCTCCGTCACTTCGACAACTGAGGCATCACCGACAACACCCGTGGGGATCTTCCGCCAGGACTTCCCCCGTCCGTCTGTGCTACCTCGGAGGAATCGGTGCGCTCACGCTCACTCACGGCAGGCGTCCTGGCGCTCGCCACGGCCACGGCGGTGCTCACCGCAGCCCAGCCCGGCCAGGCCCATGCCCATGCCCACGTCCCCGACGCCGGTGACCCGACCATCAGTCCCGGCCTGATCGCCGAGCTCGGCAGCCGGCCGAAGGTGCGCTCGATCGTCGAGCTGAACCCGGGCGAGAGCGTCAGCACCGTCGCCGGCGACGTCGAGAAGATCTCCCCCACGGCCAGCGTGCTGGAGGCCACCCGCTCCCCGCACTTCTTCGTCGCCGAGGTCGACAGCGCCACACTGGCCGGGCTGCGGAAGGACCCCCGGGTCAGGTCGGTGTACCCGGACACGCTCAGCCAGGCCTTCCTGGACTCCAGCACCAGGGCGATCTCGTCGGACGTCGCCAACGCGGCGGGCTGGACCGGCACCGGCACCACCGTGGCCGTCCTGGACACGGGGATCGACCGTGACCATCCGTTCATGGCCGGCCGGATCGTGGACGAGGCCTGCTTCTCCACCTCCGACCCGAGCTCCGGGGCCGTGTCGCTCTGCCCGAACCGCCAGTCCAGCCAGACGGGCCCCGGCGCGGCCGACGCCGAGACCGCGCAGTGCCTCGTCGGCGGCGCCAACCGGTGCGCCCACGGCACGCACGTGGCGGGCATCGCGGCGGGCCGGGCGGTGGCGGGGGCGCCCGCCAACGGCGTCGCCCCGGCCGCCGGCATCCTGCCCGTCCAGGTCTTCAGCCGCTTCGACGACATCCAGACCTGCGGTGGCGCGGCGCCCTGCTACATGAGCTACACCTCCGACCAGAAACTCGCGCTGGAGTACGTCGCCCGCGTGGCCAGGACGCACAACGTGGCCGCGGTCAACATGAGCCTCGGCGGAGGCGGCCCGCACCGGCAGCACTGCGACGCCGACCCGCAGGCCGCCGCCCTGAAGCCCCAGTTCGACGCGCTGGTGGGCGCCGGGGTCGCGCCGGTCGTCGCGGCGGGCAACGCCGGCTGGCGGGACGCCGTCGCCTCCCCCGCCTGCATCTCCACCGCGGTCGCCGTGGGCGCCACGAACGACAACGGCCAGGTCGTCACGTTCTCCAACCGGGGAAGACTGCTGGACCTGCTCGCGCCAGGCGTGCGCGTCACCTCCTCGGTGCCGGACGACGCCTACCGGTCGCTGAGCGGCACGTCCATGTCGACGCCGCACGTGGCCGGGAGTTTCGCGCTGATGAAGCAGGCGTACCCCACCCTCAGCCCGGCGCAGGTCCTTCAGCGGATTCAGGCGACCGGCACCCCGATCACCTACAACCTCTTCCCTCCGCGCGTCACCACGGTTCAGGTCAACGTCGGTGCCGCCACCGCCGGAGCACGCGTCTGAGCCGGTGTCCGCTTCGGCAGTAGTTGGCCGCCCATGGCCGACTACTGCCGCTTAGGGTGGCTCTATGGACGCAGGCAAGGCGATCTTCGAAGGCATCGACAAGCTCCGTCAGCGGCGCACCGCGCCCCTGGTTCTCGAGCTCGACCTCACCGAGGGGCTGACGGAAGGACCGCCTTCCGACCCGCTCGCCGCGGTGCTGTCCATGCGCAAGCCCCGTCTGGCCGACGTGCTGTCCGGGCTCAAGCGGGCCGTCAAGGACCCACGGGTCAAGGCGCTGATCGTGAAGATCGGCGGCAACCCGATCGGGCTCGCGATGGTCCAGGAGCTGCGCCAGGCCGTGGTCGCCTTCCGCGCCTCGGGCAAGCTGACGGTCGCCTTCGGCGAGACGTTCGGCGAGTTCGGCGGCGGCACCGTGCCCTACTACCTGGCCAGCGCCTTCGAACGCGTCTACCTGCAGCCCAGCGGCGACATCGGGCTGACCGGCGTGGCCCTGGAGCAGCGGTTCGTCAAGGGCGCGCTGACCAAGCTGGGCGTCGACTACGAGATGGGCCAGCGGCACGAGTACAAGACCGCCGCCAACACCTTCACCCAGGACCACATGACCGAGCCGCACCGCGAGTCCATGGCCCGCATCGTGGAGTCGGTCACCGAGCACCTCGTCGCGGGCATCGCCGAGGGCCGCCGGCTCGATCCGGCCAAAGTCCGCGAGCACATCGACCGGGGCCCGTTCATCGGCCGCGAGGCGCTGGAGGCCGGGCTGGTCGACGGGCTGGCCTACCGGGACGAGGTGTACGACGAGGTCAAGCAGTCCACCGGCGGCGACACCCACCTGCTGTACGTCTCCCGCTACGCCCGTGGCGCCGCCGCACGCAAACTGCCGCAGCCGACCGCCGCCGGCATCGCCCTCATCCACGGCATCGGCCAGATCCGCACCGGCCGCAGCGGCCGCAGCCCGCTCGGCGGAGGCGGCGCGATGGGCTCCGACACGATCAGCGCCGCACTGCGGGCCGCCCGCCGCGACGAGCACGTCAAGGCCGTCGTCTTCCGGGTGGACAGCCCCGGCGGTTCGTACGTCGCCTCCGACACCGTCTGGCGGGAGGTCGTGCTCACCCGCAAGGTCAAGCCTGTCATCGTCTCCATGGGCGACCTGGCCGCCTCCGGCGGCTACTTCGTCGCCATGGCCGCCGACATGATCGTCGCCCAGCCCGGCACGCTGACGGGCTCCATCGGCGTCTTCGGCGGCAAGCCGGTGCTCTCCCAGCTCCTGGAGCGGATCGGCGTCAACACGGAGCTGGTCGCCGAGGGCGCCAACGCCGGCATGTTCTCCACCTCACGCGCCTTCTCGCCGGAGCAGTGGGAGCGGGTCAACGCCTGGCTGGACCGCATCTACGACGACTTCGTCGGCAAGGTGGCCCAGGGCCGCGACCTCACCCGCGACCGGGCCCACGAGCTGGCCCGAGGCCGCGTCTGGACCGGCGCCGACGCCCACGCCCGTGGGCTGGTGGACGAGCTGGGCGGCCTGGAGGACGCCATCGCCCTGGCCAGGAAGCGCGCCCGCCTGTCCGACGACGCCCCGGTGCGCACCTTCCCCCGCCTCAACCCGCTGGAGCGGCTGCGCGGCCCGGACTCCAGCGACGACCGGGCCGCCGCACTCACCCGGATCCGGCTCGACGCCTGGGGCCCCCTGGCCCGCCTCTCAGCCGAACTCGGCCTCCCGGCCACGGGCCCCCTGACCCTCCCGGCGTGGTACACGATCCGCTGACCGGCACGCCGGCCACCCGGCCATGACATACTCCCCCGGTCGGCATAGGCTCCATCACCAGGGCGTTGCCGATATCGTCGGCAACGCCCTCAGCGTTGGTCGGGGTGGGTGACCGGCTCCACGGTGAGCAGGCCCTCCAAGCCCTTGAAGTCGCCGGGATTGACCGTGTAGAGCGGCAGCCGGTTGGCCACCGCCACGGAGGCGATGAGCAGATCAGCGGTGTTGCTTCTGGGATTGCGGCCTGCCTCTTTGACGGCCGTGTAAACCCGTCCGAAGGCGCGAGCCGCCGCGACGTCGAACGGGATCGGCTCGAACTCCGACTCTACGCGGGCGAGCACGTCCTGCCTGCTGGCCCGCTTGAGGGGGTCGTCAGCCACCAGCGGCCCCACCGCGAGCTCGGCCAGCGTCACCGTGCAGATGGCGGGACGCTCCGGCAACTCCGCCGGATCCAACCGCGCAGCGAGAACCAGGATGTTGGTGTCGAGAAGCCCGGCCTCCTCGCCGATCACGTGGCGCTCCTCTTGGCACGCTCCCAGGGATCGTAGTCCTCGTCGTTGAAGGCGGTCCGCACGTCGTCCTCGAACTCCTTGTCGTCAATGACCGGAGCATTCGCGAAGACCGCCATGAGCCGTTCTTTCGGGACGAAGGTCCGGCGGCGGCTTATGGGGGTGACGGTCGCGATCTTGTGACCGTGGCGTGTCAGCGTGAAGGACTCGCCTCGCTCGACGGCGTCCATGATCTCGCTCGCCCGGTTCTTCAAATCGCGCTGGTTGATCTCGGGCGGCTCGTGCCATGCCTCGCGCATGAGGAAATCATATCCGTCCATCCCACAGTGTGCCACCTGGTGGGACAAAGGTGGATGAGGCGGACGTCACCCGCATGGAGAGCTAGCCGCCCACCGCGCGATAACGGCCGCGTAGGCGTACCAAGGGCTGGAGGGTGGGGGTCACGTACGAGACGGCGAGGACGGTCGCGATGAAGAGGGTGTGGTCGCCTGCGGGCACCACCTGGGAGGTCTCCGCCTCCAGGGCGGCGACGCCGCCCTCCACCACCAGCGCGTCCGAGTGCGGACCGCGGTGGTGCGGGGTGCCCGCCACCAGGTGGCGGGCACCGGGGCGGCCGGCGGCGGCGAACCTGCTGGCCATGGCCGCCTGGCCGGAGGACAGCAGGGAGCACGCCCAGCGGTCCCGCCGGAGCAGGACCTCGTTGAGGTAGCCGCCGCTGTCCAGGCTGACCAGGACCAGCGGCGGCTCCAGCGAGACGGAGGCCAGCGCCGAGACGGTGACGCCCAGGTCGTCCCGGCCGTCGCGGACGGTGATGACCGCCACGCCCCCCGCGAGCTGTGCCATGGCGTCGGTGAACTCGCTCACGGCGAAGGCCTCCTGGGAACGGGACGGGTCAGCCGAGGCCGTTGGTGGTCAGCCATTCCTTGGCCACCGTCGCGGGCTCGTCCTTGTTGACAGAGATCTTCTGCATCATCTCCAGCAGGCCCTCGGTCGTCAGCTTGGCGGAGACGCCGTTGAGGGTGGTCCTGACGGTGTCGGTGGCGCCGGCCTTGTAGAGCAGCGGAGTCACGTTCTGGGCGGGGAAGATGTTCTTGGTGTCCTCAAGCGGCACCAGGTCGTTGGCGGTGATCTTGGGGTCGGTGGAGAAGACGTTGCCGACCTGGATCGAGCCGTCCTTGATGGCGTCGGCCGTGGTGGGGCCGGTGGGCTTCCACTGCTTGAACTCGATGCCGTAGACGTCCTTGAAACGCGTCTCCCAGCGCTTCTTGAACTCCGGCGGACCGCCCACGATCATGTCCTTCGACACCTTGGCCAGGTCTTCCATGGTGGTGAGCGACTGCTTGGTCTGGGTGTCCTTGGTGACTGACAGGGTGTCCTTGTCCTCGGCCGCGGCGGCGTCGAGCACTTCCAGCTCGGCCGGGAGCTTCTCCTTCAGCGCGGTGTTGATCTCCTCGGTGGTCGCCGCCGTGGTGGCCGGGTCGATGAAGGCCAGCAGGTTGCCGTTGTACTCGGGAACCAGGGTCAGCCCGCCGCTCTTGACCTGGTCGTAGACGACCTCACGGCTGCCGATCCGCGGCTTCTCCTCCACCTGGACGCCCTTGGCCTCCAGCGCCTGGGCGTAGATCGACCCGAGCAGCACGCTCTCGTCGAAGTCGAACGAGCCGATCACGACCGGGCCGCCGGCGGGGGCCGACCCCGTGGCCGAGCCCGTGGGCGCCGCGCTCGTGGTCTGCAGCGGGTTGCCGCCGCCACCGCCGCAGGCGGTCAACGCGAGTGTCGCGGACAACAGCATTGCCGCTGCGCTGAACATACGTTTCACAAGAAAACTCCTTTGGTACGACACATCAACGAACCTTCAACCGCTGGCTCACCCCCGGGGAGACGGTCACCCTCTGCGCGAGCATGAAGGCGAGCTGCACCACGAGTGCGAACAGCACAATCAACACAGAACCACCGACAACGCTGGAGTAATCCTGGGTCGCGAATCCATCGATCATGAAGCGCCCCAGCCCGCCCAGCCCCGTGTAGGCGGCGACGGTCGTGGTCGCCACCACCTGGATGGCGGAGAGCCGGAGCCCGAGCAGGATCAGGGGCAGCGCCACGGGCACCAGCACCCGCCCGAGCACCTGCCCGCCACGCAACCCCATCCCGTACGCCGCGTCACGCAGCTCGGGGTCGACTCCCCTGATGCCCTCGAAGGTGTTGACCAGGATCGGCGGCACGGCCAGCAGCACCAGCGGGATGATCACCGGCCAGATGGACGCGGTGCCGAGCAGCAGCACGAACAGCACGAGGATGCCGAGCGTGGGCATCGCCCTGGCCAGGTTGGCCGAGACGACCACGAGCACCTCGCCCCGGCCGGTGTGGCCGATCAGCAGCCCGAGCGGGATCGCGATCAGCATGGCCAGCGCGAGGGCCAGGACGGAGAACTCCAGGTGCTCCAGCAGCCGGACGGGAATCCCGTCGGGCCCGGACCACCGGGCGGGGTCGCCGAAGAAGTCGCTCAGCCAGTTCACGACGCCCTCCTCGCCCGCACCCACGGCGTGAGCAGCCGCTGGCAGAGGATCAGCAGCCCGTCGACGATCAGCGCCAGCACCACGATCAGCACGATCCCGACGATGACCGGCGGCAGGAACGGGTTCTGGTAGGCCCTGGTGAAGAGCATGCCGAGGCCGCCCTGGCCGATCAGCGCGCCCACGCTCACCAGGCTGATGCTGGAGACCGCCACCACGCGCAGCCCGGCGAGCACCACGGGCGCGGCGATCGGCAGCTCCACCTGGACCAGGCGGCGCAGCGGCGTGAAGCCCATCGCCACCGCCGACTGGCGGACGTGGTCGGGCACCGAGCCGAGCCCGTCGACCACCGCCGGGATGAGCACGGCCATGGCGTAGAAGGTCAGCGGGATGATCACGGTGATCGGGGAGAGCCCGGTGACCGAGATCAGCAGCATGAACACCGGCAGCGACGGCAGCGCGTAGATCACGTTGAACAGGCCCGACGTCGGCTGGTAGAGCCACCGCCAGCGCACGCTGGCCAGCCCGAGCGGCAGCGCCAGGACGAGCCCGGCCACGATGGGCACCAGCGACATCAGCAGGTGGTCGCCGAGCAGGTCGCTGATGCTGCCCACCCGGCCGGTGGCCCAGTTGCGGGCGAACCACTCCCAGAGTGTGGGCGGGCCGTCATCCATCGGCGGCCTCCGCCATCGCCTGGTCCAGCGCCTTCCTGGTGAGCACGCCGGCGACCTGGCCCGTCTCGTCCACGGCCACCGCGTTGCCCGACGGCGACAGCAGCGCCGCGTCGAGGGCCGAGCGCAGCGGGTCCTGGCCGTACACGAACGAGCCGAACCGCTCCAGCTCGCCGGGCCGCCCCTTGGCGATCCAGCCCACCGGCCGGTCGTCCGGGGTGACGGCGAGCAGCCACGGCTCGTCCGTACTGCCCTCGAACCCCTCGGGGACGGTCAGGTCCGTGCGCAGCGGCAGGCCCGCGGTGGACACGAACTGCAGGCGGCGGATGCCCCGGTCGCGGCCGAGGAACTCGCGGACGAAGTCGTCGGCCGGCTCCGACAGCAGCGTCTTCGGGTCCGCCAGTTGCGCGAGCGTGCCGCCGACGCGCAGCACCGCGACGCGGTCGCCGAGCTTGATGGCCTCGTCGATGTCGTGGGTGACGAAGACGATGGTCTTGTTCAGCTCCGCCTGGAGCCGGAGCAACTCCTCCTGCAGGCTGGTGCGGACGACCGGGTCCACCGCGCTGAACGGCTCGTCCATCAGCAGCACGGGCGGGTCCGCGGCCAGCGCCCTGGCCACGCCCACGCGCTGCTGCTGGCCGCCGGAGAGCTGGAACGGGTAACGCTCGGCCAGGCCCACGTCGAGGCCGACGCGCTCCAGCAGCTCCATGGCCCGGTCACGGGCCTTCTTGCGGCTCCAGCCGAGCAGGAACGGGACGGTGGCCACGTTGTCCACGATCTTGCGATGCGGGAAGAGCCCGGCCTGCTGGATGACGTAGCCGATGCCCCGGCGCAGGGTGGGCGGGTCGATGCTGCGCACCGGCTCGCCGTCGAGCAGGATCTGTCCTTCCGTTGCGTCGATCATCCGGTTGATCATCCGGAGAGACGTCGTCTTGCCGCAGCCCGACGGGCCAACGAACACGGTGATCTCGCCTGTAGGAGCCTCCAGGCTGAGACCGTCGACGGCGACGGTCCCGTCTGGATAGCGTTTGGTGACAGCGTCGAACGTGATCACGCGCGACCTTCCGCTTCAGGGCAGGGCCGCGGCCCCCCTGCCACGACCGCCGCATGATCTCTTGGGCCCCAGACTACGGCGATCCGACCAGGTCTGTCCTGTCGCCCCATGCTTAAACGCTTCACTGACCAGCTATTCCCTACGAATTATCGATCTGGTAGTGCGCCGGACCAGGGTGTGTTGGCATGATTGCCTCCATAAACCTCCGACGCCCCCCAAAGCGTCCGCTTCTCCACTAAGAGGGACCGGTCACGTGACTCACTCGATCACCGAGCAGCGCTCGCGCCCCGAGCTGGTCGCAGAGCTGTACGACCGTCACGCGGCCGGGCTGTTCGCGTACTGCGCCGACCAGCTCGGCGACCTGGGCTCCGCGGGTGACGTCCTGGTGGCCGTCCTCGGCGGCGTGCCCATGACGGGCGGGCAGCCGGCGCCTCCGCGTGCCGCCCTCTACGCGTTCGCCCGGCGCGAGATCCACCGGCGGGACGTCGTCTACGCGCCTCCCGTGGTCGACCCGCTCATCGACCCCGCCTCCGCCCTGGTCGAGCGGGCGCTGAGCGAGCTGCGCCTGCAGCAGCGCGAGGTGCTGCTGCTGACGCAGGTCTGCGGGCTCAACCGGACCGAGCTGGCCTGGGTACTCGACGTGGCGCCCGACACCGCGGAAGAGCTAGCGGTCAACGCCGCGAACCGGTTCAAGCAGTCGCTCGGGCAGGCGCTGGCCGCCGCCGAGAAGCGGGTGCCCAAGCCGATCGCCGACATCTACATCGCGCTGAGCGTCGCCCCGCTGCGCGACGTGCTCGGCCGCCTGCCGTGGCCGACGCCGCCGGGCACCCTGCGCATCCACTTCGCCGGATCGCTCTCGGCGGCCCCGGCGCCGCTGTTCGTCAAGCCGCGCTGGCCGGTGCCGCCCAACTGGCCGCTGCCGCTGGGCGAGGCCGACCCGGCGAGCACCACCAGGCTCTTCCCCGCCGAGCTGCTGACGCCCCCGTCGTCGTCGCGCACCCCCGAGCACGACGCCACCACGGCGCCGATGCCGAAACTGCGCCACCCCGGCGCCGAAGGCCCGGCGCCGTTCCCCTCGCAGGTCCGCTTCGGCGAGAAGCCGACGCCCTTCGCCGCGTTCGAGCCGCGCCGCAAGAAGCCCGACGGGCAGCCGCCGAAGGCGCAGGACGAGCGGCCGTTCATCATGCGGACACCGATGCCCGCCGACGTGCTCGACGACCTGCCGCCCAGGCCGCAGGCGGCGCCCGCGACCGGCGACGTGATCCTGCCCAGGGACGTGCCACCCGCGACGGGCGATTTCCTCCTGCCCAGGGACGCCGGCCCGCTGTTCACCCCCCGGTCACCGGCGAAGGAGCGCGACCGGGAGCCGGTCTACCGGATGCCGATGCCCGCCCCCGCCGACACCCAGCCGATCGCCGCCGTATCCATGACCGCCGCGACCGCGGCGCGCGAGCCCGAGGCCGTCAAGAGCGAGTTCTGGCCGCAGCCCCGCACGGCCGCGACCCCCAAGCCGTCCGGGCAGCAGAAGACGGCGGCCGGCAAGAAGCCCGGCACCACCAGGCCCGGACTCGACTCGCACGACACCCGCAAGCCCGTGGTCCGCAAGGCGCGGCCGGCCCAGGGCCCGCCCAAGCGGCGTCCGAGCAAGAAGCGGCGCTCGCGCCACCTCGACTGGGCCTGGGAGCTGATCGGCTTCGTCATCTGCGTGGTGATCGCGATGATCGTGTTCTTCTCGGTGCCGACGATCCTCAGCCCCTGACGCTCAGGGAGCCGACAGGATCAGGCCGCTGGTCGGCACCCCGGTGCCGGCCGTCACCAGCACATTGGCGACCCCGCCCACCTGGTTGACGGACGTGCCCCGGATCTGGCGCACCGCCTCGGCGATGCCGTTCATCCCGTGGATGTACGCCTCGCCGAGCTGGCCGCCGTGCGGGTTCACCGGCAGCCGGCCGTCGAGCTCGATGCCGCCGTCCTTGAGATAGTCGGCGGCCTCCCCTTTGCCGCAGAACCCGAGCTCCTCCAGCTGGGTCAGCACGAACGGGGTGAAGTGGTCGTACAGGATGGCGGTCTGGATGTCCGCGGGCGTCAGCCCGGACATCTCCCACAACCGCCTGCCGACCACTGACATCTCCGGCAGGCCGGTCATGTCGTCGCGGTAGTAGCTGGTCATCATCATCTGCCCGGCGCCGGCTCCCTGGGCCGCCGCCGTGATCACCGCCGGGGACCGGCGCAGGTCGCGGGCCCGTTCGGCGGACGTCACCACCAGCGCCACCGCGCCGTCGCTCTCCTGGCAGCAGTCGAGCAGCCGCAGCGGCTCCACGATCCACCTGGACGCCTGGTGCTCCGCCAGCGTGATCGGGCGGCCGTGGAACCAGGCGGCCGGGTTCGTCGCCGCGTGCCTGCGCATCGCCACGGCCACCCGCCCGAAGTCCTCGGAGGTGGCGCCGTAGGCGTGCATGTACCGCTGGGCGAACATGGCCACCCAGGCGGCGGGCGTCATCAGCCCGAACGGCACGTGCCAGCTCATCTCCAGCCCCTGCGACGACGGCTGCCCGCCGACCCGGGCGTCGGGCTGGCCGAAGCGCCGGCCCGAGCGCTCGTTGAAGGCCCGGTAGCACACGACCGTGTCGGCGGCCCCGGTCGCCACGGCCATCGCCGCGTGCGCCACGGTGCCGCAGGCCGCGCCGCCGCCGTACTCCACGCGGGAGAAGAAGCTCAGCTCGCCGATGCCCACCTCCCGGGCGACCGCGATCTCCTGGTTGGCGTCCTGGGTGTAGGTGACCATGCCGTCGACCTCGGAGGGCGACAGCCCGGCGTCGTCCAGGGCGGCGAACACCGCCTCGGCCGCCAGCCGCAGCTCCGACCGGCCCGAGTCCTTGCTGAAATCCGTGGCGCCGATGCCGGCGACGGCCGCGCGGGCTCTCAACACGTTCGCTCCTTGCGTGGTGGCGCGGCCGTCACCGGCGTGCGGGAAGGACGAGGGTGACGGTCCCGGTGGCGTGGTCGCCGAGGCTGACCTTGCCGCGGACCTCGACCGTGATCTCGCCGGACTCGATCGCGGTGACCGCGCCGGTGAAGAGCAGCCGGTCGCCGGCGTAGGCCGGGACGCCCAGCTTGACGTTGATCCGCCGGATCACCGCCTCCGGGCCCGCCCAGTCGGTGACGTACCGCTCGACCAGCCCCATCGTGGTCAGGATGTTGAGAAAGATGTCCTTGGAGCCCTGCGCGCGAGCGCCTTCGACATCGTGGTGCACGGGGGTGAAGTCCATCGTGGCCAGCGCGGTGGAGACGACCACCGTGGGCGTGAGGTCGATCGGCAACTCGGGCAGCACCGAGCCGAGCTCGACCTGATCCTCGCTCAACGTCCGCATCACGGCTCCCGTGGCGCCCACATGGGCAGAACCAGTTCGTCATCCATCGAGCGGTACGTGACCCGCACCGCCATACCGATACCCACTGCCTCGGGCGGGCAGTCCACGATGCCGCCCACGATCCGCACGCCTTCCGGCAGGGCCACCACCGCCACGACGAAGGGCGGCTCCAGCCCCGGCACCGGCGGATGGTGGTGCACCACGTAGCTGTAGACCGTGCCCTCGCCGGCGGCGACGACATACGCGCGGTCGGTGGAGCGGCAGTGGGGGCAGACCGGGCCCGGTGGATGGCGCAGCTCACCGCAGCCGGCACAGCTCTGCACGCGCAGCTCACCCTGCCGCACGCCGTCCCAGAAGAACGCGGTGTCCCTGTTGACGGCGGGCCTGAGCGGATACGGCTCGCGCGGCACCACCGGCGCCGGCGGGCGGAACTTGAGCACCCGGAACATCATCTCCGCCACCGCCTCGCCCGACTCGGCGTACCAGGTGATGTTCCAGGTGGCGAAGTACCCCTCGCCGAGCGCCGTCCGTTTCGGCCCGGCCAGATCGGTGAAGCGGGTCGCCGAGGTCAGGCGCTCGCCCAGCCGCGCGTAGCGGTGGTAGACCTGCTCGCAGTTGGTCGCCACCACGCCGGTGAAACCGGCGGCGTCCAGCGCGGCCATGACGTCGTCCACCGGCGAGTGCTGCCCGGCGTCACGGCGCACCCCCTGCATGGTCCACACCTGCGCCATCGCGGGCGGGGCGATCCCCTGGTCGAGGTAGACGGGGTTGGTGTCGCCCATCGCGTCCAGCCAGTGCCTGATCATGGGGGCGTTGACCGGGTCCGCCGCCGGGGCGCCCGGCACCTGCCCGAGCGCGGCCTGCTTGACGGCCAGCTCGTGCAGGTCCCTGTCGATCTTGTCATTCATCGGGTCACTCATCGAGGCGGCCTCGGCAGGTTCAGGCCCAGCATGGCGATCAGCTCCCGCTGCACCTCGTTGACGCCGCCACCGAAGGTGAGGACGACCGCGCCCTTGGCCCCGTGGTCCGTCAGCTCGATCAGCCGGGCCGTCTCCGGGTCGGCGGGGTCGCCGTAGCGGGCCAGGATGTCGCCGATCAGCCTGCCGGTCTCCTGCATCCGCTCCGAGCCGTAGATCTTGGTGGCCGACGCGTCGGGCGCGCCCAGCCAGCCGAGGTCCATGTTGGCGGCGACCTGCCAGTTGAGCAGCTCGTTGGTGCGGAAGCTGGTCCGTACCGCGCCGAGCGCTCGCCGTACGTCCGGCTCGTCCGCCAGCCCGGTGCGGCGGGCCCAGGCGAGGAAGCGGTCGTAGGCCTGGCCGAGGTTGCCGGCGGGGCCCAGGGTGACGCGCTCGTGGTTGAGCTGGTTGACGATCAGGTCCCAGCCCTTGTCCACCTCGCCCACGACCATGTCCACCGGGACGCGCACGTCGGCGTAGTAGGTGGAGTTGGTGTGGTGGCGGCCGTCCATGGTGACGATCGGGGTCCAGGAGTAGCCGGGGTCGGCGGTCGAGGCGATCATCATGGTGATGCCCTTGTGCTTCTTCGCCTCGGGATTGGTGCGGGTGGCCAGCCAGATGTACTGGGCGTAGTGGGCGCCGCTGGTGAAGATCTTCTGGCCGTTGACGACGTAGTGGTCGCCGTCGAGCACCGCCGTGGTCCGCAGCGAGGCCAGGTCGGTGCCCGCCTCGGGCTCGCTGTAGCCGATCGCGAAGTGGCACTCGCCCGCCAGGATGCTCGGCAGGAACCGGTCCTTCTGCTCCTTCGTGCCGTACTGCATGAGGGTGGGTCCGACGGTCTGCACGGTGATGATCGGGTACGGCACGCCGGCGCGGGCGATCTCATTGGCGAAGATCTGCTGCTCAAGAGGGCCGTGGCCACCGCCGCCGTACTCCTTGGGCCAGCCGAGGCCCAGCTTGCCGTCCCTGCCGAGCCTGCGGCAATGCGCCATGTACGCCTCGCCGAACGGGTCTTCGGCGATCTTCTTACGGTCCTCGGCGGTCAGGCAGCCGGCGAAGTACTCGCGGAGCTCGTCGCGGAGCCTGCGCTGGTCAGGGGTCAGGTCGATCAGCATCAGGCGAGCCCTCCGATCAGGTCGAGCTGGACGTCTCCACTGCCGAGCCGGTGGGCCAGGTGCTTGGCGTGCGCGAAGTAGCGGTGCAGCGGGTAGGTCACGTCGAGCCCGAGGCCGCCGTGCAGGTGCTGGCAGGTGTACAACGCCTTGACCGCCTCGCTCGTGTGGAACGCCGCGATGGCCAGGTCCTCCTCGGCGGGCAGTCCCTCCGCCAGCCGCCAGGCGCCCGACCACATGGCCACGTCCAGCGCGCGGCCGGCGATGTAGACGTCGGCGATCTGCATGGTCACCGCCTGGAACTCGGCCAGCGCCCGGCCGAACTGCTTCCTCGTCCTGATGTACTCGGTGGTGAGCCGCAGCGCGCCCGCCAGCACACCGGAGGCCTGCGCGACGGCGGCCGCCGTGGCCAGCTGCCGCACTCCTTCGATCGCCTGGGGCCCCGCCACCCGCTCGGCCGGGGTGCGGTCGAGCGTGATCGTGGCCGTGGGCTCCCCGGTGGAGGCGAACTCGGGCGCCGCCGGTGGCGCGTGCACCAGGAACAGACCCTGATCGGCCGTCACCAGCACATCGCCTTCGGCATGGGCCACACCGCTCTTGCGGCCGCTGAGCAACCAGCCGCCCGCCCCCGGACCCGATCCACCCGCCCCCGCCTCGCCCGCCACCGCGCCCGATCCGCCCGCCACCAGATCGGCCGCCACCGGGCCCGATCCGCCTGCCACCGGCTCGGCCACGGTCGCTGGAGGGTCGGTGAGCGCCCGGCCCGGCTCCCTGATCGCCACCGTGGACACGGCCGTCCCGGCCACCCGCCGTTGGTGCTCGCGGGAGCCGTACCTGCTGACGGCCAGCGTGCTCACCAGCGTGGCCGCCAGGGGCCCCGGCGCGGCCCGCGCCCCCGCCTCCCGCAGGACCACGGCCAACTCGACAGGCCCCAGCCCCGCGCCGCCGGCGTGCTCGGCCGCGCAGACGGCCGTCAGGCCGGCCTCCCGCAGCGCCTTCCACAACCTCTCGTCGTACGGCCTGCCGCTCTTCTCGTGCGACTCCAGCCGCTCGTGACCGGCCTCTTTCGCCAGTACGTCCGAGGCCAGGGCGCGCAGCTCCTCCTGGGTCTCGTCAAGCTTGAAATCCATCAACCCTCCAATAGGTGGTGCCGGCCATGCCGGATGAACTCGCCCTCGATCGCCGCGACGTCCTCCGGGCCGAGTAATCGCGGCTCGGCACGGGCTCCCGGCCACCACCAGACGGGGTCGGGGGTACGCCAGGCCTCCTTGGCCAGGAGCCGCTTGATGACCTTGTGCGAGGGCGTCTGGGGCAGCGCGCGGCACAGCCGTACATAACGGGGCAGCGCCTTCGCCCCGAGATCCCGCCGCGCAGCCAGGAAGGCGGCGAACGCCTTCGGATCGAACCCGCAGGAACGGACGCGGCAGGAACGGACAGCGCGGGGTCGGACAGCGCGGGGTCGGACGCTGCCGGATGGGGCGTTTCTGCGGGGGCGCTCAGCACCAGGGCCGCCATCACCTGGTCGCCGGCCTGGGCGTCCGGCACCGGGTAGACCGCCGCCTCGACCACGCCGGGGAACTCCCGTACCGCTGCCTCTATCGGGGCGACGGCCAGGTTCTCCCCGTCCACCCGAAGCCGTTCGGTGCCGCGCCCGGCGAAGAACACGTAGCCGTCGCCGTCGGCGTAGGCCAGGTCGCCGGACCAGAACGCGCCGTCGCGGACGCGCTCGGCGTCGGCCTCCGGGTCGTTGTAGTACCCCTCGAACAGGCCGAGCCCCGCCATGTTGACCAGCTCGCCGATCGCCTCGTCCGGGTTGCGCAGCCGTCCTTCCTCCAGCACCGCCGTGGCGCACCGCTCGCCGGTGTACGGGTTGCGCACCTCGACGCCCTCCGGGAGCCTGCCGAGGCTGCCGGGCGGGCCTGACGGATCGGGTGAGACCGAGATCGCCGTCTCCGTGGACCCGAACGCGTCGATCACCCGGCAGCCGAAGCGCTCCCCGAACCGCCGGGTCGCCGTCGCGCTGCCCTCGTTGCCGAAGGCGATCCTCAGCGGGTTGGCCGCGTCGTCGGGCAGCTCTGGGGTGGCCAGCACATAGGACAGCGCCTTGCCCACATAATGCAGGTACGTGCCCCCGTACCGTCTGATGTCGGGCAGGGTGCTGGAGGCGGAGAACGTCCGGCGCAGCGCCAGCGCGGCCCCCGAGACCACCGCCGGGGCGTACGCGGCCATGATCGCGCCGGAGTGGAAGAGCGGCATCGAGCAGTAGACGACGTCGTCGGGGGTGAGGAGCGCGGCCAGCGACATCCCCGGCAGCGCGATCTTGCGCTGTGTGACGCGGACGGCACGCGGGCGCCCGGAGGTGCCGGACGTGAAGATCAGCATCACCAGCTCACCCGGCCTGGGCGCACCCGTCGCACGCCGACCCGGGCCGTGCCGACCCTGCCCATGCCCGCCCGGATCGGGCTCGTCCGGGCTGAGGCCGTTCTGCTCGGTTCGGGCTCGGGGTGGGTGGGACAGGGCCGAGACGGGGACGGGCTCCACGCCGGTGTCGTGGGCGACCTCACGAGCCAGGGCCTCGTAGGGCTCGTCCCACAGCAGCACGTCCACGTCGGTCGCGCGGGCGTCGCGGGACAGCTCGGCCACCGACCGGGTGCGGTTCAGCGCGACCACCACGTGCCCCGTCAGCGCCGCCGCGCCCAGCAGGAAGACGAGCTCGGGCACGTTGTCGCAGAGCACGCCCGCATGGACGGGACGGTCCTGGCCAGGGCGGCCACGCCGGTCCAGCCAGGCCCCAGCCCGCCGGCAGGCGCGCACGTACTCGCGCCACGACCATCGCCGATCCTCGAACAGCAGCCCGGGACGGTCGTCCTCCGCCCGGGCCGCCAGCAGGGCGGCGAGGGTGTCCGCGGTCATGGTGCCTCCACCAAGCGCTCGGTCGAACCGCAAACTAGAACAGATTCTAAAATCTGTCCAGAGGCAACCCGTTACGGCAAGTCCCGATATATGCCTGTAGCGCTAGAGACATGCATCTATAGGCGCCGTTTGTGACCGACGAGTAACAAGCCCGGCCGCTGACAAATCAAGTAACGTGTTCTCATGCGCACCCCGCAGGCGGCCATCGCCACGCCCCCCAGCGACACCGAGGGGACCATGGAGCACGAGCCCAGCAGCGGGCACACCAGTGGGCCCGGCGCTGGGCCCGACAGCGGGCCCAACGCCGGGCACAGCGTCCGGACGCGTAGCCAGCACCAGCGCCGCAAGCGCATCGTCCAGGCGGCCGCCGCGCTGGCCTCACGCGGCGGCGTCGAGGCGATGCAGATGCGCACGGTCGCCGAGCGTGCGGGCGTGGCGCTCGGCACCCTCTATCGCTACTTCCCGTCCAAGATGGACCTGGTCGTGGCGGTCGTCGGCGAGGAGATCGACCTGCTGGAGAGCAGCATCGAGCGCAGGCCGCCGAGCGCCTCCACCCCCGCCGGGCGGGCGGTCGACGTCCTGATGCGCGCCACCCGCGGCCTGATGCGCGAGCCGGAGCTGGCCGACGCGCTGATCCGCTCGCTGATCCTGGCCGAGGTCGAGACCCCGTTCGGCGACCGGATGGCCGGCCTGCTGCTCCGCGTCTCGGCCGGCGGCATCGGCCGTGACCAGGCGAGCGAGGAGCAGATCGCGCTGGCCGGCTCCCTGTCGAGCATCTGGGTGCAGGAGCTGCTGGAGATGCTGCGCGGGCGCCGCACCTACGAGCAGATCCAGCGCCGCATCGAGATCGCCTCCGACCGGCTGCTGAGCGACTTCTAGACAGGCGTGGGAAGCGCAGGCGTGGAGAGCTCGGGCGTCGAGAGTATGGCCGTGGGCGTGGGCGGGGAGAGCCTGAAGGTGCGGCGGTAGGCGTGGGGTGAGACGCCGACCGCCGCGTGCAGGTGCTGCCGCAGCGAGGCCGCGGTGCCGAGACCGGCGCGCTCGGCGACGGCGTCCACCGGCAGGTCGCTGCTTTCCAGCAGCCGCCTGGCCAGCTCGACCCGCTGCAGGGTGAGCCACTGGCCGGGGCTGGTGCCGACCTCCGAGCGAAAGCGCCTGGTGAACGTCCGCCTGCTCATGCCAGCGTGCCGGGCCAGATCCTCCAGCCGGAGCGGCTCGCCCAGCCGCTCCAGGGCCCAGGACCTGGTGGGGGCCGTCCCTGAGTCGGACGGCTCGGGCATCGGGCGTTCGACGTACTGCGCCTGGCCGCCGTCCCGCCACGGCGCCACCAGGCACATGCGTGCCACCTGGTTGGCGACCTCGCTGCCGTGGTCACGGCGCAGCAGGTGCAGGCAGAGGTCCACACCGGCGGAGGCGCCCGCCGAGGTGAGCACGTCGCCGTCGTCCACGAACAGCACGCCGGGGTCCACCCGCACCTGGGGGTACAGGCGGGCGAAGTGCTCGGCCCGCTTCCAGTGGGTGGTCGCGGACCGGCCGTCCAGCAGGCCCGCCGCCGCCAGGACGAAGCTGGCGACGCAGATCGACACCACCCGCGTTCCGGGACGCAGGGAGGTCAGCGCCGCGAGCAGGCCCGCAGGCAGCTCCTCCGGGCCGGTGATGTCGGAGAAGGCCTCAACTGCGGGAATGACCACGGTGTCGGCCGTCGCGAGCGCGGCGGTGTCGTGCTCGACCATCACCGAGTAGTCGGCGGCCGTCACGACCGGGCGGCCGTCGAGCGAGCAGGTGACCACCTCGTAGCGCGCCTGGCCGTCGGGGGTGAACGCGCCGCCGAAGATCCGGGACGGGATGCTGAGCTCGAACGGGATCACACCGTCGAGCGCGAGGACGGCTACACGGTGCATGGCCCGATTTTTGCACATATTGGCCTTCGGGTCACTCGCCGAACGCCGCCGCGTCCAGCAAGCTGGTCCGCATGAAGATGCGTGCGATCAGCCAGGACACCGCGGGCGGTCCCGAAGTGCTGAAGATGGTGGAAGTCGACAAGCCCGCCCCCGGGCCGACCGAGGTGCTCGTGCGGGTGAAGGCGGCGGGAGTGAACCCCACCGACTGGAAGAGCCGGGCCAGTGGCAACGTGTGGGGCACGCCGCCCCCGTTCGTGCTGGGCTTCGACGTCTCGGGCGTCGTCGAGGCCGTCGGATTCGGCGTGGCCCTGTACAAGCCGGGCGACGAGGTCTTCGGCATGCTCCGCTACCCGGTGGCTCATGGCGCCTACGCCGAGTACGTCACCGCGCCGTCCAGGCACTTCGTCCGCAAGCCCGCCGGCATCGACCACACGCAGGCGGCCGCGATCCCGCTCGCCGCCCTCACCGCCTGGCAGGCGCTCGTGGACGTCGCGGGGGTGACGGCCGGCCGGCGCGTGCTCGTGCACGCCGCCGCCGGTGGGGTCGGGCACCTCGCGGTGCAGATCGCCAAGGCGCGCGGCGCGTACGTGATCGGCACGGCGAGCGCCGGCAAGCACGACCTGCTGCGCGGTCTCGGGGCCGACGAGCTCGTGGACTATCACGAGCAGGACTTCGCCGAGGTGGTACGCGACGTCGACGTGGTGCTGGAGGCCATCGGCGGCGACTACGCCATGCGTTCCCTGCAGACGCTGCGCGAGGGCGGCACGATCGTGTCCCTGCTGGGGATGAGCGAGGAGGTGGCGGCCCGGGCGGCCGAGCTGGGCATCCGGGCGGAGGCCATACTCGTCGAGCCCGACCACGCGGCGATGCGGGCCCTGGCGGCGCTGATGGAGGCGGGCAAGCTGCACGCGGAGATCGCCGCGACCGTGCCCCTGGCCGAGACGGCCAAGGCCCACGAACTCGGCGAGACGAACCGAACCACCGGCAAGATCGTCCTCACGGTCCCGGACTGACCCGACCTGCACCCCGAAGGAGGACGGGATCCCGGTCTGCCGACGGCTCGGCCTGGGTCCGCGTCCCGGTCTGCCGACGGCTTGACCTGGGCCCGCGTCCCGGTCTGCCGACGGCTTGACCTGGGTCCCTTCTCAGTCTGTCGGTGGCTTGGCCTATACAGGAGGTATGAGCGACAAGCCATCGAGCGAAGATTTCCTCCGCCTGGCTGATCCCATGCGGCGTGAGCTGCTCGCGCACTGCTACCGCATGCTCGGCTCGGTGCACGACGCCGAGGATCTGGTGCAGGAGACCTACCTGCGGGCGTGGCGCGGCTACGAAGGCTTCGAGGGCCGCTCCTCGCTCCGCACCTGGCTCTACCGGATCGCCACCACCCAGTGCCTCACCGCGCTCGACAGCCGGGGCCGCCGGCCGTTGCCGACCGGCCTCGGCGCGCCGGCCGCCGAGCCGACCGCGCCGCCGGTCGAGCGGGGTGAGGTGCCGTGGCTGGAGCCGGTGCCCGACGGGATGGTGGGCGCCGGGGGCGACGACCCCGCCGCGATCGTCACCGCCCGCGAGAGCATCCGGCTCGCGCTCGTCGCGGCCCTGCAGCATCTGCCGCCGCGCCAGCGGGCGGTCCTCATCCTCCGGGACGTGCTCAAGTGGCGGGCGGCCGAGGTCGCCGAGGTGCTCGACACCACCACCGTCGCCGTCAACAGCATCCTGCAGCGGGCCCGCGCGCAGCTCCAGGAGGTGGCGCCCAGCCTCGACGACCGGCCGCAGCCGCTGACCCAGGAGCAGCAGGCCCAGCTCGACCGCTACATGAAGGCGTTCGAGAGCTACGACATGCGCGCCATCACGGAGCTGCTCACCAAGGAAGCGATCTGGGAGATGCCTCCCTTCGACGGCTGGTACCAAGGCGTGGAGGCGATCGTCGCGCTAATCACGACCAACTGCCCGGCGCGCGGCCCCGGGGATCTGCGACTGGTGCCCACCTGGGCCAACGGGCAGCCGGCGTTCGGCATGTATCTGCGCGAGGGCGACCACTATCGGCCGTTCGCGCTGCCCGTGCTCACCTTCACCGGCTCGCTGATCAGCCACGTGTCCATGTTCTTCGACCTGAGCTTGTTCGAGCTGTTCGGCCTGCCCAGCACCCTGGACGGGGCTTTCGCGACAAAGTAGAACGGGTTACAGTCTCGGCCAGAGCATCGTTCTGGAGGCGACTGTGGGCACACCGGTGATCGTCGAGGCCGTCCGTACTCCCATCGGCAAGCGCGGCGGCCTGCTGGCCGACCTCAAGCCGCAGCAGGTGCTCGCCACCGCGTTGAACGGCCTCATCGATCGTTCAGGGATTGACCCCGCGCTGGTCGAGCAGGTGTTCGCCGGGTGCGTCACCCAGGCGGGCGAGCAGGGCGGGCACGTCGGGCGGCACGCCTGGCTGTATGCGGGGCTGCCCTACCAGGCGGGCGTCACCACCGTCGACGCGCAGTGCGGGTCCTCGCAGCAGGCGGTGCACCTCGCAGCGGCGCTGATCCGCGCCGGGGTGATCGACGTGGGCGTGGGCTGCGGGGTCGAGGTGATGAGCCGGGCACCGCTCGGCAGCAACGTGTTACCGGCCAAGCCACGGCCGGACGACTGGAGCATCGACCTGCCCGACCAGTTCACCGCCGCCGAGCGCATCGCGCGGCGGCGTGGGCTCACCCGTGAGCGGCTCGACGCCTTCGGCGCCCGGTCCCAGCAGCTCGCCGCGAAGGCCTGGTCCGACGGGCGGTTCGAGCGCGAGATCGTACCGGTGGGTGAGGTCACCCGCGACCAGGGACTGCGCGAGACCACCGCCGAGAGCCTCGCCGCGCTCAAGCCCGTCCGGGGCGAGGGCACGCTGCACACCGCCGGCACGTCCTCGCAGATCTCCGACGGCGCCGCCGCCGTGCTGGTGATGAGCGAGGAGATCGCCGTCAGGGACGGGCTGCGGCCCCGGGCGCGGATCCTGGCTCAGGCGCTCGTCGGCGCGGAGCCGTACTACCACCTGGACGGACCGGTGGACGCGACGGCGAAGGTGCTCGCGGCGACCGGGATGGCGATGAGCGACATCGACCGGTTCGAGGTGAACGAGGCGTTCGCCTCGGTGGTGCTGTCCTGGGCGAGCGTGCACCGGCCGGACCTCGAGCGGGTCAACGTCAACGGCGGCGCGATCGCGCTCGGCCACCCGGTCGGGGCCACCGGCGCACGGCTGCTCACCACGGCGCTGCACGAGCTGGAACGGTCGGACTCGGCCACGGCGCTGGTGACGATGTGCGCGGGCGGCGCGCTGGCCACGGCCACGATCATCGAGCGCATCGCTTGAGGGGACAGAGCCGGATCATCCGTATCCAAGTTCCGCGTCTCTCCCCCACAATCTACGCAAGACGCACGACGGGGGACCTTCGATGAGCAGATCGCGGCGCAGGCCGTACGCAGAGCAGCGCCCGCAGGACCTCGGCGGCGGGGTGTGCAGCGTGCCGGTGCCGATCCCCGGCAACCCGCTGGGCTACACGCTGGTGTACGCCCTGGAATCGCCCAAGGGGCCCGTCCTGGTGGACGCCGGGTGGAATCACCCGGACGCCTGGGCGGCGCTCAGCGGCGGGCTGGCCGGCCTCGGGATCGACGTGGCGTCGGTCAGGGGCGTGGTCGTCACCCACTTCCACCCCGACCACGCCGGGCTGGCCGGGCAGGTGCGGCAGGAGTCGGGCGCCTGGATCGCGATGCACGAGGCGGACGCGGCGCTGGTCGAGCTCATGCACGGCCTGTCCGACGACGCCCACCGGGACTTCCAGTCGGACATGCTGAAACTGGCGGGCGCGGGCGCCGACGAGATCGCGGCGGTGCACGCGGGCCCGGCCAGACCCGCGACCGAGCCCGCCGGCAACCCTCCCGCAGACCCGACCGGCGACGGCCCGGCGAACGGCACCCCGCGCGAGACGGAGAGAGTCGGCGGCCGGGAGTCGAGGAGTGCTGCGCCGCAGGGGAGGCAGGTGCCGGCGATGCCCGATCTGCGGCTGCGGGACGGGGATCTGATCGACCTGCCGGGCAGGAAACTGCGGGCGGTGCACACGCCCGGACACACCCCCGGGCACATCTGCCTGCACCTGGAGGACGCCGACCGGCTGTTCACCGGCGACCATGTGCTCCCCGACATCACCCCACACGTCGGCATCTATCCCTACGACCGGACCGATGTGGACCCATTGGGTGATTTCCTGGAGTCGCTCGGCCGGGTGGGCGAGCTCGGCATGCTCGACGCCCTCCCCGCCCATGAGTGGATATTTCCCGATGTAGCAGCACGGACGGCAGAGATCCGCCACCATCACGAGGAGAAGCTCGAACGGCTGCACGCCCAACTGTCCGAGCGCGCCGAACCGCCGACCATTTGGGAGACCGCCGCCATGATGACCTGGAACAGGCCCTGGGCAGATCTGCCGCCCGTGCTGCGCGGTATGGCGGCCGGCGAGGCCGCGGCCCATCTGCGCACCCTGGAGGCCCGCGGCGCGGTTCGCCGCCTGTCCGGCGACGGCCCGGTGCGCTTCAAAGCCATAGAATCCTAGACGTCCGATGTCTAGGGAGAAGAGCGTGGCGGTCACCGACGCGGCCATCGACAAGATCAAGCAGATGATCCTCTCCGGCGAGCTGACCCCCGGCGACCGGCTGCCGAAGGAGTCCGACCTGGCCGAGCGGCTCGGCCTGTCACGCAACTCGCTGCGCGAGGCCGTACGCGCCCTCGCCCTGATCAACGTGCTCGACGTACGCCAGGGCGACGGCACCTACGTCACCAGTCTGGAGCCGCGCCTGCTGCTCGACACCATGTCGTTCGTGCTGGACCTGCACCGCGACGACACCGTTCTGCAGTTCTTCGAGGTGCGCCGCATCCTGGAGCCCGCCGCCACCGCGATGGCCGCCGAGCAGATGACCGAGCCGGAGATCGAGGAGCTGCGCGCGATCCTGGAGGCGCTGCCCCCCGATCCCACGATCGAGGAGCTCGTCGCCAACGACCTGGAGTTCCACCGGCGGATCGCGGTGGGGTCCGGCAACAGCGTGCTCTGCTCGTTCATCGAGAGCCTGTCGGGCCCGACCACCCGGGCCCGGATCTGGCGCGGCCTGACGCAGGAAGGCGCGATGCGGAAGACGCGGGAGCAGCACGCCGCGATCTACGAGGCCATCGCCACCCGCCAGGCCGACGTGGCCCGGTCCTGGGCCACGGTGCACATCGCGGGCGTGGAGGCGTGGCTGCGCAAGGTGCTTCCCTAGGGGGTGGCCCCGAGGTCGATGGCGTTGGGGTCGGGCAGGTCGCGGGGCAGGTTCTTGGCGTCTTCCCAGTCGATGACCTCGTCGGCGGCCGGCGGCGGGATGATCTGCCAGCGTCCCCAGTCGGAGTAACGGGTGTCGACCCGCTCCAGCACCGCGCCCTTGACCGAGAGCGTCTTGGCCGTCAAGCGCTTGATCAGGCCGTTGCCGTCGGTCCAGAGCCGCCATTCGATCTTGGTCTTGGCGTTCTTCTTCGAGGTCACGCCCTCCTGGTCGGCGGCGTAGTAGCTCTTGGCCGCCTTGCTCAGCTCGGCGTAGGTCACGTCACCGCGGTAGAAGAATCCACCCGAGACGGGCTTTGCGGTCGCGCCCTTCAGGGTGACCTTGAGAACGGCCGGATCGAACACGTTGATCGTCTGCTCGGTGATCAGGGACTCGGGCTCGATCTTGAGCTTCTCGCCGTACTTCAGGCCCATCCAGTTCTTGCCCTCGGGCAGTGACTCGCCGGCCAGATAGTAGGTGTCGTCGGCGACGATGAGCCGGGCCTCCGGCTCGATGTCGTTGAGCCGGTCGTCGTTGTAGACGTTCCACCCGGTGATGTACGCCGCCAAGGGGCCGCCGGTCCCGAGCTGCACCTGCCCATGGCGTCGCACCCTTACCTCGCCCGAGCCGCTGCGGGAGATCTCGGTGAAGTCGACGCCGCGCTCGGCGCGGAACTGCTTCTTGAGCGCCTGCACGGGGTCCGGAGCGGCGGTCTGCGCGACGGCGGCGCTCGGCGCCCACGCGAACAGCGCGGCGGTCGCCATGACCATCCAACGTCTCATGGGAGTCTTCATCCTCATCGGGGGCTGGGGGAGAGATCATTTTCGCACGCCATTACGGGGTAGTACGCCCATATGGCTGACAAACTCACGAAATATCGGAGCAAACGCGACGCCAGCCGTACCCCCGAGCCCGTCCCCCAGACACCCCCGGAGCCGCAGGGCGGGGACGCCTTCGTCATCCAGGAGCACCACGCCCGCTCCCTGCACTGGGACCTGCGCCTGGAGCACGACGGCGTGCTCGCCTCCTGGGCCATCCCCAAGGGCCTCCCCGACGACCCCGGCACCAACCACCTGGCCGTGCACACCGAGGACCACCCCATGGAGTACCTCACCTTCCACGGCGAGATCCCCCAGGGCGAGTACGGCGGCGGCGCGATGACCATCTGGGACCAGGGCACGTACGAGCTGGAGAAATGGTCCGACCGGGAGGTCAAGGTCGTCCTGCGCGGCTCGCGGGCCGGCGGTCGTTTCGTGCTCTTCCAGACCAACGGCAAGAACTGGATGATCCACCGGATGGACCCCCCGGCCCGCGACCCGCTGCCGGACCTGTCCCCCATGCTCCCCGCCGAACGCGCCCGCCCGCCCCGCGACCAGGCGGCCTACGCCTACGAGTTCGCCTGGGGCGGACGCCGCCTCCTGGTCCCCATCGAGGGCGGCCGCACCACCACCGCCCGCGAGCATCCCTGGCTGCGCGCGCTCGCGGAGTCGTTCGGCAGCAGGACCGCCCTGCTGGACGGCGAGCTCGCCACCCTCTCGGGCGCGGAGGTGCTGGTCTTCTACGACCTGCTGTACGACGACGGCCGCTCCCTGGTGGACCAGCCCTACACCGTACGCCGGGCCGCCCTGGAAGCGCTGAACCTGTCGACCTCCCACTGGCAGACGGCCCCGTCGTGGCCCGGCCAGGCCGACCCCGTCCGCCAGGCGGCCAAGCAACAGGGCCTGCCGGGAGTGGTGGCCAAACGCCTCGACTCGCCATACGAACCAGGCGAGTCGACGGCGTGGCTCTTCATCCCCTCCTGAGCGACCGATCCACCACGAGACCGGCGACCAGACCACCACATCGGCGGCGACCAATGCGTCAGCATGGTAGCGACCATTGCGTCAGAGTTCCTACGTCCGAACAACCACGTAGCACCCGTCCACATCACCACTCACCATGCGTCTGAACCACCACAGCAGAGGACTCGTCCATGCCATGCTTAGCTCATGGTGAGCACTCCTCTGGGCAGGGTGGTTAGGCGACATGCCACACGTGCCGTGACAGAAGCCCTGGCAGACACCCGGGTGGTCTTGGTGA
This sequence comes from Nonomuraea sp. ZG12, assembly GCF_052068115.1. Lineage (NCBI taxonomy): Bacteria > Bacillati > Actinomycetota > Actinomycetes > Streptosporangiales > Streptosporangiaceae > Nonomuraea > Nonomuraea sp. ZG12. The sequence continues at coordinate 140,876 of NZ_JBQHCW010000013.1, forward strand.
ACGGTGCCCGCCAGAGCGGCAAGAGCACGCTCGTCAAGCAGATCACGAGCGAGAGGTCCGCTGAATGGCGGGATCTGGATATGAGCTTCGTCCGCCAGTCCGCGATGGCGGATCCGGATGGTTTCGTGGACTTCTCCCCGATCATGGTCATCGACGAGATTCAACGAGTACCCGAGTTGTTGCTCGCCATCAAGGCTCGGGTGGACGCTGACCCACAGCCGGGTCAATACCTATTGACAGGTTCCTCCCGCCTCCTGGCGTTGCGCACGCTGCCGGACACACTCGTCGGGCGGATGGAGACCATAGAACTCTGGCCCTTTTCCCAAGGAGAGATCGACAACACGTCTGACGGGTTCGTTGATTCCATCTTCGATCAGGGTGCCGCGCTGCAGCACAACTCCACCGTGACACGCAGCGAGTACGCGGACAGGATCGTGCGTGGCGGCTTCCCCGAATCCGTGGCTCGGGCGAGCGACCGCAGACGGCAGCACTTCTTGAGCTCCTACGTGGGCGATCTGATCAGCCGGGACATGACAGCGCTTCTCGAAGTCGAGCGGGTGGCGGAGATGCGTACGCTCATCCGTCTACTCGCCGCTCGTTCTGGCCAGCTTCTCGTCGGCCAAGCCCTCGGGAGAGAGGCGGGGCTATCAGCTACCACGACCTCGCGCTACCTGAATCTTCTTGAGGAAGTCTTCCTGATCAAACGCATCCCGGCCTGGTCCAGGAATCTGGGCAATCGCGCGATCCGGACTTCCAAGATGGCGTTCGTCGACTCAGGGGTCGCGGCGCATCTGCTCGGCGCTGACGCTCGAGGCCTCATCCGCCCTGGCGGACCTTTCGGACCGCTCCTGGAGGGATTCGTCCTTATGGAGCTCGCACGTCAGCTGACCTGGGCCGACGAGCAGGTGGACCTCTTTCACTACCGCACCAAGGACCAGGTGGAGGTAGACGCGGTCCTGGAGAACAGACGGGGCCAGGTCGTCGGCATCGAGGTGAAAGCGTCCTCCACTGTCCGGGCGGACGATTTCAGAGGGTTGCGGCATCTTGCCGACCGCCTCGGGGAGGACTTCCTCGCCGGGATCGTGCTCCATACCGGCACACTGACCCTGCCTTTCGGCGACAGGATGCGGGCCATGCCGGTGAGCGCGCTGTGGGAGGTCGGGTAGGCGATACTCGGGCAATGCACATTACCGAAATATCCCCTGACCAGGCCGGGCTGCTCGACTTGCAGCACGCGGCGTACAGAGTGGAAGCGCAGATCATCGGGGACGACCGGATCCCACCCCTGCACGAGACGCCGGCCGACCTGCTGGCCCTGCCGCTCACCTGGCTGGGCGCCTTCGATGACGAGGAGCGGCTGGTCGGCGCGGTGGCGTGGGCGCGGACCTCCGACGAGGTGGACCTCGACCGGTTGATCGTGCACCCCGGCGCGCATCGGCAGGGGATCGGGCGGACGCTGGTCAAGGAGGTCATGGCCAGGGCGGAGGGGCGCGGGATCGTGGTGTCCACGGGCCGCGGCAACGCTCCCGCGCGGGCGCTCTACGAAGGGCTCGGGTTCACGTTGCAGGGCGAGGCCGAGCCGGTGCCCGGACTGTGGATCGTGCGCTACGCCTGCTGAAGGAGACCTTCGGCGCGCAGGTCCCGCCATAGGACGTCCGGCACCGGGCGCCGGCGCAGGGCGAAGTTCGTACGGATCTCCTCAGGGGTGCGGGCGCCCAGGACGACGGCGGCGACCGCCGGGTGGCGCAGCGGGAAGGCCATCGCCGCCTGGGGCAGCCGTACGCCGTGCCGCTCGCAGATCGCGGCGACCCGCCGGGCGCGCTCGACGAGCGCGGGCGGGGCGGGGGCGTAGTCGAAGGTGCCCGAGGGCTCGGGGGTGGCCAGCAGGCCGCTGTTGAAGACGCCCGCCGCCAGCACCCGCACGCCCCGCTCGGCGCAGGCGGCCAGCAGGGGCAGGCCCGACTGGTCGAGCAGGGTGTAGCGGCCGGCCAGCATGACCACGTCGATGTCGGTCTCCTGGACGAACCGCAGCGGCGCCTGCCACTGGTTCATGCCGACCCCGATCGCCTTGACCACACCCTGCGCGCGCAGCTCGGCCAGCGCCGGATAGGCCTCGGCGATCGCCTGGTCGACGTGCGCGTCGGGGTCGTGGATGAGGACGAGGTCCACCTGGGGCAGGCCGAGCCGCTCCAGGGACTCCTCCAGGGAGCGGCGCACGCCGTCGCGCGAGAAGTCCCAGACGCGCTCGTACGTGGCGGGCACGTCGAAGCCCTCGTCGTCGCGTCCGCCCCGCGACGAGGGCACCAGCAGGCGGCCGACCTTGGTGGACAGCACGTAGCCGGAGCGGCCGGCGAGCGCCGCGCCGAGGCGGCGTTCTGACAGGCCGAGTCCGTAGTGCGGCGCGGTGTCGAACAGCCGGACGCCGCCCTCCCAGGCCACGTCGATGGTGGCCCGCGCCTGCTCGTCGGTCACCGCCCGGAAGAGGCCGCCGATCGGCGCGGTGCCGAGCCCGTGGCGGGGCAGCTCGATCACATCAGCTCCTGGAGTCGTCCGAAGTCGGGGGCCGGAGGCGGAGCCCCTGCATGCCGCCGTCCACGGCCAGCGCGGTCCCGGTGGTGGCGCCCGCTTCCGGGCCGGCCAGATAGGCGATCGCCGTCGCCACCTCGTCGGCGCTCACCAGACGGCCCATGGGCTGCCGGGCGTTCAGCGCCGCCCGCTCCGCCTCGGGGTCGTCGGCCGCGTCGAGGAGCCGCCCGACCCACGGGGTGTCCGTGGTGCCCGGGTTCACGCAGTTGACCCGGATGCCCTCGCGTACATGATCCGCCGCCATCGCGAGCGTGAGCGACTGCACCGCGCCCTTGGTCGCGCTGTAGAGAGCGCGGCCGGGCAGGCCCGCCGTGGCGGCCACCGAGCACGTGTTGACGATCGCCGCGTGCTCGGACCTTCTCAGGTACGGGAGCGCCGCGCGGCTCACCCGGACCATGCCGAGGACGTTGACGTCGAACACCGTGCGCCACTCGTCGTCGTCGTTGTCCTCGACGGTGCCCTGGGCTCCGACGCCGGCGTTGTTGATCAGGATGTCGATGCCGCCGAGCCGCTCGGCCGCCTCCGCGACGGCCTGCCGTACCTGCGCGTCGTCCCGCACGTCCACCGCGATGCCGACGAACGGCTCGCCGGGCGGGTGCAGGTCGAGGCAGGCGACCCGCATCCCCCGCCCGGCGAGCAGGGTGGCGGTGGCCAGGCCGATGCCCGAACCGCCGCCGGTCACGATGGCTTTGAGGCTCATCTCCAGACCTCTCCGCCGGGGTAGGTGTGGGCGGTGATCGACGCGGCGTGCATCTCGGCGCTGAACCCCGGGGCCGTGGGCGCCCGGTAGCGGCCGTGGTCGATCACCACCGGGTCGGCGAAGTGCTCGTGCAGGTGGTCCACGTACTCGATCACGCGGTCGTCCATCGCGGCGCTGACGGCCACGTAGTCGAACATCGCCAGGTGCTGCACCAGCTCGCACAGCCCGACGCCGCCCGCGTGCGGGCAGACCGGGACGCCGAACTTGGCGGCGAGCAGCAGGATCGCGATGTTCTCGTTGACGCCGCCGACGCGGGCGGCGTCGAGTTGCAGGTACGACAGCGCACCGGCCTGCAGGAGCTGCTTGAACACGATCCGGTTCTGGACGTGTTCGCCGGTGGCGACCGGGATGGGCCTGATGCCCTCGGCGATGGCGGCGTGGCCGAGCACGTCGTCGGGGCTGGTGGGCTCCTCGACCCAGTGCGGGCGGAACTCGGCGAGCGCGCGCACCCACGCGATGGCCGAGCCGACGTCCCAGCGCTGGTTGGCGTCGATCGCGATGGGGTAATCGGGGCCGCAGACCTCGCGGGCCACCGTGAGGCGGCGGATGTCGTCGGCCAGGTCGGCGCCGACCTTGAGCTTGATCTGGCCGAAGCCCTGCTCCAGAGCCTCCTGGCAGAGGCGGCGCAGCTTGTCGTCGTCGTACCCGAGCCAGCCGGGGGAGGTGGCGTAGGCGGGATACCCATCGGCCATAAGCCGATTTATCCGCTCTTCCTTACCGCTTTCCGCATTTTTCAGGATTTGGAGGGCTTGGTCCGGGGTCAGCGCGTCGCTCAGGTACCGGAAGTCGACGAGGCCGACGATCTCCTCCGGCGACATCTCGGACAGCAGCCGCCAGACCGGCTTGCCCGCCCGCTTGGCCTTCAGGTCCCACAGGGCGTTGACCACGGCGGAGATCGCCATGTGCATGACGCCCTTCTCCGGCCCGAGCCACCGCAGCTGCGAGTCGTGGACCAGCTCCTTGTAGAGCCCGCCCAGGTCCTCGACGTCCCGGCCGAGCACGTACGACTCCAGCGCGCCGATCGCGGCCGTCTGCACGTCGTTGCCCCGCCCGATGGTGAACGCGAACCCGTGCCCGGCGAACCCGTCGTCGGTCGTCAGCACCACGTAGGCCGCGGAGTAATCAGGGTCGGGGTTCATCGCGTCGGACCCGTCGAGCTCACGCGAGGTGGGAAAGCGCACGTCGTGCGTCCGCATCCCCACGATCTCGTACGCCCGCGCGCCGTGCTCTGTCATGCCTGGCCCACGCTCTGCCGCTGTCTCCCGAGCCCGCCGATCTCCAGCTCGACCACGTCACCGGCGCGCAGATAGGGCTGACCGGGCATGCCCATGGCGACTCCGGCGGGGGTGCCGGTGTTGATCACGTCGCCCGGCTCCAGCACCATGAACCGGCTCAGATAGCGTACGACCTCGGCCACGTCGAAGATCATGTTCTTGGTGTCGCCGTTCTGGCGCAGCTCGCCGTTGACCCACAGGCGCAGCGGCAGGGCCTGCGGGTCGCCCACCTCGTCGGCGGTCACCAGCCAGGGGCCCATCGGGTTGAACGTCTCGCACGACTTGCCCTTGTCCCACTGGCCGCCGCGCTCAAGCTGGAACTCCCGCTCGGACACATCGTTGGCCACCGCGTACCCGGCCACGGCGTCGAGCGCCTCCTCCCGGGACTCCAGGTAGCGGGCCCGCTTGCCGATGACGACCGCGAGCTCGACCTCCCAGTCGGTCTTCACGCTGTCACGCGGCACGAGCACCTCGTCGTACGGCCCGACCAGGGTGTTGCTCGCCTTCATGAACACCACGGGCTCGGCCGGCACGTCGGCGCCGGATTCGGCGGCGTGGTCGCTGTAGTTGAGCCCGATGCACACGATCTTGCCCGGCCGCGCGATCGGCGCGCCGATCCGCAGGCCCTCGGCGTCGATGACGGGCAGCGCGTCGCGTTCGAGCGCCTCGCGCACCCGAGCCACGCCCCCGGATGCCAGGAACGCCCCGTCGATCTCCGGCTCTCCGATGTCGCGCAGGTCACCGGCGTCGTCCATGACCACCGGCCGCTCCTGGCCGACGGCTCCTACTCGCAGCAGCTTCACAACGCATCCTTCGTCAGACATCGGATGTCTCTTCCTCCCGATGCTGGTGGGGAGGCTGCGGGCATGTCAAGGGGGTACGCATGGGTTCGCGTTCCTCCTTGACGGTCGTACAGTGCCGTAATAGAACACGTTGCAATACCAAAAACCAAGCGCTTGATCAAGAGGGTGAATCCGGGTGCACATCGACCTCGTAGACCAGGACAACTACGCCGCCGCGGGACCGCCGCACCAGCAACTCGCCTGGCTCCGCGCCAACGACCCCGTCCACCGGCACCCTGGCGAGCCGGATTTCTGGGCGGTCACCCGCTACGAGGACGTGGTGCACGTCTCCCGGCACTCCGAGTTGTTCTCCTCCTCCAGGAAGCTGGCGCTCTTCGCGGAGATGCCGGAAGAGCAGATCGCGATGCAGCGGATGATGATGCTCAACCAGGATCCGCCGGAGCACACCCGGCGCCGCTCGCTGGTCAACCGGGGCTTCACCCCGCGCACGATCGGCGCCCTCGAACAGCACATCCGCGACATCACCGACGACCTCCTGGACAAGTGCGGCAGCGAGGCCGACTTCGTCACCGAGGTGGCGGCGCCCCTGCCGCTGTACGTGATCTGCGAGCTCCTCGGCGCCCCGGTGACCGACCGCGACAAGATCTTCGCCTGGTCCAACCGCATGATCGGCGCCCAGGACCCGGACTACGCGGACTCCCCGGAGGAGGGCAGCTCCGCCGCCATGGAGGTCTACGCCTACGCCAACGAACTCGCCGTCCAGCGCAAGGCCAACCCCCGCGACGACATCGTCAGCAAGCTCCTCCAGTCCGACGAAGCGGGCCAGACACTCGACGAGACCGAGTTCGACCTCTTCGTCCTGCTGCTCGTCGTGGCGGGCAACGAGACCACCCGCAACGCGGCCTCGGGCGGCATGCTCGCCCTCTTCGAGCACCCCGACCAGTGGGCCCGCCTGGTGGCCGACCCCGGACTCGCCGCCACGGCCTCCGACGAGATCGTCCGATGGGTCTCCCCCGTCAACCTCTTCCGCCGCACCTCCACCACCGACCAGATCCTCGGCGGACAGGAGATCAAGGAGAACGACAAGGTCGTCGTCTTCTACTCCTCCGCCAACCGCGACACCAGCGTCTTCCCGGACGCCGAGGTCTTCGACATCGGCCGCTCCCCCAACGCCCACATCGGCTTCGGCGGCGGCGGCGCCCACTTCTGCCTCGGCAACCACCTCGCCAAGCTCGAACTCCGCGTCCTGTTCGAGCAACTCGCCCGCCGCTACCCCAAGCTCTGCCAGACCGGCGAGGCCCGCCGCCTGCGCTCCCACTTCATCAACGGCATCAAGGAACTCCCGGTCAAGCTGCACTAGGGCCTGCTGCGAAAGTACTGGTCGCCGTTCAAGGCGCGATCAGCCGGGTCGTTAGGCCATGGTTTGGGCTGGGAGCAATCGGCTGCGGAGGAGTGCCGTTGAGTAAGACAGTGCCGGTGATCTCCGATGGCGCGATGTTCTGGGCCTATGACGTGGCACTCGGGGTTCTCTTCATCGAAGCGGCGCGAGTCGGTGCGGAGACGCCGGCGGACCTCCGGCCCTCGTGGTGGCCGGAGTTGGAGCAGGGTCTCCGCACACACGCGTTGGCGGGCAGCGGTTCCGCCGTCCTGCTGGACGACTTCAGCGAGGATCGGCGACAGGTGCTCCTGCACTGTGTCGTGGAGGCTGCTCGCCGGATCGAGGCCCGCGGCGGCGTGGACCGGGCCGAAGTCTCGACCTGGCCCGAGCTGGAGGAGAGTGCGACCAGCTTCCTGCGCGGTGCGGAGCACATCGACGCGGCTCCGCTTGTCGAGCTGGCAGCGGCTCTGGTCGATCTGGCTGCCGGCACCCTCCCTCCCGCTCCGGCCGAGCGGCACTGGTACTACGGAACTCCAGGGGGCCGGACCGTGCAAGGCGGATAGGAACGCGCTGGTCACGGCCATTCGTTGATGGCGGCGACCAGCACGGTCACGTGGTGGCACGCTTCAACAGGGGTCCGGCCGGATTCCGCGTCTTGTTCCGGGTCCGGCTACGGACTGACCATTCAGGTGAACGCGGACCGGATGACCTGCCCGGCCATGGGCGTGCGGTCGAGCTCCGCCTTGACGTCCGCGAGGGTCTGGGCGGCCAGCGCCTCGTAGTAAGCCTGCTCCGCGCGGCGCATGGCCGTCTTGACGGGGCATGGACCGTCCGGTGGCGGGGAGAGCTCGCCGATCTTGCCGCAGCAACGGATCTCGGTGCAGTGGAAGAGGTACGCGTCACCTTCGATGGCTTCGACCACGTCGAGGAGTGTGATCTCACCGAGCGGCCTGGCCAGGCGGAAGCCGCCACGCGGCCCGGGAACGGAGGTCAGGAGCCCCGCCCTGACGAGTTGCTGCAACTGCTTGATCAGGTAGGGGGCCGGCAGGCCGTGAGCCTCGGCGAGCTGACCGCTGCCCACCGGGCCGCCACCGATCATGTCCAGGTTGAGGAGCGTGTGAAGGGCCCACTCGACGCCCTTGGCCATTCTCATGATGTGGACATCCTATGTCCGGAACCGAGCTGCCGCCTAATCTTGACATTTAATATCCAGGATATATAACGTCCAGGATGTACGGCGGACCACGGTCGACGAGCCGGGAATCGGTCCTGGCGGCGACGTCCGTACGCACGTCAAAGGGGAGAAAGCATGAAGGACATCCTGGTCATCGGTGGCGGTTTCGCCGGCGTGTGGAGCGCGGCAGGAGCCGTTCGCGCCGCGCGCGCGGCCGGAAGCCCCGGGGACGAGCTGCGCGTGACCCTGGTCAGCGGCGGCGACGACCTGGTCATCCGTCCGCGCCTGTACGAGGACGACCCCGAGACCATGCGGGTGCCTCTGGACCGTGTCCTCGGCCCGATCGGGGTGCGCCGCCTCACAGCGACGGTGACCGATATCGACACCGAAGCCCGTACCGTCCGCGCGGTCGGACGGGACGGCACCGGCCTGACCCTGTCCTACGACAAGCTCGTGCTGGCGACCGGCAGTCAGCTGGTACGCCCCACCTTCCCCGGCGCGGGGGACGTCTTCGACATCGACACCCTGCCCGCGGCGGCCGCGCTCGACCACCACCTGCGGCGCCTGCCACAGCGGGAGCCCTCCGACGGCCGGTACACGGCCGTCATCGTGGGCGCCGGCTTCACCGGCCTGGAGATCGCCACCGTCCTGGGTGAGCGCCTGCGGGCGATCGCCGACGGGCAGGGCGCCGGTGAGACAGTGCGGATCGTCCTGGTCGACCGCGCCGACGTCCTCGGCCCGGAGCTCGGCCCAGGACCTCGCCCGCACATCGACGGCGCGATCGACCAGCTGAAGATCGAACGACGTCTGGGCTCCACCGTGTCGTCGGCGACCCCCGAGAAGGTCGTTCTCTCGGACGGCGAGGTCATCCCGGCGGCGACCGTCATCTGGACGGCCGGCATGGCCGCGAGCCCGCTCACAGCCAAGATCCCGGGAGAACGCGACCAACTGGGCAGGCTGACCGTCGACAGGTACATGCGGGTGATCGGAGTCCCCGACGTGTACGCGGCCGGCGACACGGCGGTGGCCGCCGCCGAGGACGGGCACTACACGATCCAGAGCTGCCAGCACGCCCAGCCGATGGGCAAGTGCGCCGGATACAACGTGGCAGCCGGACTCCTCGAGACCGACCTCCTGCCTTTCACCGCTGACCCCTACAGCAACGCCCTGGACCTGGGGTCCGCCGGCGCCGTTCTCACGAACGGCTGGGAGCGTACGGTCACGGCGACCGGCCCTGAGGCCAAGACCATGAAGCAGGACATCAACACGAAGTGGATCTACCCGGCGGTCGACGACCCGGAGCAGATCCTCGCTCAGGCGAGCCGCCTCCTCAACGGCTGACCTCCTGCCGGGCTATCCGGCGCGCTGACGCCCGCCGGGAGTATGCCCGTAGGCGCGGCGGAACACGCTGACGGAACAACCGGGCCAAGGTACGCGCGCTGGAGCGACAGGACCGAGCGAGGTCTTCGAGATCGAAGGTCGTGGACAAGTTCTCCTCGACCAGCCTGCAGGCACCACTCGTTCCTCCTGGACCGGCGCGTCATAGCAGGAATCGAAAGAGCGGACTGGAGGCATCGATGCGTTCGATCCGGAGCGGGGCGGCCTCCATTCGCTTCAGCAGACCCGGCAGGTCGTCGGGGGCGGCCAGCTCGATACCGACCAGGGCGGGGCCGGTCTCGCGGTTGTTGTGCTTGACGTACTCGAACAGGGTGATGTCCTCGTTCGGGCCGAGCACCTCGTCGAGGAATCGGCGCAGCGCGCCCGGCTCCTGGGGAAACTCGATCAGGAAATAGTGCTTGCGCTCCTCGTGGATCAGGGCGCGTTCGACGACCTCGGCGTAACGGCTGACGTCATTGTTCCCGCCGGAAAGCACGCAGACCACTGTGGCGGAGTCCGGGATCTCCACCAGCCCGAGAGCGGAGCTGGCGAGCGCGCCGGCGGGCTCGGCGATGATGCCGTCGGTCTGGTAAAGGGCCAGCATCTCGCTGCACACCCGGCCTTCCGGCACTGCGACGAGCTCGACATCCGAGGCCGCGATGATCGGGAACGTGATGTCCCCGGCTCTGCGCACGGCTGCGCCGTCGACGAAGGTGTCGATCTCGCTCAGGGTGACGGGCTCCCCGGCGGCCAGTGCCGCGGCGACGCCGGCGGCGCCCTGAGGCTCGACGCCGATGACCCGAGTGCGCGGGTGCCGCCGGCCCAGCCACGCGAGGGAGCCGGCCAGCAGCCCGCCGCCGCCGACAGGCACCACCACCATGTCCGGGCTGGTGCCGAGCTGCTCCACCGCCTCACGGATGACGGTCCCCTGGCCGGCGATGGTCCGCGCATCGTCGAACGCCGGCACGATCGTCGCGCCGGTCGCGCGGGCATCGGCGGCCGCGGCGGCCGCCGCCTCGTCGTAGGTGTCGCCGCCCAGGACGGTTTCGATCATGCTGCCGCCCAGCGCCGCGATCCGGTCGCGCTTCTGGCGCGGCGTCGTGCGCGGCAGATACACCCGGCCGTGTACGCCGAGTGCCGAGCAGGCGTAGGCCACGCCCTGCGCATGATTGCCGGCACTGGCGGCGACCACCCCGGCCGCTCGCGCGATGCCGTCCAGTTGCGCGATCAGGTTGAACGCGCCACGCACCTTGTAGGAGCGCACGGTCTGCAGATCCTCGCGCTTGAGCCACACCTCGGCGCCCATCGCATCGGAGAGGCGCGTGTTGCGTTCGAGTGGCGTCGTCCGCACCACACCGGCCAAGCGCCCTGCGGCATCGTCCACGGCATCGGCGTCGACCGGAACGCCGCTCGTCGTCATCGCCGTGCCCCCGGCTCGATCGGCGCGATGGCCCAGCGACAGCGGCATCGAGCGTCCGGCGGCGGGGCAGAGACGAGCACAGGTTGCGGGATCACCATCTACCTAATAGCTGATCTGGGTAGGCGAGCCAAATTCGTCCCCTCCCGATGGCTGGATTTCCACAGAACTTGGCTCGGCGGCGGCTCTTCCCCGACCTCGCCCGGCGATCGCGTCACCGCTGTTCGGCAGTGGTACGGATGCCGAGGTTGGTTGTGGCGAGGTCGGGCGGAAGGCGCCGAGCCCGGAGCGGGGCCGGATGGACGTCCCCCTTCGCGAGAGCGAGCGATATCGGCCGACGTCCGAGACGAAGCCGACTGCCGTCCGTATACGCATCGTCCTCGGATCGGGCCCACCGAATCAGGCCAACCGGATCGCCCCCTGCCGAAATGCGCCCACGCCATAAGGCGGCATGCCCGTAGCCAGGGGTCGAAAGCACGTAGGTGACGGAGTCTGGAACGGAAGCGGCGGGCCGCTCGGACGCGGGACAGGACAACGCCGCCTCAAGAAGGACGCGCCCGTGGTCAGGGGTCGAAGGCGCGTAGGTGGCGAGGTCTGGGGCGGGAGCGGCGGGCGGCTCGGATGCGGGACAGGATGCGGATCATGCCGTCGGGGCCCGGCTGCCAGCCTCGCTCGATCAAGGCGTTGGCCACGTGCTCCAGGAAGTCGGCGGTGCGGGCGGGGATGACGTCGCGGCCGACCGCGATGACACGCCAGCCCAGCCGGTTGAGCTCCTGCCTGCGCAGGTCGTCGCGGCGCTGGTCGGCGGGGGCGGTGTGGTGGGCGCGGCCGTCGTACTCGACGGCCACCTTGTAAGGCTCCCAGCCGAGGTCCAGGTAGGCGAAACGGTCGCCGGGCAGGGTGACGCGGAGCTGCGCGGCGGGCCTGGGGAGGCCGCCGTCGATGAGGATGACGCGCAGCCAGCTCTCCCGTGGTGAGGCCGCACGGCGGTCGGCGAGCGCCAGGATGTCGTGGACGCGCCGGGAGGTCGTCGGGCGGTGCAGCAGGTCATCGACGTTCACGCCCCGGCTCAGGAACTGGTCGAGCACCGTCACCGCCTCCAGCCGGGGCAACCAGCGGGCGCAGTCGAAGGCCGTCCTGCCCGGTGTGGGGAGGCGGACCCCGGCGTGCTCGGTCACGTCGCCGCTGGGCACGTACATCACGTGGGTGAGGCAGCCGGGGATCGACAGATCGCCGGGCGCGATGATCTCGACGGGCCGGTCGGCGGCGGGAGTGGCACTGGTGAGGGGGTCCACACCCCAGATGTGCGCCGCCGTCCGGCGGCAGGCGACGGCCTGGGGGATCGCGCGGGTGACGCGGCGGGCGCGATCGATCAGCGGCGAGGCGGGGGTGTACACGCCGCCCAGGATGCGCGCCCGCCGCCACCGGCCGACCGTGCGAACGAGGTTCTGTGGAGAACATCGCGTTATCCACAGACAGGCGCCGCAAGAGGGCCGCTCTGCCGTACCGGCTTTTTCACAGCGTGGCGATGTGCTGTGCTGCCCCGTCGGGGCGCTGCCAGGCGCTCTTGAGCGTGCTCAGCCGCCACGGCGTCAGCCTCAGCACCGTGATGCTCTCGTCCCGATGGTCCGCCACGCTCAGGATGCGCGGATCGTACCCGAGCGGCTCCTCCGCGCCGGCGAACAGGTCCCACACCTTCCGCCGAGTCGCCTCATCACCGGCGAAGGCCGCCTCACACTCGGCGACCGCGACCTCCTGGGCCGGGTCCCAGTAGGAGCACGAGACGTACGGCGTACGCGCCAGATGGGCGACCTTGAGCGGAGTGGGCCGGGTGAACACCCATCCGACGAGCTCCCCGCCCGCCTCCTCCCAGTAGGGGTGCACCACACGCGAGCGCGGCCGGCCCCGGCTGTCCACGGTGACCAGCGTGCACCACACGATCCGATGGGCGACGCGGACGAACTCCGCACGCATGGCCGCCGGTGGTTCGCTAGATTTCACAACCATGGTTGTGAATCCTACTCCAGAATCCCTGGACCTCTCCTTGGTGAGTCTGTTCGCCGGCTGGGCGATGGCGGACGAGGTGCAGCGGCGGCTGGCCGCGGACGGCTTCGGCGAGCTGCGGTTCAACGACGGCGTGATCATCCAGCACGTGCTCGCGGCGCCCCTGTCGATCACCGCGCTGGCCGAGCGGATGGGCGTCACCCAGCAGGGCGCGTCGAAGGCCGTCGCCGACATGGAGCGCCGTGGCCTGCTCGCCCGAGAGCCGTCCCCCGACGACGCGCGTACCAGGCTGCTCCGCCTTACCCAGCACGGCGAGGCGGCGGTGCGCGCCGCCCGCGCCCACCGCGCCGCACTCGAAGCCGAGCTGACCGAGGAGTACGGCGCGGCCCGCGTCACCGACGCCCGCGCCCTGCTGTCCGCCATCCTCAGCCGCTTCGACCAGGACGACTCCATCCGCCACCGCAGAGTTCGCCCACCCGCCTGACCATCGCCCATCACCGCCCGCCGAACCACCCGGACGACAACCGCGACAAACAACAACACCAGGCGAAAAAACAGCCATCAGACAGGCGGCCCCACCACTCACACCAGTGCGCGCAACTCCGGCAGGACCTCCAGGGCCAGCCGCTCGGCCTGGCCGCGGGGATCCGGACCGGCGGGCATGAAGTTCATCGAGGTGAACCCCAGGGCCGCCAACGCCCCGAGCCGATCCAGCACGGCCTGCGGAGACCCGGCCACCACCGACGGCGAGCCGGAGCCCGTACCGATCTCGAAGGGCACGTTGTAGACGCACCGCACCGGCCGCCCCTGCGCGGCCGAGAGGACCCGCTCGCGCATGACGGCGGCCTGCTCCGGCGGCGCGAACCCGAGCGAGGGGATCCACCCGTCCGCCAGCCGGCCGGTCGCCGCCAGCGCCCGGTCGCCGTAGGTGCCGAGCCAGATGGGGATCGGCGTGTCCGGCTTGGGCTCCATGGCGGCCTGCTCGGTGTGGTAGCGGTCGCCCCTGTAGGAGAACTCCGGCTGCGACCACAGCCCGCGCATGATGTGGATGGCGTCCACCATCCCGTCGACCTTCTCCCGCGGCGTGGGCACCCCGAGGCCGAACGCGCGGAACTCCTCGTCGGAGTAGCCGCCGCCGAGCCCCAGGATGAGCCGCCCTCCGGAGAGCCGGTGCAGGCTCTCGGCCATCTTGGCGACCATCGCGGGCGGCCGGTACGGGACGCCGAGCACCCGGGTCGCGATCTTGACCCGGGAGGTGGCGGCGGCCACCCAGGTGAGCATCGTCCACACCTCGTAGCTCGGCTCGGTGCCCGACGGATGGTCGGAGGTGGAGACGAAGTCGTACCCGAGCTCCTCGGCGGCCCGCGCGTCACCCACCGGATCGGCCCCCTGGGCGGCCGAAGCCGAGATGCCGAGCCCGAACAGCGGCGTGGTCATGGCAGCCCCTCCCTATGACGGTTTACATGTAAACCTAAAGCCGCAGTTGGTTACACGTCAACCAAACAGAACTAGGGTGGGAGCATGGACGAGCCCCGCTGGCTGGACGATGCCGAGTTCCGGGCGTGGATCGGCTATCGCCGGATGAGGTTACTGCTCGACGCCCAGGTCAACCGCGACCTGCTGCACGACTCGGGGCTGTCCGCGCCCGACTACGACGTGCTGACGGCGCTGACCTCGACCGAGGAGCGGCGCTGGCGGCTGACCGCGCTCGCCGAGCGGATGCTCTGGTCCAAGAGCCGGCTGTCCCGGCACATCTCACGGATGGAGCAGCGCGGGCTGGTCACCCGCGAGGAGTGCGAGTCCGACGCCCGGGGCGCCATGGTCGTGCTGACCGAGGACGGGCTGCGGGCCATCGAGGCGGCGGCGCCGGACCACGTCGAGTCCGTGCGCCGCCATTTCATCGACCTGTTGACCAGGGAGCAGATCGAGGTGCTCGGCACGGTCGCGGAGACCGTGCTGTCTCATCTGTCGGAGCCACCCACCGAGGTCAGCTGAGCCAGATCGGGCTCCAGTCCGCCATCTCGACGAAGCGCCGCAGGTCGGCCAGCCCGGAGACGCTGCCCAGCCAGCCGGCGTAGGGCGTGCGGTCGAAGCCGCTCTGGACCAGGGTCAGCCGAGTCTTGCCGCCGCTGCCCTCCAGCTCCCAGGTGCCGACGCCGACGGGTCCCCAGTCGACGGACATCCTGCGGTCGGTCTCCAGCTCCAGGATCTTCGCCGGCTCGCCCTCGGCGTCGAACCCGCCCATGGCGTAGCGCCCGCCGACGCGCGGCTCGATCTCGATCGGGTAGCCGAACCAGCGGGTGACCGCCTCCGAGTCGATCAGGGATGCGTACACCTTGGCCGGCGGGGCGTCGATGAGGACCTCCGCGCGCAGCTCGGCGGAGGTGAAGTCGGGCTTGGGCGTGAGGGCGCGGCCCTCGAAGTGCTCGACCAGGTTGGCCAGCACGAGGTACCAGTAGGTCTGCAGGACACCGCGGACACTGCTCTCCGCCATGGCCTCCCGCATGTCGAAGTGGCTCTGCGACACCGACACGATCGCCGCGTCGGGCCCGTCCTCCTCCACGGCGAACTCCGTCGTCGTCTCGACGCCGTCGAGCGTCCAGGCGAAGCGCACCGTACGGTCATCGGCGTGCAGCAGCCGCTGGTGCGGCGCGTCACCCTCGGGCGTGAAGCGGCCCCAGAACTCGAAGCGGTCGGGCAGCTCCACCTCGACGTGCTCGGCCAGCCACACACGCAGGGTGTCCGGGTCTGTCAGGGCGTGCCGCACCTGCTTGACGGGGGCGGGGACGCGGGCACGGATGATCATCGGGTCACTCATGGTCTTCTCCCTTGGGATAACAGGCGACGGCGAGCTTGAAGGCGTCGCCTTCGTCTCCGCCATAGCGGGTGAACAGCTCCCGCATCATGGTCTGCAGGTCGTTCAGGAACTCCTGCCGCTTTTCAGGCCGTACGTGAATCTCTCCGGACAGGCCGATGGACGGCAGCTCCGGCGCGGTCCTGTCCAGCGCCGCGATGTCGGCCTGAACCTCCTCCATCAGGTCGAGCAGATAGCCGAGGCTGAGCTCGTCGCGCGCCTTGGTCAGCCCGATCCGGCCGACCAGGCGCGGCGACAGCCAGTAGGAGCGGGCGGCCGCCTGGTAGATGCCCTCGTTGATGCCGCGCACCCGGCGCTCGGACACCAGGTCGACCAGGCCGGCGTCCACCAGCCGCTTGACGTGGTAGTAGACCCGCTGCGGGGTCTGCCCGAGCCGGGCCGCGACCTCGCCGCAGGTGCCGGGCTCGGCGAGCTGCCGCAGCACCTCGACGCGCTGCGGCTTGAGCAGCGCCTCGGCCTGCTCGATCTCTTCTAGGTACAGGACGTCTCTCATCGCAAAAATGAGTCTTTACGTAAAAATACTTTTTGTCAATGGGGCATGCCGAGAATCGGCCGGGCGGAGAGGAGATCAGGGCCAGGAGCCTTCCTGGTCGGGGTCGCCGCCGTTGGTCAGCAGCTGCAGGTCGGACTCGACCATCATGGCCACCAGCTCCTCGAAGGACACCGTGGGCTCCCAGCCGAGCTGGACGCGGGCCTTCTTCGGGTCGGCGCACAGCAGGTCCACCTCGGCCGGACGGTGCAGGCTCTGGTCGGTGACGACGTAGCGCTCCCAGTCCAGCCCGACCGCCGCGAACGCGGCCTCCACCAGCTCCTTGACCGACTTCATCCGCCCGGTGCCGATGACGTAGTCCTCCGGCGTCTCGGCCCGGAGCATCAGGTGCATGGCACGGACGTAGTCGCCCGCGTAGCCCCAGTCGCGCCGGGCGTCCAGGTTGCCGAGGCGGAGCTCGGCGGCCAGGCCGAGCTTGATGCGCGCCACCCCGAGCGAGACCTTGCGGGTGACGAACTCGGCCCCCCGGCGCGGTGACTCGTGGTTGAACAGGATGCCGGAGACGGCGTACATGCCGTACGACTCGCGGTAGTTCTGGGTGAGGAAGTGGCCGTACGCCTTGGCGACGCCGTAGGGCGAGCGAGGGTGGAACCCGGTCGTCTCCGTCTGGGGCGTCTCGCTGACCTGCCCGAACATCTCAGACGACGAAGCCTGATAAAAGCGGATCTGGCCGGAGGGGCGGCCGCCGCGCGACGCGCCCGAGCAGACCCGGATGGCCTCCAGCATGCGCAGCACGCCCATCCCGGTGACCTCGGCGGTCAGCTCGGCCTGCTCCCATGACATCGGCACGAAGGAGATCGCCCCGAGGTTGTAGACCTCGTCGGGCTGAACCCGCTCCACCGCGGAGATGAGCGAGCCCTGGTCCAGCAGGTCGCCCCGGATCACCTGGACGTCGGCCAGCAGCCTGCGCATCCGCGACAACCGCGGGTTCGCCTGGCCGCGGGCCAGCCCCCACACCTCATATCCCTGACCGAGCAAGTGCTCCGCCAGATAGGAACCGTCCTGGCCGGTGATGCCGGTGATCAGAGCGCGCCTGGCCAACGGGGTCCTCCAACTATCGCTGCCGCGTCCGTTGCGACGGAAATGTACGCCATGCCCTCAGATCCATCTAGAACACGTTCTACCGAACCACGCTCGGTCACGGCAACGTCGCAGTTCGCACGGCATATGGCTGCCGCTGCGAACAATTCCAGACGACCTACCGAATGGTAGCCTTCTCGGACTAAGGTCATCTTTCACGGTACACGCCCTTCTCTGGGCCTACCGGGCGGAGAAAGGGGTGTCCGTGAGTGACACGCTGCGGATCGCACTGCTGTCCTACCGCAGCAAACCCACCTGCGGCGGCCAGGGCGTGTATCTCCGCCATCTGAGCCGCGAGCTGGTCGCTCTCGGTCACCACGTCGAGGTCTTCTCCGGCCAGCCCTACCCCGAGCTCGACGAGGGCGTGATCCTGCGGAAGGTGCCGAGCCTCGACCTCTACCGCGACGAGGACCCGTTCAGGACCCCCAAGCTCGCCGAATACCGCGACTGGATCGACCTCCTGGAGGTCGGCACCATGTGGACCGCCGGCTTCCCCGAGCCCCTGACCTTCACCCTGCGCGCCCACCGCGAGCTGAAGAAGCGCGTCGGCGACTTCGACGTCGTCCAGGACAACCAGACGCTCGGCTACGGCCTGCTCGGCATCCAGAAGCTGTTCCCGGTGGTCGGCACCATCCACCACCCGATCAGCGTGGACCGGCGGATCGAGCTGGAAGCCGCCAAGGGCGCCAAGAAGCTGACCATGCGCCGCTGGTACGGGTTCGTCCGGATGCAGGCCAAGGTCGCGCCCCGGCTGAGCCCGATCCTGACCGTCAGCGAGTCGTCGCTGGCCGACATCCACCGCGACTTCAACGTCCCCCAGGCGAACATGCGCCTCATCCCGCTCGGCGTCGACACCCGCTACTTCCACCCGCGCCCGGACAAGCCCCGGCGCAAGGGCTCGATCGTGGCCGTGGCCAGCGCCGACTCCCCCATGAAGGGCGTCTCCACGCTGCTGCGCGCGGTGGCCAAGCTCGCCACCGAGCGCGACGTGAACCTCACCGTGGTCAGCAAGCCCACCCCCGGCGGCCCCACCGAGAAGCTGGTACGGGAGCTGTCGCTGGAGGACCGGGTCCGCTTCGTGCACGGCATCTCCGACGACGAGCTGGGCGAGCTCATCGCCACCTCCGAGATCTCGGTGGTGCCGTCCCTGTACGAGGGCTTCTCGCTGCCCGCCGTCGAGCACATGGCCTGCGCCACGCCGCTGGTCGCCAGCCGTACGGGAGCGTTGCCCGAGGTCGTCGGCGACGCCGCCGTCCAGGTCGCGCCCGGCGACGCCGAGGAGCTCGCCGCCGTGCTGCGCCGCCTGCACGACTCGCCCGAGGAGCGCGAGCGGGTGGGCCAGGCCGGATACGACCGGGTCATGGAGCGCTACACCTGGCACGTCGTCGCCAAGAAGACCGTCGAGGCCTACCGCGAGGCCATCGCGGCCCGCCGTACCCGCTGATCAGAGGAGATCGTCCAGTGCTGACCGTCGACTTCGACCGGCTGCCCGTCGGCCCCGGCGTACGCGTGCTCGACCTGGGGTGCGGCGGCGGCCGGCACGCCTTCGAGGTGCTCCGCCGAGGCGCGGACGTCGTCGCGTTCGACATGGACCAGGCCGAGCTCGACAACGTGGCGGCCATGTTCGCCGCGATGGACAAGGCGGGCGAGGTGCCACCCGGCGGCACCGGGGAGACCGTCCAGGGCACGGCGCTGGACATGCCGTTCGACGAGGGCGGCTTCGACCGCGTCATCGCCGCCGAGGTGCTGGAGCACATCCCCGACGACATGGCGGCGATGGCCGAGATCTTCCGGGTGCTCAGGCCCGGCGGCACGGCCGCGATCACCGTGCCGAGCTTCCTGCCCGAGCGGATCTGCTGGGCGCTCGACGAGGACTACCACACCGCCCCCGGCGGGCATGTGCGCATCTACACGCTGGCGGAGCTGTCGGCCAAGCTGAAGGCCACCGGGTTCGTCATCGGCCCGCACCACCACGCCCACGGCCTGCACGCGCCGTACTGGTGGATCAAGTGCGCCGTCGGCGTCAACAACGACGACCATCCCGTCGCGAAGGCGTACCACGAGCTGCTCGTCTGGGACATCATGAAGCGCCCCGCCGCGACCAGGATCGCCGAGGCCCTGCTCAATCCGGTCATCGGCAAGAGCGTCGTGCTCTATGTCAGGAAGCCCGCGGCGTGATCTCCCGCGAGCAGGTCGTCCAGACGGCCGAGAGCATCGCGGCCATCCAGCGGGAAGACGGCGGAGTGCCCTGGCCGGAAGGGCACGTCGACGCGTGGAACCACATCGAGTGCCTGATGGCCATGACGGTCGCCGGGCTGGACGAGCCTGTGCGCAGGGGCTACGACTGGCTCGCCAGGCACCAGCGCGACGACGGCTCCTGGCCGATGAAGCTGCTCGACGGGGTCGCGATCGAGGCGGGCGGCGAGTCCAACCACGCCGCCTACATCGCCGTCGGGCTCTGGCACCACTTCCTCGTCACCGGTGAGCGGTCCTTCGCCGAGCAGCGGTGGCCGATGGCCAAGGCGGCGCTCGACTACGTCGCCGGGCTGCAGACCGAGCGCGGGGAGATCGTCTGGGAGCGTGACGCGCGCGGCCAGGCGGCCACGTACGCGCTGCTGACCGGCTGCTCCTCCATCCACCAGGGGCTGCGCTGCGCTGTGCTGCTCGCCGACCAGCTCGGTGACCCCCAGCCGCACTGGGAGCTGGCCGCCGACCGGCTGGCGCACGTGCTGGCCGCCCATCCGGAGGCGTTCGCCGACAAGAGCCGCTTCTCGATGGACTGGTACTACCCCATCCTGGGCGGCGCGGTGCGCGGCGCGCAGGCGTGGGAGTCGCTGGAGCGCGAGTGGGCCACGTTCGTGGTGCCGGGGCTCGGCATCCGGTGCGTGTCCGACCAGCCGTGGGTGACGGGCGCGGAGACGTGCGAGCTCGCGCTGGCCCTGGACGCGGTGGGCGACAGCGGGCGCGCGGCGACGCTCTTCGCCGACATGCAGCATCTACGGCACGAGGACGGCTCCTACTGGACCGGCTGGCAGTTCGCCAACCGTAAGCACTTCCCGCACGAGCGGTCCGGGTACACCGCGGCCGCCGTGGTGCTGGCCGCCGACGCCCTGGGCGGCCTGACGGGTGCCTCCGGCGTCTTCCGCGACGCCGCCGCCGTCTCGGTGGCACAGCCCGATGGGTGCGGCTGCGCCCCGGCCCGCCGCTGACTCCGCAAGGGGTTTTGCCGCTTCTTTGCCGGGGAAAGCGTGGCGGCTCGATGGATGCCCGCATTGGGGTCACTAGTTTCGGGAGTGGCCGTACGAGGCGTCTTCGGGGGAAGCGTGGGCGACACGGGCACAACATCGTTCTTGGAGCAGGTCGGGATCCAGCCGACGCTGACCCCGGTCCGGGGCTGGCGGAGGTTTCTGGTCAAGGATCCTCGCGAGTCCGATCTGAGCAGACGGAGGTTCCGGCTCACCCGAGGGCCTTCTCGGGCGGTCATTGAGAATGCAGAAAAGTCGTATCTGTATGGCTTCAACGCAGTTATCTCACGGGAAGTTGTGAGGATCGATGAGATTTCCCGTGAGCAGCAAGCCTTCGCCTTCGAGGGGGCGGGGGCGGCGTGCGCGGTGCTCGATCTGATCACCGCGACTCGGGGCCGGCGCCTTCATGAGCTACTGTCCGGCCCCGGGGCACGTCACCAGTTCGCCGTCCATCTCGGCGTCGGCCGGGGCTACGCGATGCTGCGCCTGCGGCCGATCCGGGCGTCCCGGCGGGCCCATCCGCTGCTGCGGTGGCTGGCCCTCGACGGGTTCGGCTTCGGCTGGAGCATGGCCAGGGCGGACCGGATGGTGGGCGAGCGGGCCATGCCCGACCTGCTCACCAGGTCCCACTGCGCGCTCTTCGACCAGGGCCTGGGACGGCTGCTCTGGTACCACGACTGCGCCTCGCCCGACGACGTGGCCGCCAGGATCGCCGCGTACCCGGTCAGCAGGCGGGCCGCGCTGTGGAGCGGGGTCGGGTTCGCCGCCGCCTACACGGGCGGTGCGGAGGCCGACGAGCTGTGGTGGCTGACCGAGCACGCGGGGGCCGACGGGTTCCGGGGGCATCTGGCCCAGGGCTGCGCGTTCGCGGTCGCGGCCAGGACGCAGGCCGGGCCGCTGCCCGACCATGTCGCGCAGGCCGTGCCGATCCTCGCGGGAGGCACTCCGGGAGAGGCGGCCGGCTGGGCGGACAGCGCGCTCATCGCGCTCGGCCACGACCCGCGCGGCCACGAGGACTTCCAGGCCTGGCAGGCGCACACCCGCAGGATGTGGGCCCGCCGCCACCACACCGCCTAGATCGCCTAGATCCGCCTAGATCCCCGGAGCCACCCGCTCCAGGACCCGCAGCGAGCCCTCGGCGTGCACCTCGGCGAACGCGCCGGACGCCAGGGCGCGCAGGTAGACCCGGTAGGGCGCCTGGCCGCCGTCGGCCGGGTCGGGGTAGATGTCGTGGAAGACCAGCGCGCCGCCCGTCATGACGTGCGGCGCCCAGCCTTCGTAGTCGCGGGTGACCGGCTCGTCGGAGTGGCCGCCGTCGACGAACAGCATGCCGAGCGGCGTACGCCAGAGCGCGGCCACCCGCTCGGACCCGCCGACGATCGCGATCACCTCGTCCTCCAGGCCCGCGGCGGCGATCGTGGCGCGGAAGACCGGCAGCGAGTCCATCTTGCCGAAGCGGGGGTCGACCAGCTCCGGGTCGTGGTGCTCCCAGCCGGGTTGGATCTCCTCCGAGCCCCGGTGGTGATCGACGGTGACGACCACGGACCCGGCCTGCCGGGCCGCCGCGCCGAGGTAGATGGCGGACTTGCCGCAGTAGGTGCCGATCTCGCAAATGGGACCGCGCGCGCCGTAATCCCGGGCCACCTCGAACAGGGCCAGGCCCTCCTTCGACGGCATGAAACCCTTGGCGTCCTCGGCGGCTCGCAGCAGCTCAGGCGGCATCGTCATAGCCCTGCACCCTAGTGGAACCGAACAACATTCCGGCGTCCTCTTGCCCGCTATAATGGAACCTGTTCTACTAGCAGGCGTGAATCAGCGTACTCGGATCGCCATGTCGGAAGACGAGGTCACCGCGTTGCTGGAGGGGGCACGCAAGCTGCAGCTCGCGACCATCAACCCCGACGGCACGCCGCATCTGGTGACCATGTTCTACGGGCTCGACAAGGGCCGGATCACCTTCTGGACCTACGGCAAGTCCCAGAAGGCCCGCAACCTGGCGCGCGACCCCCGGGTGAGCTGTCTCATCGAGACCGGCGAGGACTACGCCGAGCTGCGCGGCATCCTGGTGTACGGCCGGGTCACACCGATGGACGACGCCGAGGACGTCATGGCCGTCGGCATGGACGTCGCGCGCAGGATGACCCCGGGGGTGACGGACGAGCTCCTGCTCCCCTACGTCGAACAGACAGGCCGCAAGCGGGTCGCTTACGTGGTCGAGCCCACCAAGATGGTCTCATGGGATCACAGGAGGCTCTCGTGAAGGTCAAGGTGGACGAACTGGTCTGCGAGGCCAATGCCGTGTGCATGGGACTCGCGCCCGAGGTGTTCGAGGTGGACGACGACGATCAGCTCCACATCCTCCTCCCCGAACCACCTCCAGAACTGCGGGATCGCGTACGCCACGCGGTGCGGTCCTGTCCGAAAGCCGCACTTTCCGTTGAGGAATAGCCGGGAAGGAACCCCCCATGCGCGCCGCACTTCTGCATGCCGTAGGCGATGACAAGCTCGACATCCGCGATGACGTCACGCTGGCCCCCGTCGGGCCCACCGACGTCCGGGTCCGGATCAAGGCCACCGGCGTCTGCCACTCCGACCTGTCGGCCATGACCGGCGTGCTGCCGCAGCCCGTGCCGCTCGTCCTCGGCCACGAGGGCGCGGGCGAGGTGGTGGAGGCCGGCGAGCACGTCTCCACGGTCAAACCCGGCGACCACGTGGTGATCAGCTGGCGCCCGGCCTGCCAGGAGTGTGACCTGTGCCTGGGCGGCCAGCCGTACCTCTGCCTGAAGTACATCATCGAGTCGTTCACCAAGGGCAACTTCCGCTTCGGCGGCGGCACCACGGCCTTCGGCATGGCCGGCTGCGGCACCTGGGCCGAGGAGATCGTGATCCCGTGGCAGGCCGCGATCAAGCTCGACCCGGAGGTTCCGTGGGAGGTCGGGGCGCTGATCGGCTGCGGCATCACGACCGGCGTCGGCGCCGCGATCAACACCGCGAAGGTGCGGCCGGGCTCCACGGTCGCGGTGATCGGCTGCGGCGGCGTCGGCCTGTCGGTGATCCAGGGCGCCCGCGTGTCCGGCGCCCGGACGATCCTCGCGGTGGACCCACTGGAGTCCAAGCACACGCTGGCCAAGAAGGTCGGCGCGACCCACGCGGTCACGCCCGAGCAGGTGCCCGCCGCGCTGAACGAGCTCACCGGCGGCAACGGCTTCGACTACGGCTTCGAGGTCGTCGGCAAGTCGGCCACCATCCAGAACGCCTGGCAGATCACCCGCGCCGGGGGCGACGTCATCGTCGTCGGCGCCGGCGCGGCCGACGACATGGTCTCCTTCTCCGCCTTCAACCTGCTCTTCGAGGGCAAGAACCTGCTGTCCAGCCTGTACGGCGAGTCAGACGTACGACACGACTTCCCCTACTTCGCCAACCTCTACAAGGCGGGACAGCTCGACCTGGAGTCGATGATCAGCGCCCGGATCCGGCTGGCCGACCTGAACGACGCGGTGGCCGCGCTGAAGAGCGGCGAGGTCCTGCGCCAGATCGTGGTCATGGACTGACCCTGACGTGCGAAAGCCCGGGCCGCGTGGCCCGGGCTTTCCTACGACCTTCAGAACGTCACTCGGTGGAGAAGGCGGCGTCGAAGGAGGTGGTGGGCGGGGTGATGGCGTTGAGGTCGCGGATGTAGGACAGGGCCTCACGGCCGCCGTCCAGGCGGTCCATGCCCGCGTCCTCCCACTCGATGGAGATCGGCCCGGTGTAGCCGATCGAGTTCAGCGCGCGGAAGCAGTCCTCCCACGGCACGTCGCCCCGGCCCGTCGAGACGAAGTCCCAGCCGCGCCGCATGTCGGCCCACGGCAGGTGCGAGGACAGGCGGCCGCGCCGGCCGTCGCCCACCCGCATCCGGGTGTCCTTGCAGTCCACGTGGTAGATGCGGTCGGCGAAGTCGAGGATGAACCCCACCGGGTCCAGGTCCTGCCACACCATGTGCGAGGGGTCCCAGTTGAGGCCGAAGGCGGGTCGGTGCCCGATCGCCTCCAGGGTCCTGACAGTGGTGTGGTAGTCGTAGGCGATCTCGCTCGGGTGGACCTCGTGCGCGAAGCGGACTCCGACCTCGTCGAAGACGTCCAGGATGGGGTTCCAGCGGTCGGCGAAGTCCTGATAGCCCGCGTCCACCATCGAGGCCGGCACCGGCGGGAACATCGCGACCGTGTGCCAGATCGACGAGCCGGTGAAGCCCACCACCGTGTCCACGCCCAGCAGGGCCGCCGCCCTGGCGGTGTCCTTCATGTCCTCGGCGGCGGCCTGACGGACGGACTCGGGGTCGCCGGAGCCCCAGATGCGGGCCGGCAGGATGGCCTTGTGCCGGGCGTCGATCGGGTGGTCACAGACGGCCTGGCCGACCAGGTGGTTGGAGATGGTCCACACCTTCAGGCCGTGCTTGTCGAGCTGGGCACGCTTCTGCTCGACGTACGACGGGTCCGCCACGGCCTGCGCGACGTCGAAGTGGTCGCCTGAGCAGGCGATCTCCAGGCCGTCGTAGCCCCATTCGGCCGCCAGCCTGCAGACCTCTTCGAACGGCAGGTCGGCCCACTGGCCGGTGAACAGCGTGATGGGTCTCATGTGTCCTCCACAGTGGTGAAGCGGCTGCCGTCAGCCGCGCTCTGCTCGACCGCGGCCAGCACGCGCTGCACCCGCAACCCGTCGGCGAACGACGGCGTCGGATCGGTGCCGTGCCCGATCGCCTCCAGGAAGTCCCGGATCTCGTGGGTGAAGGTGTGCTCGTAGCCGAGGCCGTGTCCTGGTGGCCACCACGCGCCGACGTACGGGTGGTCCGGTTCGGTGACGAGGATGCGCTCGAAACCTCTGCCGCCCTCGCTGAACCACAGCTCGTTCATCGACTCGAAGTCGAAGGCGAGGCTGCCCAGCGAGCCGTTCAGCTCGATGCGCATCGCGTTCTTGCGGCCGGTGGCGAACCTGGTGGCCTCGAACGAGCCGACCGCCCCGCCGGAGAGCCGGGCGGTGAACAGCGCGGCGTCGTCGACGGTCACGGTGCCAGTCCCCGTGCTTGTTCCCGTGCCGCCCGCGGCGGCCAGGCCGGACGACCCCTCCGCGAGCGGGCGTTCCTTGATGAACGTCTCGGTGAGCGCCGAGACGCCGGTGATCCGCTGGCCGCTGACGAACTCGGCGGCGTCGATGATGTGCGCGCCGATGTCGCCGAGCGCGCCGGAGCCCGCCTTGTCCTTCTGCAGCCGCCAGACCAGCGGGAACTCCGGATCGACGATCCAGTCCTGCAGGTACTGGGCGCGTACGTGCCGGATCTCGCCGAGCCTGCCCTGCGCCACCAGGTCGCGGGCGAGCGCCACGGCGGGCACCCGCCGGTAGTTGAAGGCGACCATGCTCTTGCCGGTGGCCGAGGCCGCGGCCTGGACCATGGCCTGAGCTTCGGCGACGGTATTGGCCAGCGGTTTCTCACAGATGACGTGCTTGCCGGCCCGCAGGGCGGCGATGGCGATCTCGGCGTGGGTGTCACCGGGCGTGCAGATGTCGACGATGTCGACATCTGGCCGCCCGATCACTTCCCGCCAGTCAGTCACCGCCTCCTCCCAGCCCATCTGTTCGGCCGCGGCCTCCGTGGACTCCTTCGAGCGTCCGGCGATCACCCGCATGCGCGGGACGACCGGTACGTCGAAGAAGGCAGCGACGCTACGCCAGGCCTGGGAGTGGACGCGTCCCATGAAGGCATAGCCGATCATGCCGACGCCGACGGTTCTGTCTGACATGCAGCCCCCGATCAGGATTCGAAGCCAAGTGGCAGATACTTCTCTACGTTCTCCTTGGTAATGGTCTCGGACGCCAGTGTGATCGACTGCGGCACCTGGTTCTCCACCAGGTCACTCATTCCCTTGCCCTGAGCGATCAGACGTGCGAGTTTGATCGCCGACGAGGCCATCGTGGGGCTGTAGGTGACGGTGGCCTTGAGCACCGACGTGCCGCCCTGGATCTCCTTCATGGCGTTGGCAGAGCCGGCGCCGCCCACCATGATGAACTCGTCGCGGTTGGCCGCGTTGATCGCGGCGAGCACGCCGATGCCCTGGTCGTCGTCGTGGTTCCAGAGCGCGTCGATCTTCTTGTGCGCCTGGAGCAGCGAGGCGGCCACCTCGTTGCCGGTCTCCACGGTGAACTGGGCGTCCTGCTTGGCCGTGACCTTGAACCCGTACGTCTTCAGCGCGTCCTCGAAGCCCTTGCTGCGGTCCTGGGTGAGCGGCAGCGTGGCGATGCCCTGGATCTCCACGATCACCGGGTCGGCGACGCCCTTGTCCTTCAGCGCCTTGCCGATGAAGTGGCCGGCCGCGACGCCCATGCCGTAGTTGTCGCCGCCGACCCAGGTGCGGTAGGCGAGCTTGTCGGGGAAGACGCGGTCGAGGTTGATCACCGGGATGCCGGCGGCGGTGGCCTGCAGGGCGACCTGGTTGAGCTGCTGGCCGTCGTTGGGCAGGATCACCAGCGCGTTCACCTTGGCCGCGATGAGCGACTCGACGGCGGAGATCTGCTGGTTGATGTCGTTGGTGGGCTCGACCGGCTTGAACTCGACGTCGGAATACTGCTTGGCGGTGGCCTCGGCGTTCTTGGCGATGGCGGCGATCCAGCCGTGGTCGGCCGCCGGCGCGGAGAAGCCGATGACCACCTTGGTGCCCGGCTGGTCGTTGCCGCTGGCCGCCGGAGCGGGCGCGGGGGCCGCGCTGGAGGCGGTCTCGGCCGGCTCGTTGCTGGTGCAGCCGGCCGCCAGCAGGACGGCGCCGCCGACGAGGAATCCTCTGCGCGCGACTTTGTTGCTCATGGTGCTCTCTCCTTCAAGTTCCGCCGCTGGAGAAGGACGGCGACGACGATGATCAGACCCTTGGCGATCAGCTGGTCACTGGTGTTGAGCCCGTTGAGGATGAACAGGTTGGTGATGAGCGTGAAGATCAGCAGACCCAGGATCGAGCCGATGATCGTGCCCCGGCCGCCGGTCAGCAGCGTGCCGCCGATGATGACGGCCGCGATGGCGTCGAGTTCGTACAGGTCGCCGTGAGTGGACGAGCCCGTGGTCGTCCGGGCCATGATGAGGACCGCCGCGATGCCGCACGTCAGCCCGGACAGCGCGTAGAGCAGGGCGGTGTGCTTGCGGACGTCGATGCCGGCCAGCCGGGCGGCTTCCGGGTTGCCGCCGACCGCGTAGGTGCGGCGGCCGAAGGTGGTGCGGTTGAGCAGGATCCAGCCGAGCACCACGACCAGCGCGAAGACGTAGACCAGCAGCGGGATGCCGAGCACCCGGGTGGTCGACAGGTCGACGATGGCCGAGTTGCCGCTCTGGATGAGCTGAGTCTTGCGATCGGACATGCGCTGGGCCAGGCCGCGCGCCGCCACCAGCATGGCGAGGGTGGCGATGAACGGCACCAATCGCCCGTAGGCGATGAGCAGCCCGTTGACCAGCCCCGCGCCGGTGCCGACGAGGACCGCGCAGAGCACCATGACGAACGGCCCGAACTCCTGTGTGGCCACCGTCGTCGCCCAGACCGAGGCCAACGCCATGATGGCGCCGACCGACAGGTCGATGCCGCCACCGATGATCACGAACGTCGCGCCGACGGTGATGACGCCGATGGTCGCGGCCAGCGTGAGGATGTTGACCAGGTTGGTGCCGGTCGCGAAGGTATCCGGCCTGGTGACCAGGCCGACGACGATCAGCAGGCCGATCGCCACCAGCAGGCCGAGGTGGCGGGCCTCGCCGAGCATGTTCAGCGGGTTGCGTGTCGCCGCGCCCGGCGGCGCGGACCCGCCTGTCTCCGGGACCGCCGCCGGCGGTCTTTTGGGGTCGCTCATCAGGCCGCTCTCCCATCCATGATCATGTCGAGTACGCGGTGCTCGTCGAGTTCGCCGGCGTCCGCCTGGTGGATGACCGTTCCTTCACGCAGCACCAGCACGCGGTCGGCGAGGCCGAGCACCTCCGGCACTTCGCTGGAGACCAGCAGCACCCCGATGCCCCGGTCGGCCAGGTCGCGGATGACCGCGTAGAGCTCGGCCCTGGCGCCCACGTCCACGCCCCGGGTCGGCTCGTCGAGCAGGAGCAGCTTGCGGCTGCCGAGCAGCCAGCGGGCCAGCACGGCCTTCTGCTGGTTGCCGCCCGACAGGTTCTTGATCGGCCGTTCGGGGTCGGGTGGCCGGATGTCCAGCGCCTTCACCAGCCGGTGCGCCTCGGCCCGCTCGCGGGCGCGGTTCATCCAGCCGAGCCTGGCGAAGCTCGGCAGGCTGCCCAGCGTGATGTTGGCGGTGATGCTCTGGTCCAGGAGCAGGGCCTGGGCCTTGCGCTCTTCGGGGGCCAGGCCCATGCCGCGCTTGACGTTGCCGACGACGCTGTGCCGTACCTCCTCGCCGGACAGCTGGACCACGCCGGAGGCGGGGCGGGCGCCGTACACCGCTTCGAGGATCTCCGAGCGGCCGGAGCCGACGAGGCCGGCCAGCCCGACGATCTCGCCCGCGCGTACGGAGAAGGACACGTCGGCGAACGCGCCCGGCGAGCTGAGGCGCTCGACCTTCAGCACCTCCTCGCCGGGCGGGCGCGCCGCCCTGGGCGGGAAGACGTACTCGACGTTCCTGCCGGTCATCAGCGAGACGACGTGCGAGGTGGCGGTCTCGCGGGCGGGCAGGCCGACGGCGACGGTACGGCCGTCCTTCAGCACGGTGACCCGGTCGCCGATCTCGCGGATCTCCTCCAGCCGGTGCGAGATGTAGACGACGGCCACGCCCTGTGCGGTGAGCTCGCGGATGATCCGGAAGAGGTTGTCCACCTCGTCGTGGGCCAGCGCGGCGGACGGCTCGTCCATGATGATCAGGCGGGCGTCGTGAGAGAGCGCCCGCGCCATCGACACGACCTGCTTGGCCGCGGCCGGCAGCCGTCCCACCTCGGTGGAGGGGCGGAGCTCGCCGTGGCCGAGCCGTTCCAGCACCTGGCGGGCGGCGCGGTTGGCGGCCGACCGGTTGACGAAGCCGAGCTTGGCGTGCTCGTGGCCGAGGAAGATGTTCTCCGCCACGCTGAGCCCGTCCACCAGGTCGAGTTCCTGATAGATGGTGGCGAAGCCGAGCCTGATGGCGTCGTTGGGGCTCGACGGGCGCACCTGCGCGCCGTTGAACTCGATGGTGCCCTCGTCCGGCTGGTGAACGCCGGCGAGCACCTTGATGAGCGTGGACTTGCCGGCGCCGTTCTGGCCGAGCAGGCAGTGCACCTCTCCTGCCCGCACGTCCAGATCCACCCCGTCCAGTGCGCGCACACCCGGGAACTGCTTGACGATCCCTCTCATGACGAGCATCGGATCCCCTCTCAGGCGTTGACGATGCGGTTGACGTTGTCGGGCGACAGATAGTGCTCGATGGCGAGCATCCCGGCGCCCAGCGCCGCGGCGTTGATCCCCATCCGGCTCGGCACGATCGACAGATGGTGCGTGGCCAGCGGCAGCGACCTGCGGTAGACCGTCTCCCTGATGCCCGCGAGCAGATGCTCGTGGACCCGGGACAGGGCGCCGCCGATCACGATGACCTCGGGGTTGAAGAAGTTGACCAGGCTCGCGAGCACCTCGCCGATGAGCCGGCCCGCCTCTCTGACCAGCCGTAACGCCTGGGTGTTCCCGGCCTGGACGAGCGCGACGACGTCGGCTCCCGTCTCGGCGGCGATGCCGAGCTCGGTCAGCCTGCGCGCCACGGCCGCTCCGCCGGCCACGGCCTCCAGGCAGGCGCTGTTGCCACAGCGGCAGCCGGCGGCGTCGTGGCCGTTGACCCGGATGTGGCCGATGTCGCCGGCCGAGCCCTGCGCTCCCCGGTGCAGCCTGCCCTCGGCCACGATGCCGCAGCCGATGCCGGTGCCGACCTTGACGAAGAGCAGGTGCTGAGTGTCGGCGAAGGCGTTGCGCTGCTCGCCCAGTGCCATCACATTGACGTCGTTGTCGACCAGGACGGCGGCGTCGGCGAAGTACTCGGGGATGGGGTAGTCGTTCCAGCCGGGCATTATCGGCGGGTTGTTGGGCCTGCCGGTGGCGTACTCGACCGGGCCCGGCACGCCCATGCCGATGGCCCGCAGCGCCGAGCGGGGACGTCCGGCCTCGGCGAGCAGCCGGTCGAGCCGCCCGTCCACGTGCGCCAGGACCGGCTCAGGGCCGTCTCCGATGAGCAGCGGGTCCTCACAGGAGGCCAGCACGTCGCCGGACATGTCCATCAGCGCGATCCGGCAGTGCGTGGCGCCGAGGTCGACCCCGGCGAAGGCGTGCTGCTCGGTGTGCAGGCGGAGCTGGCGGGGCGGGCGGCCTCCGGTGGACTCGCCGCTCTCGGTCTCCTCGACGAGGCCGCGCTCGATCAGTGCGTCGACTCGCTGGGCGATCGTGGACCTGGCGAGGCCGGTGAGCCTGGCGAGGTCGGAACGGGTCGTCGCGAAGCCTGCGCTGATGAGCGTCAGCACGTCGCCGGGCGAACCCGGAGCGGAGGTCATGCCGAGACAATAAGATCGCACACCTGGCAATACAAGAGTCCAGAGCGACCAAACTCCGCTGACTTATGTCGATAATCGAACAAACTCCGTTTTGTCAGGACTTAGCGGACAGGAAAGGGCGGTGGTCCACCGTGGGGTGGGACCGCCGCCCTCGCGCCTGACCTGCCGCTTGAGCAGGGCTTTCCGGCCCTCGCCGCTAGAGCATCGCCTTCATCGAGTCGGCCGCCGTGAGCACGTAGGGCTGCTCGGCCATGACCGACTCCCAGTTGTCCGCCACCGCCTCCGGCGTGAGGTCGTCGCCCTTCCAGCCGGGCCCCTCGGCCACGAACACCCGCGCCACCCGGCCACCGCCGACGCTGAACACCTCGCCGGTGACCTCGCAGGAGTCGTGCACGAGGTAGGCGACCAGGGCGCTGACCCGCTCGGGCGAGAACTTGGCCTCGAACTCGGCGGGCAGGATCGCCTCGGTCATCCGCGTCCAGGCGATGGGCGCGATGGCGTTGGCCTTGATGCCGTTGCGCGCGCCCTCGATGCCGATGGTCTTGGTCAGCCCGACCAGCCCCATCTTGGCGGTGGAGTAGTTGGCCTGGCCGAAGTTGCCGAACAGGCCCGCCGGGCTGGAGGTGTTGACGACGCGGCCGTAGCCGGCCTCCTTCATGTACGGGTAGGCGGCCTGGCTGACCAGGTAGGAGCCGCGGACGTGCACGGCCAGCACGTTGTCGAAGTCCTCGACCGTCATCTTGCCGAACGATTTGTCACGCAGGATGCCGGCGTTGTTGACGACGATGTCGATCTTGCCGAACGCGTCGACGGCGGCGGCCACGATCGCCCTGGCGCCCTCCGGGGTGGCGACGTTGTCGGTGCTGGCGACGGCCTGGCCGCCGTTCTTGGTGATGAGCTCCACCACGTCGGCGGCTGGTCCCGCCGAGGCGCCGGTGCCGTCGAGCGCGCCGCCGAGGTCGTTCACGACGACCTTCGCGCCCCGGTCGGCCAGCAGTAGCGCGTGCGAGCGGCCGAGACCGTGCCCGGCCCCCGTGACGATCGCGACCCTGTCATCGAAGCGAAGCATCGAACCTCCCACCAGGCGAACAACATTCTAGTACGAGCACCATAACCCGAGCGGGAGGCAACGTGACTGATCGTCGCGGATAGTGATCGACCGGGTCTTTCTCTGCTAGAGTTCTGGGCTCGCACGGGCGGCGTTCCGTCACCACCATCCGCCCTCCACCCCCGGGCCGGGAGGCCGGACATGCCTATTCGCGTGGTCCAGTGGGCCACCGGCGCCGTCGGGCGCTATGCGCTGCGCAGCGTGATCGACAGGCCGTCGCTGGAGCTGGCCGGGGTCCTCGTCCACGACCCGGACAAGATCGGCAAGGACGCGGGCGAGGTGGCCGGCTCAACCCCCACCGGCGTCGTCTGCACCGGCGACTCCGGCCGGATCATGGCCATGGACGCCGACTGCGTGCTGCACATGCCGCTGCCCGCCTCCTACTTCGGCCCCGACCGGGCCGCCGACCTGAAGACCATCTGCGCCCTGCTGGCCTCGGGCAAGAACGTCATCACCACCACCGGCTTCGTCTATCCCAAGTCCTACGGCCCCTCCGTCGTCGCCAGCATCGAGGCCGCCTGCGACCAGGGCGGCACCACCCTGCACGGCACCGGGATCAACCCCGGTTTCATGAGCGACTTCCTGCCGCTGGCGCTCACCGGGCTGTCCGATCGGGTGGACCACATCTATGTACGCGAGTCGTCCGATCTCCGCGGGCACCCCTCACGCCAGGTGGTCGTGGACCTGATCGGGTTCACCCGCTCGGCCAGGGACTACGCCACGATGATCCGGCCCTTCAGGGCGTTCCAGCGCATGCTCTTCGCCGAGAGCGTGCACCTGGTCGCCGACGCGCTGGACGTACGGCTGGACGAGGTGGCGGAGACCGACGAGTTCGAGGTGGCCGCCCGCGCGTTCGAGATCGCCGCCGGGCCGGTGCGCGAGGGCGCGGTCTGCGCCTCCCGCTGGGTCTTCTCCGGCCTGGTGCGCGGCCGGCCCTTCATGACCGTCGAGGTCGTCTACAAGGCCGACGCCGCCCAGACCGGCCGCTGGCCGGAGCCCGGTTTCGCGCTGCACATCGAGGGCGTGCCGCAGATGTCGGTGGCGGTCGAGGAGGTCAGCCACGGGCTCGCCGCGGCGGCGGCGCACGCGGTCAACACCATCCCCGCGGTCTGCGCGGCCCCGCCGGGCATCCGCACCCTGCTGGACCTCCCGCTCCCGACCGGCCGCGGCCAGATCCGGCTGGCCTGAAAGCGGCCGTGGACGGGATGCCGGCCCTCAGCCCGGACCCTCCCTCAAGCCCGGACCCTCCCTCAGGTCAGGACCTCCAGGTCAGGACCCCCAGGTCAGGGTCCTCAGGTCAGGGCTCCTTCCCAGGCGGCGAGCTGAGGGCTGACCTGGTCCGCCCAGTGGGCGAGGCGCTCGCCGCCGGGCAGCTCGGACTCCAGCAGGGCCAGGCCGGGGGTGGGCACGAAGGCGCCGAGCTCGACCAGCAGCGGCCGGAAGTGCACCTCCACCGCCAAGGCGTGCCGGGCGTCGCCCATGACCAGGATCGGCAGGGCGGCCGTGCCCGAGAGCGCGCCCGGCGGAAGCCGGTCGACGAATGCCTTCAGCAGCCCCGTGTACGTCGCCTTGTAGGTCGGACTGGCCAGGACCGCGATCCGGGCATCCGCGAGCTGCTCGAGCGCGAGCTCCAAGGCCGCGTGCGCGCCGGGGCGCAGGAGCACCGGCGCCAGGGCGGACAGATCGACGACCTCCCGGGCGCCGGAGTGCCCCAGCCGGGCCGCGACGGCGTCGGTGGCGGCCACGGCCGCGTCCAGGGTCCGCGACCCCGCACGCGGGTTGCCCACCACCGTCACGATGCTCATGAGGCCACCGCCGATGCGGGGAGGTGGCGCCTGTCAGGGCTCATGCGCTCGACGGTACGCAGCCGGGTCCACCAAGTCAACATTTCCTACAGGGTTTACATGGAATGCCAGATCTCCTGGTCGCCGAGCACGCGGTGGACCCGGCCGCGTGACTCCAGCCACACCAGGTGCGCCAGCGTCTCGTTGTTGGCCGCACGCCGCATGAAGGGCGGGATCGTCTCCCAGGGTCGCGACCACGTCAGCCTGGTGGCCAGCTCCCAACAGGTCACCCCGGCCGACCCGGCGATCACCCGCTCGATCTCGGCCAGCCGGTCGCCGTGGTGCTCGATCACGTAGTCGACCCGCTCCCGCAGCTCCAGGAACCGGTACTCGTGCGCGGGCAGCACCTCCTCCACGTCCAGCTCGCGCACGGTGGCGAGCGCGTCGAGGTAGTCGGCCAGCGGGTTCGGCGGGGACTGCGGGTGCACCGCCACCATCGGCGTGATCTTCGCCAGTACGTGGTCCCCCGAGAACAGCAGCTTCCTGGACGGCGAGACGAAGCACAGGTGCCCCGGCGAGTGGCCGGGCGTCCAGACGGCCCGCAGGTCCCATCCGGACAGGTCGAGCCGCTCACCGTCCTCGATCAGCCGGTCGGGCTTGGCCATCGACACCATGTGCCTGATCATCATGGACGCGCCCGCCAGCTCGTCCAGGGTCTGCGGGGGCACGCCGCACCGGTCGAGCAGCGCCCGCTCCCTGCTCACCAGCGACTCGATGGCGCTGTCGTCGTAACGCTCGCGCAGGAGGCTCGCGTCGGCCTCGTGCAGCCCGATCCACGCGCCCGACATCTCACGCACCCGCCCGGCCAGGCCGTAGTGGTCGGGGTGGATGTGGGTGACCAGCACGGCCTTCACGTCGGTGATCGCGTAACCGGCCACGCCGAGCCCGGCGACCAGCGCCTCGTAGGCCTCGTCGGTGTTCCACCCGGCGTCCACGATCGCCACGCCGTCGGCCACCTCCAGCGCGTAGACCAGGACGTACCGCAGCGGGTTCACCGGGATCGGCACCGGGATCGACCACAGGCCGGGCCGTACCCGCTCCACTTCCGGGATCTTCCCGCCGATCCACGCCGCACGCTGGTCTTCATTGGACGGGGTCACCACGAACTTAGCCATGCGGGAGATTCTGCCCGTAGTTCTGGAACGATGTTCTACGGGGGTCGCGGAACGTACCCGAGATCACAGCGTCAGACGGGGCGGCCGGACTCCTCCGGGACCACCGCGCGGCCCGCGAGCGGCATCCGGACGAACAGCAGGGCCGAGGAGAGCGCCACCACGGCGGCGATCCCCCACGCGGCGGCGATTCCGGCCTGGGTGGCCAGGGCACCGAGAGCGAGGTTGGCCAGCGTCCCGCCGGCCTGCAAGGAGAGCGAGCTCGACGAGGTGACGGTGGTGCGCTCGGCCGCGGAGACCGCGTTGTGGGTCATCTCCAGGCACAGCAGGCCTGTCACCGAGATGCCCAGGAACAGGACGACATAGGCCAGAGCCGCGCTCAGCAGCCCGGCAGCGCCGTCGAGCCCGGCCGTCGCGGCCAGCGAGCCGACCGAGAGCGCGCTCAGCACCGCCCCCGCGATCGCGCCCCTGGCCGAGCCGCCGGCCAGCCGCGCCGCCCGGGGCGCGAGCGCGCTTCCCACCGCGCTGCCCGCGAACCCGAGCGCCGCGACGACGGCGTACGCCAGGCTGCCGCGCTCCGCCGTACCGGCCAGCTCGGCGAGCCGACCGGGCGTGAGCAGCTCGATCGCCGTCAGCACCACGCCGGAGCTCACGGCGGCGAGCATCAGGCGGCGCAGCACCCCGTCGCCCGCCGCGAGGCGCACGCTCGCGGCGACCGTGGCGGGCACCTCGCGCAGCACGCTCGCGGGCGACCTGCGCGGATGCGGCGGCTCGGGCAGCGCGAGCAGCACCACGACGAGTAGCAGCACCGCCGCCAGCGCGCCCACCAACGGCGGCGCCGCCAGGGGGAACATCAGGCCGGGCGGCACCAGGAGCGGCAGGCCGCCGCCGACGAGGACGCCGAGGCAGAGCGCCACGGACTCCATGGCGCCGCCCCTGGCCAGCCCCGGTTTCAGGTCCGCGTCCCGGCCTCGCAGGCCGTGCAGCGTGTCGACGTACCAGGAGGCCGCCGGGCCACTGGACAGGGCCCTGGCCACCCCCTTCAGCACGCCGCTCACCAGGAACATCCAGAAGGTCGTGGAGACGCTCATCAGCGCGAGCCCCGCCACGGTGAACACGGCCGAGGCGGCCAGCACCACCCGCCGCCCCACGACGTCGGCGAGCCCGCCGGTGGGCAGCTCCAGCCCCACGGTGACGAGGGAGAAGACCGTCACCACCAGGCCGATCTGGGCCAGGCTGAGCCCCCTTCCGGTCATCAGCAGCACCATGGCGGCCATCGTCAGGCCCACGGGCAGCCACGTCAGGAAGCTGACGAGCATGTAGCGGTGTAACGCCGAGCGGGCGGTCATCGGCCCTCCCCCGGCTCCTCGGCCTCCTCGGCCTCCTTCCCCTCCCCGGCCTCCTCGGCCGCGTGGGCGCGTGGGTAGCCGCCCACCCAGAGGTGGACCTGCTCGGCGTCCGGGGCGCCGGCGTGGCGGGCGGTGACGTCCTGGACCAGCTCCTCGATCCGTTCCATCAGCTCCAGCAGCGCCGAGGCCGGCAGCTTGACCAGGTGGTCGCTGATGCCCGCGGCCCGCAGCCACTCGGCCGGCCACTGCGCGACGTCGTAGTCCTGGACCGCCTGCTCCAGCACCGCCACCTGGCGCAGCTGCATGATCTTGACGGCCTCCTGCCCCTCGGGCGTCTCCGACATCTGGTCGGTGTCCCAGGAGGTGTAGCGGTGCCGGGAACGCCACCGGCGCTCGCGGCCGTCGCGCTGCTCGGGGTCCTCCTCGATGAAGCCGAACTTGGCCAGCTCACGCAGGTGGTAGCTGGTCGAGCCGGAGCTCTCGCCCACCCTGCGGCCGAGCTCGCTGGCCGTCGCGGGGCCGTCGGCGCGCAGCAGGGCCAGCAGGCGCACCCGCAGCGGGTGCGCCACCACCTTGAGCACCCGCGGGTCGCTGATCTTGAACGCTTCCTCCATACACCTCACGATAGACCGCAAAGACAATTTTGCAAAGAGAATTCTGCGAATTCTGGACTCGTAAACTGGAGGGATGCTTGACGACATCTGGGTGGACGAAGCCGTCTACGCGCTCCGTCCCGACTTCGCCGTGCTCGTGATGACCGCGCGCGGCCTGCGTAACGGCCCCACCGACGACTGGTCGCGCGCCCTGCTGGCCGAGGCCGCCGAGCGGGCCCCGCAGCCCGAGAAGATCGACGCCTGGAAGGACGCCTACCGCGCCTTCGGCGCCAAGCCGCAGCGAACCCGGCCGTCCGTCGACGCACTGACCCGCAGGCTGCCCCTGCCGGAGATCAACCAGGTGGTCGACGCCTACAACGCGGTCAGCGTGAAGCACGCGCTGCCCATCGGCGGCGAGGACCTCGACCGCTACACCGGCCCCGCGCGGCTGATCAGGGCCGTCGGCGACGAGGCCTCGGAGGAGGCGCTCGGGCAGCCGGAGCCGGGCGAGGTGATCTGGCGCGACGACACGGGCGTCACCTGCCGCAGATGGAACTGGCGCCAGGTGGCCCGCACCCGGCTCGTCGAGGAGACGACCAACGCCCTGTTCCTGCTGGAGCGACTGGAGCCGATGTCGCTGGAGGAGCTGAAGGAGGCCGGCGAGGAGTTGGCCGACCTGCTGACACGGCTCTCACCGGAGGTGCGCGTCGCCACGCGGCTCATAGCTGGAGGGAACTAAACCTCGCGCCTTACTGTTGATACCAAACGGTGACGTAACGACGTACACCTGTATTGACTAGGGGGGCGTGACCTCTTTGAACAGTCCTGAGAGGATCGGGCGTGGCGCCATAGCCTCCCGGGCGCGCGCCGCTGGTCCATGCGAGTAGCCTTGGACAGGTTCTCTAACATCAACGCCGATCTGCGGAAGAGGGCGATTTCCGCCGTGTCGTCTGAGTCGTCGCGGACAAACCCGCTGGCAAGCTTTGGTCAGAACGAATGGCTTGTCGACGAGCTGTACCAGAAGTATCTCCAGGACCCCGAGTCTGTTGACAAGGCCTGGTGGAACTTCTTCGCTGACTACAACCCTGACTACGGACCGGGCCGCACCCCGGCCAGGGAGGCGGCGAACGGCACGGCAACCGCGCCCGCACCCGCCAAGGCACCGCCGAAGGCGGCGCCTGCTCCCCCTAAGCCTGCGACCGACCAAGTGCCTGCCGACAAGCCCAAGCAGCCCTCCACTCCGGTGCCCAAGGGCGCCGAAGAGATCAAGCTGCGCGGGGCGGCGGCTCGCACAGCCGCCAACATGGACTCCTCGCTGTCGGTCCCGACCGCGACCAGCGTCCGGGCCATCCCGGCCAAGCTGCTCATCGACAACCGCATCGTGATCAACAATCACCTCAAGCGGGGTCGCGGCGGCAAGGTCTCCTTCACGCACCTGATCGGTTACGCGATCGTCAAGGCGCTGCAGGCCATGCCGGAGATGAACTTCTCCTTCACCGAGGTCGACGGCAAGCCGACCCTGGTCAAGCCCGCGCACGTCGGTCTGGGCCTGGCCATCGACGTGCAGAAGAGCAACGGCGAGCGCCAGCTGCTCGTGCCCAGCATCAAGGGCGCGGAGGAGATGGACTTCCGGCAGTTCTGGATGGCCTATGAGGAGGTCGTCCGCAAGGCTCGCGCCGGCAAGCTCGGCGTCGACGACTTCACGTCCACCACGATCTCGCTGACCAACCCCGGCACCATCGGCACCGTCCACAGCGTGCCGCGCCTGATGCCCGGTCAGGGCACGATCATCGGCGTGGGCGCGATGGAATACCCCGCCGAATACCAGGGCGCCTCCCCCGACACCCTCTCGCGCCTGGCCGTCTCCAAGGTCATGACGCTGACCAGCACCTACGACCACCGGATCATCCAGGGCGCCCAGTCGGGCGACTTCCTGCGCACGATCCACCGGCTGCTGCTCGGCGAGGACGGCTTCTACGACGAGATCTTCGAGGCACTGCGGATCCCGTACGAGCCGGTCCGCTGGGTGCGGGACATCTCGGCCTCGCACGACGAGGACGTCGCCAAGTCCGCACGCGTGATCGAACTGATCCACGCCTACCGGGTGCGCGGCCACCTCATGGCCGAGACCGACCCGCTGGAGTACAAGCAGCGTAAGCACCCCGACCTCGACATCCAGTCCCACGGCCTGACGCTGTGGGACCTGGAGCGCGAGTTCGCCACCGGCGGCTTCGGCGGCCGGGCGCTGATGAAGCTCCGCGAGATCCTGGGCGTGCTCCGTGACTCCTACTGCCGCACCGTCGGCATCGAGTACATGCACATCCAGAACCCCGAGGAGCGGGCCTGGATCCAGGCCCGGGTCGAGAAGCCCTACTCTCCCCCCGCACGTGACGAGCAGCTCAACATCCTGAGCAGGCTCAACACCGCCGAGGCGTTCGAGACGTTCCTGCAGACGAAGTTCGTCGGCCAGAAGCGCTTCTCGCTGGAGGGCGGCGAGTCACTGATCCCGCTGCTCGACTCGGTGATCAGCGACGCGGCCGACGAGGACCTCGACGAGGTCGTCATCGGCATGGCCCACCGCGGCCGGCTCAACGTGCTCGCCAACATCGTGGGCAAGTCCTACGCCCAGATCTTCGGCGAGTTCGAGGGCAACCTCGACCCGCGCACGGCGCACGGCTCCGGCGACGTCAAGTACCACCTCGGCGCCACCGGCACCTTCACCGCGCCCAGCGGCAAGACCATCAGCGCCTCCGTGGTGGCCAACCCCTCGCACCTCGAGGCGGTCAACCCGGTGCTGGAGGGCGTCGTCCGCGCCAAGCAGGACCTGCTGGAGCGCGGCGAGGAGGGCTTCACGGTCCTGCCCGTCCTCATCCACGGCGACGCGGCCTTCGCGGGCCAGGGAGTCGTGGCCGAGACGCTCAACCTGTCGCAGCTGCGCGGCTACCGCACCGGTGGCACCGTGCACGTGGTGGTCAACAACCAGGTGGGCTTCACCACCTCGCCGGCCTCCTCCAGGTCCTCGGTCTACGCGACCGACGTGGCCCGGATGATCCAGGCGCCGATCTTCCACGTCAACGGCGACGACCCCGAGGCCGTGGTGCGCGTGGGCGAGCTCGCCTACGAATACCGCAGGACGTTCCGCAAGGACGTGGTCATCGACCTGATCTGCTACCGCCGCCGCGGCCACAACGAGGGCGACAACCCCGCCTTCACCCAGCCGCTGATGTACGACCTGATCGACGCCAAGCGCTCGACCCGCAAGCTCTACACCGAGGCGCTGATCGGCCGGGGCGACATCACGGTCGAGGAGGCCGAGTCGGCGCTGCGCGACTATCAGGCCAAGCTGGAGCAGGCCTTCACCGAGACCCGCGAGGCGGCCAAGAAGCCGCTTGAGGCGGGCGCGATGCGGGTGCCGCCGACCGAGGTGGTCAAGTGGTCCCACGACGACACGCCCACCGCGATCACCGACGAGACGCTCAAGCGCATCGTCGACACCCAGCTCAACCTGCCCGAGGGCTTCACGCCGCACCCGCGCCTGGCGCCGGTGCTGCAGCGCCGGGGGCAGATGGTCGAGCAGGACACGATCGACTGGAGCATGGGCGAGACGCTCGCGTTCGGGTCACTGCTGATCGACGGGCATCCGGTCCGCCTGGTCGGCCAGGACTCCCGGCGCGGCACGTTCACCCAGCGGCACGCCGTGCTGGTGGACCGGGTCACGGGGGCTGAGCACACTCCGCTCAAGACCTTCAACCAGGGCACCACGAAGTTCTACGTCTACGACTCGCTGCTCAGCGAGTTCGCGGCGCTGGGCTTCGAGTACGGCTACAGCGTGGAGCGTCCCGACGCCCTGGTGGCGTGGGAGGCGCAGTTCGGCGACTTCGTCAACGGCGCCCAGACGATCATCGACGAGTTCATCTCGTCCGGTGAGCAGAAGTGGGGCCAGCGTTCGGGGGTCGTGCTGCTGCTGCCGCACGGCTACGAGGGTCAGGGTCCCGACCACTCCTCGGCCCGCATCGAGCGGTTCCTGCAGGTCTGCGCGCTGGACAACATGACCGTCGCGCAGCCCACCACGCCCGCCAACCACTTCCATCTGCTGCGCTGGCAGGTGGAGTCCGGCAGGCACAAGCCACTGGTGGTCTTCACGCCCAAGTCGCTGCTGCGGCACAAGAAGGCGACCTCGAAGGCGGCGGACTTC
Organism: Nonomuraea sp. ZG12; assembly: GCF_052068115.1. Lineage (NCBI taxonomy): Bacteria > Bacillati > Actinomycetota > Actinomycetes > Streptosporangiales > Streptosporangiaceae > Nonomuraea > Nonomuraea sp. ZG12. The sequence continues at coordinate 182,110 of NZ_JBQHCW010000013.1, forward strand.
ACCACCGGCACCTTCCAGCCGGTGATCAGCGACAGCACGGTCGACCCCGCCAAGGTCACCCGGGTGGTGCTGTGCTCCGGCAAGGTCTACTACGACCTGCTCGCCGGTCGCGAGGCCTCGGGCCGCGACGATGTCGCCATCGTCCGTATCGAGCGGCTCTACCCCTACCCTGCGGAGGAGCTCAACGCCGAGCTCGCCCGCTACGGCTCGCAGGCCGAGCTGGTCTGGGCACAGGACGAGCCGATCAACATGGGGCCGTGGCCCTATCTCGCGCTCAAGCTGGCGGAGGACCCGCAACTGCTGGACGGCCGCCCGCTGCGGCGCGTCTCCAGGCCCGCCAACAGCTCGCCCGCGGCCGGCTCGCACGCCGCCCACGACGCCGAGCTCGAGGAGATCCTGAAGCAGATCTTCGGCTGATCCGAGCACGACCCCGGTGAGCCCCCGCCTTCTGGCGGGGGCTCACCGCGTTCACCGCGCGGCGGACCCGTGCCAGGTGCTGGCTAAAGTTTGAGGTGGCACAGGATATTCATGAATGGAGCACGATGTACTTCACCGACCGGGGGATCGAGGAGCTGGTCGAGCGGCGGGGGCAGGAGGAGGTCAGCCTCCTGTGGCTGGGCGAGCGGCTGCGCGAGTTCGTCGACCTGAACCCCGAGTTCGAGACTCCGGTCGAGCGGCTGGCCACCTGGCTCGCCCGGCTCGACGACGAGGACGAGGACTGACCTCTGCCCGCAGACGCGATACATCTTGAGTTTTTCACAGACGCGACATATCGTGTCTTCTATCGGGACGTATCGCCAGAAGGGCGGAAATATGCAGCAGTGGACGATCGAGGGGCCCGAGCAGCTCACGTTCGGGCCGGTGGATGCCCTTGACGTGCGGATCGTCGCCGGGAGACTGGCCGTGCTGGCCAGTGACGGCCCGCCGACACTCGAAGTCACCGAGTTCGACTCGGGCACCCCGCTCCTGGTGACCTACGACGAGGAGTCCAGAGAGCTCAGCGTCACCTACAAGGACCTCACCTGGGACGGCCTGCTCGGCTGGCTGCGACGCGACCGCCGCAGGACCGTGGCCACCCTCACCGTCCCCCGGCACTGCACGGTCAACGCCGGCGTCGTCACCGCCTCCGCCGTGGTGGCCGGGTTCGAGCGGGTGACACAGGTCAGAAGCGTGTCCGGGGAGATCGTGCTCGACGGCGTGAGCGGCGAGGTGAGCGCCACGACCGCCTCCGGCGACGTCGAGACCCGGGCGATGGAGGGCGACCTGTCGTTCAAGAGCGTCTCCGGCGAGCTCACGGTCGCCGGCGGCACCCCGCGCAGGCTGCGCGCCAACACCGTCTCCGGGCGCATCACCGCGGACCTGAGGCTCAGACCCACCGGCCATGTGACCCTCCACAGCATGTCCGGCGCCATCCTGGTCCGGCTGCCGGAGAACTCCCAGGCGGACGTGGCGGTCAAATCCACCTCAGGCCGGCTGGTCAGCTCGTTCGACGAAGTGTCCAAATCAAGCGGTCCCGCCACGAAGTCGATGACGGGCCGGCTGGGCGGCGGCATGGCGTCCCTCACGGCCACGACCGTCTCCGGCGACGTCACCCTGCTCAAAGGGGAGAAGCAATGAGCCCTGTCTTCGCTCACGGCCGGCTCCGGCTGTATCTGCTCAAGCTGCTGGAGGAGAGCCCCCGCCACGGCTACGAAGTGATCCGGCTGCTGCAGGACCGCTTCCTCGGCGTCTACTCGCCCTCCCCCGGCACCATCTACCCCCGCCTGGCCCGGCTGGAGGAGGAGGGCCTGGTCACCCACGAGGTGATCGACGGCAAGAAGGTGTTCTCCATCACTGACAAGGGCCGCGCCGAGCTCAACGCCCGCCTCGACGAGCTCGACGACCTGGAGGAGGAGATCTCCGCCTCCGTCCGCGACATCGCCCGCGAGGTCAAGGAGGACGTACGGGACACCGTCAAGTCGCTCCGCGAGGAGCTGACCCGGATGGCCAAGGACGTCCGCACCGGCGGCCGCGACCAGAGACAGGACTTCAAGCGGCTCAAGGACGAGCAGAAGCGCCAGTGGAGCGAGCACGCCCAGCAGTGGCAGGGCCAGGGCGAGCGGCTCAGCGAGGAGTGGCGCAGGATCTGGGCCGAGGTCTGGAGCACGGTGGGCGGGGCGCCCGCGAACCGGGTCGACCTCGACAACGAGCTCGGCGAGGCCCTGGCCGACTTCGTCGCCCGGGTGCGCGCCGAGGCGTCGGACTCCCACATCACCCGGGAGAAGCTCGACGAGCTGCGCGCCACGCTCGACGAGGCCGCCGCCCGGCTCAGCGACACCCTCCGGTCATGATCCGCTACGGCCTGCGCCCTCCGGTGCAGCGCCTGGTCCCCCAGCGGCGGAACCAGGCGCCCACGGCCGAGCCGGCCACCGCACCCGAGGCTCCCGGCGAGCACGACCGGCGATCATCCCGCACCGCCCCCACACCCGCGGGCGCCGGCTGACCTGCGCGCTCGTGAAGACGTTCAGTTCGTGAAGATGATTTTGCCAAAGATGTCGCCCTCGTGCAGGGCCGCGAAGCCGTCGCGGGCCTCGGTCAGGGGCAGCGTCCTGTCGATGACCGGACGCAGGCCGGTCTGCTCCAGGAAGACGGCCAGGCGCTGCAGCTGGTCGCGGGTGCCCATGGTGGAACCGGCCACGGACAGCTGCAGGAAGAAGACCCGGTTCAGGTCGGCAGCCGGGGCCGCGCCGCTGGTGGCGCCGCAGACCACGATCCGACCGCCCGGCTTGAGCGACTTGAGGGAATGATCCCAGGTCGCCTGGCCGACGGTCTCCATGACCGCGTCCACCCGCTCCGGCAGCCGCGCGCCCGGCTCGAAGACCTGGTCGGCGCCCAGTTCCTTGGCCCGCTCCCGCTTGGCCTCGGACCGGCTGGTCGCCCAGACCCGGTAGCCGGCCGCCCGGCCGAGCGCGATCAGCGCGGTCGCGACCCCGCCGCCCGCCCCCTGGACGAGCACGGTCGCGCCCGGCTCCAGCCCGGACTTGTCGAACAGCATCCGGTACGCCGTCAGCCAGGCCGTGGGCAGGCACGCGGCCTGCTCGAAGCTCAGCGCGGCCGGCTTCGGCACAAGGTTGCGGCGCGGCACGGCCACCCGTTCGGCGAAGGTGCCGTCGTGCAGCTCCGACAGCAGCGACCGCTTCGGATCCAGCGTCTCGTCGGCGCCCGTGCCGATCACGGCGTGCACGATGACCTCGTTGCCGTCCTCGTCCACGCCGGCCGCGTCGCAGCCGAGCACGATCGGCAGCCGGTCCTGCCTGATGCCCACGCCCTTGAGCGTCCACAGGTCGTGATGGTTGAGCGCGGCCGCCCGCACCGAGACGGTCGTCCATCCGTCGGGAACCTCAGGCTCAGGGCGCTCGCCGAGCGTCAGCCCGGCGAGAGGGTTGTCGGGATCGGTCTGTGTGGCGGTAACGGCGAACATGGCCGCACCTTACTTCAGCGGCCTCACTTCAGCTTGACGCGGATCTCGTCGAGTGCGGCGGTGACGAAGCCGTCGTCGCCCGTGGCTCCGATGCGCACGCCGCCCCTGCACACGTCCCTGACCGCGCGCCCTTGCCATCTGCCCCGGCGCGGCGGGGTCCTGACCTCCGCACAGCCAGGGGTCGGGATCAGCATCACCATGTCGCTGGCGCCGCCGCCGAACCAGAGCTGTGGCCCGACCGGATCCCCCATCGCGATCTCACCCGGCCGCGCCATCCGCATCCTCACCGTGCCATCCGCGTCGGATCCGGTGCCCGTGGGAGCATCCTGCGCTGACAGGATCAGGTAGCCGTCGTCGGTCACCTTCCCGCGTAACCTCTCGGCCAGGGCCACCCGGTCGTCGAAGTCCAGCCCCTGCCAGCGGTCGTACATCGCCACCCGCCACGGCCCGAACGCGAACAACAGCACCTGCCCGTACGAGGCGCTGCCGGATTGACGCGGCCACAGCGTGACATTGGGGGCGAACTTCCTGATCGGCTCCCCGCCCTTGGTCACCTCGATCTCGCCGTTGTAGGGGGCGACGAGCTGCCGGTAGCGGCCGTCCACCCACACGCCGTGGAACGGCCGCGACCCCAGCCGGTCGAGGTTCAGCTCGGCGGGATAGCGCACCTCGGCCCGCTGCCCGTCGGGGAAGACGACGTCCAGGACCTCCATGTCGCCGTCGACCACCGCGCGTGCGTGGACCACGTTCGGCGCGTTCGTCACCCTCTCCAGCCTGCTGGGGCTCGGCCCGCTGTCCGTACTGGTGCGGGACGAGCTGGGGAGCGGCTTCGGCGCGGGCTCGGCCACCGGTTCGCGGCTGCTGAGCAGCCCGATGACCGGCACTCCCACCAGCACCAGGACGACCGCCAGCCCGATCCACCGGCGGGGACGCCGGCCGCCCGCCTCGATGACATCGAACTGCTCGGTCACGACCAACCTCGCCAGTTATGGGGCTTATGCCGTGATCCCAGTTCAGTTGAGCGGGGACCGCCAGCGCAACCCCTCGAACCTGGCGAAGTCCTTGTCGCAGGTTACGAATTCACAACCATGCTCGATGGCGAGCGCCGCCAGATAGGCGTCGGGGATCAGATTGCCCGTCGCCCCGGCTTTCCTGGACAGGCGGGTGAAGATCTCCCAGTGCCGGTCGTCGGCGTCGACCACCGACGCGTGCGGCTGGTTGCGGTAGGTCTCCGCGAACTCCAGGGCCCGTTCGAGCGGGTCGGGGTTCACGTAGATCTTGCGGTTGGTCACCGTGCGGATGAATCCGTTGACGACGAAGTCGCTCACGGCGTAGCTCGACTCACCGTTGATCAGCGTCTCGACGAAGGCGTGATAGCGATGGCGGTCCTGCGCTTCCGGCCGGAACGCGTTGACGAGGACGTTGATGTCAAGAAGCAGCATCACGCAACGCCCCGTATCGCTCCATGTCGTCCAGGTCGTAGATGATGTGCTCCAGTTTCTCACCGGCGTCGAGCCTGACCTGGACCCACGGGTGGAAGCCCGCCTCCTCGCCGGACAGGGGTAGGTCGATCGGGGGACGCTCCGCCACTTCGGTGGAGCGGTTCATGAGCTGCCTCAAGGCATCCTCCATCACTGAGTTGAGACTGCGTCCGTTTCGTGCCGCGTACGCCTTCGCCTCGTTGAGGAGCGTTTCGTCGATGCGCACCGTGGTCCTCCGCATGACTCCAGCGTCCGCCGCTGACATAAAAATGTCAACAGCAGATAGTAACCACGTCGTCACAATCTTTGCAGCCTCTTTACAGCCTCACCAACTCGCCACATTGACCTTCCCGTCGGTCGCCAGCTCGACCGGCTGCCCGACCAGCTCGCGGGACTCGGCGTCGGCCATCAGCTCCTGCAGGGTCACCTGGGCGTACGCTCGCCCGCCCGATGGCAGGTCGACGACGAGGATGCCCTTCTGCGGCGCCCCGTCCCTGTCGTGCGCGACCGTGTAGCCGGCCACCACGGCGGGCCCCTCGCAGGCGGCGACGATCGGCACCGGCTCGGCGGCGAACACCGGCTCGCCGTCTCCGAGCGTGCCGCCGGGCTCGGTGGACCAGACGGCGTAGGTGTGCTTGGTCAGGTGCATGCCGACCCCGGTGACCAGGCCGTGGCCCCGCCGCGCGAGCAGCCGGGCGGCCATCGTGGCGGTGGAGTGGAGCACGTAGTCGCTGGCGGGACCGCCGGCGTACGGCAGGCCGCCGGTGACGGTGAGCCCGCGCCGGTCCATCGGGTCGAGCCCGATGGCGTCACAGGCCTGGCGCAGCGCGATGGCGAAGCAGCTGTAGAGGTCGAGCGCGCCCATGTCGTCCAGGCCGAGACCGGCGCGCGCGAACGCCGTCGTCGCCGCCGTGGCGATGGCCCGCGACGAGCCGAGCGCGGGCCGGGCCGCGACCTCCCAGGTGTCCTCGGCGTAGGCCCAGCCGCGCAGGTAGAGGCGCCGGTCGGGCGGGACGCCGAGCCGGTCGGCCAGCTCGGTGCTGGCCAGGATGACGGCGGCCGCCTGGTCGACCTCCATCACGGCCACGGTGTTCCTGGTGTACGGCCAGCCGACGAACCGGTTGCCCGTCACCAGCTCCTCGGGCGTGCGAGGGGTACGCCGCCAGGCGTGCGGGTTGGCGGCGGCCACCTCGGTCATCGGCGCCATCATGCGGCCCCGGTCGCGCATCTCCTGCTCGATCGAAAGGCCGTGCGCCGCCCGCCGGGCCGTTTCCATGATCGCGTAGGTGTGCACCGGCAGGAACAGCTCGTGCGCGAGCTCGGCCGGATGTGGCGGCCGTTCCCAGCCGTAGGGCGGTTTGGGGTGGGCGGCATGGCTCCACGGCACCCGCTCGCCGGCCTGCCGGTAGGCGCGGCGGGTGGCGAGCGCCTCGGCTCCGGCGATCAGGGCCGAGTCGAGCTCCCCCGCCGCGATCCGGGACGCGGCCGCACCGATGAGCACCTGCGGCGCCGTACCGCTGACCTTGGAGTAGGCGCGGTGGCGCGGGGTGGCGCCGAGCCGGTCGGCGAGCCGGCCGGTCGGGGAGTCGTACTGCCAGGAGTCGGTGTACACGATCTGGATCGAGTCGAGGCGGTCCACGGGGAGCAGGGCTTCGCGGGCGGCGGCGCGCGCCGTCTCCTCCCACAGGTCGAGCGGCTCGGGGCCGGGCTGCCGACGGACCGTGCGCTGGGCGGCGCCGATGAGGCAGGGGGTGCGTGGATCCATGCCACCCATCTAATCAGAATAATATTCTGTCGATGGTGAGTGGCTTTTGATAATCAGTGTTACCACTGTTGCCGGCGATGACGACAGCCCTTCCCACCTGGGCGAATGCTTTTTAGTAATAGCTGAGATTCGACGGTTTAGCGCACGGGACGAAACCGTTCCATGCTTTTTCCTGTCGCTTCCTGGCCGACCGGTCGCGCCATTCAATAACGTTCCGATCGTTTTCCTGGCCCACCGGGGCACAGCACCCCGCTCTGGGCCGCCGAGAACTGAGAGGAGCACCATGTCTTCCCGAGCAAGGCGCGTCGCGACCCCCCTCGCGGGACTGGTGGCCGTCACCCTGGCCACCGGACTCGTGAGCGACGTCGCGGCGAGCGCCACCGCACCCCCGGATGTCGTGTCGCAGCCCGCGGCCACCCCCGCTGAGCAGGCGGTCCAGTTCTGGACACCTGAGCGGATCAGGCGGGCCACGGACCACGACGACGGCATCGACATGCGTTCCCGAGGCGTCAGGGGCGGCGATTCCGTCCCCGACGGCCCGGCCGGAGCCGTTCCCCCGAGCGGCGAGCAGAGAAAGACCGAGAAGGCCAGGAAGGTCGACCTGCCGAACACCGTCGGCCGGGTGTTCTTCACCCTGCCGAGAACGGACCCGCGCAACCCGAAGAACTGGAGGTACTGCTCGGCGACCTCGGTGCAGGGTAAGTACCGCAACCTGGTGGCCACGTCGGCGCACTGCGTCTACGACATCGGGCAGAACGCCTTCTACACCAACTGGATCTTCATTCCGTCCTACCGGGACGGGGATGGAAGGGCGCCGTACGGCATCTACGCGGCCAGGACGTTCAACGCGCACGACGACTTCGTGGTGCGCGAGGACTTCGACTTCGACTATGCCTTCGTCAACGTCCACAACGGCATCAAGGTCACCAGGGCGAAGACCTACGGCCAGTGGCGCCGGCAGGTCGCGAACGTCGGCCGGCTGGGTGACAACGTGGGCGGCCAGGGCTTCACCTGGAACCGCGACCCCAAGGTGAAGGTCTTCTCCTTCGGCTATCCGGCGGGTGAGCACCCCGACGGCGACCGGCCGTTCAGTGGCCGCACGATGAAGTGGTGCCACGGCAGGACGACCCCGATGCCGGCCGCGCCGAAGTACGACCTACAGGAGCACGTCGGCGTCAGGTGCGCCTTCACCGCCGGCGCCGGCGGCGGACCGTTCCTCTACGGCTACCGGAGCTCGACCCGCACCGGTTACCTGATCGGTGTCAACAGCGTCGCGTGGGACACCGACGGCAACGACCGCTACGACCACATTTCGTCGCCGTACTTCAACACCGACACCTACAAGGTCTACAAGGCCGCCGCCAATCGCTGGACCGGCAACATGTCGTAACCACGGATGGCAGCCGAAGGCCCCGGATCCCGCCGGACCGGGGCCTTCGGGCATTCATGATCGCTAAAGGCAAAGCAAGATCGACAAGATCCGTTCGACAGACGTACCACCACGAAAGCCGCACCAGAAACAACCGTCCATTCACGTCCCCCAGGGGGTCCGTGACCTGCGGCGACGTCTGTCCTATAGGATCATTGACCGGCGGGCGCGGCGAGACGCTTGACGCGGTCCTTATAGGCCGCGGTCCACGCTGACCAGATAACAAATGCCTATCCCAGCTGCAATAGACCAGTCGATCTGGAAAAATCCACCGTTACGACCTCAGAAAGGCAATTCATGATCCCCCGGGCCAGGCACCTGGCAGCAGCCGCGCTCAGCGGCGCGCTGTTGATGCTGCCTGCCTTCGCGGGGGTGTCGGACGCCTCGGTGGCCACCAAGATCGCGGACACCTCGGCCGCCTCCAAGGTCTACAAGGTGATGCTCACCAAGACCAGGGCGGACGTGCAGCAGGTCGCCAACTACTGGAAGCCGGAGCAGCTCAAGAAGGCCGACAGCTACAGTCCCGCCACGCCGAGTTCGAAACCCGCCCCGGCGGCGAAGGCGGCCTCGGGGGGCGCCGTCAACGCGCCGAGCACGGCCGCCGCATCGGCACTGCGGACCTCCCAGGCGGCGCCGCCCGCCGCGCCCAACAAGGGCACGGCCAGGACCATGGGGAAGGTGTTCTTCCGCTTCGGCAGCAAGGAGTACTGGTGCTCGGCCAGCTCCGTATCGGCCAAGAACCACAGCGTGGTCGCCACGGCCGCCCACTGCGCCTACGACGCGCGGCAGGGCAACGCCGCCGCATACTGGATCTTCGTTCCCAATCCGGGCGCCAACGGTGAGACACCCGACGGCATCTACGTCGGCTCCTCGATCAGCATGCACGAGGACTGGCCGGGCAAGAACGACTACGACTACGACTACGCGTTCGTGACCGTGCACCGCGGCTTCACCTGGCAGAAGCAGGGCGCCAAGTACGTCGCCAAGGACGTCGGCCAGCTGCAGGACAACGTCGGCGGCCTGGGCCTGGAGCTCAGCAGAAGGTCTCCGCTCAGCAAGATCTACGCGTTCGGCTACGCGGCCGGTCCACAGCCCGACGGCAGTCAGCCGTTCAACGGCGTGGCGCTGCAGCCCTGCGTGGGCGGCACCCGAAAGGCCGTGGCCCCCGCCCTCGACCTCAACTTCGGCGTCCAGCTCGCCCCCTGCAACTTCAGCAAGGGCGCCAGCGGCGGGCCGTGGGTCTACAACTGGCAGGCGGACAAGAAGCTCGGCAATCTGATCGGCGTCAACAGCCTGACCTGGAACACTGACGCCAAGGGCGAGTTCGACGCGGTGTCCTCGCCGTACTTCAGCGTCGTCACCGGAGAGGCCTACCGGCACGCCGCCGCACAGACCACTCCGACAAATGTGATGTAGCTCATACGTCACTCGCCGGTCACGCGCGGTGATCAGCTTCGATCCACATCTCGGGACGATCACGACGGCCCTCTCGCCGTTGACATGATCCAGTGAGCCGCCACGCGGTCACAGTCAGCGCTGTACGGTTCCGGCTGTCCGTTCGCTGACCTTCGGGGCGCACGAAGGCGCCGCGTCAGCTAAAGGAAAAAGCCTGGAGATGTTTGTGAAGCGAATCCTCCTTCCCGTTGGTGGCGCCGCCCTGGCGACCGGCCTGCTCACGACCGGTCTGACGGGCGCCGTACAGGCCGCCGGCGATGTGGCGACCGACCCGATGGCCAGGAACACCAGCCAGGCCGCCTCCGTCGCATCGTTCTGGCTCGCCTCCAACGGCGCGGCGCTCCGCCGGGCCACGGCCTACACCTGGGATTCCAACCAGGTGAGGAAGGTCGTCTCCAAGGGCGGCTACAACCCCGACGGCCGTCCCGGCAGCACCGCCCCCGGCGGCTCCGAGCGGTCCTCGTCCAACTCCCAGAACGTGAACCTGCCCAAGACGGTCGGCAAGGTGTTCTTCGTCGACGGCTCCGGCAAGTTCCGCTGGTGCTCGGCCACGTCGATCCAGTCGAACTACCGCAACCTGGTCGCCACGGCCGGGCACTGCGTGTACGACACCGACACCAACACCGCGCTGCTGGACAACTGGGTCTTCGTGCCCGGTTACTACGAGGGCAAGACCCCGTGGGGCATCTACGTCGGCAAGACGGCTTTCACCCACCAAGACTTCGACGTCTACGAGGACTACGACCGCGACTACGCGTTCGTCACCGTCTACAACGGCATCCAGTTCAACGGCGTCAAGCGGGTGAGCAGCCGCGACTACAAGCGCTTCAGCGGTCCCAAGCGCTCCTGGGGCGGCAAGCACTACATCCTGCTGTCCAAGGACGTGGGCCGGCTCGGCGACAACGTCGGCGGCCAGGGCTTCTCCTGGAACCAGGCCTCCAACCGGACGGTCCGCACCTTCGGCTACCCCTCGGCGCCGCACCCCGACGGCAACAAGCCCTACAGCGGCGTCACGCCGAAGCACTGCTACGGCCGGACCACCGCGAAGACGGTCGGCGCCCCCTGGCTCAAGATCCAGGAGCACATCGGCCTCAAGTGCGCCGTGACCCCCGGCTTCGACGGCGCTCCCTGGCTGACGCAGTACAGCAACGGCAGGCGCCTCGGCTACGTCAACGGCGTCGCCAGCACCTTCGCCGACCAGGACGGCAACGACCGCATCGACTACATCACCTCGCCGTACTTCGACGGTGAGACCGCGGCGGTCTACGAGGCCGCCAGGAACGTGTGGTCCGGCAAGATCGTCGGCCCGAAGGGCGAGCTCTACAAGTAGCGCACCCTTGAAGGGGGGTCCGGCTTCGGCCGGGCCCCCCTTTTTTGACCCCAGAGCCCGAACCTGAACGTTCCCTGTGAAGATCGAGCAGACTTAGACGGAGTAGAGGCAAATCCGGTTCCTGTGATCTAAGTCACATTTGCTGTGTCGATGCTTCGCATCCAAGAGCTAACGGAACTTTCGTCCCATCCATCACAGCCCCGGCATACCCTGCACAGACGCGCCCGAACGATCACTTACCGCTTTCACCCCTGACATGTAACGAAATGGTCACGGCCATTGGGGTTCATGCCGAAGCCTCCACAACGGCTTTCACCTGCGGAGATCACCGCGCTATGTTCCTTGCTATCCCTTTACTGACGCATGGGCCGCATGTTGCGGCCCACGACAGACCAAGGAGCAGTTCCCTTGAAGCGCATCCTCATTCCCGCCGGTGGCGCCATCCTGGCCACCGGCATGCTGGCCGTCGGTCTGACGGGCACGGCCACGGCCACGACCGCCCCGGACATCGCCAAGGACCCGATGGCGACGAGCAAGTCCAACGCGCAGGCCATCGCTGACTACTGGGCGGCTTCCAACGGTGCTGCCCTGAAGGCCGCGAAGGAGTCGAACGTCTGGAGCCACAACGACGTCTCCAAGCTCCAGAGCAAGGGCGGTTACAGCTCCGACACCAAGCCGGGCAGCACCAAGCCCATCGGCGAGGAGAAGAAGAGCTCGTCCAAGTCGCAGAACGTCAACATGCCGAAGACCATCGGCAAGGTGTTCTTCGTCAACAAGAAGGGCGAGCGCAAGTGGTGCTCCGCCACTTCGATCCAGTCCAAGTACCGCAACCTGGTGGCCACCGCCGGCCACTGTGTGTACGACACCTCCGGTAACACGGACGTCATGGACAAGTGGGTCTTCGTCCCGGGCTACTACCAGGGCAAGGCTCCGTGGGGCATCTACGTCGGCAAGACGGCGTACACGCACTACGACTTCGAGGTGTACGAGGACTACGACCGCGACTACGCGTTCGTGGCCGTCCACAACGGCGTCAAGATCGGCGGCGGCACCGCCGAGAAGGTCAGCAAGGCCGAGTGGGACAAGTTCGACGGCGTCAAGACCGCCAAGGACGTGGAGATCTCCGAAGCCGAGTACCAGAAGTGCAAGGACTACCACGGCGGTGAGACTCCGGACTGCTGGGCGAAGGCCTCCAAGAATCAGGACATCGTCGGCCCGGACTACAAGGACAAGGTCAAGGTCCTCAAGGAAGTCTCCAAGGAGCAGTACACCGACGCCACGACCGGCAAGCACAACGGCAGCAAGGCCCCCCGGGCTACGGTCGTCGAGTACGTCACGCAGTCCCAGTACAAGGCCTACAAGGGCCCGGGCTACCAGAAGATCGACAAGGACGGCAACTTCACCATCACCCACTACTTCCTTAAGTACTGGGTGAAGGAGACCTCGTCGATCAAGTACTACCGGACCGAGTTCTACATCAACAAGGATTTCATCAAGGACGCGGGTCGCCTTGGTGACAACGTCGGCGGCCAGGGCTTCTCGTGGAACCAGCCGACCCAGAAGATCGTCCGCGTGTTCGGCTACCCCGCCGGACCGCACCCCGACGGTCACAAGAACTACACCGGCACCACGCCGAAGTGGTGCTACGGCAAGACCACGAAGAAGCTGGTGGGGTCGGCCGCCAAGAAGATCGAGGAGCACGTCGCGCTCAAGTGTGCGATGACCGAGGGCGCCGACGGCGGCCCCTGGCTCCTCAACTACAGCAACTCCAAGCGTCTCGGCTACGTGAACGGTGTCACCAGCACCTTTAACGACCAGGACAACAACAACCGCGTTGACTACATCTCCTCGCCGTACTTCGACGGCGAGACCAACACGGTCTACAAGGCGGCCGCCAACGTGTGGTCCGGCAAGATCGTCTAGTCACGCTGAGCGATCGGTTTCACCGCAGCGTCACCCGTTAGACCCCGAAGGGCCCGGCACCGCCGGGCCCTTCGGCTGCTTCCGAGCCCGAATGTGAAGTCGTTTGGACGCATGGCGGCCCGATACGGTGCCATCAAGCCACTGTGATCTGCATCACATCAATCACGCGGGTGGAGCCGGCGGGACACTGCCGACCCTGTCGTCACACTAACAACACCCTTATGTTGATCTGCGGAGATGCGCCCTCCGCCCCCTTTGCCCGCCTCATCCGCAACGGCTGGCTAAACATCACGGAACGGTCACGCCCGCCTTGTCCCATCTTTTCCTGGCAAAGCGGCTACCCGACTTCAAGATCCACACTGTATGTTCCTGGCTATCCCTTTACTGACGCATGGGACGCAGAAAGCGTTCCACGACAGAGCAAGGAGTTACCTTGAAGCGCATCCTCCTCCCCGCCGGTGGCGCCATTCTGGCCACCGGTCTGCTGGCCGCCGGCCTGGCCGGTACCGCCAACGCCAACTCGGTCCCCGACTGGGCGTCGGACACCATGGCCAAGGACGCCCCTGCCGCTCAGGCAGTGGTCGACTTCTGGTTCGCGGCCAACGGGCACACCAACAACCTCGCCAAGGCGACTCCCTACACCTGGGAGACCAAGGCCACCTCGAAGCTCAAGGTCAGCGGCGGCTATACGCCCGACACCAAGGCTAACGAGATCAAGCCGATCGGCGAGGAGACGAAGGTCGCCTCGAAGACCAAGAACATCAACCTGCCGAAGACCATCGGCAAGGTGTTCTTCGTCAACGACAAGGGCGACCTGAAGTGGTGCTCCGGCACCTCGATCCAGGGCAAGTACAAGAACCTGGTCGCGACCGCCGGTCACTGCGTCTACGACGACGACAAGAACGCCAGCGTCATGGACAAGTGGGTGTTCGTCCCGGGTTACTACCAGGGCAAGACCCCGTTCGGCATCTACGTCGGCAAGACCGCCTTCACGCACTACGACTTCTCGGTGTACAACGACCGCGACCGCGACTACGCGTTCGTGACCGTGTACAACGGCGTCCAGCCTGGCGGCGGCACCCCCACCAAGGTGACCAAGGCCGAGTTTGACAAGCACAATGGCGTCAAGTTCGACAAGGCTCACGCCATCACCGAAGCCGAGTACAAGAAGTGCGTGGACTACAACGGTGGCGAGACCGCCGACTGCTGGGCCAAGACCACGGACCTGAGTGACCTTGCCGGCGCGAAGACGCCTGGCGCTGTTGCGGTGCGCAAGGAAGTTACCAAGGCGCAGTACGACGCAGCTCCTCCGTTCAACAAGGAGAACGAGTTCAAGAACGGCCGTCAGTCTTCGCTGGCGCCTGTCACCGAGTACGTGACCGCGTCGCAGTACGCGGCCTACAAGGGCCCGGGCTACCAGAAGATCGACAAGGACGGCAACTTCACCATCACCCACTACAACGTGGTGTACTGGGTGAAGAAGGACACCAAGGTCGAGTACCTTCGGTCCGAGTTCTACATCGTCAAGGATGTCAACAAGGACCTTGGCGCGCTCGGCAACAACGTCGGTGGCCAGGGTGTCTCCTGGAACCAGAAGACCGGTGGCAAGGTCTTCGTCTTCGGTTACCCGGCCGACGCCCACAAGGACGGCCACAAGGCCTACACCGGTGTCACGCCGAAGTGGTGCTACGGCGCCACCTCTGGCAAGACCTACGCCTCCGCTGCGTACAAGGCTGAGGAGCACATCGCTCTGAAGTGCGCGATGACCCCGGGTGCCGACGGCTCCCCGTGGCTCATCAAGTACAGCAACACCAAGCGTCTGGGCTACGTCAACGGCGTCACCAGCATCTTCCACGACCAGGACGGCAACGACCGTTACGACTACAGCTCCTCGCCGTACTTCGACGGTGAGACCGCTACGGTCTACAACCAGGCTGCCAACACCTGGTCGGGCTCGCTCAAGAAGTAGTTCTTAAGCAGCCGCGAGCGCGAGGGTCCAAACCTCGTACTCACTCAGTTTCACCCGAAGGGCTCGGCTTCTGCCGGGCCCTTCGGCCTTTTACCGGACATCCCGAAAGCTCTTAACGGTGTGACCAAAGTGACGATAGGGTTCTAACACCCCTTTTGTTAATGTTGTGGAGTCTTCCAGTGAAGCGCCTGCTCATCCCCCTCACCGCCACTGCCCTGAGCGCTGCCGCTCTCGCCGTGCCCGCCAGCGCGGCGGCCCCCACCTGGGCGTCCGACCCCCTCGCCCCCAAGCCCGCTGACGGCTACAGCAACGCCAACTTCTGGCTCGACGCCAACGGCGCCGCCCTCCGCAAGGCCACTCAGTACCACTGGGACGCCAAGGCAGTGAACAAGGTCGTCGTCGCCAAGGCCGGCGACCAGCCGGATGACGGCAAGCCCGGCTCGACCGCCCCCGCGACCAACGCACCGGCCGGCACCAAGGTCAAGAACGTCAACCTGCCGCGCACCATCGGCAAGGTGTTCTTCCTCGACAACAAGGGCGAATACCACTGGTGCTCCGCCACCTCCATCCAGTCGAGGCACCGCAACCTGGTCGCCACCGCGGGGCACTGCGTCTTCGAGAACGGCAAGGACGACGTCTACGACAAGTGGGTGTTCGTCCCCGGCTACTACCAGGGCAAGGCCCCCTGGGGCGTCTACGCGGGCGCCTACGCCTTCACGGCCTACGACCTGGACACCTACGACGACTACGACGGCGACTTCGCCTTCGTCGCGGTGCACAACGGCTTCCGGTTCAACGGCCAGAAGCAGGTCGGCAAGGCCGAGTACGACAAGTGGACCGGCGACAAGTGGGTCAAGGACGTCGCCATCGACGCGGCCACGTACCAGAAGTGCGTCGACCTCAACGGCGGCGAGACCGCCGACTGCTGGGCCAAGCTCTCGACGACCTCCGACATCGTCGGCCCGGATTACAAGGGTGACAAGAAGAGGGCCTACAAGGAAGTCGAGAAGGAGCAGTTCGACAAGGCTCCCAAGGGTGACGGCAACGGCACCCAGGCCGCCGACAAGTTGGTCGTCGACCACGTCACCCAAAGTGAGTACAAGGCGTACAAGGGCCCCGGCTACCAGAAGATCGACGCGCAGGGCAACTTCACCATCACCCACTACTTCCTGAAGTACTGGGTGAAGGAGACCGCGAAGACGGACTACCTCAGGACGACCTTCTACGTCGGCCTGGCCAAGGACACCGGTCGCCTGGGCGATGCGGTCGGCGGCCAGGGCGTCGCCTGGAACCAGCCTCTGGGCCAGAAGGTCACCGTCTTCGGCTACCCGGGCGAGCCGCACCCCGACGGCCACAAGGCCTTCACCGGTGTGACGCCCAAGTGGTGCTACGGCAAGACCGGCACCAAGACGTACCAGGCGAACACGTTCCGCGTCGAGACGCACCAGGTGCTCAAGTGCTCGATGACCGGCGGCGCGGACGGCGGCCCGTGGCTGCTGCGCTACAGCAACAGCAAGCGCACCGGTTACCTCAACGGCGTGACGAGCATGTTCCACGACCAGGACGGCAACGACCGGGTGGACACCATCAGCTCCCCCTACTTCGACGGTGAGGTGGCCGACGTGTACAACAAGGCCAACTACGCCGAGACGAAGCCGGTCGTCGGCCCGAACGGCGAGCTCCTCAAGTAGCCGCGCAGGAGCCCGTCACCACGCGAGGTGACGGGCTCCACGCATGCTCAGACGGCGACCAGCTCCCGGGTCCGCTCGTTCAGCGCCACCACCGCGGGCTCGTTCCGGTACGGCTCCAGCCGCCTGCGCAGGTCGGCCACGTAGGACCGGGACCGCGCGGACTGCAGCTCGCCGGCGAGCGTCAACGCCCCCACCGCGACCGTGCAGGCCTCCTCCAGCTCACCGCACTGCAGCAGCCCCGCCGTCAGCAGCGACAGGTTGAACATCCGGCCCCGTACGTACCGCCCGTCCATGTCGAGGGAGCGCCGGGCCTGCCGTACGGTGCGCTCGCCCTCGCCGAGGTCGCGGAAGCAGTGGGCGAACTTCGCCGCCAGGTAGGCCTCGTCGAAGTAGCTCAGCCAGCGGGGCTCGTCGGCGGGGCTGCGGGCGTCGAAGGCGCGTTCGGCCTCGTGCAGCGAGTGGCCGCAGGAGCGGGCGTCGCCGAGCCCGGCGTGGGCGTGCGCCTCCAGGACGTGGCTGGAGGCGAGCAGGGTGGGGACGCCGGCCCGGCGGGCGGCGAGCTGGGCGGCGCGCGCCAGGTCGAGCGCGTGGGCCAGCTGGCCCATGTAGATGGCCTGGTGGGCCATGCCGGCCAGGATCTCCCCGCCGAGCGCGTGGTCGTCGGCGCCTCTGGCCAGGCGCAGGGCCTGGATGAGGTAACGCTGGGCGAGGCCGTGCTGCTCCAGGTCGTACGCCATCCAGCCGGCGAGCCTGGTGAGCTCGGCAGCGGCGGCGGCGAGCCGGCGGCCGGTGCTGTCGCCGTAGGAGCCGTCTCTGAGCAGCGGGGTCACCGCGGTGTCGAGGTATTTGACGACCGAGGAGCGGACCCGCCCGCTGCCGAACCGGTTGTCGAGCTCGCCGAAGGAGCGGGTGACCTCGTGCACGGCGGCGATGTCCGCTCTGCCCACCCGGCGCGCGCCCGTACTGCTGGGCCGTCCTTCAGGCGGGGACGTGAGCCATCGCACGGCCCCCACCGAGCCCGCGCCTATCGCGAACGTCGAGTCGATCAGGAACCTTCGCCGCTCCACGTCGGCCCGCCACAGCGCTGTCACGGTCCTGACCCCCTCCTGCCACGTGTGCGTGAACTCCTGCCCGAGATCGAGGGGTGTCGTGATGGCGGACATGCCGAGATCCTCCGCCGTCACGGGCCTGCCGAGTCGTAGGGCGAATATCTCTGTGAGGAGGCAGGGCACCGGGTCTCTCGGCCGCTGACCGCCGATCCAGCGCAGCACGGAGCTGTGGTCGTACTTCAGGCCGGGGGTGCCGCGCGCGGCGCCCAGGTCGTTGAGGCGCCTGGCCAGTCCCTTGTGGGAGAAGCCCGCCTCCGCGATGAGCTGCTGCAGCTGTCGGTTGGGCTCGCGTTCCATCGCTCTCCTCATGGCAGGAGTCGGGGGCGCCCGCATCCTTACAGAGAGCTCTTTTTATAGCACGGGGAGTTAGCGGAATTGAGAGATTCCCGGTGCCGTCTTGAACTGTCCTTGGGGATACGGGACCGCGTCTTCCTGCCCGGAGAGAGGCCTTTCAGTCCTTCGTACGGGCCACGCCGTCGGCCCTGGCCTGAGCGGCGACAGCCGCCGTGACCGCGGGGGCGACGCGCTCGTCGAAGGGGCTCGGGATGACGTACTCGGCGGTGAGGTCGTCACCCACGACGGCGGCCAGCGCGTTGGCGGCGGCCACCTTCATGTTCTCGGTGATCGTGGTGGCCCTGACGTCCAGCGCGCCCCTGAAGACACCGGGGAAGGCCAGGACGTTGTTGATCTGGTTGGGGTAGTCGGAGCGGCCGGTGGCGACCACCGCGGCGTGCCGGGCGGCGACCTCGGGGAGGACTTCGGGCGTGGGGTTGGACAGGGCGAAGACGATGGCGTCGTCGGCCATCGCGGCGATGGTCTGCTCGGTGACGGTCGAACCCGACAGGCCCACGAACACGTCGGCGCCCACCAGGGCCTCTTCGGTGGAGCCGGTGTGGCCCGCCTTGTTGGTGTCACGCGCCAGGGCCTGCTTGACGGGGTTGAGGCCTTCCCTGCCGTCGTAGATCAGGCCCTTGGAGTCGGCCACCGCGATGTCGCCGATGCCGGCCTCCAGCAGGATGCGGGCGACCGCGACGCCCGCGGCGCCGGCGCCGGCCACCACGGCGCGCAGGTCGCCCAGGGTGCGGCCGGTGAGGCGCGCGGCGTTCCGCAGGGCGGCGAGCACGACGATGGCGGTGCCGTGCTGGTCGTCGTGGAAGACCGGGATGTCGAGCAGCTCGCGGAGCCTGGACTCGACCTCGAAGCAGCGCGGCGCGCTGATGTCCTCCAGGTTGATGCCGCCGAACGAGGGCGCGAGCCGGGCCACGGTCTCCACCAGCTCGTCGACGTCGGTGCAGGCCAGGCAGAGAGGGACGGCGTTGACGCCGCCGAACTCCTTGAACAGCAGGGCCTTGCCCTCCATGACCGGCATGGCGGCGGCGGGCCCGATGTCGCCGAGGCCGAGGACTGCGGTGCCGTCGGTGATGACGGCCACCACGTTGGAGACCCAGGTGTAGTCGTCGGCCAGCGCCGGCGTCTCGGCGATGGCGGTGCAGACGCGGGCCACCCCGGGGGTGTAGGCGAGCGACAGGTCACCGGCGTCGCGGACCGACACGGTGGAGCGGACTTCGAGCTTTCCCCCGCGGTGCAGGGCGAAGGCAGGATCTTGATCGAGAGCGGGTGTCATGGACACAGAACCCCAGTAGTTCAGCGGACGGAAGAGACCTTCGGAAGACACTCGAGAGGCCTGGCTTCGGTAGCCGCCAGGTTCCCCTCGTCGATCGTCTCGTTGAGGGGGTTACGGGGGTCACCCGTTCCCCCATCCTGCCACATGCTGAGACGGCCTCCGGTATCGAGGCCGACGCTGATCCGTTGACGCATTGTTAAATGGCAGATGACGGACCGCTGCTAAAACCCATCTAAACTGCACAAAACTCAACTTTCGTGGCATATCACTTGAGGAGGCCTCTCATGGCCCTCTGGCCCTTGACACGCCGCGGCTCCGCCGCCGGCGCGCTCGCCCTGACCGCCGCCCTGGCACTGACCGCCTGCGGCGGCGACACCGGAGGCTCGAGTACGACCTCCGCCAGTGCCACCGCCTCGGCCGCCGGTGGCGCACAACTGGTCAAGCCCGGCAAGCTCACTGTCTGCACGAACATCCCGTACGAGCCGTTCCAGTTCAAGGACGCCAGCGGCAAGATCGTCGGGTTCGACGTGGACATCGTTGACCTGGCCGCCAAGAAGCTCGGCGTCCAGCAGGAGATCGTGGACATCGACTTCGCCGTCATCAAGAGCGGCGCCGCCATGGCCGCCAAGAAGTGCGACGTGGCCGCCGCCGGCATGACGATCACTCCCGAGCGCCAGCAGAACATCGACTTCTCGGTCCCGTACTTCGACGCCACGCAGGCCCTGCTGGCCAAGAAGGGCACCGGCGCCACCTCCCTGGAGGACGTCAAGGCCAAGAACCTCAAGCTCGGCGCGCAGGCCAGCACCACCGGCCTCGACTACGTCAAGAAGCAGGGCTTCGACCCGGTGGAGTACGCCGACTCGGCCAAGGAGCTCCTGGCCCTGCAGTCCGGCCAGGCCGACGTGATCGTCCAGGACCTCCCCGTGGTGCTCACCTGGCTGAAGAAGTCGGACGTCGCGGAGAAGTTCGAGGTGATCGCCAGCCTCGACACCGGCGAGCAGTACGGCATCGGCCTCAAGAAGGGCGCCGACCCGGTCCTGCTCAAGACGATCAACGACGAGATCACCAAGGCCAAGTCCGACGGCACCTATGACGAGATCTTCGTCAAGTGGTTCGGCAAGAAGCCCGGCGAGCTGGGCTGATCCATGGCGGAACTGCCCGGTACGGCTGAGCCGGTACGAGCCCGGCTCAGCCCCCGTAAGAAGCAGCGCATCAGCCGCGGCATCCAGTACGCCCTCCTGATCGCCGCCCTCGTCGGGGTCGTGCTCTACGCCGACTGGCCGAGCCTGGCCCAGAACTTCGCCAAGGTCGACGTGGCGGCCGAGGCCCTGCCCGAGCTGTTCACGATCGCCCTGCGCAACACGATCATCTACACGGTCGGCGGCTTCGTCCTGTCGGCCGTGTTCGGACTGCTGCTCGCGCTGATGCGGCTGTCGACGGTGCGTCCGTACCGGTGGATCTCGTCCATCTACATCGAGATCTTCCGCGGCCTGCCGGCCCTGCTGATCTTCCTGCTGATCACCTTCCTGCCGTTGGCGCTGCCCGGCTTCGTGGTGCCGTTCGGCACCTACGGGCAGGGCATCCTCGGGCTCGGCCTGGTCGGCGCGGCCTACCAGGCGGAGATCTTCAGGGCGGGCCTGCAGGCCGTCCCCCGGGGACAGGTCGAGGCCGCCAGGTCGCTGGGCATGTCGGCTGCCAGGTCGCAGGTCACCGTGGTGATCCCGCAGGCCATCCGGATCGTCATCCCGCCGACCACCAACCAGTTCGTGGCCCTGCTGAAGGACTCCTCCCTGGTCCTGTTCCTGGGCGTCTCCGGTGAGTACGTCGAGCTGGCGAAGTTCGGCAACGACCTGGCCTCCCAGTACGCCAACGCCACGCCCATCATGGTCGCCGGCATCACGTACCTGATCGTCACCATCCCGCTGGGCTACCTCGCGGGACGGCTGGAGAAGCTCAAGGGGACGGGCCGATGACCCACGCCATCGAGATCAAGAACCTGCATAAGCACTTCGGCGCCAACAAGGTGCTCTTGGGCATCGACATGCTGGTCGAGCCCGGCCAGGTGGTGTGCGTGATCGGGCCCTCCGGCTCCGGCAAGTCGACGCTGCTGCGCTGTGTGAACCTGCTGGAGGTGCCGACCAAGGGCCACGTCTACGTCGAGGGCATCGAGGTCACCGACCTGGACGTGGACATCGACGCCGTCAGGCGCCGCATCGGCATGGTGTTCCAGCAGTTCAACCTGTTCCCGCACATGACGGCCCTGCAGAACGTGATGATCGCCCAGCGGCGGGTGCTCAGGCGGTCCAAGCGGGAGGCCGAGGTCGTCGCCAGGGAGAACCTGGAGAAGGTCGGCGTAGGCGACAAGTGCGATTCCTTCCCCGCCCAGCTCTCCGGCGGCCAGCAGCAGCGGGTGGCCATCGCCAGGGCGCTGGCGATGAACCCGGACCTGATGCTGTTCGACGAGCCCACCTCGGCGCTCGACCCGGAGCTGGTCGGCGACGTGCTCGCCGTCATGCGCAAGCTGGCGGAGGAGGGCATGACCATGCTCGTCGTCACACACGAGATGGGCTTCGCCCGCGAGGTGGCCGACCGGGTGGTCTTCATGGACGGCGGCGTCATCGTCGAGGACGGGCCGCCCAGTCAGGTGATCGGCGACCCCCAGCACGAACGCACCCGCTCCTTCCTCCACCGCGTCCTGCACCCCGAGGGATGACGACCGGGGCGTCCCGTTTCGGGGCGCCCCTGTTCTCGTGTAATACTCCGGCATGGACCTGACCTCTTACGCCGAGTGGGCGGTCCGCCTGGTCAACGATCCCGCCGCACCGCCCGAGCTCCAGCCGCTCCGGGCGGAGCTGGCCGCGGTGTTCGACGCCGGCGACGGCGCGACGGTGGCCGGCCTGCTCAACGCGCTGCTCTCCCGCTATCCGGTACGCCCTCAGCTGACGGACCACGACGGGCACTGGCATCTGCACCTGGCGGATCAGACCGGCGCCGCGGCCGTGATGGGCCTGGCCGCGGTCGTCGCCGAGCTGGGCGCCGAGCGGCTGGGCCGCTGCCTGGACCCCCGGTGCGCACGCGCCTTCCTCGACACCTCCTCCAACCGCTCGCGCCGCTACTGCTCGACGCGCTGCGCCAGCCGGGCCAACGTGGCCGCCTACCGGGCGCGCCGCCGCCAGTGACGCAGTGGCCGGTGACGCAGCGGCCAGTAACGCAGCACGACCCGCCCGACCAGCTCGGGGACCGCGCCGAAGTCCCAGCTGTCGCGGCGGCCCGAGGCGCGCTGGTTGTCGCTCTCCAGCCACCAGCCGTCCTCGCCCTGCCAGGCGGCCCGCTTGACGATCAGCCGGTCCGGCTCGCCGGGCAGCCTGGCCACCACGAGGTCGCCGGGACGCACCCGGGCGCCACGCCGGACCAGGAGCCAGTCTCCGGGCAGCAGCGCCGGACGCATCGAGTCGCCCTCGACACGCACTCTCATGGCTGTGACCCCCTCCTCCGAAGGCGTTTCAACGCGAGTAAGGTCGGTACTTGGACCAAGCTGATTCGGCATCAAGGAAGGATTTTCTGATGCTCGCACGACTGCTACGACCCAAGCATGTCGCTTCCGCCCACTGCGACCTGCCCTGCGGTGTCTACGACCCCGCTCAGGCCCGGATCGAGGCGGAGTCGGTCAAGGCGATCATGGAGAAGTACGCGGGCAACGAGGACCCGGTCTTCCGCGCTCGCGCGATCACCATCAAGGAGGAGCGGGCCGAGCTGGTCAAGCACCACCTCTGGGTGCTCTGGACCGACTACTTCAAGCCGCCGCACCTGGAGCAGTACCCCCAGCTTCACCAGCTCTTCTGGGACGCCACGAAGCTGGCCGGCGCTGCGGGTGGCAAGGGGACGGTCGACGTCGCGAAGGCCGAGGATCTCCTGGGCAAGATCGACGAGATCTCCAAGATCTTCTGGGAGACCAAGGCCGCTTAAACCGGCACAAAAGGCTCTGTGCGGCTCCAGACCGCACAGAGCCTTTTCCGTCGATGGCGAGTCTGAATCCGCCAAGCACGTCCCGAGGGCGGTAAGTTGCAGTAGGCGTCTTATACGCGAGGAGGAACGTGACCGAGGAAACCGAGACGCGCACGACAGGCGAGGCCGCCATCCGCGACGTGGTGAGCATCAGGCTCCCCGCCGCCAGCGCCTATCTGTCAGTGTTGCGTACGGCCACGGCCGGGCTGGCAGCCCGGCTGGACTTCACGCTGGACGAGATCGAGGATCTGCGGATCGCGGTCGACGAAGCGTGCGCCATGCTGCTGAGCGAGGCGGTGCCGGGCACCGACCTGACCGCCGAGTTCGAGCTCACGGGCCAGGAGATGCAGGTCCGCGTCGAGGTCGCGACAGTGGGGAGTTCCGCACCGAAACGCGATGATTTCGCCTGGATGGTGCTGACCGCGCTGGCAGACGACGTCGACGCGGTGACCGACTCCCCCGACCGCATGGCGATCGTCCTGCGTAAGCGCCGAGGCGTGGCGAGGTCGGCGTGACGGAAGGGACTGGAGCCATGGCCACCAGCGAACACGCCGTGCCCGACCGGGTGCGTGCTCGCATGCTCTTCGCCGAGCTGTCCGAGCTCGGTCCCGAGGAGCCGCGCCGCCAGCGCATCAGGGACGAGCTGGTCGAGCTTCACCTTCCCCTGGTCGAATACCTGGCCCGCCGCTTCCGTAACCGGGGCGAATGGCTCGACGACCTCACTCAGGTCGCCACCATCGGCCTGATCAAGTCCATCGACCGGTTCGACCTCAACCGCGGCGTCGAGTTCTCCACCTATGCCACGCCCACGATCGTCGGCGAGATCAAGCGCCACTTCCGTGACAAGGGCTGGGCGGTCCGGGTGCCGCGCCGGCTGCAGGAGCTCAAGCTCTCGCTCACCAAGGCGATCAGCGAGCTGTCGCAGCGCGAGGGCCGGGCGCCCACGGTGGCCGAGCTGGCGGCCTACCTCAAGATGACCGAGGAGGAGGTGCTCGAAGGACTGGAGTCGGCCAACGCCTATTCGACCGTGTCCCTCGACGCCCCTGACTCCGGCGACGACGACGCTCCGGCCGTCTCCGACTCGCTCGGCATCGTCGACGAATCGCTAGAGGGGGTCGAATATCGCGAGTCGCTCAAGCCGCTGCTTGAGCGGCTGCCGCCGCGCGAGAAGCGCATCCTGCTGCTGCGGTTCTTCGGCAACATGACCCAGTCGCAGATCGCCACCGAGCTCGGCATCTCACAGATGCACGTGTCGCGGTTGCTCGCCCGCACCCTCGCCCAGCTCCGCGAGGGCCTGACAGCCGACGACTAGGTGTCGTCCCCATAGAGGGCGTGGGTGGTGGGAGGCGCCAGCAGCGTGCCGAGCCCGATCAGGGCGACCACGATCAGCGGGATCCCGATGAGTGGCTGGTCCGACTGGATGAGCGTGACCGCCACGGGGATCATGAAGATCTGGGTCAGCACGCTGGGCGCTCTCCCCCACCGCTCGGCCGCCATCAGCCCGCCCCAGGCCACCCAGAGCAGTCCGGCGCCGATGAGCAGCCCGAACGCCGCCTCGGCCAGCGCGGCCGTCAGGTCGTCCGCCCCGCCGCGCACCGTCTCCACCAGGACGTAGATGCCCAGCCCCGAGGCGATCAGCCCTTCGAGGGCGACGACGAGGGCGGCGGCGATCAGACTCCACGGACGCTTCGACACATCCGAACCCTACCTATGCGCAGGCCCGGTGCGCCGCGCGGCGTCCACAGCGAACCCTCGCAAAATAGGACTTTATCCACAAAGTAGACATCGACCAGCGGATACGCTGGCCGTATGCGCACGATGCTCTTGGTGAACCCCAAGGCCACCACCACGAACGCCCGGACGCGCGACGTGCTGATCCGCGCGCTGGGCGCCGCCGTGGACCTGACCGTCGAGCAGACGGGCTACCGCGGACACGCGGCCGCCCTGGCCGCCACGGCCCGCGCCAAGGGCTACGACGTGGTGGCCGTGCTGGGCGGCGACGGGACCATCAACGAGACGGTGAACGGGCTGCTCAACCCGGTCAACGGCGGCGAGCCGCCCGGAGACGACCCGAGCGCGGGGCGGCCGGGCCTGATCGTGATCCCCGGCGGCAGTGCCAACGTCTTCGCCAGGGCCCTGGGCCTGCCGAACGAGCCCATCGAGGCCACCGGCGCCGTGCTGGAGGCGCTGCGCGAGGGCCGGCGGCGCACCGTCGGCCTGGGGCAGGCGCTGTGGGAGGGCGAGAGCCGCTACTTCACCTTCTGCTCGGGCCTGGGCTACGACGCGGAGGTCATCAGGGCCGTCGAGGGGCTGCGGGGAGCCGGGCGGAAGGCTACCCCGACCCGGTATGTCAACACCGCCCTGCGGCACTATCTGGCGACGGACAAGCGGCATCCCGCCATGCGCCTGACCGGCCCTGGCATCCCGTCCGCCGCCGGGGTGTTCATGGCGATCATCAGCAACACCTCGCCCTGGTCGTACATCGGCAGCAAGCCCGTCACGCCCACGCCGTGGGCGGGCTTCGAGACCGGGCTCGACATGCTGGCGCTGCGGCGGATCGGGCCGATGGCGATGGTGCCGACCATCCGGCACATCCTCACCCAGCGTGACAGCCTGCCGTCCGGCAGGCACCTGGTGCAGCTCCACGACGAGGCGGAGTTCACGCTCACCGCGAACCGCCCGGTGGCCTTCCAACTGGACGGGGACTACCTGGGCGAACGCGAATACGTCACATTCCGGGCTACCCCGAACGCATTACAGGTTCTGGTCTAGCAGGTTACATTCTGTGATTGTGTGACGCATCCGACATCCTAAACGGCCAAAACTTCGGTCACACCCTCTTGCGTGCACTCTCCGTGGCTGAAAAGCTCAATTCACGACGTCGGAACGTAGGACCTTTAACACCCCAAAGATCCTCCGGACGTCGGGTGAACATCTCCCGGTACACCGTTCCGGGACCTTGTTCGCACGCCTTAGTGAAATCATTCACAAAGTTAGCCGGAGCCGACCTTAGGCTCCATCGACTAAGGAGTGGACGCATGGACTGGCGCCACGTAGCTGCCTGCCGTGACGTGGACCCCGAGCTGTTCTTCCCGATCGGCAACACCGGACCGGCACTCATGCAGATCGAGGAGGCCAAGCAAGTCTGTCATTCCTGCTCGGCCATGGACGCCTGCCTGAAGTGGGCGCTGGAGTCCGGACAGGACGCCGGTGTCTGGGGCGGCCTCAGCGAGGACGAGCGCCGGGCGCTCAAGCGCCGCAGCGCACGGGCCCGCGCCCGCGCCACCGCCTACTAACAGGGCCCCTTCCGGAGAAGTACAGCGTGGCAAAGGAGCCCCGTCTGAAAACCGCAGCGAATCGCCGAGCCTGGACAGCGCCGCGCCCCTGATCACAGGGACGCGGCGTTCAGGCTTTCCGGGCGGGATCACACGGCAGGTAGCGGGATCGAGAGCGTGACCTCCGTACCGCCCCCCTCGCGCGGCTTCACCGCCAGCCTGCCCGACAGCTCCCCCTCGACGAGGGTGCGGACGATCTGCAGGCCGAGACTGGTGGAGCTGTCGAGGTCGAATCCCTCGGGCAACCCCTGGCCGTCGTCCCAGACGAGCACGTTGAGCCGCTCGGCCCCCGGCTCGACCACCACCTGCAGCCGCTTGGGCCGGCCGTGCTGGAGCGCGTTCTGCAGCAACTCGGTCAGCGCCATCGCGAGCGGGGTGGCGATCAGCGAGGGCAGCACCCCGAAGCCGCCCACCCGCCGCGGCATGACCGCCGCCTCCGGCGCCGAGACCTCTCCCGCCATCGCGATCACCCGGTCGGCGATGTCGTCGAAGTCCACGAACTCCTCCGGCGCGTGCGAGAGCGTCTCGTGCACGATCGCGATCGAGCCGACCCGCCGCACGGCCTCCTCAAGCGCCTCGCGGCCCTCCGGCACCTGCAGCCGCCTGGCCTGGAGCCGGAGCAGCGCGGCCACGGTCTGCAGGTTGTTCTTGACCCGGTGGTGGATCTCGCGGATGGTGGCGTCCTTGGTCATCAGCTCGCGTTCGCGCCGCCGGAGCTCGGTCACGTCGCGGATGAGCACCAGCGCGCCGATGCGGCCGCCGCCGACGATCAACGGGATCGCCCGGAGCTGGACGATCGTGCCGCCCGACTCCACCTCGGTCTCCTTGGCGGCCCGCCCGCTGGCCACGATCATGAGGTCTTCGTTGATGGGCTCGTCGGAGTAGCACAGCGTCGCGGTCACCCTGCCGAGCTCGGCGCCCACCAGGTCGGCGTGCAGCCCGAGCCGCCGGTAGGCCGACAGCGCGTTGGGTGAGGCGTAGGTGACGCGGCCCGCCCGGTCCAGCCGCAGCAGGCCGTCGCCGACGCGTGGCGAGCGGACCAGGATCGGCTCCTCGCCGGAGAAGGGGAAGCGCCCTTCGGCCACCATCTGCGCCAGGTCGGACGCGCTCTGCAGGTAGGTGAGCTCCAGCCGGGACGGGGTGCGGGCCGACGACAGGTTCGTGGAGCGCTGGATGATCGCCAGGAAGCGGGCCTCACCCTCCGGGACCGCGCGCCGTACCGGGATGGTCTCCTCACGGACCGGCACCCCGGTGGACCAGTCGGGGTCGCCCTCCCGGCAGATGCGCCGCTCGTTCCAGGCTGTGTCGATCAGCGGGCGCTCACCCTTGGCGGCCACGGAGCCGACGATGTCGTCGTGATAGACGGTGGGCCCGGTGGTGGGGCGCATCTGGGCGATCGCTATCCAGCCGCCCTCACCGAGCAGGGGCGCCCACAGGATGAGATCGGCGAACGACAGGTCGGCCAGCAACTGCCAGTCGGAGACCAGGGAGTGCAGCCAGTCGAGGTCCTCCGCGTTCAGCGCGGTGTGGCGGACGACGAGGTCGCTGAGAGTCGGCACGAGTGCATCATGCGTGCTGACCCGCCGAACAGCCAAACCGGGCCCCTGGTTGAATGCGCACATGGGGCTGTACGCGCACCTCGGCCACAGGGGCGGGCCGTGGGCCGGCCAAGACACGACGTCTCGGCATACGAGACGCCAAAAGGCCTGCCTGCCCGCGCTTATAGCGAAATCTCACATTGTGAGAACCATCACACTGTCTAGGTACTTACGTCCCTATTACCCGCCCTTCCTGGGCCGGTCGACCAGGATCGGCACACCCCCGGTCACGTCCCGTCCCGCTCTCACCCCGACCTCGGTTGCGGCCACGCCCACCCCTGCGGTTATCCTTCACCATCAGCCTGAGCTGCCCGGATCGGCGTGCGACAGGGCGAGCGAGCCGCCCGGCCTCGCCCTCCCGGATCCCGCCACCCGTGCGGAGCCGCAACCGCGGGCAGGGGGCTGCCGGCCGCCGTCCGTGCCGGCGGGCCGCCTTCACCCGAGGTTGACCGCTCGGGCCAATGTGAGTTCCGATGATCTCGCGGTGATCAGACACGCCCTCACCGCCGTGGCAGAAGTGAAGGTGAGAGCGTGACAGACGACGGCCCTCGCGTACCGAAGTACTACGACGTGAAACGGAGCCTGCTCGAGCTCACCAAGTCGCTCGCGCCGGGCACCGCGCTGCCGCCCGAGCGGACGCTGGCCGTACGGTTCGAGACCTCGCGCACGACCGTCAGGCAGGCGCTGACCGAGCTGGTCGTGGAGGGGCGGCTGCTGCGCATCCAGGGCAAGGGCACGTTCGTCGCGCAGCCCAAGGTCGCCCAGGTCCTGCAGCTGACCTCGTACATCGGCGACCTGCGCACGGCCGGGCTGGAGCCCGACACCAAGATCCTGGAGATCGGTTACCTCACCGCCGACGAAGCGCTGGCCAGGCGGCTGGCCATCAACCCGGGCGGGCGCGTGCTGCGCATCCACCGGCTGCGGCTGGCCAACGGCGAGCCCGTCTCGGTCGACACCACCCACCTGTCCGCGCGCCGCTTCCCGCGGCTGCGGCGAGAGCTGGAAGTGCACTCCTCGCTGTACGAGACGCTGCACAACGCCTACAACGTACGGCTGACGGACGCCGAGGAGATCATCGAGACCGTCCTCGCCACCCCGTACGACGCGAAGCTGCTCGGCGTGGACGTGGGCCTGCCCATGCTGCTGCTGACCCGCCACGCCTTCGACGCCGACGGCAACCCGGTCGAGTGGGCGCAGTCGCTCTACCGGGGAGACCGCTACAAGTTCGTCACCCGGTTGCGCCGCCCGTAGTCACCGCCTCCGGCGCTCTACGCTGGCCTGATGAGTGTGATCGTCGTCTGCGGGACCGACTCCGGGGTGGGCAAGACCGTCGTGTGCGCGGCGCTGGCGACGCTGGCGCGGGGCCGGGGGGCGAGCGTGGCCGTGGTCAAACCCGCCCAGACGGGGGTGCCGCCCGGCGCGAGAGGCGATCTCGACGAGGTCATCCGGCTGTCCGGGGTGACGACCACGTTCGAGCTGGCCCGGTACGCGGCGCCGCTGTCCCCGGCCGCAGCCGCGCGGGCGGCGGGTGAGCCGGCGGTGTCGATGCCCACGGCGGCGCGTCTGGTCCGTGAGCTGACCGAGAGCAACCGGCTGGTGATCGTGGAGGGCACGGGCGGGCTGCTGGTGCGCTTCGACGACGACGGTGCGACCATCGCCGACCTGGCCAGGCTGCTCGGGGCGCAGGTGCTCGTGGTGACCGGGGCCGGACCCGGCACGCTCAACCACACCGCGCTGACGCTGGAGGCGCTGGCCCATCGAGGGCTCGACCTGGCCGGGGTGGTGATCGGGGCCTGGCCTGACCGTCCTGGCCCGGCCGAGCGGAGCAACGTGGGGGATCTGGAGATGCTGGCGGCGCGGCCCCTGGCCGGGGTGCTCCCCGAGGACGCGGGTAAGCTCGGCGACGACGAGTTCGCCGCCGTGGCACGGCGCGGCCTCGCCGTCACGCTGGGCGGTTCGTTCGACCCGGCGGTGTTCAGGGAGACCTTCACGCTGGGGCCATGAGCTTGCACTCATGCACCGGTTGTGGCAACTTCTCGTGCTGTTTCCGGGAATGAGAGATGCCATGGACAACACGGCGGCGATCGACGGGGTGCTGGCCAAGGTGGGCCCCCGGCTCAGACGGCTGCGCGCCCAGCGAGGCCTGACCCTGTCCGCGCTGACCAAGGCCACCGGCATCTCCACCAGCACCCTGTCCCGGCTGGAGTCCGGCCAGCGCCGCCCCAGCCTGGAGTTGCTGCTGCCCATCGCCCAGGCCTACCGGGTGCCCCTGGAGGAGCTCGTGGGCGCGCCTGAGGTCGACGACCCCCGCATCCAGCCCTCCCCGCGCCGGCTGAACGGCATGACCGTCCTGCCGCTGACCAGGCAGCCAGGGAGCCCGCAGGCGTACAAGATCATTATCCCGCCGGACCGGCCCCGGTCGGAGCCGCAGACGCACGAGGGCTACGAGTGGCTGTACGTGCTGTCCGGACGGCTGCGGCTGCTGCTGGACGACCGTGATCTGGTGCTGCGCGCGGGCGAGGCCGCCGAGTTCGACACCCGGCTGCCCCACTGGTTCGGCTGCGCCGACGACCAGCCGGTCGAGATCCTCACGCTGTTCGGCTCCCAGGGCGAACGGATGCACGTCCGGGCGAAGCCGAAAGCCTAACCTTTTCCCGACTTAGCGGGATAATCCGCTGTGGGGGGTGGGGTTAGCTCCACCCTGGAGCGACACAGCAGGGCCATGTCGCGCATGGTGCCGCGATCAATACCGTTGGAGACATGAAAGCCATCCGCCCCTGGTCGGCGAGGGCCTGGCTGGCGACGGCCCACGTCATGACCGGGCCGCCCGTAGGGTTCGTGCTCGCCGTGCTCACCCTCGTGCTGGCCGTGATCCCGCCCGCGCTGCGCCGCGGCATGCCCTGGCTCACCCGGGTGCAGCGCTCCAGGTTCGAGGCCTTCCTCGGCGTGCGCATCCCGCCGGTGCCGGCCGCGCCGTCCCTGCGCACCAGCAGCCTGTGGCGGCAGATCGGCTATCACCTGCTCTCCCCGCTGGTGGGCATGGTGGGCGCGGTCATGGTCGCGGTCGTGTGGGGAGCCGGCCTGGTCGGGGTGAGCGCCTTCCTGCCACCGCTGATCCAGCCGCCGCCCCTGGTCTTCCCCATCGATCTGCGCAACCCCGTGGTGCTGACCGTCTACATCGTCCTCGGCATCCTGCTGCTGTTCCTCGCGCCCATCCTGGCGCGGGCGATGGCCATGCTCGACCTGTCGATCGCCCGCACCCTGCTCGGCCCCAGCCACCAGGAGCTGGGACAGCGGATCGAGACCCTGACCGAGAGCCGGGCCGGCGTGATCGACGCCGCCGACGCCGAGCGCCGCCGCATCGAGCGTGACCTCCATGACGGGGCCCAGCAGCGGCTGGTGTCGCTGGCGATGAACCTCGGGCTGGCCCGCGCGACCCTCAGAGACCTGCCCGACCCGGCCCGCGAGGCGATCGAGCGGGCGCACGAGGAGTCCAAGCAGGCGCTGAAGGAGCTGCGCGACCTCGTCCGCGGCCTGCATCCGGCGGTGCTCAACGACCAGGGCCTGGACGCCGCGCTCTCCGGCGTTGCCGCGCGGGCCCCCATCCCGGTGCGGCTGCGCGTCGACATCGAGCGCCGCACCACCCCGACGATCGAGGCGGTGGCCTTCTTCATCGTGTCCGAGGCACTCACCAACATCGCCAAACACGCCGCGGCCACCAAGGCCGAGGTGACCGTACGCCGCGAGGGCGACCGGCTGCACCTCCTCGTCCACGACGACGGCTGCGGCGGCGCCACGCTCGACGGCGGCACCGGACTGCGCGGCCTCGGCCAGCGGATCGACTCCGTGGACGGCACCCTGCGCCTGCGCAGCCCGTTGGGCGGGCCTACGACGATCGAGGTGGATCTGCCGTGCGAGTAGTGCTGGCCGAGGACTCCGTGCTGCTGCGCGAGGGCCTGATCCGGCTTCTGGAGGCCGCCGGCATGCAGGTGGTGTCCGCCGTCGCCGACGCCGAGCAGTTGCTGCGCGCGGCCGAGGAGCACCGGCCCGACCTGGTGCTCACGGACGTGCGGATGCCGCCCACGCACACCGACGAGGGCCTGCGCGCCTCGCTGGTGCTGCGCCGGGCGCAGCCCGCGCCTGCGGTCCTGGTGCTCTCCCAGTACGTCGAGGAACGCTACGCCGCCCAGCTCCTCGCCTCCGCCGCCACGGGAGGCGTCGGCTACCTCCTCAAGGACCGGGTGGCGGACGTGGACGAGTTCATCGACGCGCTGCGCAGGGTGGCGGCGGGTGGCACCGCGCTGGATCCCGAGGTGGTCGCCCAGCTCCTGCTGCGCGGCCACAGCGACCCGCTGGACCGGCTGACGCCCCGGGAGAGCGAAGTGCTCCAGCTGATGGCCGAGGGCCGCTCCAACGCGGGCATCGGCAGGCAGCTCGTGCTCAGCGAGGGAGCGGTGGGCAAGCACATCGGCAACATCTTCACCAAGCTCGACCTGTCTCCCGCGGAGGGCGATCACCGGCGAGTGCTCGCCGTCCTGCAGTTCCTCAAGATCAGGAGCCTGCCATGAGAGCGGCCTGGTTGATCGCCGGCTCCGTGATGACCGTGCTGGCCCTGCTCATGTCCACCGTGGCGCTCTCCCGAGGGATGGCCATGGCGCAGGCTCCGAGCGAGCACACCACCCGGACCATCCCCTTCCCGGGCAACTCCCAGCTCCGGATCGAGGCGAACGGAGGCCACGTACGACTCGACATCCACGCGGGCGAGGCCGGCATGATCGTCGTCGACCGAGAGCTGCAGTGGTCACAGGCCAAACCGTCCGTCTCCGAGGACTGGAACGGCCGGACGCTGCGACTGGACACCTCCTGCGTGCAGGAATGGCTGCAGGAGGAGCACTGCGAGGTCGACTACCGGCTGTTCGTGCCTCAGGAGACCGACATCGAGGTCGTCAGCTCCACCAGCCCCGTCGGCGTCGACCGCGTGCACGGCGACGTGCGCGTCACCTCCGTCTCCGGCGACGTCCACGTCTACGACATCCCCGGCCCCCTGCGCGTCAGAAGCGGCTCGGGCGATGTCAGGGCGAACGACCTCTTCGCGGACCAGGCCGACGTGGAGGTCGGCTCCGGGCAGGTGGAGCTGGAGTTCAGGACGGCGCCCAGCCGGGTGCGGGCGGTGGTCAGGACCTCCGGCGACATCGACCT
Organism: Nonomuraea sp. ZG12; assembly: GCF_052068115.1. Lineage (NCBI taxonomy): Bacteria > Bacillati > Actinomycetota > Actinomycetes > Streptosporangiales > Streptosporangiaceae > Nonomuraea > Nonomuraea sp. ZG12. Next base: position 215,483 of record NZ_JBQHCW010000013.1, read on the forward strand.
GAACCTGCCTGACGCTCCCTATGACGTGTCGGCGAACGCCCCGAAGGTATCCGTCTCCACCGACCACACCGCCACGTCGCCACGGAAGATCACCGTGTCCACTCCGGAGGGCACGGTGGACATCTGCTGCTGAGCGGGAGCCCAAGGACTGTTTACTCTTGTGACTCATTGGTAAGTTCCCGGGCATGGAGTCTGCGAAGCACGCCGGTGACGCCGCCGTCGCCGTGTCCAAGGCCTACGGTGTCGAGACCATGTTCACCCTGTCGGGCGGGCATGTCTTCCCCCTCTACGACGGCGCACAGCACGAGGGCATGCGCATCCTCGACGTGCGTCACGAGCAGAGTGCGGTCTTCGCCGCCGAGGCCACCGCCCGGCTCACCAGGACACCCGGCCTGGCCGTGCTGACAGCCGGGCCCGGCATCACCAACGGCGTCAGCGGCGTGGCGACCGCGCATTTCAACGCCTCACCGGTGGTCGTCATGGGCGGCCGCGCGCCACAGTCGCGCTGGGGCAGCGGGGCGCTGCAGGAGATGGACCACCCGCCGCTGCTCGCCCCGATCACCAAGCTGGCGTTCACCGCCTCGGGCGCCGACTCGGTGAGCCAGGACGTCGAGATGGCCTTCCGGACGGCGGTCGCGCCCCACCGTGGCCCGGTCTTCCTCGACTTTTACATGGACCACCTGTTCTCGCCCGCCCCCGTGCACGAGACGCAGACGCAGTCGCCGTCGCCGCTGGAGCCCGACCGCGACGACCTGCGCGCCATCGCCAAGCTGCTGGCCGAGGCCGAGCGGCCGGTGCTGGTGTACGGGTCCGACCTGTGGATGGACCGAGCCGAGGAGGCCGCCCGCGACTTCGCGGAGACCTGGCGGCTGCCGGTCATCCCCAACGGCCAGGGCCGTGGCATCCTGCCCGCGGGCCACGAGCTGCTCGTCACCCGCGCCCGCGGCGACGCCTTCGCCCAGGCGGACCTGGTCGTCGTCATCGGCACCCCGCTCGACTTCCGGCTCGGCTACGGCTGGTTCGGCGGCAAGGACGGCGCGCCGCTGGCCAAGGTGGTGCACATCGCCGACGCGCCGTCCCACCTGACCACGCACATGCGGCCGGTCGCCTCGGCCGCGGGCGACCTGTCCGTGGTGCTCTGGAGCCTCGGCGACGCCTGCGGCGAGGCGGGCGTCAAGCCGACCCGCTACGCCGGCTGGGTGACGAAGCTGGCCGACAAGGCCGCCGCCGCCATCGCCGGCGACGCTGCCCTGCTGGCCGCCGACTCCGACCCGATCCACCCCATGCGCATCTACGGCGAGCTGGGCAAGGTGCTGGCCGAGGACGCCGTGGTGATCGGCGACGGCGGCGACTTCGTCTCCTACGCGGGCAAGTACGTCGAGCCCAGGCAGCCGGGCAACTGGCTCGACCCGGGCCCGTACGGCTGCCTCGGCACCGGGCTCGGCTACGCCATCGCCGCCCGGCTGGCCCGCCCGTCCTCCCAGGTGGTGCTCCTGCTGGGCGACGGCGCCGCGGGGTTCTCCCTGATGGACGTCGACACGCTGGTACGGCACCGCCTGCCGGTCGTGATGATCTGCGGCAACAACGGCATCTGGGGCCTGGAGAAGCACCCGATGCAGATGCTCTACGGCTACGACGTCGCCGCTGAGCTGCAGCCGCAGTGCCGCTACGACCAGGTCGTCACGGCGCTGGGCGGCGGCGGGGAGCTGGTCACCGACCCGTCGGAGATCGGTCCCGCACTGCGCCGGGCGTTCGACTCCGGGATCCCGTACATGGTCAACATCGCCACGGACCCGGCGATCGCCTACCCGCGCAACACGACCGGCGTGTGAGGCGCGCTACGGCTTGACGGTGGTGGTCACCGTCACGCTCGGGGTGGGCGTGCTGCACGGCACCAGCGGAATGAGGACGACCTCCACCGTCTTGCCCACCTCGAGCAGCTCGCCGCCGTCCGGCCAGCTCTGGCCGATCTTGAGGCAGGACGGCTCCACCTCGCCATGGGTCTGGTCGTCGGCGTTGAGCTTGAAGCCCGCCTTGGCGATCAGTGTCCGGGCCTGGAAGAACGGCATCTCGACCACATGCGGCACCGGCTTCTTCACTTTCGGCGTCGGTGTCGGTGTGGGCGTCTTTGAGGGCTTGGGGCTAGGACTGGTGGTCTTGGTGGGCTCGACTGCCGCCTCAGTGGGCGTCGGTGACGTCCTGTTGGTAACCGGCTGCTCCCGGGTGGGCTGGGGCTTGGTCTCCCTGGACCTGGTCGGCGTCGGCTCGTCCGGCTCGGCAGTGGGCTCCGGGTCGCCCGACGACGACGCGGACGGCGACGAGCCCGCCTTCACATCCACGTACGGGGGGCTCTCCGAGCTCATCTCGTTCAGCGCGACCGCGCCGGCGCCCAGCCCGAGCACCACCGCGGCGGCGAGGCCCACGATCAGCCCGCCTCTGCGGGGAGCCTTGCTCGCGCGCCGGCCGCCCTGGCGTGGCCCGGCCACCGTGGTGGCCTCGGGGGTCGCCTGAACCGCTCCCGTGTGGTGGGCCGCCGAGGGCGGCGGCGCCATCGTGGCACCCGTCGTCGGCGGGAGGGCGACGTCCATCGAGAGATCACCGGCGGCGATCATCCGAGCCGCGTCGCTCATCGCCCTGGCGCTCGGGAAGCGCCTGGCAGGGTCCTTGGACAGCGCGCGCTCCACCAGCGCCCGCACCGGCGGCGGGATGTCGCCCGGCAGCGCCGGGGGCGCCTCGCGGATGTGCTTGAGCGCGATGGTGACAGGGCTGTCACCGTCGAACGGCCGCTGCCCCGCCAGGCACTCGTAGGCGACCACGCCGAGCGCGTAGATGTCCACGGCGGGCGTGACGGGCGCGCCCTCGGCCTGCTCGGGCGCGCAGTAGGCGGCCGTGCCGAGCACCATGCCGGCGTCGGTGAGCCGGTTGGCCAGATCGGACCTGGCGATGCCGAAGTCGGTGATGACGAGTGTGCCGTCGCGCTGCACCAGCAGGTTGCCCGGCTTCACGTCGCGGTGCACGATCCCCTGGTCGTGCACCGCCTGCAGCGCCGAGGCCGCCTGCGCGATCAACTCCATCGCGGGCTGCGGCGAGATCCTGCCGAGACGGGTCAGCAGCCGGTCGAGCGGCTCCCCGTCGACGAACTTCATCACCAGGTAGACGGTGTCGCCGCTGACGCCGTAGTCGTAGACGTCGACCACGCCGGAGTGGTTGATCGTCGCCATCGCTCTTGCTTCCGCCTGGAAGCGCGCGAGGAATCCCGGGTCCTGCATGCGCCCTGGGAGCAGCACCTTGACGGCGACGGTCCGTGCGAGGACCGTGTCCTCTCCGCGCCAGACCTCGCCCATGCCACCGGCGCCGATGCGGGTATCCAGGCGATACCGCCCCGCCAGCGTCGTCCCTTGGGCCACCATGACTTCCCCCGCTACCCCTCTACCTCTAGAACCTCTCCCACCCCAGGGTTCTCCAACCAAGCGGACTTGTGTCGCAGCGAGGTAACACAGAGGTCACGGAACTCCGAGAGTGTACGGCTCACTGTCCTCACATGCCACACAATTGCCACAAGCCGTACAAACCCTATCCTGCGGCCTACCGACCACACTTGTCCCGGTTTTCTGTGAGATCACAGCACCGTACCGGGTGCGCTGCCCGCAGCCGAAGCCGGGACCGGCACTAGGCTGACGGCCATGACGCTCGCGCCCGGTCTCCGTTCCAAGCTGCTCATCATGGTGGAGCGAGAGGACACAGCTCAGAAGATCGGCAGCGGCGACGTCCCGGTGCTGGCCACGCCCCGGCTGCTGGCGCTGGCCGAGCAGGCCACCGTCCAGGCGCTCGGCCAGGCCCTCGCGCCCGGCGAGACCTCCGTCGGCACCCGGATCGAGCTCGAACACCTGGCCGCGAGCCCGGTCGGCGCCCATGTGCAGATCGGCGTCGAGCTCACCCGGGTCGACGGCCGACGGCTGACCTTCGCCTTCCAGGCCCAGGACAAGCACGCCGTGGTCGCCCGCGGCACGATCGAGCGGATCGTGGTGGACCGCGACCGGTTCCTCGCCCGCGCTACTCGATGACCGCGATCAGGTGACCCTCCTGGATCACGTCGCCCTCGGCCACCTTGAGCTGGACCACCACGCCGTCATCCTCGGCGAGCACCGGGATCTCCATCTTCATCGACTCGAGGATGACCAGCGTGTCGCCTTCGGAGACCTTGTCGCCCTCCTGGACGACGACCTTCCACACGTTGGCCACCATCTCAGCGTGGACCTCAGCCATCGCGACTCCCTTGTGTAGTGATCCGACAGTCTCCACGACAACGCGCGCGCATCGGCCCGACCGAGCCCGTGTGTCGCCCGCCGCGTGCCGCCCTGCCGCCGAGCGTCTCCTTGAGCACGCGCCTCACCATACGACCGCCGGGACCGCCGTCCCTCTCCCCCGAAACCACCGATCCGGCCGACCGGATCTGGTGGAAACCTACAACCAACCAACGGCGCCGTACAGGGCCTGCGACACCGGGCTCAGCGCCGGCGCGGCGGGCGCACCCGCGGCACCGGGCTCAGCGCCGGTGTGACGGGCGGCCGGCGACCCGGGCCAGGGCCTCGATGGCGACGGGATCGTAGGCCGTGCCCGCGCCCAGCCTGAGCCGCTCCAGGGCGGCGCCCGCACGGTCGCGGTCGGTCGAGCCGCCGAGCAGGTCGTCGTAGGCGTTGGCGACCTTGATGATGCGGCTCGACTGCGGCGGGTCCTCGCTCACCTCGTCGCACTGGCGGCTGACCAGGTCGGCGACCCGGTCGAGCACGCCCGTCTGCCTGATCACCTCGGCCCCCAGCTCGGCGATGCGGCGGGCCTGCTCCGGGTCGGTCAGCACGGTCGCGCCGCCGGGGATCGGGTCGCGCAGCGAGAGCTGGCCGATGTCGTGCATGAGCGCGGCGTACTCCAGCTCCAGCAGCTCCGGCTCGGCCATGCCCTGCTCCCTGCCGATCGCCACCGCCAGGCGGCTGACCCGGCGGGAGTGGCCCGGCTCGACGTAGCCGCCGACCTCGGTGACCCTGGACAGGGCGCGGACCGTCTGCAGGTAGGTGGCGCGGATGCCGGCGTACTTGCGGAAGGCCACCTGGGTGACGAGCAGCGGGGCCGCGAAGACCAGCAGGGCCACCAGATCCATGCTGTGCGTCGCCAGGGCCAGCAGCACGCCCGACGAGGCGACGGCGGCGGCGAGCGGGAAGGCGACGTTGAGCTCGTCGCGCACCGCCACCCTGAAGGCGGTGCGCAGCTGCTCGGCCCGGAGCATGGCGGCGATCAACACGTCGATCAGCAGGCTGAGGCTGATGAGCACCACCATCACGCCGAGCGCCGGCCACCACGTGCCCATCTCTCCCTGGGTGGCCTGGTAGAGGGGGTCGGCGAGCGGGCGGAAGGCGAAGGCGAGCAGAGCGCCCGTGAGCAGGCGGCGGGCCATCGCGTCCAGGCGCGGCGGGCGGCCGACCGCCAGGTGCGGCAGCGCGCCGGCGATCATCCCCACGGCGATCACGGCCACCACCTGGAGCGCTGAGTGGCGCAGCGGGGCCTGGCTGAGGTCGAGCAGCAGCGTGTAGCCGAGCGCGGCGGCGGCGCCGACGGGGGCCACCTCCCTGTTGCCCGGCATCGTCAGCCTGGCGAGCTCGCCGGCCGCGATGAGCGCGCCGAACCCGACCGCGATCTCGGGCCGGTCGAGGCCCACCGCGCAGGTGTGCGCGATCCCGGCCACGGCGATCAGGGCGGCCGCGCAGATGAGCAGCAGCTGCCCGGTCCCGAGCCGCTGGTGGGTGCGCGTCACAGTCCCGTCACCACTTGGATGGGCATGGTCGGGTCGTCGTGGTCCTTGGTGAGGGTGTCGGCGTCCTCGGGAGGCGGCGGGTCGACGCGGCCCGGCGGCTGCCACGGGTCGCGCTCCAGCGCGCGCATGAAGGCCTCCACCATGACCGGGTCGAAGTGGGTGCCCGCGCCCTTGCGCAGCTCCTCCACGGCCACTTCGACGGGCCTGGCGCCGCGGTAGGCGCGGTCGGAGGTCATCGAGTCGAACGCGTCGGCCACGGCGATGATCCGGGCGAACTCCGGGATCTCGTCGGCGGCCAGCCCCATCGGGTAGCCCTTGCCGTCGTGGCGCTCGTGATGGTGCATGATCCCGGCGAACGCCTCGTCCAGGAAGTCGATCCCCTGCACGATCTCCAGCCCGCGCATGGGATGGAGCTGGATCGCGGCGAACTCCTCCTCCGTCAGCGGCCCGTCCTTCTGCAGCACCTTGGTGGGCACGCCGAGCTTGCCCACGTCGTGCAGCATGCCGGCGTAGCGGATGGCCCGCAGCCGTTCCAGCCCCATGCCCACCTCGTGCGCGATCATGGAGGAGGCGAGCGAGACGCGGGTGCAGTGACCCCGGGTGTAGTAGTCCTTGGTCTCCACCGCCTGGCACAGCGCCGCGATGGTGGCGTCGTAGGAGCGCTGCTGCGCGTGATACTGACCGAACGCCCACCGGGCCACGAACAGCGGCAGCAGCACGAGCACGGCCGAGATGGACTGCACGGTCGCCCACAGCCCGGCCACCAGCAGCCCGAACGTCCCGTAGCCCAGATAGGACAGCAGGAACTGGGTCAGCCCGCGCAGCGGCACCTCCAGGGCGCTGACGTTGGCGGCCAGTCTGATCATGGTGAGCGTGAGCAGGATGTTGAGCGGCACGAACACGGCGGTGGCCGCGGCGTAGGGGCCGATGAGATCGTCGAAGGCGTTGACCTTCGGCACGCCGACGGCGCCGCCGAGCCAGACGTAGACGCCGCCGGCCGCGTAGCCGCAGATGGCGAACTGCGCGCCGTTGAACACCCGTTTGATCAGCGGCAGCCCCGGCCGCACGCTGAGCGTGGCCGTGAGGCCCACCAGCGCAGCCCCTTCGGGCCCGATGAGCACCACCGCGGCCAGTGCCGCCGAGAAGCTGACCGACACCGCGAACTGCTCCACGTTGAGCAGGGTCGGCATCGACTCGCACACCAGGAACAGCAGGACGAGCACGAGCAGCACGTCGAGATTCTCCGGGGCCACCAGGCTCCCGGAGGTGATCAGACTGCGCCCGATGAGGGCCGCCGCCGCGCCGATGACGGCGAGCAGGTAGACCCTCGCGGGCCACGGCAGATCACGCATTGCGGCCCCCCACCAGCACTCAGGTCCAGGAAACCCCGGGAGGTGCGGCCCCGCCCGCCAGCACCAGGACCACAGGGGTGATGAGCACGACGACCGTGAACAGCCGGACGATCGTAGCCTTCAACATCCACTCGCCTCCACGTCTACTTCTGGGCTCACGCTACAGAAGAAGGGGCGATCACATGGGCGGAGTCGAAAATCGCAAGCAAAGCGTAATCAACCAACTACCTGGGGCGACTCCGGGCCCATTCGGCGGTGAGCTTCACACCGGTGGCCAGGTCGACGCGCGGCTCCCAGCCGAGCCCTTCGAAGGCGGGCACCGGATCGACCGCCATCGCCGGCAGGTCGCCCTCGCGCGGCTGGGCGAAACCCGGCTTGTCAGGGGCCCCGGCCGCGTCGGCGATCAGCGAGTGGAGCCTGCGGTCGGTGGTCTGGATGCCGGTGCCGAGGTTGAACCTGCGGCCGTTGCCCTCGGCCCCGGCGGCCCGGACGAGGCCGTCGACCACGTCGTCGACGTAGACGTAGTCGCGGGTCTGGGTGCCGTCGCCGTACAGGACCGTCGGGGTGCCGGCGAGCAGCGCGTCGGTGAAGATCGAGACCACGCCCGCCTCGCCGTCAGGTGACTGGCGCGGGCCGTACACGTTGGACAGGACGAGGGTGGTGTACTCGATCCCGTGCAGGGCGCGGAACATGGCGAGGTAGGTCTCGGCGCTCAGCTTGGAGGCGGCGTACGGCGAGCGCGGGTCGGTCGCGGCGTCACCCGGGACCGGGATCGTGGTCGGCCTGCCGTAGACGGCGACGGAGGAGGCGAACACCACCTTGCGCGCGCTGCCCTCACGGGCGGCGACCAGCGTCGCGGCGGTGCCCTCGACGTTGATCCTGGCGTCGTGCACCGGATCGGCAACACTCCTGCGCACACTGATCTGCGCGGCGAGGTGGAAGACCACCTCGGGACGCAGCTCGGCGGTCAGCCGGACCAGCGCGGGATCGCGGATGTCCAGCTCGTGCAGGGTGAACCGATCGCTCTCGAAGGCTCCGGCCAGATTGCCGCGGCTGCCGGACGACAGGTCGTCGACCGCCACGACCTCGTGCCCGTCGGCGAGCATGCGATCGACGAGATGAGACCCGATGAACCCGGCACCCCCGGTGACAAGCAAGCGCATGGGGGAATCCTAGTCGGCCAGCTCGGCCCTTACCTGCGCGATGCGGGCCAGCACCCTGGCGCGCAGGTCGTCGGGCACCGGATCGCAGCCGCACTTCTTGGCCACCAGCGCCTTGATCGCCTTGTCCAGGTCGTACTCCTGCAGGCAGGGGCCGCACTCGTCGAGATGCACGCGGATGTGTGACACGTCGTGCTCGGTCAACTCGCCGTCGAGATAGGCGTAGACCTTGTCCAGGACTTCGCGACAGTCGGTCTCGTGCGGCTTGCCACAGCTCATTTGGATCCCTCCGTCGGGACCAGGCCACGCTCGCGAGCATAGTCCTCGAGCAGGCCCCGCAACTGCCTGCGCCCACGGTGCAGCCTCGACATGACGGTGCCGATGGGAGTGCCCATGATCTCGGCGATCTCCTTGTAGGGGAAGCCCTCGACGTCGGCGAGGTAGACCGCGATCCTGAACTCCTCAGGCAGCGCCGCGAGTGCTTGCTTGACGTCTCCGTCGGGCAGGTGGTCAAGGGCCTCGACCTCGGCGGACTTCAGGCCGCTCGAAGTGTGGGACTCAGCCCGCGCGAGCTGCCAGTCCTCGATCTCCTCGGTGCCGGACTGCTTGGGCTCACGCTGTTTCTTGCGATAACTGTTGATGAAGGTGTTCGTCAGGATCCGGTAGAGCCAGGCCTTGAGATTGGTGCCTTCCTGGAACTGGTGGAACGACGCGAACGCCTTGGCGAAGGTCTCCTGAAGCAGGTCCTCCGCGTCAGCGGGGTTCCGGGTCATCCGGAGCGCCGCAGAGTAAAGCTGTTCGAGATACGGCATGACGTCGCGCTCGAATCGGTCGCTCCGCTGCTCCAGAGTCTCCGCGCCTGTCGCGGGCACCGGACCCACCCCCCTAAGATCACCGGTGGCCGGCTGTGGCGGGACACCGTTCTCAGGGGAGAATACCCGCTTGTCAGCGACCGGCCGGTCACTGGGGAGGGGTTCGAGCAATGTGAGCATGCTCGTCGCAACACGCCCGCGCCTTCGTCTGTTCCCGCAAGATAGAAGGTGACGAACAACCCGGTGCGGGGAAAACCATACGTACCGGCTGGTAGCCATTTCCGGAACCCAGGAGTCGCGCGTGCTGCCCATTCCGGCCGAGGAACTCAACGGCTCAGGGACGCTGGGGCCGTACTGGACCTTCTACCGCGCCGTCGTCGCCGAACAACTCAGCAGGTGGTTGCCCAGCGCGCCGTCCGTCGTCCTCGACCTGTCCGGCGGCCGCGGGCACTGGTCGAGCCAGGCCGCGCGCGCCGGGCACCGCGTGATCGAGGTGCTCGACTTCCGCCGCGCCGCCGAGGGGCCGAGCCGATTGCACGACGCCGACCTGGTCCGTCATGTGCGCGCCGACGACCTGTCGTTCCTGCCTGACGAGAGCGTCGACGCGGTGGTCGCCGAGGAGCGGGCGATGTCGATCGAGCTGATGGCCGAGTCGGCGATGAGCGACGTGGCCCGCGTGCTCAAGCCGGGCGGCCGGGCGCTGGTGTGCGTCGACTCCCTGGTGCTCGGCATGGCGATCCTGGCCGAGCAGGAGCAGTGGCAGCACCTCCGGCAGACGGGCGAGGTCATGCTGGTGCCGTGGCCCGACGGCAGCATCACCCGCTGCTTCAGCAGTGGGCAGCTCCGCGAGCTGCTGGTGGGCGCCGGGCTGGAGGTGGAATGGATGCGGCCGCGTACGGTGCTGTCCCCCTCCACGGTCGATCACGTGCTCGGCTCCGACACCAGGACGATGTCCTACCTGGTCCGCACCGAGCTTGAGGCCCATCCGGACGACGACGACACGGTGGGCATCCACCTGGTGGCCAGCGCCCGCAAAGCCTGAGTGACCGTAAGAGCTGAGTGACCGTAAAAGCTGACGGGCCGTAAGAGCTAGCGCCGGCGCTCCCGCTTGCCCTGGCACTGCACGCACCTGGCCGCCTCGGGCCGCGCCTCCAGCCGTCCCTCGGGCACCGGCCTGCAGCAGTCGACGCACTCGCCGTAGGCGCCCTCGTCGAGGCGCTTGAGTGCGTCCAGGACGGCCCTGCGCTGGGTGGTCGCCACGGCGAGCATGGCCTGGGCGCGGTCGGTGTCCGTCAGGTCGGCGCCCGCGTCGGCCGCCGACCGGTCGCGGATCGACGCCGGATCACCCTGGAGCACCCCGATCGATCGATCCAGCTCCGAAAGCATGTCTGTCAGCCGCTCACGAGCGGTCGTGACGTCCACGAATCCGCACCTCCGGGAGGATGAGGGCAACCCGCGGCGGAAGTCCCCGGTGATCCCGCCCGGCGCAAGGGGGCATGTCTGGCGGTGACTCCGAGTGAACGGATGCATCGCTTTCCTCACCGGATGCCCACTTAGCGTGCTTCTTACACCTTAGAAAAGGCCGCTGTCGTCTTCCGGAGACAATGGTCTGATCAGGTCCGGGCCATTGTTCCGGACATTGTTGACGTCGGTGCTGACCGGGTCCGCGGTCAGCCTGCCGGGCTGCGCCGGCACCAGCAGCCCGGAGGCGAGCCCGGCGTCGGTGAGTTTCGGATCGAGCCATTCGGCCCACCGCTCCGGCTCGATCATCATCGGCATCCGGTCATGGATGCGCCCGAGCTCGTCCTCCGCGTCCGTGGTGATGACCGTGCAGGTCACCAGCCACTTCAGCGGATCGTCGTCGTCGCGCCCCGGATCCTTCCAGAACTCGTACAGCCCGGCCATCGCGAGCACCCCGCCGTCCGCCGGGTGGATGAAGTACGGCTGTTTCTTCTTCTTGTCGCCTTCGACCGGCATCCACTCGAAGTAGCCGTCCGCCGGGAGCAGGCACCGCCGCTTGGCGAACGCCTGACGGTAGGACGGCTTCTCCGCCACCGTCTCGATCCTGGCGTTGATCATGCGCGAGCCGACCGACGGATCCTTCGCCCAGGCCGGCACCAGCCCCCACTTCACCACGCGCAGCTGCCGCACCGCCCGCTCGGCGTCCTTGGGCACCCGGCTGAGCACGGCATAGACGTTCTTGGTCGGCGCCACGTTGTAGTCGGGGCCGAGCTCCTTGTCCGGATCGCCGTCGAGCTCCACCTGGAACTCCTCCAGGAGCTGGTGCTTGTCCCGCGCCGAGGCATATCTACCGCACATGTCACCACACTGCCATGTACGCCTTTCGCACGCGCGATCGCGCTGTGACCCCGGCCGCACCCTGGCCAGTAAACTTCGAGCATGTCCAACGAGCACTGGCCCGCCCCCGTCGCCACCGGACCGATCGTGGCATCCGTCTCGCTGCCCGGCTCCAAGTCGGTGACCAACCGCGCGCTGCTGCTCGCCGCCCTCGCCGACGGCCCCGGTGTCGTACGGCAGGCGCTGCGCAGCCGTGACGCCGATCTGATGGTCGCGGCGCTGCGTGCCCTGGGCGCCACCCTCACACCGCTGGCCGAGACCAGCTCCAGCGTCGACTGGCGGGTACTGCCGGGTGAGATCCGCGGCGGCGTGGCCGTCGACGCGGGTCTGGCCGGGACGGTGATGCGATTCGTCCCGCCGATGGCCGCGCTGGCCGACGGCCCGGTCTCCTTCGATGGCGACCCGCACGCCCGCAAGCGCCCGATGGGCCCCATCCTGGACGCCCTGCGCGCGCTGGGCGCCCGGGTCGACGGCGACGCCCTGCCGTTCACCGTCCACGGCCCGCTCACCGGCGGCGAGGTCACGGTCGACGCCTCGGCCTCCTCACAGTTCGTCTCGGGGCTGCTGCTCACGGCCGCCCGCTTCGCCAAGGGCGTCACGATCCGCCACGTGGGCCCGCCCGTCCCGTCCCAGCCGCACATCAGGATGACGATCCACATGCTCCGCACGGCCGGGGTCGTGGTCGACGACACCGAGCCGGACGTCTGGCGGGTGGAGCCGGGCCCGATCACCGGCCGCGACTGGGCGGTCGAGCCCGACCTGTCCAACGCCGCCCCCTTCCTGGCCGCCGCCCTGGTCACGGGCGGCACGGTCACCATCCCCGGCTGGCCGCTGCGCACCACCCAGCCGGGTGACGCCCTGCGCGGCCTGCTCGCGGACATGGGCGCCACGGTCGGCCTGGCCGGCGCGTCCGGCGATACGGCCGACCTCGTGGTCCGCGGCACCGGCGAGATCGCCGGGATCGACGCCGACCTGCGCGAGGTCGGCGAGCTGACGCCGACGATCGCCGTGCTGGCGGCGCTGGCCGGGTCACCGAGCCGGATCCGGGGCGTCGCCCACCTGCGCGGCCACGAGACCGACCGGCTGGCTGCGCTCGTCACCGAGATCAACCGCCTCGGCGGCGACGCGGAGGAGACGGACGACGGCCTGATCGTCCGGCCGCGTCCGCTGCACGGTGGCACCTTCCGCAGCTACGACGACCACCGCATGGCCACAGCGGGAGCGGTGCTCGGCCTCGCGGTGCGCGGCGTCGAGGTGGAGAACATCGCGACGACGGGTAAGACACTCCCGGAGTTCGCGGCGATGTGGGCGTCGATGCTGGACGCCCGATGACCGGTCAGGGCCTCGAGTTCAGGGGAGCGGACCGCTGAGAAAGCGGGAGTACGACGAGGACGACGTACGGGTCAGGCCGGGCAAGGGCTCCAGGCCGCGGACCCGCATCCGGCCTGCGCATGAGGACGCCGTGCAGGGGTTCGTGGTGGCGGTCGACCGCGGCCGCTACACCACGCTGATCGAGCCGGAGCGCGCCAGGGGCTCGGCCGCCAAGCGCAGGCAGCAGGAGCCCCGCCTAGTCGTCGCCATGAAGGCGCGCGAGCTGGGCCGCAAGGGCATCGTGGTGGGGGACCGGGTCGCCCTGGTCGGCGACGTCTCCGGGGAGCCGGACAGCCTGGCCAGGGTCGTCAGGGTGGAGCCGCGCACCTCGATGCTGCGCCGCTCCGCCGACGACACCGAGGACACCGACGGCATCGAGCGTCCCGTCGTGGCCAACGCCGACCAGTTGGTCATCGTGACCGCCCTGGCCGACCCGCCGCCCCGCCCCCGCATGATCGACCGGATCCTGGTGGCCGCCTTCGACGCCGAGATCGACGCCCTGCTCTGCCTCACCAAGGCCGACCTGGCCCCGCCGGACGACCTGGTGGCGCTCTACGACCCGCTCGGCGTCGAGCACGTCGTCGTGCAAAAGGGCGGCACGCTGGACGAGCTGCGCGACCACCTCGCCGGCCGCATCAGCGTCCTGGTCGGCCACTCGGGCGTCGGCAAGTCGACCCTGGTCAACGCCCTCGTCCCGGACGCGAACCGGGCGGTCTCGCAGGTCAACGTGGTCACCGGCCGGGGCCGCCACACCTCCACCTCGGTCGTGGCGCTGGCGCTCCCCGAAGGCGGCTGGATCATCGACACGCCGGGCGTGCGCAGCTTCGGTCTCGCGCACGTGTCGGTGGAGACGGTTCTGGCGGGCTTCCCCGACCTGATCGAAGGCACGGTTCACTGCCCCAAGGGCTGCACCCACCTGGCCGCCGAGTGCGCGCTGGACGACTGGGTGAGGCAGGGCCACGCCGACCCCACCCGCCTGGAGTCCCTGCGCCGCCTCCTGGCCAGCCGCGAGGGCACGCCCGACGACTGACCCCGATGACTGACCCCGGGAGGTCGGCGAAGGTCAGGGCCGGTTGGGCCGCAGCGTCCAGCCGACGGTGAGCGTGGCGACCACGACGCCGTCGGCGTTCCTGACCTCCACCTCCACGTCGAACTCCGGCCGCTCCCCCGCGTCCAGCTTCGCCACCACGTCCTCGCGCGCACCCAGCAGGCGGGCCTCGGCCGTCACCTCGCCCCTGGCGAGCTTGTGATAGCGGATGGTGGACGCGGTGGCGAGCGGCACCGCGCGGCTGAGCTGGTCGCCGAAGGCGGTCAGCATGGCGGCGCCCGAGGCGGACTCCGCCAGGGTGAACAGGGCGCCCGCGTGCGGGCCCGCCACGTGGTTGTGCAGATCCGCCCGGTCGGGCAGGCGGCAGGTGGCGCGGCCGTCGCCGGCCGAGTCGAAGACGATGCCGAGCGTGCGGGCGAAGGGCACCGTCTGGAGCAGGAACTCTCCGGCGTCTAGGGACATGCCCCACATGCTACTGGGGAGTAACCGGAAGCGGACTTACCCGAAAAGACGCGCCGGGTGACTGATGCTCGGCATACCTGGCACGGTAGCGTGACTGTTCGTGCACGGTTATACCGATGATCTACGCCTCGCTCACGTCATGGCGGACGCCGCCGATGATCTGACCATGCGGCGCTTCAAGGCGGTCGACCTCAAGGTCGAGACCAAGCCGGACCTGACGCCGGTCAGCGACGCGGACCGGGCCGTCGAGGAGACGATCCGGGGGACGCTGCGCCGTGCCAGGCCACGCGACGCGGTCGTCGGCGAGGAGTTCGGCAAGACCGGCTGGGGCGCCAGGTCGTGGGTGATCGATCCCATCGACGGCACCAAGAACTACGTACGCGGCGTGCCCGTCTGGGCGACCCTGATCGCGCTGATGGAGTACGGCAAGGTCGTCGTCGGCGTCGTGTCGGCCCCCGCGCTGGGGCGGCGCTGGTGGGCGTCCACCGACGGCGGCGCCTGGACCGGCAGGAGCCTGACCAAGGCGACCCGGATGCGGGTCTCGTCGGTCTCCAGCCTGAGCGACGCCTCCTTCTCCTACTCCAGCTTCGGCGGCTGGGAGAAGACCGGCCGCCTGGACAACTTCCTCGACCTGAGCCGCGCCTGCTGGCGCACCCGGGCCTACGGCGACTTCTGGTCCCACATGATGGTGGCCGAGGGCTCGGTGGACCTGTCGGCCGAGCCGGAGCTGTCGCCGTGGGACATGGCGGCGCTCACCGTGATCGTCGAGGAGGCCGGCGGCACCTGGACCGACGTCGCGGGCGTCAACAGCCTGGAGGGCGGCAGCCTGGTCTGCACCAACGGCCTCCTGCACGACGAGGTGCTCAGGCGGCTCACAGCCCCAGCACCCGGGTGACGGCGGCCATCAGGCCGTCCCGATAGCCCTCGCCGAAGAGCACCACGTGCACGAGCAGCGGATGCAGCTGGTGCAGCGGTACCCGCTCCCGCCAGCCGTCCGCGAGCGGCGCCTCCTCTTGATAGGCGCCGAGTATCCGGTCGAGGTACGGCGCGCCGAACAGCGCCAGCATGGCCAGATCCGTCTCACGGTGGCCGCCGTGCGCCGCCGGGTCGACGAGCACGCCGGTGCCGCCGGACCAGAGCAGGTTGCCGCTCCACAGGTCACCGTGGATGCGGGCGGGCGGCTCCGGCTCCCCCGCCACCTCACCGAACCGCTCAACGGCCCGCTCGATCAGCCGAACGTCTCGCGAAGGCAGCCGCGCTCGCCGTACGAAGGGCAGAACGCGGCGGGAGGCGTAGAAGGCCGGCCAGCCCTCGGCGGGCGCGTTGCTCATCGGCAGGTCGGCGATGAAGCCGGGCCAGGGCGCGCCGAAGGCGGGCGCCCCTGCCCGGTGCAGGCGGGCCAGGTCGCGCCCGAAGCGTTCGGCCGCGGCGGCGGTGGGCGGCTCCTGGCGCACCCACGACAGCACGAGCCGGTCCTCCGCGACCTCGATCACCTCCGGCACGGTGATCGCCTCCCCGAGCCACCGCAGCCCGGCGGCCTCGGAGGCGAACACGTGCTGGGAGGTGAGCGCCGCCTCGGAGGCGAGCGCCTGCCAAGGCTCCTGGATCTTGGCGAACACCTCGCGCCCGTCGCCCAGCACGCCCCGCCGCAGCCGCCGGCCGTGGGACGTGCCGAGTTCGTCAGTCCACCTCATCGGCCGATCTCATCGGCGATGTGCCTGGCCACGCCCTCGGCGGCCGTCTCGACCAGGGTGAGGACCTCCTCGAAGCCCTCGTCGCCGCCGTAGTAGGGGTCGGGCACCTCGGCGCCGGCCGGCGCGTCCGGGTCGAAGGAGCGGAACAGCCGCACCTCCACCCCGGCGGGCGCCAGCCCGCGCAGGAACGCCTGGTTGTCGCGGTCCATGGCCAGCACCAGGTCGTAGCGGTCGAACCAGTCGGCGGTGAACTGCCTGGCGCTGTGCTCGGAGCCGTCATACCCGTGCCGGGCCAGGATGCGCAGCGCCCGCTCGTCCATCGGCCCGCCCGTGTGCCAGCCGCCGGTGCCGGCGCTCTCCACCGCCACCTGCCCGGCCAGCCCATGATCGGCGAGCACCTTGCGGAGCACCATCTCGGCCATGGGCGAGCGGCAGATGTTTCCCATGCACACGACACATACGCGGTACGTCACAGCGGTCATGTCCTCCATCATGAGGCTTCACCTGGGACAGGTCCGAAACGAGCGCATGACGCGCTCGGTGACGCCCTCAACGGTGGCGATGCCTGCCGCCACGTTCGGACTGCCTTCTGTCAGTACGGCGATCGCGTACGTGTGGCCGTGGCCCCGGATCAGCCCGACGCTCGCGACGGCCCAGCGCTTGTTGGACACGCGCTTCAGCCAGCCGTTCTTCAACGCCACGCGGTCGCCCTCGCACCTGGCCGCGCTGACGCCCCAGTCCTGCCCGCCGACGACCTCGCCCATCAGCCCGAGCACCCGCCGGCGAGCCTCGGCGGACAGCGGACTGGCGGGCGACACGAGCGCCCGCATGAGCCGGATCTGGTCCTGCGCGGAGGTCCTGGTGATGCCCCAGCAGTAGAGGTCCACGCAGGCGCCCGGGACGCCACGGGTGTGGCGCAGACCCAGCCTCTCGCCCGCCTCGGTGAACCCAGGAGCGCCGCCGATCCGCAGCCAGAGCCGGTCGGCGGCGTGGTTGTCGCTGAAGCGGATCATCAGGCCGGCGTCGCGCCTGACCGCCGCCGGGAGCTGGCGCCACGGGGTTCTCAGCAGGAGGGCCATGAGGATCTGCGCCTTGGCGGCGCTGGCGGTGATCAGCCGCTCGTCGCCGTGGTAGCGGTAGCGGCGGCCGGTCGTCAGGTCCGTGACCATGGCGGTGACCCGGACCGGACGGGTCACCAGATAGCGGTCAAGGCGCTCGGTGATCTCCTTGGGGATGATCCGGGAGACGACCCGCTCCGACGGGGCGCTCAGCCGAAGCCCCGTGATGACGGGTGGACCGAGCACCTCGGCCGACGCGGAGGCCCTGACCGAGCCCTCGATCGAGCTCTCGATCGGCCCCTCGATCGGAAAGGTGGGCGCGTGCTCCGCGAGCGTGGACATGGCAAGGCAGGACAGCAGGGCGATCGCCATGGTCAAACGCCGTAACGCGCGCCCCCAGCCCGCGATCATTCATGAATTATCATGAAAAATCGCGACACGTCGCTAGAGATTCGTGGCCACGATCTTGGCGATCGAGTCGTCGTCGCAGGTGGCCCAGAAGTCCCCCACAACGTCCTCCAGATGCTGCAGCGAGTCGGCCCGGAACAGCACATCCTGATATTTCGTGATGTCGTAGTGAGTCGTCCCCATCATGGCCAGGTCCAACGGCCGGACGTCCATGCCCCGGAACTCCTCGATCTCGCCGTACGACGACAGGATGCCCGCCCCGTACGCCCTGAGTTCGCCACCGTCCAGCATCACCCCGAACTCCAGCGTGAACCAGAACACCTTCGAGACGAACTCCAGCGCCGCCTCGCCCTCAACCCGTCGCGCCGCCTCCCCCGCCAGCCGGTAGAGCGCGGCGTAACGGTCACTGGCCAGCGCGTTGGCATGCCCGATCACCTCGTGCACCACGTCGGGCTCCGGCGTGTAGAACGGCACGGAATGGTGGCGGATGTACTGCGTCGAGTGGAAGTACCCGTCGGCCAGCACACCGTAGAAGTCCCGCAACGGCACCAGCCCCGCGGCCGGCAGATATCGGAACCCGGTCAGCGGCTCCAGCAGCTCGCCGACCTCCTGAAGCTGCGGGATGCGCGTACGCGGCAGCCCGAGCCTGTCGACGCCGCCGAGGTACTCCTCCGTGGCGTAGGCGGCGTGCTTGACCGCTAGCTCCCTGGTCACCAGCGCCCAGACCTCATGCTCCCGCTCGGTGTACTCGGCGACGGGAATGGGCGTCCCGCGCCGGTGACCGACCGCCAGCCCCGCGATCGCGTTCCGCCGAGCCCGGTAGACCGGATCCGCGAAACCCGGATGGGACGCGGCCAGCTCGACCACCACCGACCCGTCGTCCTGCGTAGCGATCGGGGCGAAGTACTGCGCTTCCTCGAACATGCCTCAGATGACAGCAACTTCCCCGATCGCTGGCAAGAGCGCGCAGTTTCCCTGCGCAATACGCTTAATTCCGTACGGCACACTCTCGTTTTCCTGTACGAATCGCTCATCCTTGAAAGGGTCACCGTGGACGATCTCGACGCTCGGTTGCTGGTGACAATGCGCGCCCACCCCCGGGTCGGACTGACCGAGCTCGCCAGGCTGCTCGGCGTCGCCCGCGGCACCGTACAGGCCCGGGTCGACAAGCTCATGGCCGGCGGCGTGATCGAGGACTTCGGGCCGACCGTCTCCCCGGCGCGGATCGGGTATCCGATCCACGCGTTCGTCTGGCTGCAGATCGCCCAGGGCCGGCTCACCGAGGCCGTCGAGGCACTGCGCGACGTGCCGCAGATCCTGGAGGTGCACGGCACCAGCGGTCAGCACGACCTGCTCTGCCGGGTCGCCGCGCGCAGCACCGACCATCTGCAGGAGATCATCGCCCACATACTGACCTCACCGGCGGTGCGGCGCACCGACTCCACGATCGCCCTGTCGACGCAGATCCCTTACCGAATCGAGCCCCTGCTGCTGGCCCGCTGATAGCATCCCCTCGATCGTTATCCGGACTATTAGGGCATAGCGCGATGCCGGACCGCCACCGGCGTCGCCATCGAAACCATGACAGACCACCCCCTCGGCTCACCGTCCAGTCCTACCCCCGAGCCCCCTCCCGGGCCCGCCCCCACGCCTGCGCCCGACCACGCGCCCCCCACCTGGGGCCCACCCCAGCATGCCCCGCCCGAGGGCCACCAACAGCCGTGGACGCCATCCGCCACCCCATACGGCCAAACCCCCGCCTCCCCTCACAGACCGCCTTCTCAAGTCGCGGACAACCCGCCGGCTGCGCCAGGAAACCCGTACGCCCAGCCGCAGGATCCGCCCCCGAACGGCCCTCTCCAGGGACCGTGGGGCCTGCCCGGCCCCACACCCCCGCCGGGGAACGCGTACGCTCCACCACCCCGATCCCAGAGCGGCCCTCCGCAGAGCCCACCCCCCTTCGGCGGAAGCAACCCTCCGTACAGCGCGCCACACCCAGTGAGCACCGGTGGCTCCAACGGCCCACCGCCCCCGGTGGAGGCCGGAAGCTCGTACGGCCCGGCGCAGGGGGCGGGAAACCCGTACGGCCATCCATCTCCGCCGCTGGACGGCCCTCCGCAAGGGCCGCCGACCTCGGCCGAAAGCACCGCCAACCCCCCACCGGGCACTGGGAACCCGTACGGTCCACCACCCTCAGCACAGCTCGGCCTGCCCCAGGGCCCACCGCCCTTCGGCGGAAGCAACCCCCCATACGGCGCGCCACCCCCGATGGGGGCGGATGACTCATCCGCCCCACCACCCCCGGTAGGGTCCGGAAGCTCGTACGGCCCCCCACCCCCAGCCGGGACCGGAAGCTGGTACAGCCCGCCGCCCCCGGCGGGAGGCGACCCATCGCCCTCCGGCGGCAGCGGTCCCTCGTACGGCCCAGCGCAGGCGGCGGGGAACCCGTACGGAGCGTGGAATGCGCCGGCGCCGCAAGGGGCCGGCAATGCCGGCACGCCGCAGAAGGCGCGCGGCAAGGCCAAGGTCGTGCTCATTGTCGCGCTCAGCCTGGTGGTCCTGCTGGCCGGCGGCGGCACCGCGTGGTGGCTGGTCGCGCGGCCGGGCACCTCGTCCTCCCCCACCGTCCAGGCCGGCGACGCCGAGAAGGGCGGGGCGGAAAAGCCTGCGGTGTCCGACTGGTCCGTACCCCTGCATGGAGCCGGCGGCGCGGACTTCAGCACCGGCATGGCGTTCGCGAGCTGGCTGACGGACACGACCGTCATCAGGGCGCAGAAGGAAGTCGTGCTGGCCTACGCGCTCAAGTCCGGCGAACAGGCCTGGCGCACGCCGCCACCGGGTGACCACGTATGCGGCGCCACCCCCGAGCTGTTCGAGGGCAAGGGCGCGTTCGCGTACGGCACCAGCAAGGTGTGCGACCACCTGGCCGGCATCGACGCCGCCACCGGCAAGATCACCTGGAAGATCAAGATCCCGGTCAGGAAGGACGGCGCACAGAGCGGCCTCATGGTCCCGGCCCTGATGTCCACCGACGGCATGATCATCGTCGAGACGGACGACACGCTGACCGCCTACCGCCTCTCCGACGGCGGCAAGGAATGGACCAAGACCATGCCGAACAAGTGCTACCTGGACGACGCCAACGCCGGCCCCGGCCGAGTCGTCGCCCTCGTCAACTGCGGATCCGCCAAGAAGAACAGCGTCCAGGTCATCCACCCGAAGACCGGCGACGTCGCCGGCAAATACCTGATCGGCCGACTCCCGCTGATGCGGGCCATCCTGTCGGCCAAGCCGATCGTCATCCAACGCGAGATCGACGGCAAGAACGTCTTCACCCACTTCGCGGCCGCCGGCAAGGTGAGCGAGTTCACCACGGACCGGGTGGACCTCCTCACCCAGAACGGTGTCGTCTTCGTCGAAGGCGTACTCGAACAGCGCCGTTACGCAGTCCACGGCGACCGCCTCTACCTGACCACCTTCTCCGAGAAAGCGGCCAAAACCGGAGGCACAAAGAACACGGCCCTGGCCTTCGACCTCAAGACCGGCCGCCGCCTCTGGGAGTCGTCGGGCACCCAGGAAGTGATGCTCACCTACATTCGCGCCGACAACCAGGGACTCCTGGCCCTGGAAGCAGGCGAACGACACACCATCGCGCCACGCCTGATCCGTCTGGACGCCGCTACTGGCAAGGCCCAGGAGGTGGCGAAGCTCCCGCTGGAGTACGCCGGCGAGGGGTCGAGGGCCAAGGTGTTCGAGCGCGACGGCGCGGTCATCACCCTCCCATGGTCCGCGGCGTACGGCCATAAGGCGGTCAGCTACATCACCCCCGCCGCCTCCTGACCCTGCCCCAGGCCGTGAAGGGCGGTTACGCAGCTGACGGCCCATCATCGACGCGCCCCTCAGTCGTGGTCATCCCTCGGAGCAAGGGCTCCTGGCGGTGGCTCGTGGGGTCCTCCACGGCCAGCCGCACCCGCCGGTCACGGGCCAGCACGCGCAGGATCAGGCTGAGGCCTTGAACGACGCCACCGACGATCACCACGTTCTCCGGCCGACGACACCTGGGTTAGACACCGTCGTCGTGCGCCAATCAATAACCGGTGAGTCACGTACGCCGGCTCGTTAGACACCCATACAACGCAAAAAAAGGGGGTTCCGCACCCGCAGGTGTGGAACCCCCTCAAAAAGCAGGTAGGGCCCCGACAGCCAAAGTGTCGGAGCCCTACCTGAAAGATTGTCCGGCGGTGACCTACTCTCCCACACCCTCCCG